>JAFROW010000001.1 GCA_017429505.1 Clostridia bacterium | reverse complement strand
CCAGTAGACTTAAGTTAAGTACACTTTTAAAAATTTATATTTGTAGATAGCTGAAAACGATATAAAATATAGTTCTAAAAAGTAGTAAAATTAAATTTTAGGAGGATTTTATTATGGTAGAGATAACTTATCACAAAGAGGGAGATTATTTTATTCCTGACTTATTTTTAGAGAAAGAGGAATATGCAAAAGATTATAATATTGGAAAGTATGGTCATTTAAGATTAGAATATTTAAAAAATCATAAGAAAGCAGAATATATAATAATGTTTATGAACAAGACTTTAAGAAAACATATTGTTGAAACTGATAAACAAGCTAAAAGGAAATTTGAAATACTTATGAAACAAATGCTACAGAAAAATCCTATTGATGAACATTTGAAAGATACTGACCCACTAAAATGGACTGGAATTATGAATAATTATAAGTGTTCAGCAGAAGAAATTATATTCAAAGAATTAATTTATATTTAGATTTTTACTTGACAGCTGCAAACGATTGTTCTATAATAAGTGGAGAATTTAAAGAGATTGGAAGTGATATTATTAGTAAAGAACTTATAACAACACAAATGAATGTAAATAATAAATTAGTTAGAGTTATGAGAGTAGATAATGTAGATTATATATCTCTAACAGATTTAGCAAAATATCAAAATGAAAATGATCCATCAGGAGTTATACGTAATTGGATGTCTAATAAAAATTCTTTTGATTTTTATAATCTTTGGGAAGAATTACATAATGAAAATTTTAATTCCGTGGAATCACACAGAATTAAAATCGATGAAGTTGGATATAACCGTTTTACTATGACACCAAATCGTTGGAAGAAAGAGTTTAATGCTATTGGAATTATTCCAAGCAGTGGAAAATATAGCATAGGTACATTTGCACACCCTGATATTGCTTTCGAGTTTGCAAGTTGGTTGAATGTAGAATTTAAATTATATTTAATTACAGAATTTGAACGATTAAAGCAGAATGAAAGCTATCAAAACAAAATTGATTGGTCAGTTAGAAGAGAACTTGCAAAAACAAATTATAGAATACATACTGATAGTATAAAAGAAAATATAATTCCTATACTAACTGAAAAGCAAAAATTATATGTATATGCCAATGAAACAGATATTTTAAATGTTGCATTATTTGGAATGACTGCAAAAGAATGGAAAGATAAAAATCCTACTTTAGATGGCAATATGAGAGACTATGCAAATATTCTTCAGTTAGTAATTTTGAGTAATTTAGAAAATTTAAATAGCGAGATGATAGCTCAAGGAATAGAACAAAAGACAAGACTTGAAAGATTAAATGAAATAGCTAAAAAGCAATATAATATATTACAAGATAGTAAAGGAATAAAAAAATTAGAAGGATTAGATAATAATTATTATATAAAATAGTGAATAGTAAAACCCGTTTTGAAAAAATCAAAACGGGTTACTTACGTTATTTAATTGTTTTCCAACATTGAGGATCTTTACCGTAAAAATTACCGGAAAGACATTTAGCGACTGATGGACAACCACGACAAAAATTTTTCAATTTGCATTTTGAGCATTCTTCAAATTTTTCGTACTGTCTATATTGTTTCATTTTTTCACCAAAAAAAATGTCGTACAGACTTTCTTCTGGTACTTTTCCAATTGGAGATTCACATCTTCTACAAGCATATACTGTTCCATCAGACAAAACTGTCATATGAGAAATTCCACACCGACACCCATCTAATATCAAATCCTTAGGATTTTCAACATTGTCTATATTAAACAAACCATTTTCATAAAGAAATAAAGTCCATAAATGATCTTTTAATACAAACTTCGTATGACTGTCTTTATAGGAAATAAACTTTTCCCACATTGTGCCTAAAAATTCGTGATATTCTTCTGCAGACACAATATTTTGAAAATCATCTGGATTAGGGCAATATCTTGCAAAAGCAAAATTGTCTACCTCATATTTTACAACTGTGTCAACCAAATTAGGAATTTCGTCGATATTACTCTTTGAAACAGTAGCCATAATAGTAGTAGCAATTCCTGCTTTTCTCAGGCAATTAAGCTTACTTAAGGTTGCAGTAAAAGAGCCTTTTTTTCTAATAAAGTCGTGGGTTGCTTCTAATCCATCCAAAGACATTTGATAATTAATACATCCATAATCTTTGAGTTTCATAGCTACTTCATCTGTAATATGAAATGGATTTCCTAATATCGCAAATTTAATGTTGTTTTGCTTGAGTAACTCGAGAAAATCCCATACATTTTTATAAAGTAAAGGATCTCCACCAGTTACAGAGATAAAAGGTGTCCGTTTCATTTTTTTACTGGTAATAATAAAATCTTGCAATATTACAGAAAGTTTTTCGAAAGGTAAATCATTGTTTTTACACAAATCTTTTCCTGCATAAATATAACAATGTTTACATCTTTGATCACAACTATCTGTAATATGCCATTGTAGTCCAAAGTATTTTTGTGCCATTACTATCCCTCCTGAGATTATAAACAACCTCCACCACAGCCACCAATGCAGCCTCCACCGCAACCTCCTCCACAGCCCCAACTGCCACCAGAAGTATTTTTCTTATCTTCTTCTGTTTCTTTAGATAATGTAGTATCGCTAGCGTTAACTGTTTCTGTAGAAGAGAGTACATCCTGTGCTGTAAAAGAAGGAGAATAATCTACTGCATCTTTATCAGCCCAATAGTAACAGGAATCTTCTATTTTCCGAGTATCCTCATCAGAAGATTTCTTACCAAACAACGTCTTAAAAAAATTTTTAAACATAAGTATTCCTCCTCGTATAAAATTATTTAGATAGGATTTATATATACACTTGCTTAAAGCAAGATAATAAAAATAACAAAAATATCTTATCATATTTTTATGTAAATTTCAATAATTATGGTTAAATTTATTGACTTTTATGTAAAATTATGATATATAATATCTGTATTTTATAGTACACTGAAAAATTAATAGACACGAAACACTGGTTAATAAGGGATACAATAAGCTATTCTCCCACTTTCGAGACATAGAGAATTAAGATTTGTAGGAAACTTATTAGCCCAATGCGGTGAAAAATATTTTGGCTGGTTTAGAAGAATAGTTTGTAAAATGTCCAGCAGTGGTTAAGACCGATTAGCATGTTTCAAGTAAAACTCATTACTTTGCAAAAAAAATGCAATATCAGTAGTTTTATTTGTTGTGCCTAATGGGTCTTTTTGTTATGCTAAAAAAGACTATCTAGGTATTGCTCTATATTCTTACAAAGCATAGCAGAAAGATACTGAAAAAATTTTATGCTAGGTAGCACAAAAATTTTTCAGTAGTCAAAATAATATTTGAATGGAAGTGAAAAATATTATTTTGATTTGGCGAAGCCAAACATAAATTATCTATCGCAAAATTAGATAATTTATGAGCCCTCCGCTAGGAGCCCACGACATCTTTGCAAACGTAGTTTGAAAGTGTCATAGTGGGTTACATACTTTCGCAAGAAAGTATGTAACCGCTCCCTTTGGTCGCCTGCTTAGCTACCTGCAAGAAAGGATATTTTATATGGACAAAACAAATTATTCAGTAGCTAGAGTAGAAACTTATACTAAAACAAGTATAACTAAAGCTGAAAGACACAACGAAAGAAAAAATAAATCATATTCTAATATGAATGTTGATTTAGAGCAAACACAAAATAATATACACTACAAAAGATGTGAAACTACCTATAATGAAAAATTAAAAGAGTTGCTTGATAAAGGACAAGTATCATTAAGAGGTTTAAGAGAAAATGCTAAACTTTTTGATGAACTTATATTTGATATTAACTCTGACTATTTTGAAAAACATGGTGGTTACGAATTTGCAAAAGAATTTTACGAGAGAGCTTTCCACTTTGCTGAACAAGAAATGGGAACTAATAATATTATATCAGCAGTAATGCATGCAGATGAGCTAAATACTGCTTTAACAGAAGAATACGGAAAACCTATCTATCATTATCACTTGCATGTTGTGGCACTTCCTGTTGTAAGAAAAGAAGTAAAATGGACAAAAAAATGTAAAGATAAAGCACTAATTGGAACTACAAAAGAAGTAGTAAATCAAGTAAGCCATAGTAATAAATGGAAATCAGAGCAAGTATTAGATAATCAAGGAAAGCCTGTATATGATAAAAAAGGAAATGCAGTTTTAATAAAATCGTACAGCTTATTGCAAGATAGATTTTTTAAGTATATGTCTGATAGTGGCTATAAAGACTTTATTCGTGGTATAAAAGGCAGTAATCAAGAACATTTAGATGACCTACAATTTAAAATTAAAAAAGATACTGAAAGACTAGAAAACATTACAAATAAAGTTGAAGAAAAGGAATCTTCTTATAGTGAATATATGAAGTATGACAAACAAATTGAAGATATTTCAAATTTAGGAAAACAAAAAAGATTCTCCAAAAAGATTGAATTAGAACAAGAAGATTATGAGAATTTAACTGAATACGCTAAAAAAGGAATTGTCGCAGATAAAGAAATATATGAACTTAACAATAGAATTGATAATTTAAGAAATGCTGTAGATAAATGGAAATCTCTATATGATGATATAGTAGAAAAAACAAAAGATTACTTTCATGCTATTAAACTTGCACCTCAAAAAGTATTTGACTTTTTTAAAGGTATATTCGATAAAGAAAAACAAGATGAATTAGAAAGACAACGAATTGAGCAAGAAAAAATACAAGCTGAGAAAAAAGCTCGTGAACAAGCAAGACTTGAAAAGCAGAAACTAAAAAACTCTCCTGAATACAAGAAAAGGAGGACTGACAGAGATGCAAGATAATGAAAAAATATATAGAATTGAACTCACTAATGAAGAATATGAATATTTAGAAAATTTAAAGAATGAGTTTTGTAACAAACTCTCTAAAATGAGCAGTGAAGAAATTACAGAATATTTAAAAAGCTTTTGCTTAGAGCAAAATTTGAACTTTGAAAAAGAAATAAAAGGTACTGTTTATAAAGTAAATACCTATTTTAACAAAGATTCAGAACACACCATACTAACTAGATTTTTTGAAATCTTCCAAAAGTAATATTTTTGTATTGAATTTTTAGTTTGAAATATGGTATATTATAAACACTACTTACAAAGTAGAAACTATAATTTTATATCGTATTTCAAGCTGGGAAAGGAGTAATAATGAAACAGCTAGAAAGCGATAAAATAACTGCTTTATACTGTCGTTTATCAAGAGATGATGAGCTCGCAGGAGAAAGCAATAGTATAAAAAATCAAAAATTAATTTTAAGTAAATATGCACAAGATAACAAATTTCAAAACATTCAGTTTTTTGTTGATGATGGATATTCTGGAACTACTTTTACAAGACCTGCTTTTATGGAAATGATGGAACTTGCTGAAAGTGGAAAGATTGGAACAATAATAGTAAAAGACCATTCAAGACTTGGAAGAAATAGACTTGTGGTAGGACAACTTCTTGAAGAGGATTTTGTAAGACTTAATATTAGGTATATTGCAATAATGGATAATATTGATAGTAGTAAAGGTTTAAATGACTTCCTACCTATTCAAGACTGGTTTAATGAAATGCACGCTAAAAACACAAGTCAAAAAGTTAGAGCAGTTCTTAAAAATAAAGGTGAATCAGGCATTCCGCTTGCACATAATGTACCTTATGGCTATAAAAAAGATGAAACTGATAAAACAAAATGGGTTGTTGATCAAACATCTGCAGAAGTTGTAAAAGAAATATTTAATCTATTTATTCAAGGTCATGGAACTTGTGAAATTGCAAGAATTTTACGAGAAAGAAAAATACTAACTCCATTAGAGTATTATTCAAGTATTGGAAGAAAATCAAAAGCTAATTCTCAAGACTATCAATATAAATGGTGTTCTGTTACAGTAGCAGCAATATTAGATAGACAAGAATATATTGGAGATACAGTAAATTTCAAATGTACTACTCGTTCTTATAAAGATAAAACAAAAGTAGTTCTTCCAAAAGAAGATAGAAAAGTATTTAAAAACACTCATGAACCAATTATTGATGAGTATACTTGGAATATTGCTAAACAATTAAGAGATAATAGAAAAAAGCCCACTAGGTCAGGAAAGAAAAGCATATTTTCTGGATTACTATTTTGTAATGATTGTGGTAAAAAAATGTATTTTCAATCTCCTGTAATAGATTTAAAAGCTAAAGACCATTATAGATGTTCCAGTTATAAGCATGATACTTCTCTATGTACTTCTCATTATATTACAGATGAAGTATTACAAAATCTTGTATTAGACAATATTAAAAAAGTAATTTCATATATGAAAAACTACGAAGACTTATTTATTAGAGAGCAACTGGAAAAATCTACACAAGATGAGTTAAAACAAATTTCTAAAAGCAAGAAAGAACTTGAAAAGGCTAAAAATAGAGTAATTGAAATTGATAGCTTATTTATGCATATTTACGAAGATAATGTATCTGGAAAAATTTCAGATGATAGATTTAGAAATTTATCTTTTAATTATGATAAAGAGCAACAAGAATTGAAAAACAAAATTGAACAATTATCAAAAGATATTGAAAATACTGAAAAGAAAGATACTGATATAACTCAATTTATATCTAATGTTAAAAAATATACTGAAATAACTAAACTTTCACCAGAGATACTAAATGAATTAATTGAAAAGATAATTATTCATCAACAAGAAAAAGTAAATGGTAAAAAAGTTCAAGAGATAGATATATATTATAGAGGTGTTGGCATAATATCTTTTCCAGTAAGTATTGATGATATTGAAGTAACAATTAAAAAGATATTAAATAGAAAAACAGCTTAATATTGAAATAACTTATTTTAAGGGGAGAATGATTTTAGTGTACTTAACTAAAGCATTCTCCTAAAAGATATTGGACAGATATAAAAAGAACATTAACAAAAGAAGGAAGTCAACTGTACGAAAAAATCGTACAGTTGAAACTAAGAGCTAAAGATGGTAAAAACAGATTAACAGATACATTAGATACAAAAGGAATTTTAAGACTTATAGAGTCAGTTCCAAGCAAAAAAGCAGAACCATTTAAACTATGGCTAGCACAAACGGGCAGCGAAAGAATTGATGAAGTATTTGACCCAGAGATTGCAATTAAAAGGGCAGTAAATTATTACAGAAATAGAGGATATAGTGATAAGTGGATAGAAGCAAGACTAAAAGGAATATTAACAAGAAATAAACTAACAGATGTATGGAAAGAAAACGGAATAGAAAAAGATTATGAATATGCAATACTTACAAATGAAATATATAAAAGTTGGTCAGGAATGAAAGCAAGTGAATACAAAAAGTATAAAAACATAAGAAAAGAATCTTTAAGAGATAATATGACAGATATAGAAGTTGCACTAACTGATTTAGGTGAGATTGCTACAAGAGAATTAGCAAAAGAACATAAACCTTATGGGTTAGAACAGAACAAAAATATTGCAAAAATGGGAGGGCATGCTGCAAAAGTTGCAAGAGATGATTTAGAAAAAAACTTAGGAAAATCAGTTATAAGCTCAAAAAATGCTTTAGATTATCAATATGAAAAGACAAAGGAGCTAGATAAAGGAAAAATCCACCACTAGACAACATTCAAAAAAAGTGATAAAATTCTTAAAAATAGAAAAACAACAAGGAGGAAATTTTGGAACTAGAAGGAGAAGTTACATCAATAATATATCAAAATGAAGTAAATAGCTACACAATTGCAGAAATGTATGTAGATGAGATAGATGGAAAAGAAGACAATTTAATTACAATTGTAGGGTACTTGCCTTTTGTAGTTGAGGCAGATGAGCTTAAAGTTACAGGAAGATTTGTAGAGCATAAAGAATATGGAAGACAGTTTAGAGTAGATACTTTTGAAAAGCTTATGCCACAAACTTTAGAGGCATTAGAAAGATATTTAGGAAATGGAATGATAAAAGGTGTAGGACCTGCAACAGCAAGAAAAATTATTAATACATTTCAAGATGACACAATAAATGTTATAAAATTTCAACCTTTAAAACTTTCACAAATAAAAGGAATTACAAAAGAAAAAGCATTAGAGATTTCTGAAAGTTTTATAGAACATTGGGAAGTTTGGCAAATTGTTGGATTTTTAGAGAGGTTTGGAATTGGTGCAGAGAATTCAAAAAGAGTTTATGACGAGCTAGGAGTAAATGCAATTGAACAAATTGAAGCAAATCCATACATTTTAATTGATATTGCACGAGGAGTGGATTTTAAGCAAGTTGACAAAATGGCAATGGACTTGGGTATTGAAGAAAATAATGATAAAAGAGTGAAAAGTGCTATAAAATATGCACTTATAAGGATTACATATAATGGACATTGTTGCACACTTGAAGAAAACTTAATAGAGTATGTAAGAAACCTTTTAGGAATTAGTTTAGAAGATATAGAAAATGGATATATTAATTTAAAAATATCAGGAGAAATTGTTGAAGAAGAACGAGAAAATGGCGAAATATGGGTGTATTTAGCAAACTTTTTTGATACGGAAAATTCAATAGCAAATAAAATAATAGATTTAAGCAATGCTAAAAATACAAAATATATTAAAAATATAAAAAAAGAGCTTGGTAAAATTGAGATTATAGATGATATTGAACTTTCAGAAAAACAAAAAGAAGCAATAGAAGCTGTAAATGATAATAATGTAAGCATCATAACAGGAGGACCAGGTACAGGAAAAACAACAATTATAAAATCTATTATTCATATATACGAAGCAAAAGGAAAAAAAATAGTTTTAGCTGCGCCAACAGGGAGAGCTGCAAAAAGAATTACAGAAACAACAGGCGAAGAAGCAAGCACACTTCACCGACTTCTAGAAATTGGTAAATTTGATGACAATATTTTCTTAAAAAAACAGCAAGAATATCAAGGAACTCCAATAGATGCAGATGTTGTAATAGTGGATGAAGTTTCTATGGTAGATATGTTTTTGATGAATTACCTTGTAAGTTCTTTATATAAAGGCACAAAACTTGTTTTGGTAGGAGATAGTGACCAGCTTCCATCTGTGGGACCAGGAAGTGTTTTAAAAGATTTAATAGAATCAGAAACAGTGGAAACAATTCATTTAGATAAAGTTTTTAGACAAGCTGCAAAAAGTCAAATAGTTGTAAATGCCCATAGAGTAAATGAAGGAGAATATTTTTTACCAAAAGAAGATTTAGAAGAAGATTCTAAACAAGATTTTTTTGTTATAAATGAAAAAAATCAAGAAAAAATTCTATATCAAGTTTTATCTTTATGTACAGGGAGGCTTCAAAATTATGGAGACTATGACTTTTTTAAAAATATTCAAATACTTACACCTACTAAAAAAGGTATGCTTGGAACTAAAGAGCTAAATGCATATCTGCAAAATGCATTAAATCCTGAAGATAAATTTAAAGATGAGAAACGTGCAAATGGTGCAATATACAGGGTTGGCGACAGAATAATGCAAGTTAAAAATAATTATGATATTACTTGGGAAAAAGAAAATCCTTTTAGAGAAGAAGGCATTGAGTATGGAACAGGTGTATTTAATGGAGAAATTGGAACAATTACAGCAATTGATGAAAGAGAAAAAAGTGTGACAATAAAATTTGATGATGAAAAAGTTGCTTTATATGCATATACAGACTTGGAACAAATAGAGCATAGTTATGCTATAACTATTCACAAAGCACAAGGAAGTGAATTTGATGTTGTTATAATGTGTGTTCCAAGAACTGCTCCAGTTCTTCTTACAAGGAATCTTTTGTATACAGGAATTACAAGAGCAAAAGAGCTTTTAATAATTGTGGGAGATAAAAATGTGACAGAATTTATGATTAATAATGTGGATAGTAAGAAGAGAAATACTGGGCTAAAATATAAATTGAGGAGGAAAAAAGATTTTTAGCAAAATTTTAGACATATTTTATCCACCTGTGTGTGGATTTTGTGGAAAACTAGACAAAAATTCTTTATGCAATAAATGCAAAATTCGAATACAAAAAAATGCTATTTGCAAAATAGAAGATTACAGAGAAACATCAAGTTATTTTGATGAACATATCTATTTGTTTCAATATGATGGAGAGGTAAGAGATGCAATTTTAAATTATAAATTTAATGAACAATCGCACATTTATAGGACGTTTTTAGAATTTATAAAAAATAATGAAAATATATGTGCACAAATAAAAAAATATGATATAATTATGCCAATACCAATAAGCAAAAAAAGATTAAACTTAAGAGGATATAATCAAAGTGCATTAATTGCAAGGAATTTGGCAAAGGTGTTAAATATAGAGTATAAAGAAAATGTTTTGGTTAAAATAATAGATAACAAACCTCAAAGTGAGTTAGGACAGCATGAAAGAAGTACGAATGTAAAAGGAGTTTATAAACTTAAAGCGCCAAGAAATATATATCAAAAAAAGATTTTGTTAGTAGATGATATTTTTACAACAGGAAGTACTGCAAATGAATGCGCAAGAGTTTTAAAAGAAAATAATGCAAATAGTGTGGGAATTTTTACAATAGCTAAGGACTAGAAAGGAGAAAAGCTTATGGATGATTTATTAGAAAGTGTACTTGATTATGTAAGATCAGATTACACAGATTATGCCATAATGATAAATGGAGAATGGGGAGCAGGAAAGACATATTTTTGGAATAATCAAATTAAGAGAAAAATAGAGTCACTTAGTCTAAATGGTAGAAGATACAAAACAATATATATGTCTTTGTATGGAATTTCGAACTTAGAAGAAATAAGTAAAAAGATATTTATAGAAACAACACAACTTATGGACAAAGATTTAAGAAGATATATGCAAACACATGAACATGATGGAATTCCAGAGTATGCAAAAACGAGTATAGATATGGCAAATTTATTTGGTGTTTCTAAGAGCGGAGAAAAAATAGATTATGACGAATTTTTTTCAGTTACAGATAAAGTTTTGTGCTTTGATGACCTAGAAAGAGCTAATGTAGATGTTATAGATATTTTAGGGTATATTAATAATTTTGTTGAGCATGATCATATGAAAACAATAATTATTTGTAATGAAAAAGAATTAGCAACAAAGATGAAGAGTGAGAATCTTGAAATGAAAACATTTATAGCAACATATCTTTTAGATAAGCAAGGAGAGTTAAACAATAACGATTTACCAATGGTAGAGAAAATAAAAGATAGAATTGAAAAAGTGTTTGAAAGAACAAATGATTATGAAAGAATTAAAGAAAAACTTATAGGAGAAACATTTGAATATGCACCAAAATTTGATTATATAATAAATGGAATTTTGATGAGATATGAATCAAATCCATCACTTCTAAAGTTTTTAAGAGAAAACTCAAGTTATATAATGGCTACATTTAAAAGAAGTGGAACAAGAAATTTGCGTATTTTGAAACAGGCTTTAAATGATTTTAAAAAAGTGTATGAAATGACAGAAAAGCTTTATCCAAATACAAATAGACTTATAATGCAAACAATGCTTATATTTACAATAGCAGCGTCATTTGAGATAAAGGCAGGAAAGATTACAAAGGAGAAATTTAAATATATAGAAGATAATGAAGAATACAAATCAATACTTGTATCATCAAGGGTTTTGATGGATAATAAACAATTTTATATAAAAGAATTTGATAGTAATTATTATTATAATTTTAAGGCTGAATATAGATTTTTTAAATTTGTAGAGTATTATATTAGAACAAGAATTTTTGATATGAAATTATTTAAAAAAGATATGGAAGAAGCCGAACTTGCTTCAGGTGGGGAAAAAGAAATGCCTGCATACAAGAAAATATTAGTAGAAGAATATTGGAAAATTCCAGATGATAAATTTTTTGAAGTTGTGTATGAAGCTTTAGAAGATGTTAAAAAGGGAAATCTTCAGTTAATAGAAATTGCAAAATTATTTGTATATTATATTTATTTTTACAACAATAATTTAATAAGTTATGATTTAAAAACATTAAAAGAAGATTTTATAACTGGAATGAATCTTGCAGTTGCTCATTCAAGATATTTTCCAAATGTTCGCGAAGAGCTTGAAAAGATTTCAATTTATAACAATTCTTCTGATGATATAAATGATGTGGTAAGTAGTTTTAATCAACTTAATGATGAATTATTAGAAAAAGAATATGAAATAAAAGCAGAAGAAATTTTCAAAAATATACCTATGAAAATGGAACAGTTTTATGAAAGATTTGACACAGAGTGTATGGATATACCAATATTTAAATATTATGATCCATACCAAATTTTGCAAAGAATTTCCTGTGCACCAAATGAAGATATAGTTATAATAAAAGAAAGAATGTTAAAAAGAGCAAAACAACATCCTGAAGTATTAAAAGAAGAAATGAAAAATATGAATTCTTTAAAACGTATGATTACTGACTACTTGAAAGGAAAAGATACAACAATAAAAACTGTAATTATGAAAGGATTTGCTAAGGATTTGGACCAAATTATTGCTGATGAAGGTTAAGGTCTATAAAAGTTGAAATATCTGCTTTTATAGACCTTTCTTTAAGATTTTATTATGGATTTTGCAAAATTTAAGAGTTTACTTCTTTATCTTCAACAATACTTAGCAATTCATCAAAAGTGCAATTTAAATTTTTACAAAAACCTTCAAGATATTTGTAAGAAATAGATTTTTTGCCACATTTTAAAGCTTTATTAAGATTGTAAAAAGTAATATCCATTTCATTACATAACCACGATTTTGTTTTTCCTTGTTTTTTTAGGATTTTTTCTACATTTAAAATTATCATTATTAAAAACCTCTTTTCAATATTACAATTATACTCGGAAACTCCGTAATAGTAGTTGGTTTCAGCAAATATATTTTATAATATTGTACTTACAAGTACTAGCACTTGTAAGTGAGGTTAATGATGTAATTTATATGTAAATTTCGAATTTAAATTAGAAAATTATTCGTGCATTAATTTTCTAATTGCATCATATAGGAATGGCTTGTACTCTTCAATAGGAAGAGGTTCATTATATAGAATAGAATTAAAACATGATGAGCTGACTAATTCTATAATCATATATAAAGTAACATCTGGGTTTTTTAACTTAATATTTTGTTCTTTTATACCTTTCAAAAATAATGAGTAAACACTTTCTTCTTCAGATTCAGAATTTTGATAAAGCTTGTTTACTGTTTTACTATAGACTCCCCATGATAAGTTTTTTGAAATGAATTTAAGCAATATAGTATTTTTAGAAAGTTCATTGATTATATGATTTACAATAAAAATTATTTGATCATCTAAAGATTGTATGTAGTTTTTTCTTAATTCGTTTACTGCATCCATAAATAATTTTTTTGATTTTTTTTCAATTAAAATATCTCTTAATTCATATTTGTCTTTAAAATATAAATAAAAAGTACCTTTTGCTACATTTGATTCATCTACAATTCCTTGAATAGAAGTTGCTTTTAAGCCTTTTTCTGTAAAAAGTTTAAAAGCACTTTCTAATAGTCTATTTTCTTTTTCTGGATCTTTTTCTCTTTTCATAATAAATTCTATTCCTTTCTAGCATCTTTTAAAGGACTACATAGGAATGAGCCTCTGATTTTTACTAATATAGTTACATTATGGCATAAAAAAAAAGAAGAGTCAAATTTTATTTGCATTTTTTAGGTGTTTGTGATATGATATATTTATGTTAACACACTGTAATGCTTATGGCAATTAGCAAGTCCTGCTACGATGAAGCAGGGCGGAAAGGAAAAGATGATTTATTTAGAATTAGGCGGTATTGTTTTGATAAGTATCTATGTAGCGCGTCATCTCATTCTCCGTTTTTTAAGAAATAAAATGACAATCAAAAAAAAGATAGAAACCATTGTAGGGGTTATTATCTGCTTTTGTTTTATCGGGATGGCGGTTATTCTGGCTCTTTTCATGCCTTTCTGATCACTGGAAAAGTCTGGTGTTTGCAATGATTTTCGCATTCATCGGGCTTTTTTTGAAAATAATATTGACTATTGGTCATTTTTATTATATAATCTTAATATAATAATAAGTAATAGAGATATAGGCTTAGATGTCTATATAAAAAAGAAGAGAATCAGTCCAAAATCAGAAAAAATTGACACAATTGGACATAACGTAATGATAAAGAACCGGTCCCTCTCAACACAGAAAGGATGATAAAAATGCAAACAATTAGCAACTTTATAGTAAAACACAGTAAGTTAATTCTTGTAATTGCAATTATTTTACTTATTCCATCTATAATTGGATATAAGTCAACAAGAATTAATTATGATATTTTGACGTATTTACCAAATACAATAAAAACAGTACAGGGAGAAATCATTCTTTCAAAAGATTTTAAAACAGGAGCGTATTCAATTGTTGTATTAGATAATATGCCTACAAAAGATATTTTAAAATTAGAAGAGAAAGTAAAACAAGAAATAGATAATGTAGAAATGTGTGCAAGTATAGCAGATGTTGTAGATGAAGAGATTCCTATCGAAATGCTACCTGATGAGATAAAAGACAAAGTGTATAAAGATGGCTCAACACTTATGATGGTTACATTTAAAGACGCAATTTCATCAGATGCAACAATGCAATCTATTGAAAAGTTAAGAGAGATAACTGATGAAAGATGCAAAATAAGTGGAATGTCTGCAACTCTTTTAGATACAAGAAGTCTATCAGAATCTGAGATTTTAATTTACGTAATAATTGCAGTTGCACTTTGTTTAGTTATTTTACAACTTGCTCTAGATTCTTATGCAGCACCTGTATTACTTCTTTTAAATATAGGATTTGCAATACTTTACAATATGGGAACAAATATATTTTTAGGACAAATTTCATATATTACGAAAGCAATAAGTGCGGTTTTACAACTTGGTGTAACAATGGATTTTGCAATATTTTTGTATCATAGTTTTGTTGCAGAAAAAGAACATACAAAAAATATTAATGAAGCAATGAGTGTTGCAATTTCTAAAACAATGACATCTGTTATAGGAAGTTCTTTAACTACTATTGCAGGATTTTTAGCATTATGCAGTATGGATTTAACACTTGGAAAAGATATAGGAATTGTAATGGCAAAAGGAGTTTTATTTGGACTTGTATGTGTAATTACAGTTTTGCCAGCATTAATACTTACATGTAATAATTTAATTGAAAAAACAAAACATAAAGAAGTTTTACCTAAATTTAGAACAATTACTAAGTTTGTTACAAAACACTATATAGTTCTTGCAATTGCATTTGTAGTAATTCTTCCAATTGCATATTATGGCTACAAAAATACAAAAGTTTACTACAAATTGGATAGCTCATTGCCAGATACTTTAGCAAGTGTTTCTGCAAACAATGAGGTAAAGGATAAATTTAAAATTGTATCTCCAGAGATACTTTTAGTAGACAGAAATTTAAGTGATGAAAAAGTAAATAAAATGCTTGATGAAATAGATAATTTGGAAGGTATAGATTGGAGCATAAGTTTATCTAAGATTTCTAAAGCAGGTATTCCAACAGAGATGTTACCCGAGGAGTTAACAAAGAAGATTAAAAATGATAAATATCAGTTAGTAGTTATAAATTCTAAATATGAGATGGCTACAAATGAGTTAAATAAGCAAATAGAAGAAGTAAACAAAATAATAGAAAAATATGATAAAAACGCAATTCTCGCAGGAGAAGGTCCTTTAATGAATGATTTAGTAGAGGTGTCTGACCATGACTTTAATAGTGTTAATACAGTTTCGATTGGTATTATATTTGTAATTATGATGTTTGTACTAAAATCTATTTCACTGCCAGTAATTTTAATATGCATAATAGAATTTGCAATATTTATAAATATGGGAATACCATTTTTTACAAATACAACATTGCCATTTGTTGCATCTATTGTAATTGGAACTATTCAGTTAGGAGCGACAATAGATTATGCAATTTTAATTACAACTAAATATGTTGAGATGAGAAAACAAGGCAAAAATAAACATGAGGCAGTAGAATATGCAGTGGGAACTTCTGTAAATTCAATATTTGTAAGTGGTTTATGTTTCTTTGGTGCAACATTTGGAGTTGGAGTTTTTTCAAATATAGAAATGATAGGATCACTTTGTACTTTAATGGCAAGAGGTGCGATTGTAAGTACAATTACTGTTGTTTTAATGTTTGCAGCATTTTTGATGATTTTTGATAAGGTGATTTGTAAAAGTACAATTGGTATGAGGGAGATAAAATAATTTTATATTAGAAAAATCTGATTTTCTCGTTCAACCCCGCTTTACGCTTAGCTTAAGCTCTTTCACTTTAAAATTAGATTTTTCTAATAAATATTTAATTATATATTCAAAAAAATAAAGGATGATAATTTTATGAAAAGGTTTTTTAAAAGTGCAATTTCGTTAATTGCAATAATTACAACGATTGCTTATGTTTCACCAGTATATGCAATTTCAAATAAAGAGACAATTTATAGCAAAATGAATTCAAATGGTGAAGTTTATAAAACTATAGTTACAACAAAAGATGGGGAAGAAGTAAGACAAGAAGAAACAGAAAAAGATTTGCCGATAGAAGCAAAAATTTCTTATGAATTAGATGGAAAAGATATTAAACCAGAAGATTTGACAGGAAAAAATGGAAAAGTAAAAATTAAAATTGAATATAAAAATAAATCTTCTAAAAATATGATTATAAATGGAAAAAGTCAAACAATGTACACACCATTTATGGTTGCTTTAGGTACAGTTATAAATAATAAAAACAACAAAAATATAAAAGTTTCAAAAGCAGGAAGAATTGTCGAAAATGGAGAAAAGACAATAGTAGTAGGAGTAGTTTTTCCAGGGCTTGAAGAAAGCCTAAATTTAGGTGGAACACTTGCAAAAGTTGATGTGCCTGACAAAATAGAAATTACAATGGACTCTAACAATTTTGAAATGTCAAATATAATGACTTTCTCAACTCCAAAAGTATTAACAGAAGATATAGATTGGAGCAATTTAGATGAGTTATTTGATAAAGTAAATGAGCTTCAAAATGGAATAAATAAAATTGAAGATGGGGCAAAAGAGTTAAATAAAGGAACAAGTAAGTTAGATGATGGGGCAAAGGAACTAAAAAAAGGAACTTCTAAAGTATATGAAGGAAGTAAAAAGATTAAAAAGCAAGTATTAAATTCAGTAAAAGCTATGGAAAATAACAAAGAAAAAGTACTTGATGAAAAAACTTTAAGTTCAATTGGAGAAAAAGCGAGCAAACAAGCTTCTACAAGCATAGAAAAAGAAGTAAGCGAAATAAAAGATTTAGCTGAAAAAGGAGCTGTAAAAGAAGTTAAAAAACAAGAAGATACGATACTAAATGGAGTAATGGGATTAATTAAAAATAAGGTTGAAACTAAAATGCCAGAACTTGTTACAGGAATAAGTAAAGGCATTACAAAAGCTATGGAAGCTCAACTTGGAGCATTAGAAAAACAAGCAGTACAAGCAGGTACAAGTTCAATAGATTTAAGTGGATTATCTAAAAATGCAAAAGTAGATGATATAGAGGTTTCTATTGGAAATGAATATAAAAATAGTGAAGATTACAATAATTTAGATAAAGATACAAGAGAAATGGTTGAAAGAATAGTTGTAAAAGTTGAAAAAGAAGCTGGAGAAAAAGCAACTAAAGAAGCACAAAATGAAGTAGATAAAGTAGTTTCAGCACAAGAAAAAGAGATAAAAGAAGTTGCAACAAAAGCTGCAACTATAGCTGCTACAATAACATCAAAAGGACTATCAAGTGGAGTAATAAGTGGCGTAGCAGAAGCTAGTGTTAAAGAAACTGCAAATCAAATAGTTAGTCAAATGTCAAATAAGGAAATTCAAAAAACAATTAGCACAAAATTAGAAGATATGGCAAAACAAGTTGCAGGAGCTACAGCCGAAAATGTTGCAAAACAAGTGGCTCCAAGTGTTGCAGAGAAAACAGCAATAAGTGTAGCAAGTTCTGTTGCTGAAGAAGTAAAAGCTGAAGTTTTAAAACAAGTAAAAACTCAATTACAAACTCTATTAGATGAAGGGTTAACACCATTAACTTCAGGAATTAAAGAGCTTGACAAAGGTGCATCTAAACTAAAAGAAGGAACAAGTGAATTAAATAAAGGTGCTAGCAAATTAAGTGATGGAATTGTTAAATTTGATAATGAAGGCATTAGCAAAATATCAAATTTTGTAAATAAAGACTTAAAAAATTTAGTTACAAGAGGTAAAAAGCTAGAACAACTTGCTAAAGAATATGATAAATTTAGTTCTGATGAGAAGAGAGAAGATATTAATTTTATTTCTTTAGTTGATTCAATTAAAAATGATGAAAAGCAGGAAGATGAAAAGTCTAATTAGTAAATATAAAAGAAGTCTTAAAAACCAGACTTCTTTTAAATTTTTTCAAAAAACACTATGAATTTTAATAATTTTATGATAAAATGAAAAAAATAAAACAATAGGAGAGACAAACATGGAAGAAATTTTAATTTTGATTATACTTGTTTTAATAAATGCATTTTTTGCAGCAAGTGAGATTGCATTTATTTCTTTAAATGATGCAAAGATTGATATAGAAGCAAAAGATGGAAACAAGAAAGCTAAAAAAATAAAGAGAATGCTAGAAAATCCAAGCAAATTTTTAGCAACAATACAAATAGGAATAACATTTGCAGGATTTTTATCAAGTGCGTTTGCAGCAGAAAAGTTTGCAGGGGAACTTTCACCAATTTTGTATAATTGGATTCCTAGTATAAGTTTAGGTGCTTGGAATAAAGTTGCAATTATAATAATTACAATAATATTATCATATTTTACATTAATTTTTGGAGAGCTTGTTCCAAAACGTATTGCAATGAAATATAGTGAAAAAATTGCATATGGATCAATTGGAGTAATAAGAGCAATTTCTATAGTAATGTCTCCATTTGTAAGATTTTTAACTTTTTCAACAAATATAGTTTCAAAAATTTTTGGAGTTTCTGAGAATGAAGAAGAGACAGTAACAGAAGAAGAAATTAGAATGATGGTAGATGTTGGGGAAGAAAAGGGAACAATCGACGAAGAAGAAAAAACAATGATTAACAATGTTTTTGAATTTAATGATAAAATTGTTTCTGAAATAATGGTGCCAAGAACAGAAATATATGCTGTAGATATGAATTTGAGTATTTCAGAATCTATTGAAGAAATGACAGAAAACGAAGAATTTAGATATAGTAGAATTGTTGTTTATGAAGAAAATATCGATAATGTAAAAGGTATTGTATATCTTAAAGATATTTTGCTTTCAGGAAAAAACAAAAATACAAAGATAAAAAATCTTGTAAAAGAGGCATATTTTGTTCCTGATTCAAAGCCTGTAAATGAGCTATTTGAAGAAATGAGAAAAAATAGAAAGCAAATAGCAATTGCGGTAGATGAATATGGTGGAACTTCAGGACTAGTAACAATGGAAGATATATTAGAAGAAATTGTTGGAGAAATTTATGATGAATATGATGAAGTAGAAGATATTTATCAAGAAATAGATGAAAATACTTTTATTTTGAGTGGAAGCATGGCAATATACGAGGTTGAAGGACTTCTAAATATCGAAATTGAAGATGGAGATTATGATACACTTTCAGGATATTTAGTAGAACAATTAGGAAGAATTCCTGATGAAAAGGAAAAAAGATTAGTTGTTGAAACTCCTGATATTACTTATAAGATAGAAGAAATAAAAGATAAAAGAATTACAAGAGTTAAGGCTTGTAAAAATAATCCAAAGCCAGAAGAAGAGGAAAAAGAGGAAGAATAGTCGATATAGGCTATTCTTTTATATAACAGGATTTACTATAAAGTTGTTAATTGAGCTACGCAACTTGAAGCAAAATCATAGACAAATAATACCAAGCAAAAATAGAAAGGGAAAAAATGAAACAGCAAAAATATATAATAGAGAACCAAGAATCATTTGAATTAAAAGACATATTTGAATGTGGACAATGTTTTAGATGGAACGAAAATGAAGATGGAACATACACTGGAGTTATAAACAAAGGTGTACTAAATGTGGAAAAACAAGGTAAAAAAGTTATTTTCACAAGTGTTTTAGATGGAGATATTGAAGAAATAGTACGATTTTATTTTGACTTAGATCGAAATTATGAAGAAATAAAGGCTCAGCTTTCAAATATTGATAAATATTTAAAAACAAGTGTAGAATATGGAAAAGGAATAAGAATTCTGAACCAAGATTTGTGGGAAACTATTATTTCTTTTATAATATCTGCAAACAACAATATTCCAAGAATTAAAGGGATAATTGAAAGAATTTCTGAAAAATATGGAACAGAAATTGAATGGAATGGAAAGAAATATTACACTTTTCCAACTCCTGAGCAATTAAGTCAGGCTACAGTAGAGGACTTGCGAGCATTAGGTACAGGCTTTAGAGACATAAGAATTTATGAGACAACTCGAAAAGTTTTAAGGGGAGAGGTTGATTTAAATGAAATCGCTAAAAAAGATACTTTAACTGCAAGAGATGAACTTCTTACCTTATCAGGTGTAGGACCAAAAGTTGCTGACTGTATTTTACTTTTTTCTACACTTAAAAGGTTTGATGTTTTTCCAATTGATGTGTGGGTAAGGCGTGTAATGAATGAGCTTTATATTAAAAATGATGATGAAAACAAAGTTAGCAAAAAAGAAATTATGAAAATAGCTGAGCAAAAATTTGGAGCAATACAAGGGCTAGCACAACAGTATTTGTTTTATTGGAAAAGAGAGGCTTAATTACAATTTTTAGATTTTACTACTAGCACTAGCTTTATAATTAATTTAGTTGTGAATCATAACGATGTTTAAGAGTTTTTTGTAAAAAATGCAAAAAACTCTTTTATATTGCAAAAATTTATGATAAAATGACAAGTATAGACAAAGATAAGGAGAAATAAAATGTACCTAAAAAGACTAGAAATGCAAGGATTTAAATCATTTGCAGACAAAACAGTATTAGAATTTATGCCAGGAATTACAAGTGTAATCGGACCAAATGGATCAGGAAAAAGTAATATAGTAGATAGTATAAAATGGATTTTGGGTGAACAAAGTATGAAAGAGCTAAGAGGTGGAAAATCTAGTGATATCATATTTGCAGGAACTCAAACTAGAAAATCTTTAGGCTTTGCAGAAGCTTCTCTAATTTTTGACAACACAGATGGTGCTCTTCCAATAGAATTTACAGAAGTTACTGTTACAAGAAAGATATATAGGAGTGGTGAAACAGGCTATTTTATTAATAAAACACCTTGTAGACTAAAAGATATTATAGAATTATTTATGGATACAGGAATTGGCAAAGATGGCTATTCTATAATCGGTCAAGGAAAAATTGATCAAATTTTGAGTAATAAATCTGAAGATAGAAGAAATGTTTTTGAAGAAGCTGCAGGAATTGTAAAATATAAAACAAGAAAAGAAGAATCTGAGAAAAAGCTTGAAAGAACTAAACTTAACTTGCTTAGAATAAATGACATTCTAACAGAAATAGAGGCAAATCTTGAACCTCTAAAAAAGCAATCTGAAAAGGCTAGAAGATATTTAGATTTAAAGCAAGAGCTTAAAAATATTGAAGTGGGACTTTTTGTGTATAATATAGAAAAATATAAAAAAGATATGCAAAAAGTGACAGAAGATATTGATATTATCACATCTAACTGCAATCTTGAAGAAGGCAAATTGGAAAAAATAAAGATTTTAAAAGAAGGACTTAAAGAAAACATAGACGAAATAACAAACAAAATAGAAGCGATGCAAAATATAGGTTTTGAAAGCCAAAAAAAGCAAGAACAACTAAATTCAGATATAAATGTATTCAAATCTAAAATAGAAAATAATGAGCAAAATGAAAAAAGATATGTTGAAGAAATTGAAGAACTAAAGAAGAAAATTGCAACTTCTGAAGAAGAGATGAATACAAAACTTGATAAAAAAACAAGTCTTAAAGAAAATAAAGAAAAGTTTGTGAATGAACTTGAAAAAAAGGAAAATGAACTAAAAACAATAATGGCAAATTTTTCTGAAAAAGAACTAAAAATAGAAGAGGCAAAAAGAAAATTAGAAGCAAATATAGACAAAAAATATGAGATTGAATCTGAGATTAATACACAAAACACTAATATCGCAAATATAGAAAAAAGAAGTAAACAAATAGAAAATGAAATATCTTCTAATATTTCTGAAAAAGATAGAATTAATTTTGATAAAGAAGATATACAAAGACTATGTTATGAAGCACAAAAAGTTAAAAACGAAGTAGACAAAAATTTAAGTGATATTTTAACCAAAAAACAAGAAGCAGAAAACAAAATAAAAACTATAGATCTTAAATTAAATAATCTTAATCAAGACTTTCATTTTAAAGAGTCAAGACATAGATTTTTGGTAGAGACAGAAAAGGAAAAAGAAGGATATATAAATAGTGTAAAATCACTTTTAAAAGATTGCCAAAATATAAAAGAACTTGGAAAAGGTATGAATGGAGCATTAGCAGAACTTATAGAAGTGCCAGATGAGTTACAAACAGCAATAGAAATGACTCTAGGTGCAAGTCTACAAAATATTGTTACAGAAAGTGAAGAAGATGCAAAAAGATTAATAGAACATTTAAGAAATAATAAACTTGGAAGAGCTTCATTTTTACCAATTACATCTGTAAGAGGAAAAAAATTAGATAAAATAAAAGGTGCGGGAGACGGAGTTCTAGGAATTGCTTCAGATTTAATAAAATACAACAAAAAATATGAGCAAATTATTTTTAGTTTATTGGGAAGAACTGTAATTGTTAAAAATATGGATGTGGCAATTGATTTAGCAAAGAAAAATGGATATTCTTTTAGAATTGTAACATTAGAAGGAGATGTGGTTAATCCATCAGGTGCAATGGCAGGTGGTTCTGTTGCAAAAAAAACTGTAAATATTTTAGGAAGAAGCAAAGAGATTGAAAAACTAGCAAAGCAGATTGAAGATTTAAAAGCTCAAATAGAGATGCTACAAAATGAAAAACAAAAAGTTTTAGATGGTTCAAGAGATATTTTTGAAAAGGAAAAAGAATTGCAAGAAAAGGCAAAAACTGCAGAAATAGAATATAATGTTCAAAAACAAAAGAAAGAATCTATTGAACAATTTATTTCTAAAATAGAACACACAATTCAAAAATTGAAACAAGAAAAAGAGACTTTGGTTAAGCAAAAAGAAGAGGCAGAGAAAAATATAAAAACTTTTGAAGAAAATGTGGAAAAAATTGTAGAGACAAATTCAGAGTTACAACAAATGATAGAAAAATTTGCAGAATCAAATAAAGATACACAAAAAAAGGTTGATGACTTAAATTTTGATATTACAAATTTAAAGATTTCAGTTTCTTCATTTGACGAGAGCGAAAATTCTATAGAAGAAATTACGAACATAATGAAGCAAGATATAGAAAATAGTAAGAAAAGTATTTCTTCAAAAGAAAAATTGATTGAAGATATTAAGAAAGAAAACATTGAACTTAGTGAAAAAATAGAAGATAGCTTAAAGAAAATAGAAGAAGTAAAAAATGAAGTACAAAATAGTGGTGAGAACATAGAAAAATTAAAACAAGAAAGAATAAAAACAAATGAAAAGCTTGCACAAAAAGAAAACGAACAAGCTGATGAATATAGGATTATAGAAGATTTAAAATCTCAAATAGTTAAGCTTGATGTTAAAAAGAATAAAATCGAGGAAGATTTGAAATTGCAAATTGATAAGCTTTGGGAAGAATATGAGCTTACTCCAAATGCAACTGAAGAATTCGAAAAGCCTGAAAATTTTAGCCAAACACAAAAAAGAGTTAACAATTTGCATGCAGATATTCGTGACTTAGGAGATGTAAATGTAAATTCTATAGATGAATATAATAATTTGAAAACTAGATATGATTTCATGTGTGAGCAAAGACTAGATTTAGAAAACACAATGGCAAAATTAAATAATATAATTGCAGAAATTACAGAGACGATGAAAAAGCAATTTAAAGAAAGATTTAAAGTAATAAATAAGAATTTTGGAGAAGTATTTAGTGATTTGTTTGGAGGCGGAAAGGCTGAGATTTTGCTTGAAGACGAAAACAATGTGCTAGAATGTGGAATTAATATTAATGTTCAGCCACCAGGAAAGAAGTTACAAAATATGTTGCTTCTATCTGGAGGAGAGAGAGCTTTTACAGCAATTGCATTATTGTTTGCGATTCTAAAAATGAATCCTGCACCATTCTGTGTGCTTGATGAAATCGAGGCTGCTCTAGATGATGTAAATGTATATAGATATGCAGAGTTTTTGAAAAAGTTTGCAAGAGATACTCAATTTTTACTTATTACTCACAGAAAAGGTACTATGGAAGCTGCAGATACGGTTTATGGTGTTACTATGGAAGAACATGGAATTTCTAAACTTTTATCTATGAAATTAAACTAAAAAAAGTGGCTTTGCCACTTTTTTAGTTGCGAATTATAAGAATTTTTATGAATCTGCTAAGTAAGCTATGTAACATAAAGTTATTATTGCATTTTCAAGGAAAAGATTAATTTTATAATGTACTTTTGGAAGTTTGGGTTAAGGATAAATATATTATTTAATAAAAAATTTGTAAAGCATTTTTTAAAGTAAATTTGATGGGTCAGACTAGTATTAAATAGTAGTTTTATTGCCATGAAAGTCAAATATAACAAGACTTTTACAAAAAAATGAAAAAAATAATTTTAAATATGCTGAAAATAGGATAGTGTTTAACCTCAGCTAAGGTCCAATTTTTGGGGTGCGTAGAAATTTTTTAAAAAATAAAATATATTTTAGTATTAAAATGAAATTTTTTTAGTAAAGTGTCAGGGAGGGGATTTATATAATTAGATTTCTTTTCTATTATTTAATATATTTTGAAAAAATATAACTTAAAGTGGGATAAAAAGAATATAACAAGTCCTTGAAATTTAAGCAATTTTTTAAAATAAATTATTTTGATTTCTCATTTCTTTCATAAGCTTCTACATCTTGGAAAAGAGGAGAGTCGAAAAAATCTTTTAACTGAATTTCTAAACCTTCACAAATGTGTATAATGGAACTTATAGTTGGTTCTTTAACTTTTCCTCTTAAACAATCACTAAGTATTGAGGCAGACATTCCTGAATTGTATGATAATTTGTAAGCGCTTAGATTGTTTTGTTCAAGTAGTTCGTTTATTCTGAGTTTTATTGCTTCGGATATTATCATTTAAAACACATCTCCTTGATATTTAATTTACATATTTAGTTATTAGCAATATTATCAAAACTATACGAAATATTATTTGGAAACTTCCACATACTTCTGGATAATGTTTCAAAAATATTTGTATTTAATAAAAAAATTTTTATCAATTTCAAATTTATTCATAGGTAAATTTTCGTTAAATTAGATAAAAATGTATAACGATTTTAGTTTATGTGTAAAATATAAAAAATTATGTAAATTACATGTGATTTGACTTTATAGGATAAAAGTGGTATAATAACAAGAGTTTTTAATGAGATTATATGTGTAATAATTACAAGTTATGGCTAAATTAGGGGATTTATGCCTATAATTTGTGATGTGTATAATAAAAAATAAGGGAAGGAATGAAAAAATGGAAGAAAAACAACAAAGGACTACTAGAGCTAGAAGAAACACAAGAGCTCAAAGTAATAACGTAGTACAAAGAAAAACAAGAAATAGTGTAAGAACACAAGGAAAAACAAGAAGAACGAGCACAAATAAAAACATAAGTACAGGCGCTAGTACTATTACAAGAACTACTAGAACAAGAAGCAATGATGAAGAGCAATTTGGCTTTAAAAGACCAAAACTTAGAATAATCCCATTAGGAGGATTACACGAAATAGGTAAAAATATTACTGTATTTGAATATGGAGATGAGATGATAGCAGTTGACTGTGGTCTATCTTTTCCAGAAGATGATATGTTAGGAGTAGATTTAGTAATCCCAGATATAACATATATTTTAAACAATAAAGAAAAGTTTAAAGGATTGGTAATTACACACGGACACGAAGATCACATTGGAGGAATACCATATTTTTTAAAACAATTAAATGTTCCAATTTATGGAACAAAGCTTACAATTGGTCTTATAAAAAACAAACTTGAAGAGCATAATTTAGTGAATTCTACAAAACTACATGTTGTTGAACAAGGTCAAACAATTAAACTCGGATGTTTCAAAATAGAATTTATTAGAAGTACACATAGTATTCCGGATTCTGTAATGTTTGCAATAAATACACCTGTTGGAACAATTGTGCATACAGGAGATTTTAAAATTGACTTTACTCCAATAGATGGAAAAATTATGGATTTAGGAAGAATTGCAGAGATTGGAAACAAAGGCGTTTTAGCTTTAATGTCAGATAGTACAAACTCAGAAAGAAAAGGATATACAATGTCTGAAAGTTCTGTAGGAGAAGTATTTGACAAGTTATTTATGCATTGTACAAAAAGAATAGTTGTTGCAACATTTGCTTCAAATGTGCACAGAGTTCAACAAATTGTAAATTCAGCAGTTAAATATGGTAGAAAAATTGCTGTATGTGGTAGAAGTATGATAAATATGATAAATACTTCAAGAGAATTAGGATATATTAAATGTCCAGATAATCTATTTATAGATATAGATATGATAAACAATTACACAGATAATCAATTAGTAATAATTACAACAGGAAGCCAAGGTGAGGCAATGTCTGCTTTAACTAGAATGGCTACAGGAACACACAAAAAAGTAAAAATAACACAAAATGACTTGGTTATAATTTCAGCAACACCAATTCCTGGTAATGAAAAATATGTTTCTAAAGTTATAGATGATTTAATGCAAATAGGTGCAGAGGTTGTATATAGCGCATTAGAAGATATTCACGTTTCAGGACATGCTTGCCAAGAAGAACAAAAATTAATAATTTCACTTGCAAAACCAAAATATTTTATACCAGTTCATGGAGATTACAGACATATGATTGCACATAGTGAAACTGCAAAATCTGTTGGAATTCCAAAAGAAAATATATTTATGTTACACAATGGTCTCGTTTTGGAAATGAACAGAGAAAGTGCAGAATATGCAGAAAATGTGCCATCAGGAAGAATTTTGGTAGATGGACTTGGAATTGGAGATGTTGGAAATGTGGTTTTAAGAGACAGACAACATCTATCTCAAGATGGATTAATTGTTGTAGTTTTAACACTAGAAGGATCTACAGGTGAAGTTGTAGCTGGACCAGATGTTATTACAAGAGGATTTATTTATGTTAAAGATTCTGAAAGTGTTATGGAAGATATTAAAAACGAAGTAAGACAAGAAGTTAGAGAATGCGAATATAGGGGAATTACAGATTGGACTACAATTAAAAATATTGTTAGAGACAATTTAAGAGATTATATTTTTGAAAAAACAAAAAGAAACCCTATGATTATTCCGATTGTAATGGAAGTATAAAAAATAGCATAGCAAAAGGAGGTGGCATTGCCACCTCCTTTCAATTACCCACCTTTGTAACAGAATATGCCGCTATTTTACCATATACATGTGCATGTCCTGTGATATTGCCATTACTTCATCATCGATGGAAAAGACAAGGTAATACGCACACTTGTAATCAGAATTGCCACCAAACGTGCATACCTCTTTTGGGTTTTTGGCTCCGGGGATTTCCATCTGAACTTCAATACCGTCTATCTGATTATAAAACAGAAGTTGTATTCCGTCTTTATTTTCACGGTAACTCATTATGAAGTTCTCTCCATAGATATCCCCTTCATATTCTTCTACTAGAGTCCATGAGCGAAAACTTGTCTTATCCAGCTCCAGGAATTTTTTTACTGAATCAGGATACCAATCTTTTTTCTCAATGAATGTGAATCGGTTCTCAAAATCACTATCAGATATAGTGACTCCGTTTACAGGGAAATCTTTTATAAACTCAATTAAATCTTCGTTTGAGAAATTGAAATCGAGTGTTAAATTATTTTCCCGTGCAAAGAGAGAATTTACCTGTGAATTGTACTCTATTACTTGCTGTACATCATGTACCATAATGCCAAAAAAAATAGTTACAAATAATAATATTGGTAATAATAAAATATTACTTTTTTTCATTGTATTTCCTCCTATGTTTGATATGGTGGGTATAACTTAGAATGAACTGTATCAAGCTAATCTAGTTATATTATACTATATTTTACATAATATGTCAAAAATTTGAGAAAAGTATTGACAAAATTTAACAAAAATGATTTAATAAGTATAACAGAAAGTTATAATTCACAAATTTGATATTATGTAAAATTTATGGTATAATATTAAATAGAAAAATATTTTATGATGATGACAACATTCTACAAACTTTTATATTTATTTGATATATAATTAATATAAAAGGAGGCAAGAATGATTTATAATAAAAAGGAGGAGGGGAATATGACAGATACAATAGTTAATAATATAAAATATTTTATGGAAGCAGAAGAAATAAAACCTAATTATCAAACACCTAAAATAGATAAAATATTTAACTTTTTAAAAGTAAAATCCATATCTAAACAAGCAAAAAGTGAGATAAATAATTATATAGAAAAAAATAATGATGTTAGAAATGGAAAAGCTGTTATAAAAGGAACTAGAATTACAACAAAAGAAGTTTTATTAATAATGTCAGAATGCCCTGAAGAAAAAGATATTTTCGAATATATATGCGAACAATATCCTTCGATTGAAAGTAAAGAACAAGTTATATATGCGATAATGTATGAGATTAATAAAATAAATACGATTAATTTTATATTAAAGGTTGTGATGAACAGTTAATGAAAGTTTTACTAGATGAAAATGTAGCTAAAAAGATTAAAGAAGGATTAATTAGTTTTGGTCTTAATGATGTAAAACATATTAATGATATACATAAAGGAATTACAGATAATCAAGTATTTGAACTTGCTAATAAAGAAGAAAGAGTATTGATAACAGGAGATGATGACTTTAAGGCAAGAGGTTTTAAATATAAAATTCCAATAATATGGATTACACCAAAAGCAAGAAGAGAAAAAGATATTTGTGAAAAAATTAAATGGATATTAGAAAATGCTCAAAAGCACAATGTTAAAATCCAAAGTGCATTTATTGCAATAAGAAAAGACGAATATTTTATAGAATATAAAAACAAGAATGGAATATTTGGAAAGATAAAAACATTAGAAATTAATTTTGATAAGATTAGTAAAAAACAAAAAGTAAAAAATAAAAACTAGGCACTAAGTCTAGTTTTTTTATATTTTACATAAAATGTCAAAAGACTTGATATTTTTTTGAATATAGTATATAATACCAGCATAGCCTAAGAGAAAAAAGATACAAAACTAAATTGGCCTAATATAGAATTTTAAAGGGAGGAAACGTAATGAATTATAAAGAATTAGCAGATATGATATTTCCAGATGCAAAGGAGATTTCATATTATGAAGAAAAATATCCAAGAAGAAATTTACCAGAAGGAGCAGAAGTTTTAAGAGTTGCACCAAGTCCTACAGGAAATGTACATATAGGAACAATTGACCAAGCATTAATTGCTAAAAAACTTGCGAAACAAACAGGTGGAGTATTTTTTTTAAGAATAGAAGATACAGACCAAAAAAGAGAAATTGAAGGTGGAATTTCACAAATTATAGAGGCATTAAAAACTTTTGATTTAGAGCCTGATGAGGGAATGACTTCTGAAACAGAAGAAATAGGAAATTATGGACCATATAAGCAATCTGAAAGAAAAGATATTTATCAAGCTTATGCAAAATATTTGTTAGAGCAAGGAAAAGCATATCCTTGTTTTGCAACTCCTGAAGAATTAGAAGAAATGAGAGCAAAACAAGAAGTTGCAAAAGTTAGAACTGGATATTATGGAGTATGGGCTAAATACAGAAATTTACCATTAGACGAAGCAGCTGAAAAGATAAAAGCTGGAATGCCATATATTATAAGATTTAAATCACCAGGTAGAGAAGATAGAAAAATTCAACATAAAGATATTATTAAAGGAAAAGTAGACTTTCCAGAAAATGATCAAGACATCGTAATAATAAAAGCAGATGGACTTCCTACATATCACTTTGCACACCTTGTTGATGATCATTTGATGGGAACAACAATTGTAACAAGAGGAGATGAGTGGCTTTCTTCAGTTCCACTTCATTTGCAATTATTCCAAGAAATGGGATTTAAAGCTCCAAGATACGCACATACACCAACACTTTTAAAAAATGATAATGGAAATAAGCGTAAAATAAGTAAAAGAAAAGACCCAGAAGCTGCAGCTTCATATTATGAAGAAATAGGAGTTCCAAGCTTAGCTGTTAAAGAGTATTTATTAAATATTGCAAACTCAACTTTTGAAAATTGGAGAAGACAAAATAAAGATTTATCTATAGATGATTTCGAATTTCATCTAAACAAAATGAGTGTTAGTGGTGCTTTGTTTGATATGGTAAAACTTGCTGATGTTTCAAAAATAGTAATTTCAAGATTTACAGCTGGTGAAGTATATAATGAATCTTTAAAATGGGCAGAAAAACATGACAATGAATTAGTAGAAATGTTATCAGATAAAGAATATTCTTTAAAAGTTTTAGGAATAGAAAGAGGAAATGCAAAACCTAGAAAAGATATTGCAAAATGGTCAGATGTTAAAGAAAATATTATATATATGTATGATGACAAATTCTTAAACAGCAAACAAGAATATCCATATCAAGTAATTTCTGACAAAGAAAGTATTAACAAAATTTTAGAGTTATATATAGAAAAATATTATGATGAAAATGACGACAAACAAACTTGGTTTGACAAAATAAAAGACTTAGCAGGAGAAATGGGATATGCAAGAGAAGTAAAAGAATTTAAAGCAAATCCTGATAGCTATAAAGCTCATGTTGGAGATGTAAGTACAGTTTTAAGAGTGGCATTAACAGGAAGAACAAACACTCCAGATATGTATGAAATAATGCAAGTTTTAGGAAAGACAAGTGTTGAAAATAGATTAAGAAAAGCTATGGAGAACTAAGGTGGATTTTGGGGACGGAGGAAAAAAGGAACCTCGTTAATTAAAAGTTAATTTTGGACCAAGGTTACTTTTTTCCTCCGTCCCAAAAAAGAACCTAAAGGAGAAATTATGGAATATAATATAGGAGATATTGTTAGAACAAAAAAGCCTCATCCTTGTGGATGCAAATTGTGGGAAATTACAAGAGTAGGTGTAGATTTTAAACTAAAGTGTACAAATTGTGGACATATAGTTGTTATGCCAAGAGAAAAAGCATTAAAAGCAATAACTAAGAAAGAAAATAAATAACAATTTCCAAAAAGTGTAATTGAAAAATACAAAACAATATATTATAATAAATATGTAAGTTGTATAAATTTATAATTACTAAATAATTTTTATAATTTACGATGTATGTCACTATGTTATGACACATGAATTATAAATTATAACATGAAAATAACAATAAAAGGGGAAAATAAAATGTTTGGAAGAAGAAGTGATGGAGTAGAGTTGAAAACGATGCCTGCTGAATTTAAGCTTATGCCAATGCTCATGAAAGAAAGATCAGATAGTCAGGTATTTTTTAACCAAGATGTACCAATAGCTGCAATAGAAGAATACATAAGCAAAAAAAATGAAGAAGGAATAAGAATTACATTAATAGATGTGGTTTTTGCAGGAATTGTAAGAATCTTAGGACAAAGACCAGCACTTAATAGATTTGCTAAAAACGGCAGAGCTTATCAAAGAAATGGAATTACAATTTGTATGTCTATAAAAAAATCTCTTACAGATGAAGGAGAAGAGACTACAATAAAAGTGCCATTTACTGGAAAAGAAAATCTTTTTGAGGTTAAAGATAAATTGCAAAAACTGATTGCAGAAAACAAATCACAAGAAAATGAAAATGGAACAGATAAAACAGCAGATTTTTTATCAAAAATTCCAACAGGTATTTTAAAAGCAGTTGTAGGATTATTAGCACATTTAGACAACAAAGGAAGATTACCAAAAAAGATTATAGAAATAAGTCCTTTCCACACAAGTGCATTTGTTACAAATGTAGGTTCACTTGGAATTGACTCTATTTATCATCATATATATAATTTTGGAACTACAAGCCTATTTTTTGCAGTAGGTAAAAAGAAAAAATCTTATGTTTTTGAAGATGATGAAATTGTTAAAGAAAAATGCGTTAATCTTGCATTTGTAGGTGATGAGAGGATTTGTGACGGATATTATTATGCTCATTCTTTCAAAATGCTTACAAGATATTTAAGACATCCAGAATTACTAGAAAAAACACTTGATGAGGAATTGGCAGAGAAGGAAAAAGAAAAGGTTATGTGAATAATAAAAAATATTAATTAATGTATGAAAAAATAATGCTTTGATCAATAAATCAAAGCATTATTTTGGTTCGAAATAATATCTTTGGAGCGGTTTGGCAACAAGTTACGAACTGATTTCTCATTCTCTTTTTGTATATTATAAAATATTTTCACAAATTTTTCAATAGGTATTGCAAAATAAACATTTGTTTGATATAATATATGTACAATTTAATAAAAGGCAAAGGAGAGAAACAATGGATTTAAAAGACTTTATAACAAAACTTAACAATGTAGTACAAAGAATTGATTTTGAAAAATATTTCAATTGGTTTATTCAAAAATTTACACTAACAGATAAATCAGTTCAATTAAATAATAAAAAGAAAAATGGACTTCACCCTTTAAGACCAAGAAAAGGAGAAATTTATTTAATAGACTTTGGACAAAATGTGGGAACTGAATTGAGCAATACACATATGGGAATTATTGTTCAAGATTCACTAAAAAATAGCGTTTCAAGTACGGTTGTTGTAATACCTATATCAAGTTCATTAAAGCTTTATGATACACACGAAAAAATAACAAAAAATGATATTAGGCAAGGACAATTGAACAAATTACCATCTAAAGCTAAAGCAGAACAAATAACTTGTATTGATAAAGCAAGATTAATTCACAAAATTGGAGAGCTAACTCCTGACTTTATGGAAAGACTTGAAAAAAGAATCTTAAAAAATCTAAATATAAATTAAAGAGAGTAGGTTAAACCTACTCCAAATCAACCATACACTTTTGTGTATGCAAGTTCCACCTTACGTGGAAAATATTTGTTAAATATATTATAACAAATATTTATTGATTTGTCAAACTAAAATTTGACATTATTAGTATATGAAATTTTGTAAGAATTATTACAAATAATATGGTTGCATTTATCTGCTCAAATAAGTTCGAACAGAAACGTTACTGGAGCCTACAACGGGAATCGAACCCGTGACCTCCGCCTTACCAAGGCGACGCTCTACCTACTGAGCTATGAAGGCATAAGCAATTATATTATAAACTATAAAGCGATAAAAATCAATCAAAATGTGAAAAAAATTATAAATTTTATAGTATCTAGATACAATTTACAACTATTAATTACTTGCACAAACTTTTAATATATTTTATGATTAATCTTTATTAATATACCAGCAATTCAAAAATATCTAATTAAAGGGTTGACTTTTTGAAAATTTATGATACAATAATAGTGCACGATTTTTATGTGCATAAGCAATTTTTTAAACCAAAATTTAAATAATTAAGCAACTTGGATATAACAAAAATAAATTATATACTCAAAGCTAAAAGTTGATTTCATAAAAGATTCTATATTCTTAAAAAGAATATTCTAAAATAGAAAATATTAACAGGAAAGGGGAGAAAGATAAATTTTTAAGCTATAGATAACATATAGTTTTATTTTGGTAAAAATTAACATTGGGAGGTGAAAATGTTTAGATTTATAAAAAAATTAAAAGAAAAAATAAAATTAATGAATGTATTACAGCCAGGGGATTTAGTTTGGTCAAAAATGCCATTATCAAGAAAAGAATTAAAAAAGATAGAAAAAGAACATCAAGTCAGACCTTATTTAGTAGTAGATAAAAGTCTTTTTTTTATCTACGCATATCAGTCTTCATCAAAACAGTCAAGTACTCTAAACAATTGCCAAGAATACAGAATAAACAAATATAGATACAAACAAAGTAAAGATAGTTATTTGAATTTGACTAAAGTATATAAAATTCCTTTTTATAAATTAAAAAATAAGCATAATACTCTTAATAAAGTAGATTTGAAAAATATTCAAAAACGATTCAATGTAAATAAAAGTAGCTATAAACTTATAGAAAATATCTATATTTCAGAAGGTGATGTAATTGAATCTGAAAATCAATTTTATTATGTATATTCAACTGATAATGTATATGTTTATTGTTTTTTAATATTTAAAAAGTATCCGAAAGATGGAGAAAGATATGAAAAGATAAATATAAATAATAAAACATATTATACAAATTTTAAAATTAAGAAATATTTTAACAGAAAGGAAGAGTTAAGTATTGTTAATATTGCATATAGCATTGAAATTGATGAAATTTTAGAACAGAAAAAGGGAATGAAACAAAAACAATTATCAAACATTCAAAAGAAAGAACATATTAAAAATAATAATAAGATGACGTATGAAAGTGGAACAATATTTCAAGTTGGAAAAAACAAAATGGTGTATCTTTTTAAGGCAAATAATAAGTATTATGGGGTTAATGCATTAATGTATAAAATAAAGCCAAGAGTCATGCCAATTTATAATATTCATAAAAGCCAAATTTTGGGAATAGTGCCAAAAGAGGATTACTTAAAAATGGTTGAATGCTTATACTTAAATAATGTACAACCATTAAAAGAAATAGGGGATTTATATGATGATTTAAGGAATATGGTTTATTCGTTAGTGTAAAATAATGAAGTGAAATCATTTAAATGAATGTAAATAAAAATATTATCAATATCATAAAAAGAAATGATGTTAAATTCAAGAATATAAAATTTATGTAAGATGAATAGTTAAAAAAAGAGTTTTTTACATCTTTAAAGAATTATGAGTTTAAATAAACTTAACAATCAGCTTATGAAATTGCGTTGTGAATTGAATCGAATGAAAAGCACTTGTCTGCTTCTCAGAAAAACAATTTTACTAAATATAGTTTAGGAGAAATTTTTTTAGTTGATTTAGGCTGGAATAATTATGATAGAGAATTTGCTTATATACATCCTGCTATTGTTATAAAAGAAACTGCGACAAAAATATTTATAGTTCCCTGTTCAAGTGGTACTCCTAGAAAAGATAAAATTGGAAATATTTATCCAAAATTTGAAGTTGGAACAGCTAATGATGGTTTTCAAAGAAATACAGTAGTTATGCTATATGAAGCTAGATATATCGATAAAAATAGAATTATTTCAAGATTAGGAAAAACCATAAATAAATAATATATCATAAAACATTGACATCAAATTAATTAGGTATTAAAATATCTGTAAAGTAAATTAGAAAGGAACACAAAATGAAAGATTATATAACAATAATAGGTGGAGGATTAGCCGGAACAGAAGCGGCATACCAAATTGCGAAGCAAGGAATAAAAGTTAAGCTATATGAAATGAAGCCTAAAAGATACACTCCTGCACACAATAACAAAAATTTAGCAGAAATAGTATGTAGCAATTCTTTTAAATCAAATTTATTAACAAATGCATGTGGATTATTAAAAGAGGAACTTAGAAGACTAGACTCATTGCTAATAAAAATTGCAGATGAGACAAGTGTGCCTGCAGGACAAGCATTAGCAGTAGATAGAGAAATATTTGCTGAAAAGGTAACAGAAAGTATAAATAAAAATGAGTTAATAGAAATTGTTAATAAAGAAGTGGGGGAAGACATATCTATAAAAGATTTAGCTAAAGATGGAATTGTAATTATTGCAACAGGACCTTTAACTTCAAAGCCACTTGCAAAGGAGATTCAAGACATAACAGGACAAGACAAGCTTTATTTTTATGATGCTGCAGCGCCAATAGTTGCAAAAGAAAGTATAGATTTTAATATTGCATTTTTTGGCAATAGATATGAAGAAGAAAAGCAAAAAGAAGAGTCTATAGAGGAATGGAAGAAGAGGCTTGAAAATCAAGATGCAAGCTATATTAATTTGCCAATGAATAAAGAAGAGTATGAGACTTTTTATAATGAACTAATAAGTGCAGAGGTTGTAACACTTCACGATTTTGAAAAAAGAGAGATTTTTGAGGGATGTATGCCTGTAGAAATTATGGCAAAGAGAGGGGTAGATACTTTAAGATTTGGCCCATTAAAGCCTGTTGGATTTGATGATCCAAGAATAGCCAAAAGACCTTATGCTTTGGTTCAATTAAGACAAGATGATACAGAAGGCAAAATATATAACTTAGTTGGATTTCAAACAAATTTAAAATTTGGGGAGCAAAAAAGAGTATTTAGTTTAATTCCTGGTCTTGAAAATGCTGAATTTGTAAAATATGGAGTCATGCATAGAAATACATATATCAATTCTACAACATTGTTAGATGAAACATACAACTTGAAGAAAAACAGAAATATTTTCTTTGCAGGACAAATAACAGGAGTAGAAGGGTATGTTGAATCAATTTCTTCAGGAATGGTTGCAGCGTTAAATGCAATTGCAAAATATAAAAACTCAAAAAAAGTAACTTTTCCAAATACTACTATAATGGGAGCATTAGCAAAATATATTTCAACTGAAAATGATAGATTTCAGCCAATGAATGCAAATTTTGGAATAGTTCCAGAATTGGATGAAAAAATAAAAGATAAAAAATTGAAATATCAAAAAATGGCAGAGAGGTCACTTAAGAATTTTTAGAAAAGAAAATAAGCTTTGGATTTACCAAAGCTTTGTTTTATGGTGGCTTCAACTGGAATTGAACCAGTGACACAAGGATTTTCAGTCCTCTGCTCTACCAACTGAGCTATGAAGCCATATATAAAAAAATGGCGACCTGGAACGGGCTCGAACCGTCGACCTCCGCCGTGACAGGGCGGCATTCTAACCAACTGAACTACCAGGCCGTATATATTAAAAAAAGTTTTTTGATTTGCACAATTGCTTTAGAATTAGAACAATTGCAAAGTTACTCTTTTATATATAAATGGTGGTCGCTATAGGGCTCGAACCTATGACCCCCTGCTTGTAAGGCAGATGCTCTCCCAGCTGAGCTAAGCGACCATTTCATTTGACAATAACTAGTATACTATCTTTTTTTTCAATTGTCAAGTGTTTTTTTGAATATTTTTCAAAATTTTGTGAAAAATATATTAATAAACAGGGGGAAGACGACTTTAGTCTTAAAGAAAAAGTCTTTTTTAAAACGGGGAAAACCTTTAAATAAAGTGTGAAAGAAAGGAATGAGTTTTTTATGAATGAAAATGATTTGAATGTACTTGATGAAGTAAATAAAGGAGCAACTATGGGAATGGACGCAATTCAATTTGTAGAGAAAAAAGTAGGAGATGAAAACTTTAGAGAAGTTTTAAATGCACAATATGCTAAATATCAAGAAATTTCTAATAGAGCAAATGATTTATATGAGAAAATGCCTTCAAACAAAGAACCACATGAAGCAAGTGCAATGAATAAATTAATGACTTGGTGGGGAGTTCAAATGAAAGTTATGTCTGATCAGAGTAATTCAAATATTTCTGAACTTCTTCTAAATGGTACAAATATGGGAGTTATTGAAGGCAGAAGACTTATTAATCAAAATCCACATATAGATGCAGATATTCATACTCTTTTGTGTGATTTTGTAAAAATGCAAGAGAAAAGCTACGAGGAACTTAAGAATTTTCTATAGAATATTCAAGGTAACAGAGGACTGAAAATCCTTGTGTCAACAGTTCGATTCATAGTGATTACACCAACTACGTATTATTCGAACTCTTAAAAAAATAAAACTAAATAAAAAGGAAATTGAAGTAATAAAGAGGCTACTTTTTCAGTAACCTCGTAATAAATCAATTTTCTTTTTTATTTTTTATTTATAGAATAAAATCACAAAATTATGCAAATAATAATAAAATATAGTTGACAATGTATTTACAATGTGGTAAAATAGATATATATAAGGAGGGGATAAAAATGTCTAAAACAACATCAATGAATATAAGAATTGAACCAAGTTTAAAAAAGCAAGTAGAAGAAATATTAACTGATTTAGGAATGAACATCTCCGATGCTGTAACTATTTATTTTAAACAGATAGTTTTAACAGATAGTATTCCATTACAAATAAAAAGACCAAAATTCAATAAAGAAACATTAGAAGCAATAAAAGAAGCAGATGAAATAATGAAGCATCCGGAAAATTATAAAAGTTACAATAATGTTTATGAAATGATTGAGGAGATAGACAATGAAGAATAAATATGAAATTAAGATGACTAGCAGATTTAAGAAAGATTTAAAAACAGTGAGAAAACGAAATTATTTTGATGCAGATTTATTGAATGAAGTAGTAGAAAAATTAGCAAATGATATTCAATTAGAGCAAAAATATAATAATCATTTATTGGAGCCAAGAAGTAAACGGATTATGGGAGTGTCATTTAAAGCCTGATTGGTTATTAGAATATGAAAAGAACAATAATATTTTGATTTTAACTTTAACACGAACAGGTTCACATTCGGATTTATTTGAATAGAATTTAAAAAATTGCACCATAAGGTGCATTTTTTATATAATAGGAAAGTTCTATTTTTAAGTAATAATACAAATAAAAAAATGAGGCACAAAGAAAACACCTCAAAAATATAGATATTGAGTTAACATAAATATGAAGTTAAAATGGCAATGAATCATCCTCGTCAAAATTAATAGAGTTATTGTTTCTGTTATTGTAAAATTTTTCAGCTTCATCTTCCCATTCTTCGTCAAAAGTCCAATCTTCATCTTCAATATCATCAGAACTTAAAGATAAGAAAGAAATTAAATCAAGAAATTCATCATCAGACATAGAGTCAATCATATTTTTAAATTCAGATTTCATTAATTGAATTTCATTAGCGAATGGGAATTTATTATTTTTTTTACTTTTTTTGTTGCTCATAGTATCTCCTCCGTCAATATTATACTATGAGAGGAGAGTAGTTGGCAATAGTTTTGAGGAAGGAAAAAATAAATCCCAGAAAATGAATTTGCCACCGCAGGGACATTTAGTAGGGTCATGTTTGAAAGATAATTCAATCGAAAAGTGCCACTTTCTAAGTAATTCTTTAACTTTGACTTGGTTATCATTTAATATTCTAATTAATTTTTTAAAGTGTTTATGCTTTTTAGCATATATACCATAATATCTAACAACTTTAAAATTCTTATCAGGAATATGTTTAATTAAACGTTTAATAAATTCAAAAGCATGAACGGTTTCTTCAACATATTTGCCATCTTCATGTCTTTCAAAGTAATATGTGACATAATTACCATCATAATTCAAAATTCTTGATTGAGCCATAGCAGGTCTACCAGTATATCTAACGACATAGTTAATAGTTTGAGTGACAGAAGAAATATTATCGGGCTTAGCATAAACATAGAAACCATTTTCAAAATCTTTATATATTTGATTTTTAAGTTTTTTAAAATTAGGAAGTTCACAAGAAGGAAGGTTTTGAGATAAGTAATCTAAAAGAAGTTTTTGCCATCTAAAACGAAGAGCTTTAAAATTAATATGTTTAACAATACGAAAAACTTCTGTATTACCAACACCACCTTCAGTGCACAACATATGAATATGAGGATTCCATTTTAAATCTCTACCAAAAGTATGCAAAGTACACATGATACCAGGAGTAAAATTCTGAGATTTATTAATTTCATAGAACCAAGAGAGAACAGTATGAGAAGCAGCCCAAAACAAGCCATCAAGAAGGAATCTATATTTTCGAAAGTAGAACCAAAGTTTATCAGACATAGTAAAAACGATATGCCTATGTTGACAACGAATAGATTTTTTAGCCATAGAAAGGGCTCTATCTTGAGCGTACTTAACGCCACAAGTATTGCAAAATCTTGATTTACATCGAAAAGGAACTTTAAGAAGTTTACCACAATGGTTACAAATGTACAAAGCATAACCAAAATCAGGGTTGCCACAATTTATTATCTTATTTACTTCTTCAAAAACAATAGAACGAATCTGAACTTCGTCGGCATTTTTTAAAACAAAGTTATCCCAATGGTCTTGGAAAATTTGCTTGATTGTAAATTCGGACATTATATTCTCACCAAAAATATTTTATCATAAATTTTAGAATATTTAAATGGAAAAAGAGAACTCTGAAGGGCAGAGTTCTCATAGGGCGGAATTTATTCCGCTTTTTTTATTTCTACAAACAATTATGGACAACAAACTTTACAAGCAGTATATCCTCTAGCTTGCGCTTCTTTTTTTGTTGTTTTTATTATACTTCTTAAAGTTCTACAATTTAATCTGTGATATTTTTTTCCTGTTTTTGTAATATAAACAGTAGAAGATTTTTCGTTTGTTGAGGAATTTGATTTTGATGTATTATATACATAATTTGACTTTGCATTTTTTACAGTAATTTTACAGCTATATTTTTTTTCATTAACTTTGCCGGTAATTGTGCAAGTGCCTTTTTTCTTTGCAGTGACTTTACCATTTGAATTAACAGTTGCTATTTTTTTATTATTAGAGCTCCATTTTACTTTCTTTGAAGTTCCATTAATCTTTAATTTAAAAGTTGATCCCTTAACTAATGTATATCTTTTTCTATTGATGCTAATATTTGAGGCTTGTACAATAGAAGTTGTAGGAAGTTCTAACGGTGTAATTTGTGAAAAAGTAAATACAGTTGTAATTATTAAAATCGACAATAATATTTTTTTTAATAATTTCATAAGTATCTCTCCTTTTCAATATTTTCAAAACATTCCTATAACTATATTATACAATAAATATAATGACGGTTTTGTCAAAAAAATAATCTTGAAAAATCCATAAAAATATAGTAAAATAAATGCAATAGAAAAGCAAATGAAAGGATTGGATATAGAAATGAAACCAAAAGAAAAGAAAATTATAACTATTTTAATTATAGCTTTAATACTAGTAGATCAGATATTAAAAATAGTATTATTTAAAACAAATATTATACTTATCAATGCAAGTGGATGGGGAATAGGAATAATAGACAACTCAAAAACAGAAAATAATATAGCATATATTTTAATTTCTATAATAACTATAATGATGCTTGTAAGATACATAAAGAGCAATAATACATTTATAAAAACTGATAGTAGAGTTATTTTAAGTTTTGCAATTGCAGGAGCAATAAGTAATGCAATAGATAGAATTTGGAATGGAGGAACAATAAATTATTTTAATATTCCAAAATTTACACCTATAAATTTTTCTTATGTGTATTTTATAATTACATGGATTGGAATGGCTGTAATACTTACAAAATACACAAGTGACAGAATTAAAGAAAAGAAAAATAAGGAATGTGCTAAAAAATAATATGTTATTGAGAGAAGTGAGAAAGGAAAAGAATTATTTATGAAAAAAGAAATAATAGCAGAAATTGAAGAGCCAAAAAGAATTGATGCATATCTTTCAGAAAAAACAGAATATTCAAGAACTGCAATTCAAAGGCTAATTGATGAAGAAAAAATTAAAGTTAATGGAAAAAAAGAAAAATCTTCATATAAAGTACAAAATGGTGATAAAATAGAAATAGAAGAAGAGCCTGCAAGAGAAACAGAACTTAAAGCACAAGACATTCCACTTGAAATTTTGTATGAAGATAATGACATAATTGTAGTAAATAAGCCAAAAGGAATGGTGGTTCATCCTGCAAATGGTAATCCTGACGGTACTTTAGTTAATGCAATAATGTCAATTTGTAAAGATTCTCTTTCAGGAATAGGCGGAGAAATAAGACCTGGAATAGTTCATAGACTTGACAAAAATACATCAGGTGCAATTATTATTGCAAAAAATGATAAGGCACATATTGCTTTAAGTGAACAGCTAAAAAATCATGAAATTAAGAAAACATATATTGCTTTAGTTAGAGGAATTGTAAAGGAAAATAATGCTACAATAAATATGCCAATTGCAAGAAGCAAAAAAGATAGAAAAAAGATGGATGTTGATAAGAATGGAAAAGAGGCAATTACACATTTTAAAGTAATAAAACGCTATCAAGATTGTACTCTTTTAGAGATAAATATTGAAACAGGAAGAACTCATCAGATTAGGGTGCATTTATCTCATATTGGATATCCTATAATAGGAGATGAAGTGTATTCTAACGGGAAAAATAAGTGGAATATTCAAGGGCAATGCTTACATGCAAAGTCTTTAAATTTTAAACATCCTATTACAGGAAAAGAGCTATATATTGAAGCTCCAATGCCTGAATATTTTGAAAAAATATTGGGATTTGAAAAATAATTAAATTTTAGCGATATATTACCGAAAGGAATGATTATAATAATGAATTCAAATATAAAAAGAACAACAGAAGGGACGACCTTAAATAATAAAATTCGACATAATTCGACAAAACGTGTCCAAAAAGAGTCGGTACATATCAACATGAGATTGCAAAAATATCTTGCAAATGCGGGAATTGCGTCAAGAAGAAAATGTGAAGAATTAATTTTAGACGGAAAAATTGAGGTGAATGGAAAAGTAGTTACAGAACTTGGAACAAAGGTTTCTGAGCAAGATATAGTTAAATACAAGGGCAAAGTTGTAAAGCCTGTAGAAGAAAAAGTATATATTTTGCTAAATAAACCAATAGGATATGTAACTACTGCAAAAGATCAATTTCAAAGAGATACTGTTTTGGATTTGGTTAAAATAGATAAAAGAATTGTGCCTGTAGGAAGGCTAGATATGTATACTTCAGGAGCATTGATTTTAACAAATGATGGCGAATTTGTAAATATGCTTACTCATCCAAAAAATGAAGTAAACAAAACATATAATGTAACTATAAAAGGTGAAATATCTCAAGAAGAAGTGAAAAAATTGCAAAATGGTGTTGAGATAGATGGTTCATATATCACAAAGCCAGCAAAAGTAAAGGTTTTAAAAATTGATAAAGAAAAAAATGTTTCAAGAATTCAAATTACAATTCATGAGGGTAAAAATAGACAAGTTAGAAAAATGTGTGAAGCGATTAACAAAAATGTATTGGCTCTTCATAGAAGTAGCATAGCAAATATTGAAGTTAAAGATTTGAAAATTGGAGAGTGGCGCTATTTAACAAGAAAAGAAATTGAAAATTTACATAAAAAGGATTGATTATTGTAAAGTTTTATGGTATAATATTTTTTAGTGAGTTAAGAAAGTAGGGTTTTATGAGTGAAGCTTTAAAAGAAACTAAATTTTTGATGAAAAAATATAAAATAAAAGCAAATAAAAATTTAGGACAAAATTTCTTGATTGATGATAATGCATTACAAGATATTGCAAATGGAGCCGAGATTAGTAAAAATGACTTAGTTATAGAAATTGGACCAGGTCTTGGAAGCTTAACAAAATTGTTATTAGAAAAAGCTAAGAAAGTAATATGCATTGAGCTAGATAAAAAGATGGTTAAGATTCTTAAAGACAGATTTATTGCATACAATAATTTAGAAATTATTAATGAAGATGTTTTAAGAATAGATTTAAATGATCTTATAAAAGCAGAAAAAGAAAATGACACTAGCATTAAAAACGTAAAGGTTGTAGCAAATTTACCATATTACATAACTACGCCAATAATTATGAAATTGGTGGAAAATGACTTGGATATAAATGGAATTACAGTAATGATTCAAAAAGAAGTTGCAGAAAGACTTATAGCAATTCCAGGAACAAAAGAAACCGGAGCTATAACATATACTATGTATTATTATTGTGAAGGCAAGAAAATTAGAAAAGTAGAAAATACTTGCTTTATACCTGAGCCAGAAGTTACTTCAGAAGTTATTACATTAAACTTAAGAGAGATTCCTGCAGTTCAAGTAAAAGATAAAAAAGTAATGTTTAATATTATTAAAAGCGCATATATGCAAAGAAGAAAAACACTTATTAATTCTTTAACAAGTGTAGGAGTTTTTAAAAACAAAGAAGAAGGTATTCAAATGCTTAAAAAATTGGGACTTAAGGAAGATATAAGACCTGAAAATATGAAAATAGAAGATTTTGCAAAGCTTACAGATTTATTTTTAAAAAATATTAGCGAGAATAGATAAAAGTTTTATAGAAAGTAAAAAGCTATGCTCTAAGAAGTTAGCTAGTAATATTTTTATTTATAAAAAATACAGAAAGGAAACAGAGAATGAATCAAATACTAGTTACTGAGAAGTTATATGTTACACCTGAACTTAAAAGAAAAAAGAAGATGTACAAAATTAATTTCATATTATCTATAGTTGCGATTGTAATTCTATGTTCGTTTTATGCTCATTCAGAATATGCAAGAAACAAAGAAGAAGATATATCACAAGATATCTTAGAAGGAATTGTAGAAGAAGAAATGAATGAAGCAGAAAGAGTTGCAGCAAGCGAAGAAGAAAGTGTTTGGAAAATAATGATTTCTCAAGTTCAACAACAAAATGGCTCAAATACAAAAAATTCGCAAAATACACAACAAAACAATGCGCAAAGTAATACTCAAACTAACGTAAATAATGGTATACAGAACAACAATAATGTAAGTAGTAGTACAAATCCAAGTTCTATTGTTAGCTCTAGTTCAAAAAAAAGCAGTGAAAAAAAGAAAATAAAATACATTACAGCTTCAAATGGGAAAAGATATCCAAGTGTAGGAAGAATAGAGATTCCAAAAATCGGAGTTAATTATGCTATTTTAGCACAAACATCAGGAGATACCTTAGTAGATTGGTTAAAGGTATCACCAGTTATGTTTTGGGGAGTATATCCAAATGAAATTGGCAATTTAAGTATAGCAGGTCATAATTACAGAAATAAAAGATTTTTTAGCAAAGTTCCAACTTTAAAAATTGGAGATAGAATAAAAATAACAGATGCCTCAGGAAAAAAAGTAAATTATACAATTTTTGATAAATATGAGGTGAATCCAACAAATACAGATTGCATAAATGATGTGCCAGGCAAAGAAAATAAAAGAGTAGTAACTATAATTACATGTACAAATGATAGCAAGAAAAGAGTAATTGTTCAAGCAGAAGCAAACTAAAAATATATATTAATAATAAAAAAATTAAATCGTGTGCAATTAAATAGCACGCGATTTAATTTTTTTGTAACCAATTTTTTTAAAATTCATAATATATATAAAAACAAAAAGGAGGGTTACATATGCCTACAGATAATTATAATAACAACGCATTTTCGGCACCTGTCGAGGAAAGAAGTTGCGGTTGCGGATGTAATAACAATAATAATGGAATTTTCGGAGGATGTGATAGTGAAATATTATTCTTTATAATAATATTTTTATTATTATTTACTAATTTTGGATGTGGTTGTAGAGGATAAAAGTTAAAGGCTATAGACTTTTTAAGTCTATAGCCTTTACAAAAAATTAGTTTGATTCTCCTAATTTAAGTTGAACCTCCAATGATTTTCCATCTCTAAATATTTTTAAAGTAATTGTATCTCCAATTTTGTGTTTATTTTTTATTTCATTTAATTCATCCTTTGTTTTAATTTCTGTTCCATCAATAGCAGTAATTACATCTCCAATTTTTATACCTGCTTTTTCTGCAGCAGAGAATTGATCAACAGTAGATACATAAACTCCTACTACTAGATTATGTGTTTTTGCAATATCTTCTGTTAAGTTTCTTCCATCAATACCGATATATGGTCTTCTAACTTTGCTATAAGTTTTTAATTCTTCAATTACATTTAATGTTGAGTTAATAGGAATAGCAAATCCAATTCCTTCAACACCTGTACTAGAAACTTTAAGAGTGTTTACTCCAATAACTTGACCTTTACTATTTACTAATGCTCCACCACTATTTCCTGAGTTGATAGCTGCATCTGTTTGAATACATTTAAATTTATTTTTTTCACCATCATCAACTTCTCTGTTTACGGCACTTACAACTCCACAAGTAATTGTAGTTCCAAGAGCTAGAGGATTTCCAACAGCCATTGTAAATTCTCCAATTTTAACTGAATCTGAATTTGCGAATTCTGCTTTTGTAAGACCTGTGGCTTCTATTTTTAAAACAGCTAAATCTGTTTTAGAATCTTTTCCTATGATTTTTGCATCATATGTTTTATTGTCGCCAGAACTTAAAGTGACTTTTACAGAAGTAGCTTCTGATATATTATAAAATTGACTGGTTGATTTTGAACCAACAACATGATTATTGGTTAAAATATAGCCGTCTTCACTTATTATAATTCCTGAACCTGAAGCAGTTGCCTCTGATGTAGTTTGAGAGCTATCTCCGAAAAAATCAAATATAGAATGTTGTGTTACATTATATGTAACTTCTATACCAACTATTGAAGGTAAGATTTTATTTGCTGCATAAACAGCTGTATCTGAATATGATGCTAAAGATACAAAATCTACAGTTCCAGCATGAGTGTCTGATAAAGAACTTGCAGAAGAAGATGTAGGCGTGGATGTTGTTCCTAAAATTTTAGATTTTATCTGAGGAACTCCAAAACATGTTCCAATAACCAAACTACATCCCAGCACGCCACTTACGAATGGCACAACTACCTTATTTTTAAATCCATAAGAACTTTTCCTTTCATAATTTTCGTCAAATACATTTTTAAAATTATTATCCATTTTAATTACTTCCTTTCGTTGTAAACATACAATATGAATTAATTCGAAAAATTTTCTGAATTATATTTCAGAAAACGTTGTATATTTTTCGTAGATGTGAAACGAAAATTATAGCAAATTTTTCAAATCATACATATATAATATATCTAATTCTCTTTAATAATACAATAGTTTTGTGAAAAAAATGTGAAAAAATTGTAACTAATTATTATAATTGAATAAGTCTTGTAGTGGAAAAATATTTATTATAAAAAAAATCAAAGAATACCAATATTTGAAAAAGTCGAAAAATGTCAGATTTTGCGATGAAAAGTTTGGAAAAAATTGTAAAAAAACTTGACAAAATTGAAAAAAGGTTTTATACTATATAAAGAATTATATAATTTTAGTTTGTAATAAATTTTAATCACATTACAAACATTTTATGAGAGTTATAACTCATTTTGTCAAAATATTTTATCTTGTTTTATTTGTGTAAGCATAATAGTATTTTTTTGCAGAATCTTTAAACAAATTCAAAAATGAGAAATTTATTGTATTGGGGGAATGCCTTATAGGAAATGATTTTGTATGTACCAATAAAAAGGAATTGTCAAAAGAAAACATAAAGTCACTATTAGAAGGAATTTTAAAAAAGGAAATAGACAATGTTGATATTGAAGGAATAGAACATTTCGAAAGTATTATAGAATATGATTTTTCTTTATTAAAAGCTAAAATATTATTTAAAAATAGTGACAGAGAAGAAGTTTATTTAAGACTTATAAAAGGTGGAAAAATAAAAGAATCTATATTCTGTTTTTGGTCAATTTTGTATGAAGAGTATTTACAAAACAAAGAAAGGGAAATAGAAAATGCTGTTCAAAAAGCTATTATTACTCAAATTATGTCTGAAGAAAATGTAAGTAGCTTATTACTTACTATTGATTCAAGGCTAAATTATTGTGCTGAAGTGAGCTTAGTTGAATTAAAAAAATTTTTAGAAAAAAATCAAAAAGAAAGGTGGTTAGGGAGTTTAGAGGTTGGTGATAATGATATCTTGTTCATAGGAAAGAAAATGTATTAAAAAAGTATTACGAGAAGATATAATAATAATATGGGACGTAAAGAGCCTCAAATACAATGATTGTATTTGAGGCTTTATGTATATTAATGTGCTGATGTATAGAATAATCAAATTTATGACGAATGGTTCTGCAATTTATTTTTGATCAGGTTCAATTCCTAAGTAAGGTAATACTTCAGAAAGTATTTGTCCTGCTACAGGTCCTGCAACTGTTCCACCTTGGTGACTAGTACCATGAGGATCATATAAAGTAACTAAAACTACTAATTTTGTATTTTCTACAGGAGAAATTGCTGCAAAAGATGCAACATAACCTGCTTCTTTGTTACCGACAGGAGGTTCAGAGGTACCAGATTTTCCACCAACAGAATAACCTTTAACAGCTGCTTTTTTACCAGTTCCATTTATAACAACAGATTGCATTATTTCTCTCATTTGATTAGATGTTTGAGAAGATATAACTTGTCTTACATATTTAGTTTCTGTATTTATTGTTTCGCCTGTATCTGGATTTGACATTGATTTTACTATAGTAGGTTCTATTAAATATCCACCATTAACTACTGCACATAATGCTGTTGCCATTTGAAGAGGGGTAATTGTAAAACGTTGTCCAAAAGACATTGTTGCAAGTTCAACAGGACCAACATCTTCTAATTTATGAAATTTTCCTTTTTCTTCACCAGATAGCCCTACATTAGTTTTGTCGAAAAATCCAAATGCATTATAATATTTATAAAGGGTAGTTGCTCCAATTCTTTTACCTAATTGCATTAAAGCAGGATTGCAAGAATTCTCAAGAGCATTTGTTAAAGTTTGACTTCCATGTGGATGTGATGACCAACATGAAATGTCTTTATCTCCAACATGTTGCATACCTGTACAATAAAAGTCTCCATTTTTATTGGTTGAAGTGATATTTTCTTCCAATGCTGTTGAGGCTGTAATTAATTTAAATACAGATCCTGGTTCATACATTTCAGAGACCGAGCGAACTTTCCACATACTATAGATTCTTTTAGATTTCTCTTCTTTACTTAGTTTATCCCAATCATCTGCGTAATATGAAGTAGGGGTGTAGGGGTCATTTAAGTTATAATATGGATATGAAGCCATAGCTAATATATGTCCATTAGAAGGATCCATAATTATGCAATTTCCACCTCTTGAGCATTTGTTACTTTCAGCTGCTTTTTTTAGATATTTTTCTACTATACTTTGAATTTTTACATCTATTGTAAGATTTAAATTATAGCCATCTTTAGCTTCTACAAAAGATTCTACAGAGTTTGGAATTTCTCCATTTGCAGCATCTGTTGAAGTTGTTATTTGACCTGATACACCTTTTAAAATTGAATCATAGGAATATTCAATCCCGCTTAATCCTTGATTATCCGAACCACATACACCAACAACTTGAGAAGCTACGGTATTTAATGGATAATATCTTTTGGTGTCTTCATCAATATTTATTCCAACTCCAATTTTATTTTCTTTAATCCATTTTTTTAGTTCATTTACTTTATCTTCTTCAACTTTTTTTATGATAGTTTCAACTGAAGCTGTACTGTTAACTTTAGATAAAGTTTCATTATAGTCTAGCTTAAATATTTCTGAAAGACCTTTTGCTACAAGTTCTTTATATGCTTTTGTATCTTCAGGCTTTTTCTTTACTATTTTATTGGGATTGATAGAAATTGTATCTACAGTTTCACTTTTAGCTAAAGTTACACCTGTTGAATCATAAATATTTCCACGCTTACTGCTAATAATTTCACTTGTTGTTTGTTGGTTTACAGCAAGGTTTGTTAAATGTTCACCATCTACTACTTGCAAAAAGAATAACCTTGACATTAAAAGAACAAACAAAATGATAATAACAATAAGCATGTTTTTTAATCTTCTATTAGGTATTATATTTTGAACATCTGTATTTTTTTTTATTCGAGTAACTTTGACTAATTTTTTTTTCTTTTTTGGCTGTTTATTCAACTAACTTTCCTCCTATTTAGGTTATAGTGCTTTATTATTCTAGTTTTTCATCTATTTTTAACATAGTCTATTGAACTAATTTTCCGCCTATTTCTGTAATTGTGCCAGCTCCTTGAGTAATAACAATATCATTTTCCTTAACATGTGATTTTAAGTAAGAAACACATTCATCAAAATCTTTTATATATATAGCATTTTTTCCAAGAGATTTTATTTTATCTGCTAAATCTTGTGATGAAACATTATATGTATTTGTCTCTCGAGCTGCATATATATCCAAAACAATAATATTGTCAAAATTAAGTAGTGCCTTTGCAAAATCATCCATCAAAAGCTTAGTTCTGCTATATGTGTGTGGTTGGAAGACAACCCAAGATTCATTGTATTTTTTGTTCATCAAAGCTTTTGCAGTTGCAATTATTTCGGTAGGGTGATGTCCATAATCATCATAAACACTAGCATTATTAACTTTACCTTTAAATTCAAATCTACGTCCAACACCTGTAAATTTAGCGAGACCATTTTTAATATCTTTTGAATTTAATCCATATTCATTACATAAAGCAATACATCCTAAAGCATTTAAAACATTGTGCATTCCTGGAACATGAAGCTTGATTCTTTCGTAAAATTTATCATGTGAATAAACATCAAATTCAGGAAATCCATCATTGTCAAAAACGATGTTTACTGCAAAAAAGTCAACATTTTTATTTGTAATTCCATAAGTTAAAGCTTTAGCATGTGTGTACTGAGGTAAATCTAAACAATTTTTATCATCACCATTTACAACTAAAATTCCATCATCTGGTAATAGTTTTACATATTTAACAAATGCATTTTTTACATTTTCAAAAGTTTTAAAGTAGTCAAGATGATCATTATCTATATTTAAAATAATTTCTGATTTTGGACTAAATTTTAAAAAGCTTTCTACATATTCGCAAGACTCAATAATAAAATGTTCACTATTTCCAACTTTGTAGTTTCCATCTATTTGAGAAAGGTCAGCTCCAACTTGAATACTTGGATCTTGATTTGCTTCTAAAAAGCAAAGAGATACCATTGAAGTAGTGGTACTTTTTCCATGTGTTCCTGCGATTGTAATTGTGTCTGAAAAACATCTTGTAATTTCTCCTAAAAAGTCTGCTCTTTCAACAGTAGGGATTTCAAGATTTTTAGCTGTTTTAAGTTCTATATTATCATCTTTAACCGCTGCAGTATGAACTACCACATCACTTCCTACAACATTTTCAGCATTGTGTCCTATAAATACCTTAATTCCAGCTTTTTCTAATTTTTTTGTATTCTCATTTTCTACATTATTACTTCCTGTAACAGTAAATCCCCAATTAACTAGTATTTCAGCAATTCCGCTCATGCTTACTCCACCAATTCCTACCATATGTATTTTATTATATTTTTTTAATCTTTCTATGTTTGGCATAATAGTCTCCTTTCGATTTGACCAGTGCATTTGGGACTGGTTTTTTATCATTCTATATCGACACGTTTTTGTCGAATTATGTTGAAATTTAATTCAATTAAGAATGAATCTCTATTGTCACGCTTTTTTGTTTTTTTCTAAATTATATACTTATCTTATGAATTTTTCAAGAGTTTTGTTAAAAGTTCTGAAAAAGCAAAGAATTTTCTTGCATTTTTTCTATAGTAATCTACATAAGACCTATGGTTCTTTTCAAGGGATTTGAAGAATACTTTGTAAAAGAAATATAAATAATAGAATTCTAAAAAGAAATAGAATAATTAATAAAAAATAGCAGGAGTTCAATTGTGAATTTCTGCTGATTTTTGTCTATTCTTTTCTTTAAGTTAGATATTTATAGAAAAAGAGAAATCTGTAAACGCCTGCAAATACGAATACAAAAGGATTTTACTTGAATTATTATGGAAAATTTTTACTAAAAAATTGCAAAAACGCTTATTATTCTTTTTTTCATAAGATTTAAATTGAAAGTGTTAGGGTTATCAACATCTTGAAAACAGCGAAAACATAGCAAAATGCACTGATTAAAGAATAATACTCTGAAGCCGAAAAATGTCGAAATTTGCGATGAAAAGTTGGAAATTTTTGTAAAAAAAGCTAGACAAAAGAAAATAAAGATGATATAATTTAGGTATATTAAAAGTGATAAGTGCTATTAATACGTAAATATTAATAGGAAACACGACGAATCTCCTAAAGTAGATATGCAACATTAAGTAAAAATAAAATAAAGATTTTATTTGCAAGGAATGTAAATTTAAATAGAAAAGAGGAATGAGCTGTATGAATAAAGAACAAGAAAAAATCGAAATTGAAAACTTAGTTGAACTTTTAAAAAAAGCTTCAACAGATGATGGAACTTTTTCAGGTTCATTATATGATTTATATGTTTTAATTGGAATTGCAAAAGGAGTAAATGATATAAATCAAGGTAAAGGAATTAGTTTGGAAGAATTGGACAGAGAAATGGAAGCATTATATGAAAGTACAAGTAGAAAATTTGGCTAGAGAACAACTTTTAGATATATACTATTATAACCTAAATTATTCTCTCAAAAATGCTATTGAAACAAACTACAATATACGTTCGTTAATTCACGATTTAGAAGATTCTCCATATATAGGTAGATATATTCCAGAAATGATAGATAAACGTTTTCGAGAACTTATTTATAAAAAGACTAAGCAATCATCATATAGAATTATGTATTATATTTCAGAAAAGAGCAAGATGATATTTGTGTTTAGCATTATGAATTGTAAACAAGATTTTATTCGAATTTTAAAAAAGAATAATTATTTCAATAATTATATTAATATTTAATTAAATCAAATATGTTTGAATATGATTTAGATTTTATTTATAAAAATTTACTAAAATTAGAATTTCATTGCGTAAGCAATTAAAAGAAAGATGAGAAATGAAAAAACAATAAAAATACTAGACAAACAATTATAATAATGATATAATTTGGGTGTATTAAAAGTGATATAGACTAGGAGGTTGTTATAATGTCACCAATAAGAGAAAAATTTGTTAAGGTTATAGAGTCGTTACCTTATGATATTGATGAAGAAATTTTGAAAAGAGATACACAAGAAATTTTAAAAGAAATAACACAAAAATATGTTGATACATATGGAGTAGATGATTTATCAGAAGAAGACAAAGAATACATAAGGGCTTTAATAGGTAGTCAAAGTTAAATGGAAAGGAAATCCATTTTTGTATATAGAACAATAATAAAAACACTAGGTTTAATGCCTAGTGTTTTTAGAAATCTTACAAAAAATAAATTAAAAGATATATTTTTAATCTTTTTGAATATAAATATAATAAATATTTTTTAGGAGAGGTTAGATGGAAAAGTTTGAAAAAAATAATATATTAACAAAAATAATCAAAGGAGTTGGAATTTCTATTATTTTCACACTTATTTGCTTAACAGTATTTTCAGCACTTCTTACATACACAAATTTAAGTGAAAGTTTAATTCAGCCTGTTGTAATTTCTGTTACAGGAATAAGTATATTTGTTGGAAGTTTTTTTGCAACTAGAAAAATTAAGAAAAATGGCATAATTAAAGGAATTGCAGTTGGTTTAATTTATATTTTTTTAATCTATATAATTTCAAGTGTTGTAAATAATGCAAATTTTGAATTAAATACTGGTTCAATAGTTATGATGGCTATTGGTATTCTATGTGGTGCAATTGGTGGTATTATAGGAGTTAATGTGTGAGTGATTTTTGGGACGGAGGAATTTTTCACTCACGCAATTTAAAGCCATTGTTTATTAATTTTATTTTTGGGTAAAATATCCATAAGATGAAAATATTTATAAATGAATTAAAAGTTGTTTGGTTTTAAGACATTATTTTAGTAAAACATAACAAAAATACAAAAAATACATATATCTTGTGGAGGATATGATGAAAGAATCTGAAATAAAGAATAACAATATGAATCAATACGCAATTTGCGTAAAAGATGTGTACAAAAATTTTAATGTATATTTGGACAAGGCTAATACAATAAAAGAAAAGCTTCTTTTTTTATCGAGAAATAGAAAAGAAAGAAGAGAGGTTTTAAAAGGAATAGATTTAAACATAAAAAAAGGTGAAGCAGTTGCATTAATTGGCACAAATGGGAGCGGAAAATCTACACTTTTAAAACTTATGACAAAAATTTTGTATCCTAATAGTGGATTAATTGAAGTAAATGGAAAGCTAACATCTCTTTTAGAGCTAGGTGCAGGATTTCATCCTGATTTTTCGGGGAGAGAAAATATATATTTTAATGCTTCAATTTTCGGGCTAACAAGAAAAGAAATTGATGAAAGACTTGAAGAGATTATTAATTTTTCTGAACTAAAAAGTTATATAGATAATCCAATTAGAACTTATTCTTCAGGAATGTTTATGAGACTAGCTTTTGCAGTTGCAATTAATGTGAATGCAGATATTTTACTTGTTGATGAGATTTTATCTGTAGGAGATGAGCATTTTCAAAATAAATGTATTGAAAAAATGCTAGAACTTAAAGAACAAGGGAAGACGATGGTTTTTGTAACTCATAGTATGGAATCTGTAAAAAAACTTTGCAATCGCGCTGTATGGTTATACAACGGAGAAATTGAGATGGATGGAGATGCTGAAGAAGTAATAAAAAAATATGTGGAGGTGACGAGGTAATGAGATATAAAGGGATAATATTAAATTTAGGTAAAGAGGAAATAGGAGAGATTCAAGATGAAATAGAAGGCAAAACAGAAAGTAAAATAAAAGATAAATTTAATGATGAAGATCGAAAGAATTATTTAATAAAAGACAATCAAGAAATGAACAAAAATCAGAAAAGTGCAAGTCCAATAATTTCAATTGTTACACCTTACTATAATGGACAAGACTATATAGATGAAACAGCTCGAAGTGTTTTTAATCAAACATTTACAAATTTTGAATGGATAATAGTTGATGACGGATCTACTAAAGAAGGAAAAGAAAAATTAAAAGAAATTGAGAAATTAGATAAGAGAATTAAAATAATAAATATAGGGATAGCTACAAACGGATTAGTATTAAATGAAAAATATATAGATGAGTGCAAAAATCCTCTGTCCCAAAATTCACAGTCACTAAATTCATTTGGCCCCGCTGTGGCAAGAGATATAGGAATAAGAAACTCAGCGAAAAGTTCTAAATATATAGTTTTTTTAGATGCAGATGATTTATATGATAAAACATATTTGGAGTGCTGTTTTTGGACTTTGGAGACTCACTCTAAAGCCAGTTGGACATATACAGATTCTGTTAATTTTGGTGCTAAAAATTTTTTGTGGAGAAAATGGTATGATGTAGAGTGGGAATTAAAAGAAAATATTTTGCTTGTTTCTGCTTGTATTAGAAAAAAAGATCTATTTGAAGTAGGTTGTTTTGGAATAAAAGAGAAAAAAGTTTATGAAGATTGGTATTTGTGGGTGAAGCTTATAAAAGCAGGAAAATTCCCTGTTAGAATGAGTTCACTTTTAACATATTATAGACAAAAAATTGGAACAAGCGAGCTAAAAGCTTCAAATGATAGTAATAGAAAAAGAGCTCTTAAAATAATTAAAGATGAAAAAAGAGATATAGTGTATTATAAAAATGGAATTCAGTTTCCGAAATATGACTATAATTGGGAAGACATAGAAGATGAGCAAAGAATATCATTAGTATATGAACCAGGAATTTCGGAAATGCAAGTATTGACTAAAAATAGTAATCCGAATATATCTCGTAAAACAAAAAACAAAAAAATAAATGTACTTATGATTCTTCCTTGGATGGTTACAGGTGGAGCAGATAGATTTAATCTAAATCTTGTAAAAAAAATTGATAAAAGAAAATTTTCTTTTACAATTGTTACCACTTTGCCAAGTTCAAATGAATGGAGAAGACAATTTGAAAAATATGCAACAGTTTACGATTTAACTACTTTTTTAGAAATGAAAAATTGGACAAGTTTTATAAATTACATTATAAATAAAAATAACATAAATTTGATTTTTAATTCAAATAGTGAATTTGGATACAAAATTTTGCCATATTTAAAAGCAAAACATCCTCAAATTCCAATTTGTGATTTTGTTCATATGGAAGAATGGTATATAAGAAATGGTGGATTTTCAAGAGATTCGAGTAGTATGCAAAATGTAATTGATAAAACTTTTACATGTAATGAAAATAGCAGAAATGTTTTTATTGAACATTTCAAAAGAAAACCTGAAGAAGTAAAAACGGTATATATTGGAGTTGATGAGAAAAAATTTAATCCTGAAAAATTTGATAAAGAAGATTTGCTAAAAAAATTTAAATATGGAGAAGAATTAAAAAATAAAATCATTATTTCGTATATTTGTAGGATTGCTGACCAAAAAAGACCATATTTATTTTTTGAAGTTATAAAAAAAATGACAGAAATAAGAGATGACTTTGTAGCTATTGTAGCAGGAGACGGACCAATGCTAGAAGGCTTAAAAAGAAAAGTTAAGCAACATAGGTTAGAAAAATATTTCATATTTGCGCGGAAATATTAAAAAAACAGAAAAGATATATGCAATAAGTGATTTAAGCATAAATACATCAATAAAAGAAGGGCTTGCACTTACAAGTTATGAATCTTTAGCTATGGGAGTTCCAATTGTTTCGAGTGATGTTGGAGGACAAAAGGAGTTAATAACAGGCGAAGTTGGAGTAATTGTTCCATGCCTTCAAAATGAGAAAGAGATTTGGAATTTTGACTATTCTAAGCAAGAAGTTTTAAATTATTTTGTAGCTATGCAGAAAATTATTAATAATTTAAAGTTTTATAAATCAAATTGCAGAAAGAGAATTTTGAGCCAATTTACAATAGATTCTATGATTAAAAATATGGAAAAAGAGTTTATAGAATTAGTACAAAATCCTGATAAAGAAAAAATAGAAAATGGTAAGCAACTTGCCAAAAATTTGAGTTTGATTAAAGAGCTAATTTCCTCATATTTTGTTTCTTGCCAGAGGCAATATGAATGGCTTTGTGACGAATTTAATAGCAAAAATATTCACAGATTGCCGTCAAGAAGTAGAGCTTTGAAGAAGAGGCAATTTTATGAACATACTTTAGAATATAAACTGAAACATCCAGTAGTTGTGGCTTTGAGAAAGATGGGAGTTTATGAGGATGCGAAAAGATTATTGGGAATTTAAAAAAGTTAAAAAATAATTACAATTTTGACTGAGTTAAATTTTATTTAAAACGCGGTTATATACAATAAAAATATAATATTTCTATATTTCATTGAATATAGAATTTGCTGTTATAATTACAAGGAAGGAATAAAAAATGAATGTCTTTAAAGAATTATATAATTATAGAGAATTGCTAAAAACAAGTGTGAAAAAAGAAGTTAGAAGTAAATACAAAAATTCTTTTTTAGGAGTAGTGTGGTCTTTTTTGAACCCATTACTCCAAATTATGGTTTATGCAATTATTTTTTCTTTAATACTAAAAAACAAACAAGATAATTATGCAATATTTTTGTGCTGTGGAATTATTCCTTGGACATTTTTTTCAATAGCTATAAATAAGTCGGCATTTACTATGATAGAAAACGGAAATATTATAAAAAAAGTGTATTTTCCAAGAGAAATTGTGCCAATATCTGTAGTTACTGCAGAAACAATTAATTTTCTTATTTCTACATTGATAATTTTAGGGTTTGTAATTGTTGGGGGAATAGGGCTTTCAAAATATATTTTATTTTATCCGATTATTCTAGTTGCACAATACTTAATAATTTTGACGATTTCTTTTGTCATTTCAAGCATTTGCGTGTATTTTAGGGATTTGCAACATTTTATTGGTATTATTTTACAACTTTTATTTTATGCAGCACCAATTGTATATTCACAAGATACTATTCCTGTAGAGTATCAATGGATTTTAAAATACAATCCAATGACTTATATAATAAATGCATATAGAGATATTTTTTATTATCAAAAATCGGTGGAAATTAGACCATTAGTTATTTTGATTATTATAGGAATTTTAGCTTGTATTATAGGATACAAAATTTTTAATAAGTTGCAGAAAGGATTTGCAGAGCAATTGTAAAGAGAGTGAATTTTTTCTCCGTCCCAAAATTAACTCTAAAGGAAGGTGAGAATATTGAAAAATAAAGTGTTTATATTATATTTGTTTATAACTATTGCTTTTTTTGGAATGCTTATAAAATTAGAATATGCCACAGATACTTATGCAGTATTTAATTTTGATAAAGAAGCGGTATATATACAATATGCTATGTCTGGAAGGTTTATTACAGGAACAGTTTTAAAATTTTTTAAGATAATAAATATCTCAGAACATGCTATGTATCTGATTTCATATGTTTTAGCAATATTTTGTGCCGTCTTGAGTCAATATGTTTTATACAAAACAATAGAAAGAGATGTACAGAGCAAAATGTTAAAAATAATAATTCCAACACTCATTATTATAAATCCATTTTCTATAGAGCTTTTTTTGTTTATAGAAAAAGGTTTTATGTGGCTTGGAATTTTAGCCTGTGTATTGGCTTTGATGAATTTGCAAAAATATTTTGAAAATAGTAAAAGTTTAGTAAATGGTGAAAAAACTAAAAAAATAAAAAAAATGTTGCCAAAAAATATAGGGTCAAAGAGATTTTTACTTTATAGTTTAATTTTAATGTTTATAGCAAATTGCCTGTATCAAGGTGTTGTAGGAATTTTTTTGTCTGTTGCTTTAGTTTTTATTTTAAAATATTCAAAAAATATAAGAAAAGTGGCTTCGCCACATGTGCAGGTTGCTTCGCAACCGCACGAATCAAAGAAACTTAACTTTGTTGCTTCGGAAAAAACTAGCGATTTTTCCTATGCAATAAAAGAGTTTATTGCAAACAATGTTATAGCTGGATTTATTTATGCAATTCCGGCACTAATTAATTTTTTATTTGTAAAAATAAAATTTAAAGAAAGCAGAATAAATGGACAAATTGCAATTTTTGATTCACTAGAAAAAATTTGGCTAAATACTAGCAACATATTTAAAACAATGTATGGAATATTTCCAAAATATACATTTATTTTGCTTATTCTCTTTACTTTTGCGGTTTTTTGTAGTAAAATATGGAATGAAGAGAAAAAGTTCTGTTTAATACTAAAGTTTGTATATATTTTAATTGGAATTACATTTATTGCGATTGCTCCACAAATTTTGCAACCGACAAATTCAATTTGGTTTGGACCTAGGTCAACATATTCGTTTGCTTCTATGTATGGAGTTTTAACTTTATATTTAGCAATGAATTATGAATTAGAAGGAATATCAAAATATGCAATTATCTTTTTTAGTGTGATGCTACTTACTTTTCAAGCACAAAAATTTATTAAGATTGAAAAAGATAGATATTTGCTAAATAAGAATGATCAAAAAATTACAATGCAAATCGCTGAACAGATTAAAGCATATGAAGAAACAACAGGGAACACTATAACTGAGCTTTCGTGGTATGAAGATGAAAAGCCCAATTATACGTATAACGGAATTTTTGCAACATCTGATATGAATGTTAAAAGTTATTCGAGTGATTGGAGTACAGTTGAGATTTTAAAATATTATTTAAAAAGAGATATAAAGTTAGTAAAAAAAGATGAGAATATGGAAAAAGTATTTAAGAATAAAAATTGGGATGAATTTGATGAAGAGCAAATAGTATTTGAAAATAATAAATTACATTTATGCAATTATTAAATATAGTTTAATTAAATATATAAGTATTAAAAGAAAGGATTTGCAAATATGAAAAAAATAAGTATTATAGTGCCAGCATATAACGAAGAAGAGTCATTGCCATATTTATATGAAAGATTAAATAAATTAATGGATGAATTAAGTAAATATCAATTTGAAATACTCTTTGTAAATGATGGAAGCAAAGACAAAACCATAGAGTTAATAAAAGAATACAGAGCAAAAGATTCAAGATATTGCTATGTGGATTTTTCAAGAAATTTTGGAAAAGAAATTGCGATGATGGCAGGGCTTGATTATGCAACAGGAGATTGTGTGATTTTTATTGATGCAGATTTGCAAGATCCACCAGAATTAATTCCCGAGCTTATAAAGTATTGGGAAGAAGGATATGATGATGTCTATGCAAGGCGTCGTTCAAGAGATGGTGAAACCTTCTTAAAAAAATTTACATCAAAAATGTATTATAAAGTTTTACAAAAAATGACAAATGTCGAAATACAAAGAGACACAGGAGATTTCAGACTTTTAGATAGAAGATGTGTGAATGCACTTAAAAAACTTAGAGAATCTCAGAGAAACACGAAAAGTATGTTTAGTTGGATAGGGTATAAAAAGAAAGAAGTTTTGTATGATAGAGATGCAAGAATTGCAGGAAAGACAAAATGGAACTATATGAAGCTTATAGATTTGGCAATAGATGGAATTACTTCTTTTACAACTTCGCCACTTCGAATTGCGACATGGGTTGCTATTCCAACATTTATGATGCTTTTTGCATATTTTGCATATGTAATAGCTAAATGTATAATTACAAGTACTATGATGCAAGCATTTCAAGCAATTATTATACTTATTTTGTTTTTCTCGGGTGTACAAATTTTATTATTTGGGATTGTTGGAGAATATTTAGGTAGAATTTTTAATGAAACAAAACATAGACCATTGTATCTTGTTAATGAATATAATGGGGAGAAGGAAATGAATGAGTAAGTTGGAAAAGAAGGGAATGATAGTAAAATGAAAAAAGTTTTAATAGGAGGAGCATGGCCTTATGCAAATAGCTCTTTACATTTAGGTCATTTAGCGGGATTAATTTCAGGAGATGTATTAGCAAGATTTCATAGACAAATAGGTGATGATGTAATATATGTTTCAGGTACAGATTGCCATGGAACACCTATTACAGAAAGAGCCAAAAAAGAGAATATTTCACCAAAAGAAATAGCAGAAAAATATCATAAAGAATTCACAGAAGTTTTTAATAAAATGGGATTTTCTTATGATTTATATAGCAAAACAGAAAGTGATTATCATAAAGAAAAAGTAAAAGAAATTTTCAGAAAACTATATGATAATGGATATATTTATGAAAAAGAAGATGATGATATCTTTTGTGAGAGTTGCAATAAATTTGTTGCTGATAGAGAGTTAAAACTAATTTGCCCAAATTGTGGAAACGAAACAAAAGGGGATCAATGTGATTGTGGATATGTTCCAACTAAAGAGGATTTAGTAAATGCAGTTTGTGCAGATTGTGGATCAAAAGTTACAACAAAGAAAAATAAAAATTTATATATAGCTCTTTCAAAGTTGCAACCAAGAATAGAACAATATGTTGAGAAAAACAATGTTAATTGGAGAAAAAATGCTATAAACGAAACAAATAAGTATTTAAAAGAAGGGCTAAGAGATAGAGCTGTTACAAGAAATTTAGATTGGGGAATAGAAATACCTGTTGAGGGTTTTGAAGATAAAAGAATGTATGTATGGATAGATGCAGTTTTAGGTTATCTTACAGACACAATGCAAGTTTGTGAAGAAAGAGGAGCTGATTGGAAAGATTGGTGGACAGAAAAAGATAACAACAGAATGTATATGGTTCATGCTAAAGATAATATAACATTCCACACTCTTATTTTGCCAGGATTATTAATAGGTTTAGAAGAAGGAATAAAATGCCCTGATAGAATTGTATCTGCAGAATATTTGAATTTTAATGAGCAAAAATTTTCGAAGAGTAAGGGAATTGGATTAACAATTTTAGAAGCATTAGACAGATACAATGTCGATACATTAAGATTTCATTTATTAAGAAATGGTCCAGAAACAAGAGATGCAAACTTTACAGAAGAAGAGTATATTATGACTCATAATGAAATTACAAATAAACTTGGTAATTTTATTAATAGAACTCTTAAATTTAAAGGATTGGCAAATATTCCAGTAGCAAAGATTGATGAAGAAGTGCAAAAAGAAATAGAAAACAAATATAACGAAATTGCAGAATTTATGGAAAAAATAGAGTTTAGAAATGCAACTTTAAAAATTATAGAGCTACTAGATTTCGCAAATAAATATTATGATGAAAGAAAGCCATGGGTACAGGCTAAAGAAGATATAGGTGAATTCAATAATACAATGTTTACATGTGCTAATTTAATTGCAAATATTTCTAATGTAATTGAACCATTTATGCCAGGTACAGCAAAGAAAATTAGAGATTATTTAAAATTAGAAAGTTGCACATGGGAGCCTATAAAACTAGAAAATGAAATAGTTCTTGACAATATTGAACCATTGTTTGAGAGAATGTAGAATAATTAAATGCAAAAAATTATGAAAAAATGTTTTATCAAATAAATGGTTGTTAAACAAATGGGTGCTAAATTATGGAGCAATTAAGATGAAAAATGTCGAATTTTGTAGAAATCTTTTTGAAAAAATAATTGAAAATTTATTGCATTTTTTTGAAAATAGTGTATAATATATATAGAAAGATTTTTGTGCATTGTATTCTTTCGAAGTGAATGTAAAAAAAGAGGTTGTGTTGCAGCACAACCTCTTTTAAATCTTAAAGCTATTAAAAGAATAACTTTATAATAGCTTTAATCCATACACAAAGTTCATAAAGTAATTTAAAAATGTCTATTAATTTATGTAGTACTTTAGGAATTGTGATATGGCTTTTTTCTTTTGATTTTTTGTCGTTTGTCTTTTTATGCATTGGTATTCACCTCCTTTTGAAGTGAGTGTAAATACTATTCTAGCATATAATTTTTGAAAAGTCTGTCGAAAGCTGTCAAATAAGTAAAAAAATTAAAGAATTAAAATTGATGATTTATAGTAATTTAATGTAAAAATTTGGCTATAATATATTTATGAAAAGATTAATAAAAAATAAATATATTATAGCCTCTTTTTTATGCATAATAATATATTTAATTTATTTAAAAATGATGGAGATTTATCCATTTGGAAAATATTCTATTTTAAAAAGTGACCTATACAATCAATATATTAACTTTTTTTGCTATTTAAGAGAAGTAATACTACATGGCAAAAGTATTGCGATTAGTTGGAATTTAGGACTTGCGAACAACTTCTATACAACTTTTGCATATTACTTAATGAGCCCACTAAATATACTTGTAGTGTTTTTTAATACAAGCAATATGGATATTTTTGTTGAGATACTTATTGCAATAAAAATAATACTTATAGCGAATTTTATGATGTTTTTTTTAGAAAAATCATACAATTATAAATCAAATGAAACAATTATATTTGGACTAATTTATGCATTTTCATCTTATGTAATATGCTATAGTTTCCACATAATGTGGTTAGATTGTGTATATATGTTACCAATAATTCTACTTTTTGTGGATAAGTTTTTAGAAAATGGAAAAATATTGCCAATTGTATTAAGCTTATCTTATGCAATATTAACCAATTATTATATAGGGTATATTGTGGCTTTTTTTGCAGGGATTTATTTTTTACCAAGATATTTCATAACACAGAAAAAATCTGTATTAGTTGATTTTGGCAAAGTTTTATTTAAATTTTTGCTTGCAATAGGCATTTCTTTTGGAATAGGAATGATAGTTATTTTGCCATCAATTATGCAGTTAAAAGGAACTATGAGTACAGACATTTCTTTAATAGAGATTGATGAAGAAAAAATAAGAATGTTTACAAATGTAGTATTTAATAATTACATCTATAGTTTTACACAAAAATCATGTTTAGTATTTTCAAGCACTTTTATAATTTTACTTTTGCCAATGTATTACTTAAATAAAAAAATTAATGTACATGAAAAATTGGCTTTTTCTGCAATTATTGTGTTTTTGCTACTGCCAATTATTTCGCCATTTTTAAATAAATTATGGCACGCATTTACTGTGCCAAATTGCTTTAATTATAGATATTCTTTTACATTAATTTTTACACTTATACTAATGGGAGCAAGGGAATTTCAACATAAAGAATATTGTAAAAAGTGGCATTTTGCAGTAAGCGGATTGTGTTTTACATTTGTAACTATATTAGAAATTATTTTTCTAAAAAAAGGATATTTAGTTTTAGATAGATTTTCTGTAAGTATAAAGTCAATAGTTTTATCATGCTTTGTATACTTGCTTATGTTGTGCATAACTTATATGTATTTTAATAAAAAAAATCTGCGAAAGACCTGGGCTTTGCTGCTTTTGGTGGTGATTATTTTCGATTTGCTGGTTGGTGCAAAGTCAGGGCAAAATAATGATGACAAATATTTTGAAAGAAGATATGTAGTTCAATATGATAGTTTTATGAAGCATTTTATACCTAAAATAAAAAATCCAGAAATAGAGAGAATTGTTTTTGAACCAGATGAATATGGAAGCAATATGTCTTTAAAATTTGGATATAGCAATATTGGCTTTTTTACTTCTGCAAGAAATACAAAAAACTTGGAATCAATGTACAGGCTAGGATATAATGTTCAAATGGACGATAAACTTTGGGTTACTTCATTTAGTGGGACATTTTTGAATTATTATATTGCTGGTGTAAAATATTATATAACTAGAAGGCAATTAGAAGATAATGAAATATATGGTTTTGAGTTTATAGAAAAGTATGATAATTTTTATGTTTATAAAAATAAAAATAATCTTAATATTGGGTATTATTTGGCTGATAATAATAAACAAAATGATAATCCGTTCGAAATGCAAAATGAGCTAATACGTGGATTTTTAAAAAATAATGGAAATTATAATGATTATTCTAATAATGAGGGAAAATCGCAAAAAGAAGATATTATAAGCAAAGAAAATTTTTTTCAAAGTATAGAAAGTTCAAGTGTATTAGAATGTGAAAAAAATGTTATAGACTATGAAACAAAAAATAATAATCTTGATTCGCTAGAAGGTGAAAAAGCGAATTCATCTTCTATGACCTTAGATGAGAAAAAAATAAAATACAAAGTAAAAGCTAAGAAAGATTGCAATATATATTTATTTAGCAAAGAGCATTTGCAACTTTATATAGACGGAAAACCACAATTTAAAGATTATTCAAATATTTGGAGTTTCGAGAATGGAATAAAACAAATTAAACATTTAAAGCAAAACGAAGAATTTGAATTTGAGATAAATACAAAGCAAAATATGGATTTGATATATGTTTCAGATAATGAAAAGATTCAGCAAGTTCTAGATAATAAAGATAAAAATTATTTTGATAATGTTATAATTAAGAAAAATGGACTAACTGGAACAGCACATTTTAAAGATGATGGTTACTTGACTTTTGGAATTGCTTATGATAAATGTTGGGATATATTTGTTGATGGTAAAAAGGCAGAAAAAGAGGCAATAGCAGGGTGCTTACTTGGCGTAAAGTTGGAGAAGGGAGAGCATAATGTGGAGATTAGAGCTTCGATATTTTAAATTTTAGTATATGAAAATAATTTTTGTATTGAATTAATAATAAATTTAATATAAAATGGATTAGTAATTGTATAATTTTTGGAGGAATGAAATGATAAAACACAGTATAGATAATTTTATTAATAATAAAAATGATATTAAAAGAATAGAAAAAATAAGAAAAGCAGAAGCGGTATCACATACTGAAATTTACACAAATAATGAACTATATTCAAAAGGCAGCTTTCTAGCGAACCGAGAAAATGAATTTTATTCAAAATAAATATTTAATTATGTAGAGCGTTCAAAGTCAGAATAAAGTAATTTATTTAATCTGGTTTTGAACGTTTCATCTTGTATATTATCTAAGTCTTCTCTAAGTACTTCTAGCAATATTTGTCTAATACTTTGAGGGCGAGGATTAGGTATTATTTTTTTGCTTTTATTTTCACCATTAAAATTATCCTGATTTGAAATATACAAATTATCAAAAAGACTAAAATTCCTATCTTTTTCTATTGTTATATCATTTACTCCTATGCCATATCTTATATTTAAATATTCAGCTAAAATATGTCTATGACAAAAATTTTGAACTTCTTCATAACATAATAATATCGGAAATGTCTCATCTTTTAAAAGTACCATAATATCAACTTTCGATAATACTTTATGATAGTATTCATGAATGTAATACCTCATATTTTGCTCTTCGTCGATTTTGCCAATATTATTGTGCCATACTTTCCAAAAATCACGCCTGGGAGCTAATTGTGACAATACTTTACCTTCAAATCCAAACTTAAAGCTTTTTCCTCTATCACCAGAGATAGAGATTAAATTACCTATTTTGTTTTCGGTAGTCAAATATTTTCCGTTTCTAATTTCTTGTTCGAAATCTGTATAATTTCCAGTGCGTATAAGTAGTTTATTCATATTATTACCTCTTTCTATGAAAGTAGATTAACATAAATTCTTGCATTTGTCAATGAATTTTGGATAGCTAATACCAAATATTTACTTTGACTGTGCCGATTTTAAGATGTTATAATTAAAACAGTAGACATAAAGTTTACTGCTTTTAATTGTACAAAAAGGAATCGGTCCTAAATGAATGTTCAAAAAAGAACCGGTCCCAAAAGCACGAAAGGGTTGAAGTAAATGAAAAAACTAAAGAAAATTGCTGTTATATTTATTTTAATTATATTTTTAAATGTATTGAATTTGCCTATTTTATCTCTGCAAAATGTATCACAGGCAAGTTCGCAGCCTATAGCTAATGGAATATATGAAATAGAATGGGTAGTAAATAACAACAAAGTATTAGATATTTCAGCTGCAGAAACAAGAACAGGTGCAAATGTGCAAATATGGGATAAATGTAATGGAAAACAGCAAAGATTTGAGCTTACATATTTAAAAGATGGATATTACACAATTAAAAATATAAATTCAGGAAAAGTTTTAGATGTTGCAAGTGCAGGAAAACAAAGTGGTACCAATGTATGGCAATGGGAGAGTAATTCAACTGATGCACAAAAATGGAAAATAGAAAAAAATGCAGATGGCACATATTGCATAATTTCAAAGTGTAATGGTCTTTATCTATTTGTTACAGGTTCAAAAGACGTAAATGGTGCTAATATTGAAGTTAATAGCAAAAAGCAATATTTTAATTTTAAAAAAATAACTACAATTAAAGGAAGCAAAACTATAAATGATGGATATTATATAATTGCTACAGCTTTAGATCAGAACAAAGTAATAGATATTTCAGAAGCTTCAAAACTTTCTGGAGCAAATGTGCAAATTTGGCAAAATGTAGATGTACCACAGCAAAAATTCTATGTTAAATATGATGGGAATGGATATTACACAATAAAAAATGTAAATTCTAACAAAATGATTGATGTTGCAAATGGTCAAACAGAAAGAGGAAATAATGTGTGGCAATGGACAAGCAATTCCACAGATGCTCAAAAATGGGTTATATCGAAAACAAGTGATGGATATTATAATATAATTTCAAAATCAAGTGGAATTAATTTAGAAGTTGCAGGTGGAAAAACTGCAAATGGTACAAATATACAAATTAATTTTGCAACAAATTTGAAAAATCAGAAATTTAAATTTATAGAAGCGGGGATGGGGAAAAAAACAATAGAAAATGGAACTTATGAAATAACAAGTAAAATAGCATCAAATATGCTTATAGATGTATCTGCAGGATCAAGTGAAGATGGGGCAAATGTGCAAATATGGGCAGATGCAAATGAAAAACAGCAAAAGTTTGAACTTACATATTTAGGAAATGGAAGTTACAAAATTTTGTGCAAAAGATCTGGAAAGGCTCTTACAGCTTCAGAAAAAGGAACTACCAATTATTCAAATGTATATCAAAGTACATATAGAGAAAAATTAAATCAAATGTGGCGTATAGAAAAGAAAAATAATGAATATTATATAATTTCAGAATATAATGGAAAATATTTAGATGTAGCAGGAGGAAGTTCTGAAAATGGCACAAATGTTAGAGTTTATACACCAAATTTTACAAATGCACAAACCTTTATATTTGAACAGAAAAAATATGGAATTGATGTGTCACATTGGCAAAATAATATAGACTTTGATTCATTAAAAAAATCGCAAAGTATTGATTTTATGATAATTAGAGCAGGTCATGGTTTAAATATTAATGATAAAAAATTTGAACAAAATTATACTTATGCCAAAAAATATAAAATTCCTATAGGAGTGTATTTATATGCGAACGCTCAATCAATCGATGAAGTAAGGGCAGAAGCAAATCATTTAGTAGATTTACTTAAAGGAAAAAGCTTTGAATTACCAGTGTATTATGATGTTGAAGCTCAAGAGAATGTAGATATAAATACAATTACAGCAATGTGTAACGAATTTTGCAAAATATTAAAATCAGCAGGATATAAAACAGGAATATATGCAAGTAAATATTATTATATGTATAAAATCTTACCAGGCAAATTACCATCAGATTGCTCAATTTGGGTTGCTTCTTATGGAAAAGATGATGGCTGTATTCCAAAAGATACATATAAATATAATGGGAAATGGGACATTTGGCAATATACTTCAACTGGCAGAGTTGAAGGAATAAGTGGTGATGTGGATTATGATGTGGGGTATAGGATTCCATAGTTTTTGGTGTTAATAGTTCAATTCACGTTATTCGCACCAAAGGTGAATTTACTCGAACTCGTAAAATATATTGATATAAGCGAGTTTGAGAAATTCCAAAATTGAATATCATATCATTTTAAAAAGTCAATTTACATTGGCTTATTTTTTTACTTTTTATGAAAAATTCCATAAAAAGGTAAAAATAGCCTCAAAATATTGAAAAAAGGAGGATTTTGTGATATGATATCAACAGTTAAAAAAGAAATAACTATTCAAAATGAATTACTTTCAAAAATCAAATGGGCTTGCACTTTTAGTAATTGTGAACCAAAGATAAAGAACGGTAATTTGAGAAAGCTTGAAAAGTTTAATGTTGCTTATGTAGAACCACATAAAGCCATAATTAAAGATAAAACATATTTATTCTTTAATTCTCATGACTATTTCTATATAAACGATTTAACAAACAAGTACCCTCTCTCAAGTTTAAGAGAAATTATCAAGGCTAATTAATACTAAAAGTTATTTTTGTTTTTAAGTAAGACATAATTTATAATAATTTAGGTGTTAGTTGGTAAATTTACTATTCTAACATCTTTTTTTGTTAGAAAATTGGAGGTCGTTTAATGGAAAGTACTGAACTTGAATGTAATGAGAAAAAGAATGTTGCAGGAATATATATTCGTGTAAGCACAGAGGATCAAGCAAGAGAAGGTTTTAGTTTAGGAGAACAAAAAGAAAAACTTGAAGCTCTATGTAAATATAAAGGATATGAGGTTTATAAAGTATATAAGGATGCAGGGATATCTGCAAAAGATATTACACATAGACCACAATTCCAACAAATGCTAGAAGATATGAAAGCAGGAAAAATAAATTATATAGTTGCATATAAACTTGATAGAGTAACTCGTAGTGTAAAAGATTTGGAAACATTGATTAGTACATTAGAACAATATCATTGTTATTTAATTTGCGATAGAGATGATGTTAATACTAGCACAGCAAATGGTCGTTTCTTCGTCCGTATGCTAACTGTACTTTCGCAACTTGAAATTGAAATAGTATCTGAAAGAACTAAATTTGGGTTAGGTGGTGCAATTAAGGCAGGTCACATACCTGGACCTTGTCCATTTGGTTATTATAGAGATAATGATAAAACAATAAAAATTGATATTTCTACCAAAGATATAGTTATTAGAATTTATAAATTGTATCTTGAAGGAAAGTCTTATCAACAAATTGCAAATATTCTAAATGATGAAAATGTACCATCTCCTGTCAAGTCTAGGTGGGGAGATTCCACTATTGAAAAAATTATAAACAATAGAATTTATATGGGTGATTTTGAAAGATATAAAAAGGATAAAGATAGAGAAAGTGAAATCTACATGAATGTTGTTCCACCTATTATATCTCGAGCAATGTGGGAAGACACTCAAAATCAAAAAGGTAAAAATCAAAGATCTTATTCAAGGCATCGTGTTTATATATTCTTTCAAAAACTTATATGCCCAAAGTGTGGAAAAATAATGACTGGTAAAGGTGCAGGTGGCAAAAAATCTAAATATATGTATTATACCTGTGAAAAATGCAAAATCTATTTTAATGAAGATGATATTGAAGAATCTTTAATTGATTATATATTAGATTTTATAGAATATGACTATCAAGTTAACAAATTCTTCTATCCTCTACTTGCTGAGAAGAAAGATGATAAAGCAAAAGAAATCGAAAAAGAGATAAAAAAATATAAAGAACAAAAAAAGAGATTAATAAAAGTCTATAAAGATGGAATTCTTGAAATGGAAGATTTAGCGGAAGATATTAATGTAATTGATAAGAAGTTAGCTGAATTAAAGAATATGCAAATTGATTCTGTTGATTTAATTAAAGAAACATATAATCCTACACATTTAATTGCACATAGAGATATTGAAAAAGAATCTCTTTTAGATGGTAAAATGTATAAGGAAATGTTATTGAATCTTTGGGTTTTAAAATCTAAAGAAGAAAAACAGGATTTTATATCGAGATTTATTGAAAGTATTGCTCTTAAGAAAAATGAAGATAATACTTTAAGTATAGAAAAAATTAATTTTAGAAGCACATTTATTGAACAAGTTGATAAATTATATGAAAAAGGTGTAATTGATATTCCTTCTAAAATGGAAACTAGTGGTAATTTGCAAAATATAAGTACATCTATAAATTTAAGTAATAAACAAGTTAATGAGTATCTTGATGAATTAAAAAAAGAGATGAACATTAATTATTTAGATTTAGGTAAATACCATTTTAATGGCGAAGAATTTGATGAAACTGAAGGAATAAAAAATGAAATTGCAACTTATAAAGACAAAGCAATTAGCTTTAAAATAAAGAAAAATGAAAAACCAATTAGATTTTTTGCAATAAAAGAGATGAAAAATTATCTTGCAAAACCAGATGGTAATGTTAATTTTAGTGTAGTTACACATGTTGTACCTCCAAATAACACAAAAAAGAAAAACAAAAATAAATGAAAAAAATTTATGAAAAGAGGTTTATAAAATGAGCAATATTGAAAATAAAAATGTAAGTAAAGATGTAATATATGATGAAAATAACGGATTATATTATACCAAAATTGGAGATTATTATTACCCTAATATTGTTGTAGATAAGACTGAAAAAGTTACTTTAAGTAAGTATGGTAGAGCCAGATTAAGATATTTAAAAGAGTATAATAAAGGACTTTATACTGAACTATTAATGACTGGAAAATTAACAGAACATTTAAAAGAAATTGACTTAAATAGCGAACAAAAAGTACATAACATTATACAAGATATGGCTAAAAAAGATGGTATACCTGTTTACTTTGATGATACAAAAATAGAACAATTAGAATGGGTAAAATGTATGAATAACTACAAGAATATTGCAGAGGAAATAGTAAATAACGAACTCATCTTCTGCTAAGTTTTAATGACCAATTTGTGCAAATAAGTTGGTCAATAGTTTTAAAATAAACACTAATATTGGAACAAAAAGTTGCATTGATAAGTTCAATAATGTACCTAGTATGGTACTTAAATCTAGTAAGTTAACTTAAAAATGCAAGCTGTGAATTTGTTCTCCCACAAATCCAAAAGTCCATTTTCAAACACACTGGACTTTAACAAAACTTTTAGAAAAAGTTTTACAAAATATATTATCAATTTCTTTGACAAGAAATTGAATTGAAAGCGAGATGATTATATGAGAAATAGAACAATTAAAAAATCATTTTATCTAAATGAAGAAGAAAACAGACTACTAAAAGAAAAATGTTTTGGTGGCTTTATATCAGAATCTGATTTTTTTAGAATGTGTATTCTTAATAAAGAAATAAAAGAAAAACCAGATGAAAATTTTTATGATACATTAGAACAATTAAGAGGAATAGCAACAAATATAAATCAAATAGCAAAAGTTGCAAATCAAACAAGAGCAATTGATATAGATTCACTAAAAAAATTTGAAAAAGAAGTTAAAGATATAATAGCTGATTTAAGAAAAAAATATTTGTAGGAGTGGTTTGCTTATGGCAGTTACACAATTATATAATAGGACAACAAATTTAAATGGTTTAATTGAATATGTTATGAATGGAGATAAAACTGATGAAATGAAATATGTATCTGGTGTAAATTGTTTACCTGAAACTGCTTATGAAGAAATGATGTCTACAAAGAATAGATTTAATAAAGGTAAGGAAAAAATTATAGGTTATCATCTTATACAATCTTTTGCAGAAGGAGAAGTTATACCAGAGGTTGCTCACGAACTTGGACTAGAATATGTAAATGAAGTATTTGGCAAAGATTTTGAAGTTGTAGTTGCAACACATCTTAATACAGATAATGTTCACAATCATATAGTAATAAATTCTGTGTCATTAAAGACTGGTAAAAAGTTTTATGATTATCATGCATCAAGAGATTATTTGCGAATTGTATCAGATTGCATTTGTCAATATTATGGACTATCTGTATTAGAAGATAAAATTTGGAAACATAAAGGTGCTTATAAAAGATTTGCAAAAGAAAATCCATATATGCAAATGGTAAAAAGTGATGTTGATAGATGTATAGAAAAAGCTTTGTATGAAAAGGATTTTAGAAAAAGATTAGAAGAATTAGGATATAGCTATTCAAATACTTATGAACAAGGATTAGTTATTATTGATAATACAAAAGGAAGAAAAGTCTATTTACAAAAATTCTTTGGAGATAATTATTCACATGATAAGGTTATAGATAGAATTTTAGACTATAAAAACAGAAATACTATTAAATATGGCAAAAAATATAAAATGAGTATTAAAGAATATAAAAAAATGCTTGAATTTAAAAGAAAAAATGAAATAAAGAAATTACCATTTTTATATGTTTTATTCTGTTTATTATTAAAGATTGACCCATTACCTGCTAAAATGGATTTTGGTAAAGCAAGAGTTCCAATAACTAAAGAAATGAGAATTGAAGTAAAATATATGAATGAATTATCAAGACAAGCAGTTTTATTAAGTGAAAATAAAATTGGCTCATTAGAGGATTTAAACAGTTTTAGAACTAAATTAGAAGATGAAGTAAGAAACTTAAAGGGAATAAGAGAAAACTTACAAAGAAAGAAGAAAAAATCTATGAATCAAGAAGATATAACTAAATTTGATGTAGAACTTAAAACACTTATTCCGAAAATAAAACAATTAAATACTGATATTCAAAATTGCTATAAAATTGAGAAAAGAACAATATTATGGCAAAGAGAATATAATAGAGCTATGGAAAAAGAACAAGAAATGCAAAAACAAAGTGAACTAAAGCAGAGCAAGAAGAAAACAAGAAAATATTTGAAATAATTGAAATAAAAGATGAATTGTGTGATAATACGAATATAAATTTGGCAAAAAATTTTAATTTAATGTTTGCCGAAACTAAACTTATGCAAGCACCAGTAGAGCAATAAAATCAAATGGCATTATATTTGTTTAATCATTTAGATTTAAATAAATTGTTAAATAAAATACAGAACAAAAATTTGTAAAAATTTTGAATGTTCGCTTGTAATTTGATAAAAAATGTAGTATAGTAATTATCATAGGAAATGAATAAAAAGCAGATGTGTGTTGCCACTGAACTTCATAGTTTTTGCTATGAGAAAGTGAGGTGGTGTTTATGGTAGATTTTTTACTATTCCTAATACTAGGATTTATGATTTCTGTAACTATAAACGTAGCCTTATTGACAATTATATACATAATTTGGACTAATAAGGAATAAATAAAAACACTACATTTTGCTTTGGACAGGCAATGTAGTGTTTGTTACATTTTATGTGGCAACATACATTTCTGTATGTTCATTTCCTAATATTATTATACTCGAATTATATACATTTGTCAAATTTTTTTCGAAAATTTTATTGCCTCTTCAACCAACCTTTTGCTTCTGCTTCATCAAATCTTGAATCAGAAAAAAATTCAGACAAATTAGTACCAAGTGCTTCACAAATATATAATAAATTTTCAATTCTAATAGTTTTTGTTTTTCTAGTTAAAAACTGTGAGATAGTGGATGTGTAGACACCTGTTAGTGATTCTAATTTATAAATAGATAACTCTTTTTCATTCATCATTTCTTTTATTTTAAGAGCTATCAAATCTGTAAACTCCATAAACAAAACCCCTTAAATAAGTAATTTATATCAGTTTATCAAAAAAGTTATCCAAAACCTCTCAATAAACTGAGAGGAAAATTTTAAAAAACTATTGTAATTTTTAAAAATTTGTGTAATAATAGAAACTGAAAAAATTATTAAGAGTTTTATTTAAATAATTCAAATGAAAAATGAATATTTAATAATGATAAATTATACAAAAGAAATATATTCTTAAAATATTGAATATTTAAATGAACTAAGGAAAGGAAAATTTATTATGAAAAAAAGTATAAAAAAATCTCTAAAAACCAGTAATGGTATAACTTTGATAGCACTTGTTATAACTATAATTGTCCTTTTGATATTAGCTGGAATTAGTATTTCGATGCTATCTGGAGACAACTCTATTTTACAAAAAGCAACAGATGCTAAAACTAATTCAGAAAAACAAGGCATAATAGAACAAACTAAAATTGATATATTAGGACAGCAGACAGAAAATAAGGGAGCTAATATAACAAAGGAACAATTAGCTACAATATTAGATAAATACTTTATAGCAACAGCAACAGAATCGATACCTGATGAAGTATCTTCTACAAATGATATTGAATTAACAACATTAGATGAAAGATATAAAATAAATTTATCCGAAATGTTTAAAGGTAAATTTGCAAATAACAATGTAATAGAAACTTTTGGCGAAAAATATGAAGATAGTATGATAGGAAAAACAATAAACTATACATCTTCAAATAATAGTAGTAATATACAAACAGCAGGCGGATGGATAATACTTGGAAAACAAGTAAATGAACAAGGAAAAAATGATATAATAATTACAACGAAAAATCCCGTAAGCTCATTGACGGTTGAGGGTTCATTATCAGGATGGGTAGACTATTTAAATACTGTAAGGACATCTTGTTCGACTTTAGTAGGAACACAAGGAACGTTAGGAACAAAGTCCGCAACAATAAAAGAAGTAAGGAGTATAACATTAGATGATATAAATAATGCAGTAGGATTTACTGTACCAGAAACATTCGATGAATTTACATTTGGCTCAACATTTAATTTTCAAGAAAAAAAGGTAGATTACTATTATCCAGATGAAACAAATAAAACATGGATAAATCCAACTACATCAGGAACAACATGGAAACATAAAAATGATGCATATAGTTACCGAAAAGAAGGTCAAGTATTTAAATATAGTTCATCAAAAAATAATTGGAATGAGATAGATATTCAACCAACAAATTCAAATAAAATAGATAATATGTTATATATAATGGCTAATAATGGTACTTATTGGGTAGCCTCGCGTTCAGTTGAATTTAATGGGTATAGTGCTCAATTTATGTATACAAATTTTAATTCAGGGAGTGGAGTAGGTTGTAATTATGGAAACTTATGTAGTTCTACTGAAAATGGTGGTGAGGATGTTAACTCGGCAGGTCAATTTCCTCCACCTGATCCTTCTGCTTCACTAAGACCAGTTGTTGTACTATCATCAGAAACGCTATGGGATGATGTAAAAGATTTAATAGGAAATTATGCAACATATAATTAAATTTTTTTGAGATGGATTAGCTTCCATCTCATTTTTAAAGTATATTTTATATGTAGTTTTTGAAAAAATAGACTGTACTAAAATAATGCTCCTGCGTCGCAATGGAACGAATGCTAAAAAACGTTAATAATAGTGAAAATATATAAGATCTATAGTGTAATATATTATGACAATCTGAAGTTGTTAAATATATTAAAAGTTGAGTGAAGACATAAAAATGAAAAATTTTTCTAAATAGAAATTTCTTTTAAATTTAAGGGGAGATTAAAAAATTTGAAATAACTCTTGTAAAATTTATAAAGTTATGTTAAATTAAATATAGTAAATTGAATTTTGTAAAATGATAAATAAATGGTGCAGTTTTTCGCATACCTGTCTACGAATCGCACCAAAGCGAGGTTATTCGAAATTTATTGAAAATGCTTAATTATAGAGGTTTCCTATTTCATTTTAGGTTGCCTCTGTTTTTATATATGTATTACGAAAAAGTTACATAAACGTAAAAAATTCGTGATAAAAATGTAAAAAAATGGAAAAACATTTATAAAAATCTTTACAAAAGTGAATAAAAATGATATAATAAAAGTACAATATAAGTAGGTTATTTGAGGTGGTAAAATGTTGCAACCACGCACCGTAGAGGTCAAAAGAGATGTAGGGATGGCGACTCCTACCAAATAACCAACATTAAAGGAGCTATGGAAACATAGCTCTATGAATATAATAATAATGAACGGTACTTAGAAAACTTTCGAAGCTCTAAGTCATTCAGTAGCCTAGAGTCTATAAAAAGATTCTAGGCTTTTATGTTATAAAAATAAATTACTTCTTATTGCAATAATATAAATTTTATGCTAAAGTAAAATAAAGAAATTTTAAAAGTTAAGGAATGATAAAAATGTATTTTGAAAAAATGAATCCAATATTAAATGATTTAGAAAACAAGGAGATAGAAATAGCAGGTGGAAGTGTAGTTGGAATGGCACTTTCAACAATAAATTCACTTATAAAATATATTGCAAATTTAACTATAAATAAAAAGAATTATGAAGATGTGCAAGAAAAAGTTAAAGAAATTTTAGAAAAGGCAGAAAATTTGAAACAAAATTCTTTAGAAGCTATTGATAAAGACAAAGAAATTTTAGAGGAAATACTAAATGCATATAAAATAAGAAAAGAAAATTCAGAAAAATATGCACAAGTATGTAAAGAAGCTGTGGATTTTTGCATGAGTGTTGTAAATATTGCAAATGAAACTTTAAAATTATCTGACGAAATAAGTAAAGTAGGAAATAAAATGCTTTCAAGTGATTTTAAAATTTGCAAATATTATTCAATTGCTTCAATTCAATCTGCAATGGAAAATGTTTATATTAATTTAAAATCTGTTGAAGATGAAAACTATGTAAATCAAATTGAAGAGAAATGCAAGCAAATTTTAGAAGGAATGCAAAAATACGTGTAAAAAATGGAAGCACATATTTTTTAAAAAGCAAATAATAAAAATGAAAGGAATGCGATAAAAATGCAAATTTTAGATGGAAAAATTGTTGCTGAAAGCATAAAAAATTATTTTGAACAGCAAATAAATAATTTAAAGACAAAGCCTAATATTGCAGTTTTAGGAATTAAAGGAGACGACGCAAGTGATGTCTATATAAAAAGAATTGAAAAAAACTGTGATAAATATGGAATAGAGTTTAATTTGATGATGGCAGAAACAGAAGAGCAGTTTAAAGAAAATTTTGAAGCTATAAAAAATGATGAAAGCATTACAGGAATAATGTTTCAGCAACCATTATCAAAAGAAATTTCAAATTTAATAAACGAAATTCCTTCAAACAAAGATATAGAAGGATTAAGCAATGCAAATATGGGAAAATTGTTTATTGGTGAAAAGGATGCAATTGCTCCATGTACAAGTAAAGCTGTAATAGAAGTTTTTGATTACTACAATATAGATTTAACAGGAAAAAAAGTTGTGGTTGTCGGAAGAAGCAATATTGTTGGAAAGCCTTTAATTCCACAACTTCTTCAAAAAAATGCAACAGTAACAATTTGTCACTCTAAAACAAAGAATCTAAAAGACGAAACAAGAAATGCTGATGTTGTAATAATGGCAATAGGTAAAGCAAAATTCTTGAAAAAAGAAGATATTAAAGATGGCGCAATTTTAATTGATGTAGGCATAAATTTTGAAAATGGAAAAATAGTTGGGGATATAGATTTTGAAGATGTTAAAGAAAAAGCTTCAATGTGTACACCTGTTCCAGGGGGAATTGGAACAATAACAAATGCGATTTTAATAAGAAATATTATAGAGTCTTGTGAAAAAATCTAAAAAACTATTGCATTTTTAGAAAAATGATAATAAAATATATTTTATATTAATATAGTGTAAAAGTAGAAAGAGATTTGAAAATTTCTAAGAATATATAAGTATGAAATTTTTTAAAAGACCTTTTATGCTATGGAAAGAAGAGGCAAATTATGAAAATTTTATTAGATGCAATGGGAGGAGATAATGGTCCTGATGCAAATATAAAAGGTGCAGTAAGAGCTATAAATCAAATAAAAGCAGAAGTGATTTTAATAGGAAAAGAAGATGTTATAAAATCTAAATTACAAGAATTTTATGGAAAAACAGCTGAAGAAATATCTCCGAGACTAAAAATACATAATGCTACAGAGACAATAGAGATGGAAGATACTCCAACACTTGCAATTAAGCATAAAAAAGATTCATCTATGGTTGTCGGATTTAGAATGCTTAAAGATGGAGAAGGGGATGTATTTATTTCTGCAGGAAATTCAGGTGCTTTGCTTACAGGTGCAACTTTAATTGTTGGAAGAATAAAAGGAATAGATAGACCAGCATTAGCAGGAATTTTACCGGCATATAAAAGTAGATTAGTTTTAATAGATTCAGGCTCAAACACAAATTGTAAGCCAATAAATTTATTACAATTTGCTCAAATGTCGAGTATATACATTAGAAATACTTTTGGAGTAGAAAATCCAAGAATAGGACTTTTAAATATAGGAACAGAAGAAACAAAAGGTAATGAATTAGTAAGGGAAAGCTACAATTTGTTAAAAGAAAAATCAAAAGAACTAAATATAAATTTTGTTGGAAATGTTGAAGGAAGAGACGCATTTACTGGTGAAATAGATGCAATTGTTACAGATGGATTTACAGGAAATGTATTTTTAAAAGCAGTTGAAGGTTTAGGAAAATTTGTTAAAAGAACTTTAACAGAAAGCTTAACAAAAAATATTATATCAAAAATCGCAGCATTACCAGCACTTCCTGGAATCAAAAGATTTTCTAAAACAATGGATTATAAATCTTATGGAGGAGCATTGTTCCTAGGAGTGAAAAAACCTGTTGTTAAAGCTCATGGAAGTAGTGATGAAACTTTATTTGAATTTACAATTAAGCAAGCTGAACAATTTGTAAACAACAAAACTGTAGAAAATTTAATTTCAGAATTTGAAAAACAAAAAGTTGAAGCTAAAAATTAAGATAAATTTGTTCAAGTGCGAAATTTGCAAAGGAAATTTCTGCACATCAGATAGGAAAGAGTAACTTTTCTACTATATAAAAAAACTGAATGCTCGTTCTAAAAAAAATAAATTTGAAATAACTATTGACAAAATAAAAAACATATAATATAAATGTTACATAAGGTAATGTATCACTTGAGAGGAGGTGAACTTATAATGAGTTCAGAGGAGATTTTTGAAAAAATAAAGAACATCATAATTGAGCAATTACAAGTTTCAGAGGCAGCTGTTACAGAAGAAGCATCTTTTATAGATGATTTAGGAGCTGATTCACTAGATTTAGTTGAATTAATAATGGCTCTTGAAGAAGAATTTGGTATAGAAATTCCAGATGGAGATGCAGAAAAAGTTGTTACTGTAGGTGATGTTGTAAGTTATATCAAAGAGAATGTAAAATAGTGAATATAAAAGGGAATTGGAATTTAATAAGGTTCTAGTTTCTTTTTTATTGTATAGGAAAAATCGTCAGATTTTTCCGGAGCAACAAGGTTAAGTTTCTTTGATTCGTGCGGTTGCAAAGCAACCTGCACATGTGACGAAGTCACTTTTCTTATTATATGTAAAAAGATAAAGTTTCCTATATTAGCGCGATTGTTTTGAAATTTGCGCATTGGCTAAGCCACTTTTCTTAGATATTGTATTTATTTACAATGTTGCTTTTATAGGGTTATGTATTAACTAGAAATTTTTATTTTAAAAAATTTTCGAAAAGGGGTTGACAAATTTACATTTTGGCTTTATAATAGATTTTGTCTGTAGGACACGGGCAGGTGGTCGAGTGGTTAATGGCACCAGACTGTAGTCTTTAGGTTTTAAAGACCTTAAATTGCAGCTCATATAAGTGATTATGTGATGATAACTAGGCTAATTCGGGGAAGTCTTAACAGCTAGGCTGATGATAATCCCGAGCTAGGAAGTAATTCCGAGTGTAGAGACTTTATACCTGGTATCTCATTAGAGATAAAGAGAAAGTCCAGACTACAAACATTTATAAATGGTAGTGAAAACTATAGTAGTAAGAAATCTGGCCGCGAGAGCGTACGTTGGTTCGAATCCAACCCTGCCCACCAAAATACAAGGAAACTTGTATTTTATTTTTATATCATAACACGAACAAAAATTCTTTAAAAGAAGGGGAAATATGAACTTTTTAACAAATAAAGAGAAAGGCAATAGTGGCTTAGGAATGGCAATTGCATATTTTTCAACTAATGGATATGTGGTTTCTATTCCTTTAAATGATACACAGGATTATGACCTAATAGTTGAAAAAGAAAATAAATTACAAAGAGTACAAGTGAAGTCAACAGGCTGTATAGGAAAAGGTGGAAATTATCAAGTTGCTTTAAAAAGTTGTGGAGGAACTAGAGGAAAAACATATAAAACTATTATAGAAACAAATATAGATTTAATATTTATTTTAACTGAAACAAAATCAATGTATTTAATTCCAAAAGAAAAAATTAGTAATGTGAGTACGTTAAGTTTATGTGATAAATATGAAGATTTTAAAGTGAAGTTTTGAGAAAAAATGTCAAAATAGTGTATACACTTTTTGAAAAATATGCTAAAATAATAAATAGATTAATCTTGATAGGAGATAAGGAATGAAAAAAAGAAATATTTTATTAACTATTATATATTTTGTTATATTATTAAACATATACTCAACTAAGACATATGCAATAGTTGCACGAGTTGTATATGATCCATTGAATGTTACTATATCAAATATTTTAAAATATGCACCAATATTTTTAATAGTAGCATATGTTATAGGAGCAATTATATATTACATACTATCAAAGCAAGATAAGAATTATAAAATAAAAAAGTTGATTATTTGGTTTTCGATATTAGCTATAATAGGAGTAATATCATATTTATGTTCTAGTCCTGTTTTGAATGAGGGAGCAAAATATTCAAGTAGTCAAATAGATTTTAAAAATTAGAAAAGGAATATAAAAAATGAAAAATACAATAATTAAAATTCTTTTTTTTATAGAAACAATTGTAATTATAGGGCTAAGTATTGCATTTATATTAAAAGTTAATAATAGTAATATATTAGAAAATGATCAAGAAATCGAAAAAAAGTGGTTAATAAGACAAGAAGATATTCCTTATGATTTATCTAAAGCAGATAAGTATGAAATAATTCAAACATACATAAATTTTTCACCAGAGATACGTATAAGAAATCTAAATAATTCTGAATATGTATTAACAATAAAATGTGATACAGCATTAAAAGGATTTGTAAGAGAGGAACATGAATGGTTAATTTCCAAAGAAGAATATGAAAATTTGATTACTAAAAAAGAGGGGGAATACTATTTATAAAACAAGATATAGATTTAAAGATGAAAATAGTGTTGAAATGGAGATAGATATTTTTTCAGGAGATTTGAAAGGATTAGCATATTTAGAGATTGAATTTTCAAATACTGAAAGTGCAAATGATTATTCAACACCAAATTGGGTAATTAAAGATGTTACAACAGATCTTAACTATAAAAACGGATATCTCGCAAGATATGGTATTCCAAAGAGTTATTATGAATATATAAAATAAGTTTTGTTTAAAATGGAAAATATAATTATATGAGAATTTTGAAAAAAGAAAGAAGGATTAGGATATGTCTGATGAAAAAAATCAAAATAGTAAAACAACTAATTCATTTTGGATTATTTTTAGTACAATTATTAAGAGCATAATAGTACTATTTATAATCGGAACAATAATGTATGTTATGTCTTTATGGGGAGCAGAAGGAGTGTATCAAAAGAATTCATCAAATCGTAGTTATATTGGTGGATGGACATATCATGAAGATTTAAATCCAATCTATGGATTAATGGGCATAATTATATATATATTGATTAATTATTTTGGATTTTCATTATATAATTTTGTAACAAGTAAGTTTAAAAATTACAAAATTACTATTAGTAGATTTATTTTTTTAGTATATAGTATTATTATTAATATGATAATGTTAATAGTATATTGGAGTATATTTGGAAGCTATTCATTCAACAATCAGATATTAGAATTATTTAATATACTAATTATAAGATTTGGATTTGTAAGTTTTCCAATATTATTCATAATAATTTATAGTAAAATAAAAAAATAGTTTAAGAATAATTTTTATATTAAAGTGAAAAAAGTCAAACATTATACTGTTAGACTTTTTTTGTTATATTTACAAAAATTATTTATTGTACAATCTTCGCACTTAGGATTCCTTGCTGTGCAAGTATATCTTCCATGCCAAATAAAAAGGTGATTTACGTCTTTTAAATATTTTTTATCAATTTGTTTTAACAAATCTTGTTCTATTTTTGTTGGATCTGTTTGTTTTGAGAGTCCAATTCTATTAGATATTCTTTTGCAATGTGTATCAACGGCAATACCATTTGCAATTCCAAAAACTTCTAAAAGAATAACATTTGCACTTTTTCTACCAACACCTGCTAAATTCAAAAGGCTATCCATATCTTGAGGGACTTCACCACCAAAATCTTCTAGAATTTGTTTAGCACACTTTTTTATATTTGCTGCTTTATTTCTATAAAATCCGCAAGGATGAATTAAATCTTCCAATTCTTTAATATCAATATTTGCAAAATCTTCAATAGTTTTACATCTCTTAAAAAGAGCGGGAGTTGTTAAATTTACTCTTTCATCAGTGCATTGTGCAGAAAGCATTACTGCAACAACTAACTGAAAAGGAGTTTTAAAATCTAAACTACATTTTGCTTCTGGATATGTTTTTTTTAAGATATTTATTAGATTACTTGTTTCGTTTTTTTTCATAATCATTGCTCCTATATATTATATATTTTCTATTTAATTATTTATTAGTGATTTTTTACAATTCATACTCAAATTACAACTATTATATAGAAAAAAATAATGAAAATCAAATATTTCTCTTTACTTTTTGAAAAAAATTGTATATAATAGAACGGAAGCGAGAAAGGGAGGCAAATTATTATGCATGAAAGAAGTATTAGGTATGTAATAGATGAGTTTAGAGGTTTAACAGAAGATGTTAAAAAAGGCGAAGAACTTGAAGAACGCTTAAAAAAAGCCATAGATGGTGTTGACATTAGAATGAGAAATGATATTGGTAATTTATTTGCTTTTAACGCAGAAGAAATATTAAGAAAATTAAAGTTATTGTGCATATATAAATATCCAGCTAAAAAAGATATAATTACATCTATGATTGATAAAGAACTAGAAAAATTAGATAATATGCATAAAATGGAAATGAAAAAATTTCCGGAATTTGGATATGGACATGAACATGAACATAAACATAAACATAAACATAAAGAGGGACAAGAAAGATAAATAATTATATGAAAGGAAGTATGAAAATGGAAAATATTTTAATTTTTGGGCACAAAAATCCAGATACAGATTCAATAGTATCTGCTATTGTTTTAGAAAAAATGGAAAGAGCAATGGGAGTAAATAATGTAAAGGCATGCAGAATAGGGAAAATTAATAAAGAAACAAAATATGCTTTGGAATATTTTAATGTACAAGAACCTGAGTATATAGAAGAAATAGAAGAAGGACAATATGTAATGCTAGTTGATCACAACGGGTTTGATCAAAGTGTAAAGGGAATAGAGAAAGCAGAAATTTTAAAAGTTATAGACCATCACAATGTGGCAGAATCATTTAAAACTGATTCACCATTAGAGTATATAGCAATGCCTTTTGGTTGTAACTCAACAATTCTTGCTGATATGTGCAGACAGAATAATATACCAGTAGATAAAGAGATGGCTGGATTAATGCTTAGTGCAATTATTTCAGATACACTTTTATTTAAATCACCAACATGTACATCAGCAGACGAAGAGGTGGCAAAAGAATTAGCAAAAATAGCTGAAGTTGATGTGAAAAAATATGGATTAGATATGTTAAAAGCAGGAACTGATTTAAGTGAATTTTCACCATCAGAATTAATAAACATAGATTCTAAAACATATTCTACAAATGGTGTTAAATATCAAGTTGCTCAAGTCAATACTGCAAGTATAGAAGATGTATTAAAAGATAAAGCAGAAATAGAAAGTGCAATGGAAAGCTTTATAAAGGAAAATTCTGAAGATTTATTTGTATTCTTAATTACAGATATTATAGAAAATGATTCACAAATAATAGTTTCAGGTTCAAGAAAAGATATAGTAGAAAAAGCATTTGGCGTGAAGTTGGAAGATAATATGGCTTGTTTAATAGGGGTTGTATCTCGTAAAAAACAAGTTGTACCTGTAATAGATAAAAATATATAACAAATTGGCTTTGTAATATAAAAATAATTTAATAGTAGTGTTACAAAAAAATAAGATTTTATTTTCAAAAGAAAACCATAAGACTAAATACTAAGCAAAATAATGTTGTATTTGTTTTCAAATGAAAGGAAGTAAGTAAGTTGAAAGAAGAAACAAAGGCAAGAATAAAAGATATTATAGAATGGATAGTATGTATAATAATTGCATTAATCATTGCAATTGCATTCAGATTTTTTGTAGGAACTCCAACAATAGTTCAACAACCATCAATGGTTCCAACATTGCAACCAAATCAAAGATTGTGGCTAAATAGATGGGTTAGGACTACTAAAAAAATGCCATCAAGAGGGGATATAATTACATTTGAAGCACCATCACAAATAGATTTAACATCTGCAGAAATTGCGGATAGTAGTATTGCAAGATATGAAAATGAACCAACTTCTATATGGAATAAATTTTCATATTACGTACTAGAAGTTAATAAAACAAGTTACATAAAAAGAGTAATCGGACTTCCTGGAGATCATGTTGAGATTAGAAATGGAAAAGTATATATAAATAGTCAAGAATTGCAAGAGAACTATCTTCCATCAGGAATTGTTACAGATAATGGACATGGAAATTGCACTGATATAATTGTTCCTGATAATTGTGTTTTTGCAATGGGAGACAATAGAGCTCAAAGCAGTGATTGCAGAAGATTTGGATGTATTCCATTAGAAAAAATTGAAAGCAAAGTTTGGATAAGAATATGGCCATTAAATTTATTTGGAAAAATTGATAAATAAAATAGGATGTGAATTATGTTTGACAATATTATAGGGAATGAAAAAATAAAACAACAGCTAAAACAGGCAGTAGATTTAAAAAAAACATCACATAGTTACCTATTTCTAGGAATATCAGGAATAGGGAAAAAAATGATTGCAAAAGAATTTGCAAAAATGATTTTATGTGAAAGCGAAAAAGAATATTGCAATCATTGTAAATCATGTATAGAATTTGACTCAAAAAATAATCCTGATTTTCAATTAATTGTTCCAGATGGTACAAGTCTTAAAATTGACCAAATTAGACAAATGCAAAAGAAGATTTTAGAAGCACCTATTATTTCAAAAAACAAAGTATACATTATAGATGACGCAGATTTAATGACTACAGAGGCTCAAAATTGTCTTTTAAAAACATTAGAAGAGCCACCTGAATTTGTTACTATTATTTTAGTAGGCTCAAAAGAAAGCAATTTTTTAAGTACAATAAAATCAAGGTGTACAATAATTAAATTTCAAACAATAGAAGATGAACATATAAAAAAATATTTGAGTCAAAATTACGAAATAGAAAATATTTCTGAAGACATGTTAGCGATTTTTGGAGGAAGTATTGGCAAAGCAGAATATTTAAAAGATAAAACTGAACTTTTTTCAAATATTATTGAAATTATACATAGTATAAAGAAAATTGATTTACCAGATGTTTTGAAAAAGGCAGATATAATATACAAATCTCAAGATGATAAAAATGATATTTTAGAAGCAATGAATGTAATTTTATATAAAATGTCAAAACAAGATATAAGATTTTTAAATTGTATAGATATTGTTGAAGATACAAAAAAAAGGCTTAATGCAAACGCAAATTACAATATGAGTATTGACAATATGTTATTTAAAATATGGGAGGAAATGCATTGAAAAATATAATAGGAGTTAGATTTAGAAGACTTGGAAAAATATATTTCTTTGATCCGCAATATTTGATTTTAAGAAAAGGAAATATGGTAATTGTAGATACTACGGATGGGGAAGATATTGCAGAAGTAATGATTCCAAACAGAAAAATTGATGAAGAAAAAATAGTAGAGCCATTAAAAAAAGTATTGAGAATTGCAAACCCAAGAGATATGAAGCATTATGAAGAATGCAAAAAGAAAGAAAAAGAAGCATTTGAGTATTGTAATAAAAAGATAAAAGAGTTAAAATTAAAAATGAAGCTAACAGATGTTGAATATAAGTTTAACAATACAAAATTATTGTTCTTCTTTACAGCAGATGGAAGAATAGATTTTAGAGATTTAGTAAAAGAACTTGCTGCAAACTACAAAATAAGGATTGAGCTTAGACAGATAGGAGTTAGAGACGAAATAAAAAGAATTGGTGGATGCGGAGTTTGTGGAAGAGAACTTTGCTGTTGTTCATTTTTAAGTAATTTTGAAACTGTTTCTATAAAAATGGCAAAAGAACAAAACCTTTCTTTAAATCTTTCAAAAATATCAGGAAATTGCGGACGACTTATGTGTTGCTTAAAATACGAAAATGATGTGTATGAAGAAAAATTAAGCAGACTTCCTCATGTTGGAGCAATTGTAAAAACAGAAGATGGAACAGGCGAGATAGAAAATGTTGAAACTTTGGCAGAAAGAGTTAGAGTAAAAATTACAAGTGGTGATAATTTTACATACAAAAAATATAATGTTAAAGATATTATAGTTATAAAAGATGCAGTCCAAGAACAACTAGATGCAGAAAATGATGACGAAAATAACGAAGAACTTAAAGAACTGGAAAGACTAGAAGAATTAGATAAAGAAGATTTAAGAAAGGAGAGTGAAGAAGATGGCATATAAAATTAGTGAAGATTGTATAGCATGTGGAGCATGTGCAGCAAATTGCCCAGTAGAATGTATACAAGCTGGAGATTCAAAATATGAAATCAATCCTGAAATATGTATTGAATGTGGAACATGTTCAAGTGTTTGCCCAGTTGGTGCACCAAAATTAGATGACTAATTGAAGTGGATTTTTTGGACGGAGGAAAAAATATAATTATTAGAGTAGGAAATAAATAGTTAAGACTTAGTAGACGGGAATTTGCTACTAAGGCAAGAAGTAATTCGCTTATTTATTTCCGCCTTCCGCTAATAAGAACAATAGGAAAATTTTAATAAGCTATTTTTGCGTAGCTATAAACAAAAACTCTCCTTTTTCTTTTGATGCGGATTAAAAGAAAGGGAGGTTTTTTATTGAAAAGTGATTTTAAACAAATAATACAAGAAATATGTAATGAAGAAAATATAAAATATAAATTCTTATCAAAAGAATGGGTTATAATGTTAGAAAAAGATGGAAAAACAAAATTTGTTTCTGGGCATAAATTTGATTTGAATGAACAGGGAATAGGACTTGTTGCAGATGATAAATTTGCTTTATATGAAGTTTTATCAGAGAAAAAAATTCCTATAATTGAACATAAAATTGTGTATAGTAAAACAAATAAGCAAGACTATGCAGTTGGTTGTAATACATATGAATATGTAAAAGAGTATTTTATAAAAAATAATAATAGTATTGTAATAAAACCAAATGATGGAACTTGTGGAAAAAATGTATTCCATATAACAAATTTAGATGAAGTTGATATTATTTTAGATAAGGAGTTTGCTAGTAATTACTCAATTAGTATCTGCCCATTTTATAATATAAAACATGAATATAGAGTAATAATGCTAGACAAAGAACCTCAGCTTTTATATGCAAAATATCTCCCAATTGTTAAAGGAGATGGCAAAAAGACCATAAGGGAGCTACTAGTTGAATTTAATCATGGTTATTTTATAGACAAATTGGAAGATTCAAAGTATGATAAAATTCTTGCGGAAAATGAAGAATTTCAATATAATTGGAAATTTAATTTATCACAAGGGTCAATAGCTAAAAAAGTCGATGACAATATTTTATCAGAAAAAATTATAAATCTTGCAAGAAGGGTTTGTGATGAAATCAATATAAAATTTGGAAGTGTTGATATTATACAGACTTCAAATGATGATTTATTGGTACTTGAAGTAAATAGTGGTGTAATGATGGATAATTATATAAGGTTGATGCCTGATGGGTATATAACAACGAAGAGAGTATATAAAAATGCGATAGAGAAATTGTTTGGACAAGGGGATGGTTCTTTTGTTCAAAAATAGATGTGATAATTGAGGAGTAAAAAAGATGAGAGATTTTGAAAAAATTAGTTTTAAACAATTTGTAAAAGATATAAAAAATGATATTAGATTATATAATGATATAAAAATTCCTCAAAGAGATTCTGATTATACAGCAGGATATGATATCTATTTATTAGAAGATATAAAACTCGAAAAAAATGAAATCAAAAAAATTCCAACAGGATTAAAATGTTATTTTGGCAAGGATGAAGTTCTGTTGTTAGTTGTAAGAAGTAGCATGGGATTTAAATACAATATCCGCCTTTGTAATCAAGTCGGAGTTATAGATGCAGATTATTATAATAATGAAGATAATGAAGGGCATATTTGGCTAAGAGTACAAAATGAAGGTGATAAAACTATTGAGTTCAAAAAAGGAAAGGCAATTGCTCAAGGTATCTTTATGAAATATTTAACTACAAATAGTAACAATACATTAAAACTTAAGAGAAAAAGTACGTATTAATAAAAGAAAGGAGAGAATCCGATGCAAACAAAAATTATAACAATATGTGGAAGCTTGAGATTTATGAATGAAATAATGGACATAGCAGAAAAAATGGAATTAAAAGGAAATTGTATGATTTCACCTATTTATCCAACAAATTCTGATAAAGATGCTTATACAGATGAGGAAGCAAAAATGCTTGATAAAATGCATAAAGAAAAAATAAAAATATCTGATGCTATATTAGTTGTTAATGTAAACGGATATATTGGTGAAAGTACAAAAAGTGAAATTGAATATGCCAAATCGTTAAATAAGGAAATAATATATTATACCGATTTAATAGGATAATTAGCAAAAAGTTTAAACAAAGACAGAAAATTTTTGAATACTTAAAAACATTCAAAAGTTTTCTGTTCTTTTTTGTTTGATTTTATCGAATATTTCTAAAATTCTACACTAGAAAATGACAGACTTTGCAAAATAAACGTGTTACAATATAAAACAGGTGAGGACATGACGATATATTTAGATGTGATTTTTTTAGAAAATATAGTCATAAACTACATCATGTTATATGTAACAGGGATAATTTCAAAAGCACAAATAAAGCAAAAAAAACTATTTTTAGGAGCACTAATTGGAGCAATTTATTCAATAATTTATTATTTATTCAAGCTAAAAATATATTCAAGTTTTATAATAAAAATTATTTTATCAATAGTAATAATATATGTAGCATTTAATTCAAGTAATTTAAAAGAACTATTAAAAAAAGTTTTATTATTCTATTTATCATCATTTGTATTTGGAGGAGCATCAATTGCAATAATTTATATGGTAAATTCACAAAATATTACAATTCAAAACGGGGTGTTGGTTGGTTCATACACATTGCGAACAGTATTAATTGGAATAGTTGTAGCATATTTTACAATAATTTTAGCATTTAAAATAATAAAAATATCAAAAAAAGATTTAATTTGCGAGATTGTGGTCACATTAAATAACAAAGAAATAAAAACAAAAGCATTAATAGATACTGGAAATTTACTAAAAGAGCCAATTACAAATTTGCCTGTTATAGTAATGGAACATACTTTGCTTTATGATATTTTGCCAAAAGAAATTTTAAATAATGTTGAAGAGATACTAGGAGGTGATTTTTCAAAAATACCAGAAAATATTAAAGAAGAATATTCTGCTAAACTTAAGGTTATTCCATTTTCATCACTTGGAAAACAAAATGGAATGTTGCTTGGAATTAAAGCAGAAAAATTGGTTATAAATTTAAAAGAAGAGAAAAGAAAAATAGATAAAGCAGTAATTGGAATTTATAACAAATCATTGACTAAGAATGATGAATATAGAAGTTTATTAGGAATAGAGATAGTTGAAAAATAATTACAATTTTTACTGAGTTAAGATCTTACTAAAAAATGCTCACATATAAAAAGTATGCTCAGCTTTTTGCGTAAGATTTTACCTTGTCAAAATTTAATTCTTTTTCAATTTTATAAGATAGGAGGGAAAAAATGAATTTTGTAGATATGTTAAAAAACAATTTAAATATTTTATATGAAAAATATTTTAGGAGTGAAGAAAATCAAATTTTTTACATAGCAGGAAGTCAAACACTTCCACCTCCACTTCCTGAAGAAGAGGAAATGGAGTACATAAAAAGATTGTCTGATGAAGACAATTTGGAAGCAAGGCAAGTTTTGATTGAAAGAAATTTAAGACTTGTTGTGTATATTGCAAAAAAGTTTGAAAATACAGGAATAGGAATTGAAGATTTAATTTCTATTGGAACAATAGGCTTAGCAAAAGCTGTAAATACATTTAATAGTGATAAAAATATAAAGCTTGCAACTTATGCATCAAGATGCATCGAGAACGAGATACTTATGTATTTAAGAAGAAGCAACAAAATAAAAGGCGAGATTTCTATAGATGAGCCTTTGAATAAAGATTGTGATGGCAATGAATTGTTACTTTCAGACATTTTGGGAACAGACCCAGATATTACTTCTAGAAATATAGAAGACGAGGTAGATAAAACATTGCTTAGAGCTTCCATTAGCAAACTTAAAGACAGAGAAAAAATTATTATGGAGATGAGATTTGGTTTTAAAAATGGAAATGAAAAAACTCAAAAAGAAGTGGCAGATGAACTAGGTATTTCACAAAGTTATATTTCAAGACTTGAAAAAAAGATTATTGGAAAGATGAAAAAAGAAATTTTAAGTAAAACAGGGTAGAGGAAAATTTTTCTCTACTCTAATTTTATATAATAGGAAAGCAACACTTTCTTATTATATAAAAGTTAAAAAAATTTACAAAAAATACACGATTTTATCTTGATATTTACGAAAAAAAATAGTAAAATATTAAATGTATAAAAATAGGATATAAGGTGGTGAATTTTGTGGATAAAAATAATATACTTCAATTTGAAGCTGATGATACTAGTAAAACAGGTATTAATGGTAAACAGGTATTTTTTGCCAAAAGAATTAATGGCAAAGTAACAAGAAACAAAGAAATTGAAAAACAGAGCCGACATATCCAAGAAAAAGAACAAAATAATGATGAAGAGCTTTTTATAGAATTTAAAAATATAAAAGTAAATCCTCAAAATATTCCACCACAAAAACAAGAATCTAAAATTAACAGAGCTAATAATAAAAAATTAAAAAGAAGAAGAAAAAATATAGCAAGGAGAATTATAGTTTTATTAGTACTTTTAGTTGGAACAGCTGTATTTGCTATGGTTTCTCCAATATTTAATATACAAAAAATAAATGTAATTGGAAATGAAAAAATAGATGAATCTACAATAATTAGTCTTTCAGGAGAACTTGAAGGTAAAAACATATTCCAAATATCTAAGAAAAAAGTAATAAATAATATTAAAGAAAACCCTTATATAGATAGTGTAACGATTAAAAGAAATTTACCCGGAACGCTACAAATAAATATTGACGAGAGAAAAACAGCTTATCAAATAAAAGTAATTAATAGCTATGTATATATAAATTATCAGGGATATATTTTAGAAGTATCTTCAAAAAGTGCTGATGTGCCAATAATTGAAGGATTTCAAACAGAACAAGATACTTTACTAAATGGAAAAAAATTGTCAGACAAAGATATAGAGGCATTAAGAATTATATTGAGAATAATGGAAACAGCTAAAAGCGCAGAAGTTTCAAAGTTGATTAGCAAGATATCAATACAAAATAATGAATATTTATTAGAAATGAAAAAAGAAAATAAAATAGTATACTTAGGAAATGCAACAGATTTAACAAATAGAATGACTTATGTAAAAATAATAGTTGATAAAGAGAAAGGAAAGACTGGAAAAGTATTTGTTAATGGTGATATAAATAGCGGATTTAAACCTTATTTTAGAGAAGAAAATATAGAAAAATAATTTCGTTTTGTAGTTGTTATTATTATTCATAGATAAAAAAACAATTTTTTAGATTATGCAAAATATATGAAGGGAGAAATAATTATGTCAAAAAAAGCACAAGCTATAGTTTTAGGAATAATGTGCCTTGTTTTAACAATTGGTATTTGTGTACAAATAAAAATAACAAACAATAACGGTAAAACTAATGAAGATAAGGAAATTAATAATTTAAAAACACAGGTTTTAAAAATAAAGGAAAGATATAATGAGTCTTTTCAAAGATTGACAAATGCACAAAATGATTTAGAAAAAGTTAGAGAAGAAGTAGCTAATAGTGATGATCAATTAAAAGAAATAAAGGAAAAAATAGAAAAATATAATACATTATTAGGACTAACAGATATTAAAGGACAAGGTGTTAAGATTACTATTTCTGATGCTAATATAGCAAATAAAATTTCTTCTTTTGTTGAATCTAGAGATTTAGTAGTGACAGATGTAGATATATTAGAAATGGTTAATGAATTAAAAAATGCCGGTGCAGAAGCTATTGATGTCAATGGTGAAAGAATAATATCAACTACTTCAATATGCTATAATGATAATAATATTCTAATTAATGGGAAAAAAGTGAGTTCACCTATTACAATAAATGCAATTGGATTCTATGAAGGAATGACAACAATTAATAGACCTGGAGGATATTTAGACTATTGGTTAGTAGATGTTAAACATTTAAATACAACTTTTAAAGAAGATAAAAATATTATAATGAAGAAATATATTGGTTTACCAAGTTTTAAATATGCTAAAACATTTAAATAGAAGAAAATTAGATAACAATTATAAGGAGGATAATATGCTAAAAAACAAAGATGCAATAACTTTTGGAATAATATGTCTGATTTTAACGATAGGAATTTGCGTCCAAATAAAAACTGTAAATATTAGTGGTACCACGACAAGTACCAATAAACAATTAAACAATTTAAAAACACAAGTTTTAAGAATGAAAGAAAGGTGTGATGAGATATATGAAAAAATAGATGTATCTCAAAATGAACTAGAAAAAACAAGAAAAAATGTAACAAGTAATGATACAGAATTAAAAGCTTTAGAAGAGAAAATAAATAAATATAATATTTTGTTAGGATATACAGATGTAAAAGGTCAGGGAGTAAGAATAACCTTAGCAGATGCTGTAACAAGTAACGCACTTAAGGTATTGTACGATTCTACAGATTTAATTATACATGATAGAGATTTGTTATTAGTTGTAAATGAGTTAAAAACTTCTGGTGCCGAAGCTATAGAGATTAATGGAAAAAGGATTCTTGGAAATACTGCAATTTCTTGTGATGGAAATGTTGTAGCAATAAATGGTGAAAAAGTAAGTTCGCCTTTTACAATAAATGCTATAGGTTTTCCTGAAAGACTGGCAATTATAAATAATACAAATGGATATTTAAAAGAATTAGAAAAATATGGTATAAAGACTACATTTAAATCTGAAAATGAAATAATTATTTCAAAGCATATTAGAGGTAATAGTTTTAAATATGCAAAAACAATAAAATAGTATGGAGAAAAAAGTTGGTAAAATAATTGATAAAAAAGATTATTTTTTAATCAAATTTTTGTGAATTCAAAGAAAGGAATGTTGGTTAAAATGAAAAAAGGAAAAATTACAATTACAATTACAATAGGTCTTGCTTGTTTTATACTGGTACTTATTATTTTTATGCAGTTTAAAGTTATATATCAAACAGATATAGCATCTATAGATATGATGAGAGCAGAGGAGTTAAAAACAGAATTATCAAGTTGGAAATCTAAATACGAAGAGGCAGAGGAAAAGTATAATGAGATTTCTAAAACATTAAAAAAATACAAAGAAGAATCTTCATCAGGAGTAAAAACTAAGCAAAATTTGCAAGAAGAATTAGCGAATTTAGAATTATTATTGGGATTAACTGATGTTGAAGGAATTGGAATAGAGATTATTTTAAAAGATCCAGAAAATATAGATGAACTTGAAAAAGAAAAAGAGCATACGGAACAAAGGATAACTGCCAGTGAATTAATAAGAATAGTGAATTTCTTAAAAGATTCAGGCGCAGAAGCAATATCTATTAATAATCAAAGAATTGTAAATAAAACAGATTTTGCACAAATTAATGATACTACATATATAAAAATAAATAGTCAAATGGTGTCAGCACCTTTTACTATAAAAGCTATAGGAGATTCAGACTATTTAAAAGCTTCTTTGATTGGAACTGGCTATGTAACTAAAATAAAAGATTGGGGACAAACAATAGATTTTAAAGAATCAAAAAATATCAGAATTAATAAATATAATGGCAATATGGATTATAAATATATAGAAAATTAGAAAGGATGAAAGAGTATGATTTTAATAGCAATAATTATAGGATGTGTATTAGGAGCTATAGTAGGTATTAATTTGCCAATAATATCATATACATATTCAACATATTTAGCAATTGCAATAATTGCAGCATTAGATTCGGTTTTTGGAGGAATAACAGGTGTTTTAAAGGGAGAATTTGATTTTAAAGTTTTTATATCAGGATTCTTCTGTAATGCAATACTTTCAATGTTATTAACATATTTAGGAACAAAATTAAATGTAGATATATATTTAGCAGCAATTGTTGTTTTTGTAGGAAGAATGTTTTTAAATTTAACTATAATAAGAAAATATTACATAGATAAATGGTCAAAGAAATTTGAAGAAATGAAGAAGAAATAAAATTATGTAAAACAAAACCTCTAAAAAAGTAGCCTCAAGACATACAAAAAATCAATAAAAATATATTACAAAAACATTACAAAATTATTTCGAAAATATTTCAAAAATATTACAAAATCTATTGACAATTGTCTAAAAATGTAATATAAAAATATAAGTAACAAATTTAATAAAGATGGAGGAATTATCTTGGCAATAGGTGATATCATAGTGGGTATTGACATAGGAACAACCAAGGTTTGCACGATTTTAGGGGAAGTAAATAACTTTGGGCAAGTAGAGATAATATGTAGTACCTCGTATAAATGTAACGGTTTGAAAAAAGGTAAGATAGTAAGTGAAGATGATATCAGTTTAAGCATCTCAAAAACTATAAAAGAAGCAGAAGAAGAAACAGGATTAAGAATAAATTCAGCCTATGTAACTATTCCAGGTAAATATGTAACAATTGTAGAAAATAGTGTTACAAAAGATGTAAAAGACAAGTTTTCGGGAATTACACAAAAAGATCTACAAAACGCTACAACTCAAATAAAAGACATAGAAATACCAGATAGTCAAATAATTGCAGATATGGTTATTCATGAAGTAGTATTAGATAATGGCAAGGTAGTAAAAGATCCTGTAGGTAGTTTATGTACAAGTTTTATTGTCAATGCACAAGTCATTTTAGCAGATAAAGAATATGTGAGAAAATTGTCAGGAATATTTAGAAAAGCAGGACTTGAAATTGATGGAATAGTGCCAACAACACTAGCAGAAAGGAACTTAGTTTTAGACAAAAATGAATTACATGATAATATAATGTTACTTGATGTTGGAGCTGAAAATACTGATATAGGTGTATTTGAAGGAGAAAAATTCATATATACAAACACCATACCCCTAGGTGGAAATCATATAACACATGACATAGCTTTAGTGCTCGCAATATCTGAAGAAGAAGCAGATAAACTTAAAAGACAGTATGGTTTAGCATTAAGGTCATTTATAGACAATGACAATGAAATTATGCTAAACACATGCAAAGACGAGACTAAAAGTAAAGTTATAAAAAGTTCTGAATTAATAGAAATTATGGAAGCAAGAATTGAAGAAATTTTTTCTTTGGTAAACAAAACAATTACAAATCAAGGTATCAAATCCAGAATAAATAATGTTGTTTTAACAGGTCAAGGCATAACAAATATTAGCAAAAGCGATGTAGCAGGAAAGATAGCAATGAATATACCGGTTAAAATTTCAACAGGTCGAGCAATAAGCACAGTAAAACCTGAATTTAGGACAAGCTATGCACTTGTAAGATATATTGCAGCAAGACCACTTGCAAAAAGTGTTTCAAGCAAAATTGATACAAATTCTAAAGAAAATATTTTAAAAGTAACTCTTGCAAGGATAAAAGAATTTTTCTATAGTTAGAATTAATAAATTTTAAAGGCACAACTTATGGTGCACATAGGTTATATATTAGAATATGGAATACCTAATATATAAAAATATTTAAATATAATAAGGGAGGAATTATCAGTGATGATGGAATATGATGATGAAAATGTTACAATGAAAGATGGGGCAGCTACAATAAAAGTAATAGGTGTAGGAGGAGCAGGAAATAACGCAGTTAATAGAATGCTTGATTTAGGAATAAAAAATGTAGATTTTATAGCAGTAAATACAGATAGACAAGCTTTACAAAAATCAAAAGCAAATACAAAAATTCAAATAGGTGAAAAAATAACAAGAGGATTAGGAGCAGGTGCTAATCCAGATGTTGGAGCTCAATCAGCAGAAGAAAGTAAACAAGAAATAACAGAAGTATTAAGAGGAGCAGATATGGTATTTGTTACAGCCGGAATGGGTGGTGGAACAGGTACAGGAGCTGCGCCAACAGTTGCAGGAATTGCAAAAGAAATGGGAATTTTAACAATTGGTGTTGTTACAAAGCCATTTACATTTGAAGGAAAGAAAAGATTAGCGCAAGCAGAACGTGGAATAGAGAGTTTAAAAGGAAAAGTAGATACTTTAATAGTTATACCAAATGATAAATTACTTCAAGTTATAGATAGAAAAACATCAATGGCAGAAGCATTTATGATGGCAGACGATATCTTAAGACAAGGTGTTCAAGGAATATCAGACTTAATTACAGTAACAGGAGCAATTAACCTAGATTTCGCAGATGTTAAAACAATAATGCAAAATACAGGAATGGCTCATATGGGAATAGGATTTGCATCAGGAGAAAACAAAGCAGAAGATGCAGCAAAACAAGCAATTCAAAGTCCATTGCTTGAAACAACTATAGAAGGAGCAAGAGGAGTTATAATAAATGTTACAGGTGGAATTGATTTAGGACTTCAAGAAGTAAATACAGCAGCAGAGCTTATTCAAAGAAGTGTTGACCCAGAAGCAAATATTATATTTGGTACAGTTGTTGATGAATCTATGAATGATGAAATTCAAATTACAGTTATTGCAACAGGATTTGAAGATCAAAACGAAGTATCAAGTTCAGGAAAAAGAGCTGATAACATTATCTCAAAAACATGGGGAGATAAAAAAATAAACTCAATTCCTTCAAGTCAAGACTTAAACAATTCTCAAAATGATTTAGATATACCATCTTTCTTAAGAAAGAATAAAAATAAAGCAATATAATGAAGGTATAAATTATAAAAAATAGCTAAATTTTTAAATAGTTTTATTTTAATAAAAAATAGAAAAGCACTATAAAATAACGTAAATGTTATTGGTAGTGCTTTTTTAGAGCATAATTTTTAAAAAAATCACTATAGATTTATACTATAGCGATTTTTAAAATTATTTTTCAGCTGTTTCTTCAGCTACATCTTCTGAAGCCTCTGTAGAAGCTTCTTCTTTTTCAATTCCTAATTTTTTTGCAAGTTTTCCATCTTTGTCAATTTTACTTGCAAAATTTCCACCAACTTTTCCAAGTTTTTCGTTAAGTTTATTAACATATTTTACAGCTAGAAAAATAGAGAAAGCTATGATTAAGAAGTTAATAACTTCTGTTATAAAATTACCATATTTAATAGGTGTATCTTTAATCATAAAAGATAAGTCTGAAAAATCAACCTTTCCAAGTAATGCAGCAATTAATGGCATTATAATGTCATTAACTAATGAATCAATTATTTTTTGAAAAGCAGCACCAATTACAACACCAACTGCTAAATCTATTACGTTTCCTTTCATTGCAAATTCTTTAAATTCTTTTAACATAAAAATTTCCCCTTTTTATATAAAATTTAGGTTTTTATCAAAAATTTAATTTTTGATTTAATAAAGGATTAACCTATAAACCTTGTCGAAATATGTAATTTCTTACATTTTATAACAAATTTGTAAAAAAGTCAATAAAAAGCATTGAAAAAAAGGGCAGCTTATGGTATTATATAAATAATAAATTAAGATTGGAGTGGTAAAAATGATAGCAATAGGTTGTGATCATGGAGGATATAAATTAAAAGAGGAAATAAAAAAGTATTTGGAAGAAATAGATTTAGAATACAAAGACTTTGGGACATATAATGAAGAGAGAACAGATTATCCAATATATGCAAAAGAAGTTGCAAAAGCAGTAAGTAGTGGAAAATGTGAAAAAGGAATTTTAATATGTAGATCTGGTCATGGAATGTCTATAGTTGCAAATAAATTTAAAGGTGTAAGAGCAGCAGCTATAACAAACGAAGATGATGCAAGATTTGCAAAAGCAGATGATAACATTAATGTTATGACATTAGGAGCAGATTGTATGGAAACAAAAGAAGCAATTCGTATTATGAGAACTTGGATTGCAACAGAGTTTAAAGGTGGAAGATATCAAGAAAGAATTGATATGATTGAAGAAATAGAAAAAGAAAATATGAAATAAAGTTATATGCATTAGCTAAGCAAAAATATATGGATTTATAAAATAATATGCATATTTTAATGCAATAATACAAAAAATGTAACAAAAATGGAGGCAAATATGTGGGGAGATATAGCAATATCATTTCTTTTGGCTTTTATTATCTCTTTTATGGCAACTCCTTGGTCGATAAAAATAGCACATAAAATAGGAGCAGTTGATATTCCAAAAGATAATAGAAGAATGCACCAAAATTCAATGCCAAAACTAGGAGGAATAGCTGTAATTTCTGGATTCTTAATTTCTATTATTTATCTTTTATTTGTTGTAACAATAGAAGGTAGTGTAGATATTTTTGGACAAGAACAATATTTTAAAAAACTTATAGGTATTTTAATTGGAATTATAATTATTACAATTACAGGAATTTTAGACGATACAAAAAATTTAAAACCATTTCAAAAATTATTGGGACAAATCTTAGCAGCTGCTGTAGTAACAATATTTGGATTACAAATAGATTCAATAAATATTTCTACAATTGCTCAAATAGGACTTAGTCGTGAATTTTCAATATTTTTAACTATTATTTGGATAGTTGGAATTACAAATGCAATTAATTTAATGGATGGATTAGATGGACTTTCATCAGGAATTTCGCTAATTTCGTGTATTTCTCTATTAATAATCTTTTCATTAAATAATTCACCAATGATTGCAGTACTTGTTATAGCTTCATTAATTGGGGCATTAGTTGGATTTTTACCATACAATTTTGCTCCTGCAAAAACTTTTATAGGAGATACAGGTTCAAATTTTTTAGGATTTATGTTGGCAGTAATTTCAATTTTAGGGGTTGCAAAAACTTATACAATAGCAGTAATTGTTTTGCCAATTTTAGTTTTAGGACTTCCTATTTTAGATGTAGTGTGGGCAATAATAAGGAGAATTATAAAAGGAAAATCTATAAAAGCAATATTTAAAGCAGATAACGAGCATGTTCATCATAAACTTGTAAAAAGAGGATTTACGCAAAAACAAGCAGTACTTATTTTATATGGAGCAAGTGCAATACTTGGTATGTTTGCTATAATTTTATTTGATAGTGGGATTTGGAAAGCTTTATCATTTTTGCTTATGGTAGCTGCAGCAGTTGCAGTAGGATATAAGAATTTTATTATGAAAAAAAATCAAGCAAATTCAGAAACAAAATACGAATGTACAGTTTGCAAATATATTTATGATCCGAAATATGGAAATGAAAAAGCCGGAATTCATAAACATACTGCATTTGCGGATTTGCCAAAAGATTGGGTTTGCCCAGTTTGTGGTGAGAAGAAAGATGTTTTTGAAATTTATGAAAACAAGTAGGAATACAAACTTGTTTTCAATAGAACGCGAATAGATAATTTAGATAATAAAAATCAAATATGAGTGAACTAAAATTAAGCAAAAAAGTATAAAAATAAAAATATAGGTTAAACTACTTTATATTAAGAGTATATAAGTATTTCTCAAATAATCTTTAGATAAAAATCATTTAAACACGAGAAATTCTAATTGAGTGGTGAGTAGGAGAATCTATGTTGAAAAAAATAATAATAGGGTTTACAGCTGGAATAATATCAGGATTATTCTCCACAGGTGGAGGAATGATATTAGTTCCAGCTTTTATTTATTTTTTAAAATTTAGTGAAAAAGAGGCAAGAGCAACATCAATTATGTGTGTATTAGCAATGGTAATTACTACAAGTATTTTTTATGCGAAAAATAATTACATAAATTTTGCATTGGCTCTTGAATGTACAATTGGTGGAATTATTGGAGGATTTATTGGCTCGAAACTTTTAAACAAATTAAATGAAAAATTTTTGAAAGTTTTGTTTATTGTTTTTATTTTATATATTGGAATAAAATTTATACAATGTTAAATAATTAATAAACGATATAAGTGAAAGAATGAAATTTTTTTATTATGCACATCAATCAAAAAAATATAAAAAGGAATGATAAAAATGCTAAATATAATTTATGCTACAATTTCAGGAGTAGTAGGGGCACTTGGAATGCGGAGGAGGAACAATACTTATTTTTTTACTTACAACATTATCTGCTGTAGACCAACATTTTGCACAAGGTGCTAATTTGATATTTTTTATACCCACATGTATTGTTTCAATTATTATGAACTTAAAAAATAAAAATATTAATTTAAGAACTTCAATTGTCATAATGATTTCAGGAGTTGTTGGTGCAATTATTGGGGCTACAATTTCTACAAATTTGGAAGTGAATTATTTAAAAAAATATTTTGGATTTTTTTTACTTTTAATTGCAGGTTTTGAAATTTTTGAGCTGTTACAAAAATATTGGTAAAAGTCGTAGCTAATTTACATTTGAAGAAAATCTAAAAACACAAAAAGAGAACTATAATAGTATTTGTTTTAAAAAAAAATTTCTACGCACCCCTATTTTTGATAGTAAGCTGAGGATTAATCACAATGCATTTTTAGCGTATTTTTAGTCAAAAGAAATAGTCTATTTTGCAAAAAAGGCTTATTTTTAATTTTCGGAAGAATGAGAAGTATAATTTTTATATGCTTCAAAGGCTTTGTTTGGATAAAAAAATGCTTTACAAATTTTAAAAAAAATATATATTATTTGCTTATAAAAAATATAATTAATATAATAATTGTAATCGAAAAATTTTTCCAAGTATAATAAAATAAAAAAATCAGATAATAAAAATATAAATTGTGTTACTATTATAAAAATTCATAAAAAAATAATTATAATGACTAAAATAGTAATATTAAATGGAAGGGATTAGTTTGAAAGAAATATTTTTTTCATAACTATGTGTGCCTTCAAGCAAAGCGAGAAAGGAATGGAATTGTTATGAAATTTATAAAAGGTGTAATCTGGGGGACTGCAATTTCTGCTGGAGCTTGGATGTTATATAATGAAGCGACAAAACCAAGTAGAAATAAGTTTATGAAACAAGGAAAAAAATTTATGAAAAACCTAGGAATGATGTAAAGTAGATTTACATCATTTTTTTTCAAATTTCGATAAAAAATTTAAAAAAACTATTGAAAATAAAATTAAGATAACATATAATTAAGATAGAAATTTTAAAAAATACATAGGAGGAACAAAATGGAAGACTTTGCAATGTACATATTAAATGAAAAAGATTATATACAAAAAATGATAATAGCATATTATATGGCAAAAAAAACAGGAATATATTTTGACAAATCAATTGTATTAAGAGCAGAAATAGCAAGGATGTTTATGAATTATACTGATACAGGTGTAGATAAAAATTTAGTTATTACTGCAGTATTGTTATGTAATTGCAAAAAAATAGACAACTCACAAAAAATAGGCAAACTAGAAACATATGCAAAAGAGGGTGCAGAATATTTATCAACTCTTGGATTTGATAAGGATTTTTGTGATATATGTGAAGGTTTAAACAGATATAGCGGTAAAAAAAGAAGAAAAAAAGAAAGTGATATTTTAGAGTTAGTAGACCAATTTTCAGGACTAATTTTAAAAAGAGCAGAAAGAGATGCATTTACACCTGAAGAAGCGTTAATAATCTTAAAAGAAAGAAATTTAAAAAATGTAGTTAATAGATATTTAGAAGATTTTATTCTTTTTGTTAAAGCAATGGAAAATGTAATGATAAGAGATGTAGTAGATGTTCCAGTTATAAGAAAATTAGCATTTTTGGCAGAAAGAGAAAAAGACTCAAAATCGTATATTGCAAGGTTGGGTAATAAATATTGCAAAGAAATAGACAAACTAATGAGAACGGAGATTAAACATCAGGCAGAACAATTACTTTACAATGATATAAAAGATACAGAAAATGATATAGAAGCCAAAACGAATGTTGTAAAACTAAATGCTACTAAAACTTTAGCAGATAATTCTGATTCTACATTAGTATCTAGTATTAAAAATAGTAAGAGTAATTTGAAAAAAACAAGTAGTGCTAGTACTATTACAGAAAATACAAATAATTTAAGCAAAGTTTCGAGAACAGCACAAAATGCAAACAATAAAATTCAAATTGCACATAGGTTTACAAGAAAAATAGTAAAACAAAATCCTAATAGAGCTTTATTTAGCAAAGAAGCAACAGAAAGAATAATGAATCATGATACATCTTTTAAATTTGATTAAAATCAAAATATGATAGGATTAGAAATAGAATTGATTTAGAATTTGATTTATAACTAATTTTCTTAAACTATATATATTGATATAGAGAAAATAGGTTTATAGGTAAATCCTGTATAAAAACCTAAATTTATTATACAAGGTAGGGCATAAAATGTACGAAATATTTGCAGATTTGCATGTACACATAGGAAGAAGTGAAAATGGAAAGCCAGTAAAAATAACAGGAGCAAGGAGTTTGAATTTTGCAAATATTGCAAAAGAATGTGAAGAAAAAAAAGGAATAAATGTAGTTGGAATAATAGATTGTGCATCACCTTATGTAATAGAAGATATAGAAAATTTCTTAAAAACAGGAGATGCTTATGAACTTAAAGATGGTGGAATAATATATAAAGACAAAGTATGCATATTACTTGGAAGTGAAGTAGAAACTACAGAAAAAGGTAGAAACGGAAAACAGGGAAGTGCACATAATGTATGTTTTTTTCCATATCTAAAAGACATAAAAGCATTTTCAAACGAGATGAGTAAACATATAAAAAATATTACTCTAAGTACTCAAAGGTCGGATGTTTCAGGATATGAATTAATAGATATTGTGGAAAAATATAACGGAATTTTAATTCCAGCACATATTTTTACACCACACAAAAGCTATTATGGAAATTGTGTCGATAGATTGCAAGACGTTTTTAAAGAAAAGTATGACAAGATTTTTGCAGTAGAGTTAGGTTTAAGTTCAGATACATTCTTAGCAGATGAAATTTCAGAATTAGAAAATAAGACTTTTGTCACAAATTCAGATGCACACTCTCTTCCACGAATTGCAAGAGAATATAACAAAATGCAAGTTGAAGATATAAGCTTTAAAGAAATAGTAAAAGCATTAAAAGGAGAAGATGGAAGAAAAGTTGTTGCAAACTATGGATTAGACCCAAAACTTGGAAAATATCATAGAAGTTTTTGCGAGGATTGCAATGATTCTATTGAAATAGACCAAGCAGCTACAACTTGTCCAAGATGTGGCGGAAGTAATATAACATTTGGAGTTTTTGACAGAATAGAATTAATTAAAGATAAAAAAGAAACTAAAAGCCCAAAAAACAGACCACCATATATTTATCAAGTACCTTTAACATTTATACCAGGTGTAGGAGGAAAAACGATAGACAAATTATTAGATAATTTCGAAACAGAGATGAATATATTACATAAAGCAGGAATTGATGACTTGGAAGCCGTTATAGGTGAGAAAATAGCAAATAATATTTACAAAGCTTGCCACGGAGAGGCAAAAGTTCACTCTGGTGGTGGCGGAGTTTATGGAAAGGTTTCCTTATAGACAATGCATTTAATAGAACGGAGATTAGTTAGTTTGAAAGAAAATAATTATAACTATATATGTTTTTGAAAAAAGCGAGAAAGGAACGATAATAAAAAGAGAAAGTCATTTTTTAGATGAATTTCTCTTTTTTAAAACCTTTAATCTAATGGTAAAATTTTTGCATATTTTTCTTTTGGGAAATCTCTATCATAATCAATATCTGCAAACAATTCTGGCATATCTTCTTTAAATTTTAAAAGTAATGGAATTAATAATTGTTTTGCTTGTGGATGACCAAAAGAAGCAGAGCAACGTAGTTTTAAAATATATCTCCATTCTCTAATATTACATGTCATGTTTATTTCTCCAATAGTTGAAAGAGAAAGAAGCATCCTTAATTGATCTGGTTTTGCTCCAGCTTCAGACATTTTAACATAGCTTTCTTCTATGTTTAGCATACATTTTTCCCATTCTTTATATAATTTTGTTCCCTCTTCAAAATGAGGTTGTTTTATAATTCTTATTTGATTTTCAAATTTATCTTTTCCGTAATTACAATACCTTGTGCTTTCATTTGAAAAACTGGTTATTCTGTGCCTTGGTATAGACTGCATTATGCTAAGGTCTCCAAATAATTTTATTGAAACCTTTTCATGTTCTAAAACAGATTCGTGTCCGCTTTGTATACAGCTAGTAAGTATTCTTTTATAACTATCATCTGAGATTTTTCCTTCAGATTTATAACAAGTTCTAGCCGCTCTTTCTAAAAATTTCATCATTTTAAGTCCATCATAATTTTCTACATAAACAACTGGATCAAATAGTTTCATTTTTTTGCCTCCTAATTAATAATTTTATTAGTGTTAAAGTTTTATTTAATAACATAAAAAATCACACAATTTCAAGTGGTAATATTTTTGCATATTTTTCTTTTGGAAATTCCATATCATAATCAATGTCTCCAAATAATTCTGGCATATCTTGTTTGAATTTTACAAGAACCGGAATTAATAATTGCCTTATTGCTGGATGAGTATGAGAAGAACATCTTAAACTTAAGATATGTCTCCATTCTGTAATATCGCATGTCATATTCATTTCTACAGCAACTGAATATGGAGCTATCATTCTTAATTGTTCTGCAGTAGCACCTTCCTTTTTCATTGTTTGAAAACTTTCATCTAGTTTTTTTATACAATTTTCCCATTCTTTATAAAAATCTGTACCTTCTTCTATATGAACAGGTTTAATTATTTCTAATTCATCTTGATGTTCAAAACGTGTATATCTTTCGTTTGAAAAACTTGCATATCTGTGTCTTTCAATATCTTTATATACTCCATTATCTCCTATCATTTTTATTGTAATTGATTTATGCTCTAAAACAGAAGTATGTCCATTTTTTATGCATTTTAATAGTAAATCTTTATAGTTATCTTTTGCAATATCAAATTCATAATTATATGATGTACTAGCCATATTTCCTAAAAATCTAGTTATTTCAGCTCCATCATATTTTTCTACGTAAACAATTGGGTCTATAAGTTTCATTATTTCTCCTCCTTTTTTTATTTTGAAATCATTATATCAAATTTAAATTTTTTTTCAATAGGTTGAAGAAAAAATTTTAAAATGTTATAATAATAAATATTATTTTTAGGGGTGAGAATATTGAAAAATTTTTTTGAGCCAATTAATATATTTGATTTTGATGGAACATTAACAACTGATACTTGGCCAAAATGTTGGACATGGATAAATAAATACGGATATGAAGGAAGAAAAAGAAATAAAAAATTAGAAAATGCAATAAAAGAATATAGAGAAAAAAACACAGGAGACCCTATTGATACATTTTTTGATTTTTTTAATACTATATTAAAAAATAATAATACGGTTATAGATTTTGTGGATTTTATGGATGGAGAGAATTATATAAAATATAGTTCTGGAGTAATTGAGTATTTAGCAGGGTCGGAAATAAAAAAATATATTATTTCCGGAGATTTTAAGGATTTTTTAAAAAATTTAAAAATAGGAACATTTTTTAATGGAATATATGGATCAAATTTGATTAAGAATTCATTTGGTCAGATAGTTGGATTTAAAGATGGAATAACAAATGATAAAAAAGTTGAAGCAATAAAAGATGTATTAAAAAAGGATAATCGAACACAAAATAATTGTAAAAATGTATACTATATAGGTGACGGATATAGTGACGAAGATGCAATGAAATTTGTACATAACAATGGTGGAAAATCAATTTTTGTATATCAAAGAAACGGAGATGAATTTTCGAAGTATAATGATGAAATCTATAATAAGCTAAATGCTGAAGGAATAGTTGACTTTTATTGTGTTGCTGATTATAGAAAAAATAGCGAATTATATAATATTTTGGAAAGAAAAAATATTATATAACCTGATTATATGAGAAAGTATAAATATTGTGAATGCTTTTCCATAGGTGGATCAGCTATATATAAGCTTTTGATGCCATATTGTAACAAGATATACGTAACAGAGATAGATAAAGATTTTGATGGAGATGTATATTTTCCAAAAATCTCTTCAGAGGAATGGAAAGTGACAGAAAGAGAACAAGGACATGAAGATGATGAAAATGATTTTAATTATGAATATGTAACTTATGAGAGAGTGTAGATAAAAAAGAAGTATTTCAAATTAATGAAATCTTTTTTTAATAAAATTTAAAATATTAGTTGACAATTACAAACAAAAGTTTTATAATAAAACATATTAAGGGAGAAAATTTATAATTTGGGGCAGAAAGAAGGTAAGAAAATGAATGAAGAATTAAATTTAACAACTACAGAAGAAATTCAAAATTTAATATACACTATAAGAGGAAAGCAAGTAATGATTGATTCTGATGTCGCAAATCTATATCACTATGAAACAAAAAGAATAAATGAAGCTGTAAAAAGAAATAAAGATAGATTTCCAAATGATTTTTGTTTTAGGCTTACTTTAAACGAATTTAGAAACTTGAAGTCGCAATTTGCGACTTCAAGTTTGGAAAAACAAAATGAATATGGAGGAAGGAGAAAATTACCTTTAGTTTTTACTGAACAGGGAATAGCAATGCTTGCACCTCTTCTAAAGAATAAAATAGCAGTTCAAGTAAGTATAAATATAATGAATGCATTTGTAAGAATGAGACATTTCCTTAAAGATAATGGTCAATTATTTGAAAGAGTTACTACATTAGAATATCAACAAATCGAAAATAATAAAAAATTTGATTTGGTCTTTGATCAATTGCAAGAAAAACAAATAGAGAACCGAAGAATATTTTACAATGGGCAAATATATGATGCATATATTTTAATATTAAAAATAATAAAAAAAGCAGAAAACAAAATTACAATAATCGATAATTATATTGATGAAAGTGTTTTAGAAATGCTCTCAAAAAAGAAAGAGAATGTACAAGTTGTAATTCTTACATCAAATAACAGCAACATAAAAAATATAGATATTCAAAAATTTAATAAACAATATCCATTGCTTAAAGTAGGAAAAACAGAGAAATTTCATGACAGATTTATTATAATAGACGAAAAAGAGTTATATCATCTAGGAGCTTCAATAAAAGACTTAGGTAAAAAGTGTTTTGCAATTAACAAAATAGATAATGAAGAATTTATAGAGTTGGTAAAGAATATAAAATAAAGCATTGAATATTCTGAAAATATATGGTATAAATTAAGAAAGCAATTTAGCAAGAAGAAACGATATTAATGGGAATTTGGCTAATAGACGAGAGTGAATTTTTGCCCCGTCCCCAAATGAAAGGAAAACAAAAAATGAGTAACTTTGTACACCTACATATACATAGCGAATTTAGTTTGCTAGATGGAGCAAATAGAATAAAAGACATTCCAAAAAGGGCGAAAGAGCTTGGAATGGATTCAATTGCGATTACCGACCATGGAGTTATGTATGGTGTAATTGATTTTTATAAAGCCTGCAAAAATGAAGGAGTAAAGCCAATTATAGGGTGTGAAGTATATGTTGCACCTCGTGGTAGAACAAGGCATGATAAAGAGCCTGGAGTAGATAACAGATACAATCACCTTATTTTGATTGCAAAAAATATGCAAGGGTATAGAAATTTAAGTAAATTGGTTTCAATTGGTTTTACAGAAGGTTATTATTATAAACCAAGAATAGATTATGAAGTTTTAGAAAAATATAGTGAAGGGCTAATTTGCTTAAGTGCATGTATGGCAGGAGCTGTGCCACAAGCACTTACAAATGGAAAAGTGGAAGAAGCGGAAGAAATTGCAAATTGGCATAAAAATGTTTTTGGAGAAGATTATTATATAGAGATTCAAAATAATGGATATAGAGAGCAAGTTTTAGCAAATCAAAGATTAGTTCAGCTTGCAAGAAAGCTAGATATTCCATTAGTTGCAACAAATGATGCGCATTATTTAAAAAAAGAAGATAAAGATAATCATGAAGTACTACTTTGTATTCAAACAGGAAAAAGAATGAGTGATCCAGACAGGATGAGTTTTGCTGAAGGAGAGCTATATATAAAATCACCAGAAGAAATGATAGAGTATTTTAAAGCTTTTCCTGACGCAATAGAAAATACAGTAAAAATTGCAGAAAAGTGTAATGTAGAATTTGAATTTGGACATACAATACTTCCTAACTATGATGTGCCAGCAGAATTCACAACACATTATGATTTCTTGAAAAAATTATGTGATGATGGAATTAAGAAAAGATATGGAGATAATCCATCAAAAGAAATATTAGACAGGGCTGAATATGAATTAGGTGTTGTAAAGAAAATGGGGTATGTTGATTATTTCCTTATAGTTTGGGATTTTATTCATTATGCAAAAGAGCATGATATTCCAGTAGGACCAGGACGTGGTTCTGGAGCAGGTTCAATTCTAGCATATGCAATAGAAATTACAGATATTGACCCTATGAAGTATAACTTACTTTTTGAAAGATTTTTAAATCCTGAAAGAATTAGTATGCCCGATTTTGACGTTGATTTTAGTGATGAGCAAAGAGATGAGATTTTAGAATATGTTTCTAATAAATACGGACATGACCATGTTGCACAGATTATTACTTTTGGAACTTTAGCTGCAAAAAATGCAATAAGAAATGTTGGAAGAGCTTTAGATGTTTCACTTCAAGAGACAGATAAAATTGCGAAAATGATTCCAAATGAGATTCATATTACAATTGCGAAGGCTCTAGAAGAAAATGTTGAACTTCGCACATTATACGAAACAGATGAAAAAATAAAACAATTATTAGATGTATCTATGGCATTAGAGGGAATGCCAAAAAATACTTCAACACACGCATGTGGAGTAGTAATAACAAAAGACCCAGTAGACACTTATGTTCCTTTATATGAAAGAGATGGGCAAATTTCAACCCAATATATAATGACAACTTTAGAAGAATTAGGACTTCTAAAAATGGACTTTTTAGGACTTCGTACTTTGTCAGTTATAAAAAATACAATAGAAGAAGTTAAACACACAAGAGGAGAATTTGTGGAATTCGACAGCGAAATGAATGACCCTGAAGTATATAAACTATGGCAAGAAGGAAGAAGCTCAGGAATATTTCAATTTGAATCTCAGGGAATGACTAATTTCATGATGGAGTTAAAGCCAGATTGTTTAGAAGATATAATAGCAGGAGTTTCTTTATATAGACCTGGACCTATGGATCAAATTCCAAGATACATTAGAGGAAAGCTTACAGGAAATTATGAATACACTCACCCTGCACTAGAGCCAATATTAAATGTAACTTATGGTTGCATGGTTTATCAAGAGCAAGTAATGCAAATAGTTCGAGATTTAGCAGGATATTCTCTAGGTAGAGCAGACTTGGTGCGTCGTGCAATGGGTAAGAAAAAACTTGATGTAATGGCAAAAGAAAGAGAAGTTTTTATAAATGGACAATTAGATGAAAATGGAAATGTTGTTGTACCAGGTTGTGTTAGAAATGGAATAGATGCCGAATCTGCAAATAAAATATTTGATGAGATGGCAGAATTTGCAAAATATGCATTTAACAAATCACATGCTGCATGTTATGCAGTAGTGGCATATAGAACAGCATATTTAAAAAGATATTATACACCAGAATTTATGTCTGCAATGCTTAATAGCTATTTAGGAAATCTAGACAGAGTTCCAATTTATATAGATGAATGTCATGATTTAGGGATAGAAATTTTGAAGCCTGATATAAATAAAAGTTTTTTGAAATTTACGGTTGAGAAAAAAGATAATTTTAGTGAAAACAAGGATAACATAGTAGAGGATTCTAACGTAAATTTAAATAATGCAAATATTAGATTTGGACTTGGAAGTATAAAAAATGTTGGAATTGCACCAGTAGAAGCAATTATTTTAGAACGCGAAAAAAATGGAGAATATAAAAGTTTTACAGATTTTTGTGAAAGAATTTCTGATGAAGCAGTTAATAAAAAATGCATAGAAAGTTTGATAAAAGCAGGAGTTTTTGACGAGTTTGAACAAACAAGAGCAACACTTTTAGCTTCATTTGAAAATATAATTGATACAATTCAAAGTAGTAAGAAAAAGGGAATGCAAGGCCAATTTTCAATGTTTGATTTAGCAACAGGTGACGAAGAAGCAAATAGTGATATGAATGAATTCAAATATACATTTAATGTACAAGAAGAATTATCAGAAAGAGAGATTTTATCACTTGAAAAAGAGATGCTTGGAATATATCTATCAGGACATCCATTAGAAAAATTAAAAGAGCAAATTGAAAGACAAACAAATATTAGCACAAAGGATTTAGGACTAATAGATAAGCAAATGGCAAATGTAGAAGAACAAGATTTAGAAGATCCGGAAGCGGTTTCAAATATAGCAAGCCAAATGCAAAATGCAAAAGAAACTAAATATAAAGATGGGCAAGAAGTAACCTATGCAGGAATAATTACAAAAATAAAGAAAAAGTTCACAAAAACAAACAAAATAATGGCATTTATTACAATAGAGGATTTATATGGAACGGCAGAAATTTTAGCTTTTGAAAATACATACATGAAATCACAGTCTAGTTTAATGGAAGAAAATATTGTTTTAGTAAAAGGAAGACTAAGTATAAGAGATGGTGAAAAGACTACTATTATAGCAAATGAAATAACAAATTTTGCAGAGAAAAAGTCAAAAGTTTTGTCACTTGACATTACAGGAGCTACAGAAGAAACAAAAGTTAAACTTAGAGGAGCTATAAAATACTTTAATGGAGAAATGAACAACATTAGAGTTCAAATTAAAGACGGAGAAAAAATTATGCCTTGTGGTGCAATTTATTGCACAGAAGAAATCTTGAAAGTTTTTGAAGAAATTTTAGGAAAAGAAAAAGTGGAGATTGAAAGTGTAACATTTTTGTAATAAAGATTTAATGTAATTGTAATAAAAACTACAAAGCCCTGAAATAGTATATATATATATATA
>JAFROW010000014.1 GCA_017429505.1 Clostridia bacterium | reverse complement strand
TTATGGTGAACCAGAGACAGCAGTTGTAGGAGTTGGATTTCATATATTTGAATGGTTGTTTGTTAGGATAGCACCATTTAGTTTTATTGTATGTATTATTGGAATTTTCTTAACACGAAAAAAACAGTAAAATTACAATTTGTATAAATGATAAAGACAGGAATTTAATTTCCTGTCTAAATTTTTTTATAACTGAATGGAACTGTTTTTTTTAAATAATAAAAAAATGTTCTTAATAATAAATATCTGAATTTAATTCACTTTTTACTTGAAATGCAAGTGCTTTTCCCTCAAAATCAACTGAGGAGTATTTTGATTGTTTAACATTATCTGGAGCATCTTCAACTCTACCCTCATAATATTTATTGTTATCAACATATGCAATAATATCTAAAGACCTTGTAAGTCCTATTTGTTCATATAATTTATTATTATTTTTTATTTCCATTTGTAAAACCTCGTTTTTTTATAATTGTAACATTAAAAATAATATATTACAAACAAAAAACAGAATTGAAACATATAGAAAAAATAATGCATATATCAACACAAAATACTATAAGTTACCATAAAATACCATAAAAAATTATTTTTTTCTATCGCAAATTTCTACAGATTTTGCAAATAAAGTACGATATAATGCCCTCTAGGGCCATAATAGACCTGTTTAAAAAGTAGAATACATTTTCGAAAGATTATTTAGGTAACTTACGATAAATTTACTTTATAAAAACAGGCTAGGAAAATGGGCCTTTTTTACATATATATTAGAAATTAAATAAAAATTCAGAGCAGAAAGGAGGAAAGTCTTCATTTTTAAGTGTGTTCCACTTATTAGACTGGATTATTATGCCCAAATAAAAGATTTGGGAGGGAACACACATGGAAAGTGTAGATGAAGAAAAGTTTGATAGTTTTCTTAATAAAACTATAATTTTATCCTCAAAAGATTATTTTAAAAGAACAATGAATAGAATTGATAAAGAAAGAACTATAGTAGATGATGAAGAATACTCATCTGTTATTTACGAAAAAATCAACTCTACAAGTGAATTTGATAAAATAGATACAAAAATGGAATTAAAAACTGCATTAAACTGTCTGTCAGAAATTGAACAGGCAGTTATTTTTTTGCTTTTTAACGAAGAAATATCTCGAAGTGAAATAGCAGAAATATTAAAAATTTATGATTCAACAGTAAGTAAAATAAAAAGGAGAGCAATTGATAAATTAAGAAAATATTTAGATGGAGGATTTGAAAATGAAGAATAAAAGTTTATATGAATTGGGTGTATTAGCCAAAAATGGAGATGATTTGGCAATGTTAGAGATAATTGAAAGAAAGAAAAATATGCTAAAAAGGTATAGTTATGGAGATGAAGACTTATATCAATATATGGTCCTAAAATTAATTGAAGGAATAAAAAAATATAAATTTTAAAAATTTTTTTAAAATCAGGAGCACATTTTTAAGAGATAACCCATTTATATATATTGAAGGGATATTTCTATAAAGGAACTATTTTATTTAAGGCAGAACAGGGACAAACTGTTTTCTGCTCTGCCTTGCTCTTAATTTTGAGAAAGGAGAATTGGAAATGCTACTAAAAATATTTTTAATAACAATAGGAATTATTGCTTTATTATTTGTATATTTTGGCATTTTACCTAGACTTAAGTTCAAGTACAAATTAAGAAAACACTTAAAAGAAAAACAAAAAAGACAAGAAGAATTTAGAAAAAAGATGAAAGAGTTAGAGATTTTATAATGTCTCTAATAGATAACTCATATCCAAAAAGTGTCTACAAAAAATTAACCAGGAGTAATAATTGTATGAATAAAAAAGATAAAATAATTTCTTCATATTATACAGAACATTTATCTGTAAAAGAAATAGCAAATAATTTTGATGTATCTTCAGCATATATTACAAAGGTTATAAAAAAGGATGCAAGATATATTGAAGAAAAACAATATAGAAAAAACTTATCAAAAGAAAAACGAAAGATAGATCAAAGAAACTTTATAAAAAATAAACGAGAACACCAAAGAATAGAAGATAATTACGATACTGTTATTGCACAACATAACCAAGCAACTAGGGAATTATCTGATTCAAGACACATAAGCATAAGAGCATATAGAAAATGGAATAGTAGTGCCTATATTTATAACCCTTCAAAACATAGGTATGAATTTGACGATACACTTGGTCGTTCATATGCAATACCAAAATATATAAAAGAAAGGTAATGATAATTATGGAAGAAAAATTAGTTGAATTATTGACAGTTTTAAATAAACTAAACGAATCACAAGAAAAAATTTTTGGAGAATTTGATTATACTGCAGATGATTCTAGAAAATTAGAAATAGCAATTAGAAAAAAAGGTGATTTTAAATATGTTGAAAGAACAAACATATCACTTACAAATTATCCAGTAGAAAAATTAGATGCAATTATAAGTATATTTAAAAATTATGTTGGAGGTACTGAAGATGAATAAAAGAGAGGCAGTTGCTTATGCTCAAATAACTCTTGATTATATGCAAAGTTCAAAATACACAGGAATATTAACTCCTGATACTTTTGGGGTAGAAATGAGGCAAGCATTTAAACTATATCCTAGAAATATAGTATTGGATATTGCAAAATCACAAAGAATTGCTAGAAATAAAATTCAAGCAGGAAAATCAATATCATAATTTTTAGAATTAAAAATATACATTAAAAGGTGATGTTATGGAACATAGTGAAAAAAACAAAATTGATAAAAAAGAATATGAAATTATACCTTTTTTTAGTAAAGAAGACAGAACAATTGAAATGGTCATAGAAAATGCTTTTATAAAATTCTTAAAATTTAATGACTATGAGTAAAAATTTTTCTTCAACATTGTATTGAGATAATTTTCAATATATAATTGATTTAAAGTGAATACTTATAGTTTAGGAGGAAAAATGTTTCTAAATATAAGTGAACCCCATGATTTTAAAGTGGGAGCATATATAAGATTATCAAAAGAGGATGGTGATAAGCAAGAGAGTGAAAGTGTTACAAATCAAAGAAATCTAATACTTAGGTATATAAAAGAAAATCATTTAGAACTTATTGATGAGTATATTGATGATGGAGTAAGTCGGTACAACATTTGATAGACCTAGTTTTAATAGGCTTATAAAAGATATAGAAGATGAAAAAATTAATATGGTAATAACTAAGGATTTATCAAGGTTAGGAAGAGATTATATAAAAACTGGATTTTATATTGAAAGTTACTTTCCTGAAAAAAATATTAGATATGTTTCACTATTAGATAATTTAGATACATTTGAGGAAGAGAGCAGTGCAAGTGATATTACACCATTCAAGGCAGTTTTGAATGATATGTATGCAAAAGATATTTCAAAAAAAATTAGGAGTGTCTGTAGGCAAAAAAGGGAAAGTGGTCAATATATTTCAGCATATCCTCCATATGGATATAAAAAGGATGAAACTGATGAAAAAGCACATTTAATAATTGACGAGTTTGCAGGAGAGGTTGTAAAAAGAATTTTTAATATGTATGTTACAGGACTAACTTCATATAAAATATGTGATGTATTAAATGCTGAAAATATTGAGCCTCCTGCTGTTTATTTAGATATGAAATTAGTACATAGATCAAAAGATTATTACAAATGGAGACCATCATCAGTACAAAAAATTTTAAAAAATGAGGTATATCTCGGAAAATTATTGCAAGGTAAAACAAAAAAATTGAGTTATAAAAGTAAAAAGAAAATTGATCTTCCAAGAGAAATTTGGATTGTAGAAGAAAATGCTCATGAACCTTTAATAGATATTGAAACTTTTAATAAAGTACAAAAAATTCTTGAAAGGAAGTACAATACAAGATTTAGAAACAGAGAATATTTATTAAAAGGAATTACATATTGTCATAATTGTGGAAATAAACTTAATTTTGTTACTAAAACAGAAAAATACAAGGACAAGAAGTATGAAAGAAGATATGTTGTTTGTGGTACTGCGACAAAGGGAAGATGCATAAAACAATATAATAATTATGACAAATTAGAAAAGGAAATACTTGATTATATTAAAAAGGTTTGTCTTTTAAATACTAAAGGAGATACATATAAAAAGGCTATTCTAAAAAAGAAAAATGATAATACAGAAATAATAAATGATTATCTAGCACATATAAAAATATTAGAAGAAAAGTGCAACAATATAAGTAAGAAAATTGAACAAATTTATGATGATAAATTAAATGGTGTTATAGAGGAAAATGATTATATTAGATATTCAGAAAAATTCATAAAAGAAAGAAAGCAAATATCAGAAAATATAGAATCATTAAAAGAAAAAATAAAAATACTATCGTCTGATGAAAATAAAATAGTAACTAACCAAGAAGTTAAAGAATTAACTAATAAATTCTTAAAGGCCGAATATATCAATAAAGAAATATTATTTGATATTGTTGATAGAATCGAGATAGATGAAAATAAAAAGATATATATTCATTTTAATTTTAAACAGTTAAATGCTTATGATGAAAGGGATATTGAAAATGTTAGTGCTTAATAATATAAATGCAAAGGTTGGCATGTATTTAAGAATTTCATTAGAAGATGGTGATAAATTAGAAAGTAATAGTATAGATAATCAAAGAAAAATAATTTATGAATACTTGAAAAAGAATAATTTTAATGTTATCAAAGAATTTATTGATGATGGAGCAACTGGGACAAATTTTGAAAGAAAAGGATTTAAAGAATTATTACAGAGTATTGAAAACAAAGAAGTAAATACTGTAATTACAAAGGATGTATCTCGTATTGGAAGAAACTATGTGAAAACAGGCTATTATATAGAAGATTACTTTTTAAATAGGGGAGTTAGATATATTTCTATTTTAGATGAAATAGATACATATAATGATTTGATTGGAAATGAACTACTCCCTTTTAGAGCAATTTTAAATGACATGTATTCTAAAGATATTTCTTTAAAACAAAAGAGTTCTTTGATTGAAAGGAAAAAGAGAGGAAGATATATTGCATGCTATGCTCCATATGGATACAAGAAAAATGAAAAAGTAGTTGGAAAATTGGATGTGGATGAAGTTGCAAGCAAGGTTGTAAAAAGAATATTTGAACTTTTTTTAAGTGGACAAGGCACGGCCAATATTGCAAAAATCTTAACAAAAGAAAAAATTCCAACTCCTGCAATGCATCTTAATATGAATGCTGATAAAGAATCTATATTATACTCGGTTTGGAAACCAGCCTCAGTAAAAAGGATTTTAAGAAACGAAACATATCTAGGATATATGATACAAAACAAAGAAAAAACTATATCTCATAAAAATCCAACAAGAGTATATTTAAAGCAAGAAGAATATATAAAAATTCCTAACCATCATATTGCAATAATAAGTAATGAAGAATTTCAAAAGGCTAATACAATATTAGATGAAAAGAAGAAAAAGTATAGTTATAGTAGAAAAGAAAAAAATCTATTAAACGATTTTTTATTTTGTAAAGAATGCGGAAAAAGGCTATATAGAACAGAAAAAAAGAATGGAGAATATTATCATTGTGCAACAAGAACTCAATATCATTTATGTGATAATAATAATTATATACCATATAAAAAAATAGAGAATAAAGTATTAGAATATTTAAAAAAATACATACATCAATATTCAAACAAAGAATTATTAGTTGAAAATTATAAGAAAGAATATAAGAAATATAAAACAAATATTGATGGATATAATGTGGAAATTGCAAATTTATCAAAGGAATTAAATAAGATTAATGGGAAAATTGATACAATATATAATGACAAATTAAATAATATAATAACCATAGAAATGTATAAAAAATTCTCTGCATCTTATAAAGTGCAAAGAGTAAATATCGAAAATAAAATAAAAAAAATCAATAAACTTATAGATGATGAAAAGAAAAAAATAAAAGATCTAAATAATGAAGAAAAGAAAATTAATAATCTTGTAGAAAAATTTTGCAATTTGCAAAGCGTAAATAAAGATGTTTTAGATGAATTTTTGGATAAAATTTACGTAGATAAAAATAAGAATTTTTACATAAATTTAAAATTTAAAATATAAAATTCCTGTCAATAACTTACCGAGTCATCATTTCCGGATTTTAACAATAAACCATATAGTAAACTTTCCACAGTAAGTTCATCATTTGTGGATAATCCAAGTCTTGAGCCTCCTGTTCCGAGCTGATTTTTTTGATACCTTTACTTTTTCACTTAAAGGACAATTTTCTATAACAACAATTGCGGTCATTATTTTTGTTGTAGAAGCCATTTTACATTTTTCAGTTTCTTTTTTACCATAAATTGATTTTTTTGAATTCCTATCAAATACTATAGCATGCCTTGCATTTATTATTGGTTCATCTGTTGCTACAGAAGAGACTTGAGTAGATATTTCTTCAAAAGAAAATAATTCTTCTGGAATATTATCATCAGCGTAAATAGAAGTTTTTACAAGCATTAATATTAAAAATGATATAAATATTTTTTTAAAAAAATTTCTCATAGAACCTCCAATAATTTTGCTAAAAAATTCTTACTTAAAGCATATATCAAATACTTGTAAAATATGATAAAAATATAAAATTTTTTGCTATATTTGGAGAATATTTAAAGTTATAAATATAAACTGGAAAAAGCACTTATATCAAGAATAAAATAGTTTTTTGAGAATTATTACAAAATTGTAATAAAAATGTAATAAAAAATCTTAAAAAACACTTGATTTTAATGCCAAAATATACTATAATTGTATTATGGGGTGTCTTGTACCCTAAAATATAGATATATAAAGGAAGGAAATATTATGATAAGAAAAACAATTAGCAAAATTTTAATAATTGCAATAATGGTAACAATGGTTATAGCAACTATTGGGCAAACAACAGTAAGTGCAGCTAAAAAAACGGAAAATATAACCCTTACACTAAGTAAAGCTAGAGTAATAAAAAATGGTACTAGATATGAAGATAAGGGAGCTTATGCTTTAAACACAGGAAGCGATCATCCACTTTATCAAATTGTGAAGTTAGAAAATGGAAATAAAGCTGGTACTAATTTTCTATGTTTAAATGCAACAAGAGGTGTAACATGGAATAACAATACAGTAGGAACAGGTGTTACTTATGATACATCTTACGATTTAGCAACAGATAAATCAGCTATTGCAGGACTAACAGCTGCATACAACAATGTTGCAGGTACACATTATACACAAATAATGTGGTTATTAGATAATATATTATTAGGAACAGATTATTATACAGATGATGATGTTGATGAATTATTATCTAGAGCAGGAATTGTGTATGAAGATAGGGGTGGTTCTTTTAATGGAGGACCAGTAGGAAATGCATATTATTTTGATGAAAATAAAATAAAGGCAATAAATTCAAGTAGTGCTTTTGTAGATACAAGTGCAACTTTATATCAACAATTATATGGAAATAGTGCTGGTGAAAGTGGATATTACTATGCGAATTCTACAGGAGCAAAAACAGATGTTAAATTATCTAAAGATTTGATAGAAGCAATAGAACAGGCTGCAGTATGGTATTTTACAAACTATGGCGATACAAATTATGATGCTTATACAACAGATAAAACTCAAGCATCACCAAAAGCATTTTTAAAATATGCAGATGGTTCTGAGTGGAAATTATTAGCTATTCAAACAACACCAGGTAAAGAAATAGATAGATATGGTGAATTACAGGACTATAATGCGCCAACAGGAGCAATGCTACAAGAACAAGCTTCAATTCTTTATAACTATTTAATAGATGCAGCAAATAAAGCAGCAACAGATGGATATACAACTCAAACTAAAGGAACAATAAATATTCAATTTGCAGGAAGTTCAACAGACAGCAAAATTGTAGAAGATGGAAACAATTATAAAGTAGGACCATTAAAAGTTACTACAACTGGAAATACAACAATAAATGGAATTACAGTTACATCAGGAACAAGTACAATTTCAGATGTAACTCTAAAAAAAGCTTCTAATAATGAAACAATTACAAAGCCTACATCAGGAGAAAACTTTTATGTTATAGTTAAAAAATCTGATGTAACAGGAACTATAAAAGTTAAAGCAACTGCAAAAACAACTTATGTAGAAAAGAAACTTAGAATTAAAGAAGTTATAAACGACAGTCAAGCTGAACAAGCAGTTGTGCAAGTGACTCCATCACCAGAAGAAAATTTAGAAAAAGAAATAGATATCCCTTTAGAGAAACAATTTGATTTAGCATTAAGAAAAACTATTGTAAAAGTAACAAATAGTAATGGAACAACAAAATCTATTTTAAATGAAAATGGAAATAGCGCAACAAGAACAATTAATGTTGCTACAAGCTCAATTCCAGATACAGCAACATATAAACACAGAAAAGACCCAGTAGTAATTGAAAATGGAGATGTAGTAACATATAGAATTACTATATATAACGAAGGAGAATATAATGGATATGCTTCAAAGATAGTAGATCAATTACCAACAGGAATGACAAATACTTTAGGAGATACAGTAACATCAAATAAAGGAACAACATATAATGTAGATTATGATACAACAAATAATGTAATTACATTAACAGCAGTTGCATCAGGTGCAAATACAATAAATAAATTTGACGGAACTACATTATCATCAGATTATGTAGATGTAACTTGTAGAATAAGTCAAGCATCTGCATCAGACGGAACAACAAAACATTATTTAACAAATATTGCATATATATCAGAAGGATATAACACTGAAAGCAATCAAGTTGTTACAGAGGACAGAGCTGGAAATGAATCAAAGACGACAGAATCACCAACACAAACAGCAAGTCAATTAAATTCTACAGATGCCAATAGCTACAAAGGAAATGAACAAAATCCATCAGTATATAATGATACAAATAACAATACACCTTTTGAAGGACAACAAGATGACGATGATTTTGAAAAGGTAGTAGTTTTACCAAAACAATTAGACCTAGCATTAAGAAAATTTATTACAAAAGTTAATAATCAAGATATAACAAATAGAGAACCAGTTATAGGGACATGGAAATATGATAATAATAGAACATTAGAAAAAACACATCCAAAAACAAAATTAGTAGTAAAAACTGGAGACACAATTGTTTATACAATAAGAGTATATAACGAAGGCGAAATTGATGGATATGCATCAGAAGTTACAGATTATTTACCAGCAGGATTAACACTAAAGACAGGCAGTACAATTAATAATATGTTCGGATGGACACAAACAGGAAATAAAATAACAACAGACTATTTATCAAAAGCAAAAGAAGATACAGAGTTAGCTGTACCAGCAGATTATACACCAGAAAGATATCCATATTATACAGGCAGTACAACTTTACTTTTAGCATATAATGAAACAATCATGAAAGAAGGACCTCATTATCGTGATTTATCTGTAGAATGTGTTGTAAATGAAAACGCAACATATAACAACTTAAAAAATATAGCTGCAATCACAGGAGAAACAGATTCAGAAGGAAATCCAACTACAGATAGAGATTCACAGCCAGATGAAGTTAATACAGATAATTATAATCCAACTAACCCAGAAAATGGTAGAGGAGAGCAAGATGATGATGATTTTGAAGACTTAAAACTTGCAGAATTTGACTTAAGTTTAAGAAAATTCATTTCAAAGGTTAGCACAGATGGAAATTTTGAAGATACAAATACAACAACAACATACAACAGAACACCTCAAGTTGATTCTTCAAAACTAAAAGCTGGAACAGCAAAGACAGCTACATATAATCATAGCAAAGAACCAGTACAACTATATGTTGGAGATTATGTATTATATACAATTAGAGCATATAACGAGGGTGATATTGCAGGATATGCAAGCCAAATTATAGACTACTTACCAAATTATCTTGACTTTGTTGAATCAACAGATTCATATATTAAACAAATAAATGATAAATGGGATTATGATAATGCTACAAGAAAAGCTACAACAAAAGCTGATAGTGCAAACGCAACAACAAAATTAAATGCATTTGATGCACAAAATGATAACGGAAATGGTTCAGGACTTTCATTTGTAGATGTACAAATTGTATGCAAAGTTAACAATAGTGCACCTGCAAACAGAAAATTAACAAATTTAGCAGAAATTACAGAATATAAAGATGAAAATGGAAATGTTATTGCTCCAACAACTGGAGATAGAGACTCAAAACCATCAAACTTCCCAGAAGATTTAAAATCAGAAGAAACTAGACCTGATTACAATGGTGGAACAGATACAGATACAACAGACAATTATGTACCAGGACAAGAAGATGATGATGACTTTGAAAAAGTAATAGTAAGAAAGAAAAAGATTGACTTAGCATTAACAAAATTCATCACAGCTGTAAGTGTAGATGACAAAATAGAAGATGGAGAATATTTAACTCCAAACAAAAATATTGGAAGTAGAACAAACGAATACATAAGAGCAACTGTAGCAGATACAACAGGATTAAAAAATGGAACAAGCACAAATGCTACATATTCAGCAAGAAAAGATATAGAGCCATTAGCGGTTAATAAAAATTCTTACATATTATATAACATAAGAGTATATAATGAAGGTGAAGTAGATGTATTTGCAGGAGAAGTAACAGACTATTTACCAGAAAACTTAGAATTTGTTAAAGGAGATTTCAACACTCAATATGGTTGGACAGCAAATGGTCAAATAGTTAAAACAACATATCTATCATCAGCAAATGGTCAAGATAAAATATTAAAAGCATTTGATAAAGTTAATGATGATGGAAAAGGTTCAGGAATGGATTATAAAGATTTACCAGTACTTTGCAAAGTAAGCGATAAAGCTGAAAGTGGAAAGAAAATGGTAAATACAGCAGAAATAACAAAATATGAAGATAAAGACGGAAAAGAAATTCAAGAAGATGAAGACTCAAAACCAAATAATAAAGAAGAAAAGAATGTTGAAGAAAGAGACCAAGATGATGATGACTATGAAGTAGTTGTTATAAAAGACTTTGATTTAGCATTAAGAAAATTCATAACAGAAATTGATACTTTAAAAACACAAAAAGACGAAAAATCAACACCAGTTACAAATTTTGGTAGAGAACCTAAATTAACTTATGAAAATGGAAAAATAACATATACTCATCCAAAAGATGTGCTAAGAACAACAGTTGATGCCATAGTTATATATACATTAAGAGTTTATAACGAAGGAGATATTGCAGGATTTGCACAAGAAATTGCTGATGATCTTCCAGAACATTTAGAATATTTACCAGAACATGCAACAAACAGAGAGTATAAATGGGTAATGTATGATAAAGATGGAAAGACAACAACAAAAGTTTCAGATGCTGTAAGAATCAAGACAGATTATACATCAAAATCAAATGGTGAATTATTAATGAAAAATAATAATTTAAAAGAAAATCCAAACTTATTAAATGCATTTGATAAAAAAGTTGGAATAACAGATACAAATCCTGATTATGTAGATGTAAAAGTAGCATTTAAAGTAAAAGACCCTAAATCAAACAAGACTGTAATAGTAAATAAAGCACAAATTACAGATGATGCAGACGAAAATGGAAATCCAGTAGAAGATGTAGATTCAATACCAGATAAATGGAATGATGGTGAAGATGACCAAGATTATGAAAATGTTGCTGTAGATTACTTTGATTTATCATTATTAAAATATGTTACAAAAACAATAGTAACAGAAAATGGTAAAACAAAAACTACAAAAACAGGAAATAATGGATCAGACAAAGATATAACACCAAAAGTAGAAGTCTATAGAAAGAGTGTAAACAAAACAATAGTTAAATTTGAATACACAATTAAAATAACAAACGAAGGTGACATAGCAGGTTATGCAAAAGAAATAACAGACTATGTGCCAAAAGGACTAAAATTCTATAAAGAAGACAACAAAGGTTGGAAAGATGAAGGAAATAATGTAATTTCAACAAAATTATTAAAAGATACATTATTACAACCAGGACAAAGTGCAACAGTTAAAGTTATTTTAAGATGGGTAAATGGAGAAAACAACTTAGGAGTAAAAACAAACGTAGCAGAAATCTCACAAGACTATAACGAAAAAGGAGTTCCAGATAGAGATTCAACACCAGACAATAAGAAACCAAAAGAAGACGATATAGATGATGCACCTGTACTACTTACAATTTCAACAGGTATGTTAGAAAATACAATTCAATATGTAACAGGAGCATTAATAATACTAGTTGTATTAGGATTAGGTTTGGTGTTTATTAAAAAATACGTATTATAGGAGGTAAACATATGAGGAAAGGATATAGTAAAGTATTAACAATAATTTTAATAATTATTATTGTAGCTGTTATTGCATTACTTGCATATTTGGGATATGATTACTATTCTAGATATCGTACCAATAAAGATGGGGAAGCTTATGTAGATACATTAACAGATGGAATCACAATTGATGCACCAACATCAATAGATGTTCCTACAGACGGAACTTCTCAAAGTAATACAGCAGCTTCAACAAATACTACTACAACTAATGAAACTACTACAACAGAAACTACAACTAGTGGAACATCTTTTAAGCAGAATAGACCAACATATAAAGGATTTTACACATTAGGTTCAATAGAAATACCTAAAACAAATGTTAAATATCCAATACTAGAAAAAGTTACAAAAAAATCACTTGAGACATCTGTAGCAGTTGTTTGGCCAGAAAATGCAGAATTAAATAAACCAGGTAATGTAGTAATAGTAGGACATAATTATAGAAATGGCGTATTTTTCTCAAACAATAAAAAATTATCTAAAGGTGATAAAATATATATTACAGACTTAGAAAAGAAAAGAATTGCTTATACAATATATAATATTTTTGAAGCCTCAGATACAGACACAAAATTCTATAATAGAGACACAAAAGGCAAGAGAGAAATAACATTATCAACTTGTACAGACAATAGTGCAGCAAGATTAATAATCGAAGCAAGAGAATAAAATAAAAAAAGAGCGATAAGAATTTAATTCTTATTGCTCTTTTATAAATATAAATATAAAATATTTTTAAATATTAATTTCAATCTCAATTATTACGCATCTTTGTTTTTTATAAATAGCCCAATATTTTTTAGCATTCTAAGAGCAGCTTTAATTTGTTTTTCATCATACTTTTCTAGAATCTCGTTTGTTTCTTTAATAAGACTATCATCTAAGCCATATAAAATATAATCTGAAGAATGTCCACTAATATCTTTTAGGTTTTTAATATTTTTATACATCAAATTACCTTTACCATCTTCAACTAATCCAAGAAATTGACTTGAAACACCTATTTTTCTTGCTAACTGACTCTTATTTAAATGTAGTTCATTTTCTCTAATATCTTTAATTCTTTTTCCTCTTTCAATTCTCTCTTGAATATCCAAAGTATCTGTATTCATAACTTATATTCCTTTCGATTTTTAATATTTGTTTCTTTCATATCTATTTTACAATATATTAAATTAAAATATATGGTAATCTAACTTGTAGATAAGTGGTATTTAATGAGAATTTATGGTATATTATAGAAAAATGTAAGTTTCTGAAGAATGTAATTTTTAAAAATATGCTTTTGACTAAATAAAGAGGGGTAATTAAAAAATTAAATAAAAAGATCCTTTTAATGGCTGTAGCTATGTAAAAGAAAAGGAGGAAGAATTTATGGATATAAAACCTATGAGAATTTTAGTTGTAGAAGATGATTTAGATGAATGTAACAGAATTATAGAATGTGCAAAACAAAGACGAGACATAGAGCTTGTGGCAATAACAGATTCTGATGTTGATGCTATAAAACAAGTAAAGATTAAAAATCCAGATGGTATAATGTTGGATTTAGAGCTAAATAATAGTAATAGCGGAAATACAGATTCATTTGGATTTTTAGAAGAATTAAAGAAATTAAGATATAATCCAATTGTTATCATAACAACTCATGTAAATTCTCCAAGAACTTATGAAATTTTACATAGAAATGGTGTTGAACTTATATTGTACAAAGGACATCCAAGCTATACTCCAAATCAAGTCTTTAACAAATTTATAAGTTTGCGCAAAGAGCCAAACGCTGTGGTAGAGAATTCAATTGAAGCTGAGCTAAAAAATGAAGAAGAAAAAATTTCAGAATGCATAAATAATGAACTAGACCTAATTGGAATAACTCAAAACTTGAAAGGTAGGCAATATATTCATGATGCTATTTTGTTTTTAATAAAAAATGAGAATAGTGGCGAAAGCGTTATTCAATACTTAACTAAAATACATAAAAAGTCCAGCTCAACAATTACAAATGGAATTCAAAATGCAATAATTCATGCTTGGAGAGTTTCGGCAATAGAGGATTTAGAAAAATACTATACTGCTAAAGTGAATTACCAAACAGGACTTCCAACTCCTATGGAGTTAATCTATTACTATGTTTCGAAAGTTAAGAAGATGGTGTAGTAAAGTGATATTAATTAAATATAATATAAAAACTGCAAATGTTAAACATTTTGTTTAATGTTTGCAGTTTTTTTGCTTTGTGCAAAAAAAATATAATTCATGTTTTACTAGAATGTCCCATTTTTTTCTATCATTAATTTTTGCTTATTTTAACTTGATAAATGATATTTTTTTATTATCAAGATGAGCAGAAATTTATTGATGGAAAGGTGGTGGGAAGTATGAGTTGGTATGAAGCATTTTGGAAATGGGTAAGTCGTTGGTTACCTTAATTTAATATATAAAATAATCAATATGAAAGTATTTTTTGGATATTTCATATTGATTATTTTTTTTCATTTGATATAATAATTAATATAAAGGTGTGATTTATATGAGTAGTCTTGAGTTTATGTGGAATTTAGGAGAATTAGATATGCTTATAGAAATTATAGAATTATCCATAATTTTACTTTTTACTAATTATACATTTGTTAGAATTGCTAATGTAAATAAATTAACTTTAAAAAAACATATACTAATTATTTCTAGTAGCTGTTCGATTTCTGTATTTATAAAAATTATACAACTAAGAGTTGATGAATATCTTAGTATGATTTTATTGATTATGTTAATAACACTAATAAATATAATAAATTTTAGATATAAAACTTTATATTCCGCATTAATAACTATGCTATCTATAAGTATAAATTATATATTGTATTCTTTTTCTATAATGCTGACTTTTTTTCCTGTTAGTATTTTTAATATAAAAAATGATTGTATAACATTAATTTTAATTATTATAATTTATTTGTTTTTGTTAAATAAGTTATACAAAATAAAGAAAATAAAAAATGGAATTATATATTTACAAGAAAAACTAAAAGATAATTTTTTTAGTATTTTGATTTTAAATATATGTATAACGATATTATTTTTAATTGTTTTGCTGCAAAATTATGAGATTTTAAAAACATCTAAGATTGGAATAACATTTATAGCAATATCAATTATTATGTTCTTCACCATCAAACAATCCTTCGACCTCTACTACAAACAAAATCTCCTAACCAAAGACCTCGAACAAACCAAAGTAGAACTTGAAGAAAAGAAACAAGAGATAAGTAAACTAGAAAAAGAAAATTTAGAATTTAGCAAAACAAGTCATTCATTAGCACACAAGCAAAAATCGTTAGAATTCAAGCTAGAGAAATTAATGAAAACAGGTGTGGATGACAAAAGTAAAGAAGCCATTAAACAAGAGATACAAAATATATCAAAAGAAATTTATAAAGAGCCACAGCAAATCGAATTACCCAAAACAGAAATTGAATCTATAGACGATATGTTTTCATATATGCAATCTGAATGTATAAAAGATAATATAAAATTTGAGTTACAAGTAGTAGGCAATCTATTTTATATGATAAATCACTTAATATCAGAAAATGAATTAGAAATATTATTAGCAGATCATATAAAAGATGCAATTATAGCAATAAACCATTCTGACAACGAAAATAGGAGTATTTTAGTTAGAATTGGAAAAATAGATAATGTATATAGTTTATATATTTACGATTCAGGAGTAGAATTCGAAAAAGAAGTATTAGAAAACTTAGGAAAGAAGCCAATTACAACACATGCTGATAGTGGTGGAACAGGAATGGGATTTATGAATACTTTTGATACTTTAAATAGAACAAAAGCTAGCTTAATTATAAATGAGATAGGTAAGCCATGTATAGACAACTACACAAAGGTTTTAATATTTAAATTTGATAACAAAAATGAGTTTATAGTTAACTCATATAAGAATGAAGTTGTTGTGGTATAGGCAAAAAATTTCGAACTTTGCGAATGGTTTGGAAGAATTTTCTGCAAGTGTAGTGTTACAAAAGAAAGATAAAATAAAAATTTCCTATTGATTAAAAATTAATTTATGGGTATAATAAATAAAAAAGAGGCGGATTTTTTATGGCAATTTATGCCAAGGAATGAAGAACAATTAGGTTCGAAAAAGAACAACTTAAAGAATGCCGAGAAAAGCGTGCAGTAAAGTATACAAATAAAAGTAAGAAAAATTACAACAATGGAATGCTAAATGTACGTGAAAGAAAAACGCCGGAATGGAGGTTTATATGGAAAGAAAAATTAGAGCAGTGCAATATGGTGTAGGAAAAATGAGTGTATACACCATGAGATATTTACTAGAAAAAGGAGTAGAAATAGTAGGTGCAATTGATGTAAATCCTGCAGTTATAGGGAAAGACATTGGAGAAATAATGGGTAAAGAAAATTTAGGAATTTCAGTTATATCAGCAGAAAATGCTAGACAATTATTATTAGATACAAAGCCTGATATATGTGTTGTAATGACAAGAAGCTTATTTGGAGAAATTGAGGATGCATTTATGTTATGCGCAGAATTAGGAATAAATGCAATTACAACATGTGAAGAGGCATTTTATCCACAAAATTCAAATCCAAACTTATTTAAAAAGATAGATGAACTAGCTAAGCAAAATAACTGCACAATTACAGGAACAGGATATCAAGACATTTATTGGGGACAATTAATAACATCAATTGCAGGATCAACACAAAGAATTACAAAAATAAAAGGAAGTTCAAGCTACAATGTTGAAGAATACGGAATAGCTTTAGCAGAGGCACATGGAGCAGGACTTTCGTTAGATGAATTTGATAAAAAAGTAGCCTCAGCAGATAGAATTTCTCCTGAAGAAAGACAAGACATTATAAATAGAGGAGAATTTATGCCATCATATATGTGGAATGTGAATGGATGGCTATGTGATAAATTGGGATTAACACCTATAAGTCAAACTCAAAAATGTGTACCTCAAACATATAAAGATGATATTTTCTCATCAACATTAAATATGACAATTAAAGCTGGAGATGCAACAGGAATGAGTGCTGTTGTAACTACAGAAACACAAGAAGGAATTACAATTGAATCTGAATGCATAGGAAAAGTTTATGCTCCTGATGAATTTGACAAAAATGTTTGGACAGTTGAAGGAGAACCTACAACAACAATTACTGTTGAAAAACCAAATACAGTTGAACTTACATGTGCAACAATAGTAAATAGAATTCCAGATGTTATAAATAGCGAAGCAGGATATGTAACAGTTGATAAAATGGGAGATTTAGAGTATAAAATAAGACCTTTAAATGAATATGTGAAATAATTATTTTTTATAAATTTAAATAAAGAACGTGTAGATTTATATTAATTTATATGTTCTTTATTTTTTTTGCTAAAATTATAAAAATTTTCTTTTTTAAAAATAGAAAATGAAAAATTTGCTATAATTAGTAGATTATTTGATAAAAAATGGAAAAAATAGTAAAACACTTGACTTTATTACCAAAATATGGTAAATTATATGTATGCAATAAATATTTTAATTATTGCAAGCGATTTTTGCAAACTTTAAAATACAACTAAAAATGAGTAAGTAAAAGTTTTAATAAAAAAAAACAATTTGAGAATGACACAAAAAATTAATTATCAAAAAGTTAAATTCAATTTCAAAATTTTTCTCTAAAGAATTTCAAGAAATTAGATTTAGAAGCCAAATAAAAGGAGGATAGTTTTATAATGAAAGTATAAGTGATAGTTATAATATTTGCTGCAAATTTTTTAAAAATTATATCAAACTACTTGCAAAATTAAAGACAGTTTGATATAATAAAGGAGGAATATATGAAGAAAAAAGACACAGAATTAATGGACTTAAAAGTTTCAAATGACTTAGTGTTTCAAAAGATTTTTGGAAAGGTCGGAAATGAAAGTATTACTAAAAGATTACTAGAGAAGATACTAGGAATAAAAATCAGAAAATTAACATTAAACACAAACAAAAGAATGCAACTACCTAAATTGGATAACAAAATAGGTAGACTTGATGTAAAAGCCGAGTTAGATGATGGAACTACAATACACGTTGAAATGCAATCAAGAAGTTATCCATATATGGAAATAAGGTTTGTATTTTATAATGATGCAGTTTTTTTAGAAAATATAAAAATGGGAAAAGGATATTCTTTTGAAAATAACAAAGCAATAGGAATACTTATCACAGATTATGATTTAGGAGAAATAACTGAAGGTATAGAAAAATATCATACCACATGGAATTACAGAGAAAAAGATTATCCAGAAAAAATTTTGCTAAAAAACAAAGAAATACACATAATAGAATTAAAGAAGTTTGAAAAATATGGGGAAGAAGATGAAGAACTAGCAGCATGGATAAAATTTTTAAAAGTAAAGGGGATGCAAGATATGAAAGATGTAAAATCCTTTAATGAAGAATTAGAAAAAGCAAAAAAAGAACTAGAAATTTTGGCAAGTAATAGAGAAGCGCAAGAAGAATATTTTATAAGAGAAATGGAATTAAGAGATTACATTTTTGATATTGAGTATTCAAGAGATAAAGGAATGAAACAAGGACTAGAAGAAGGTAGAAAAAAAGGCAGAAAAGAAGGAAGAGCAGAAGGAAGAGCAGAAGGAAGAGCAGAAGGAAGAGCAGAAGGAAGAGCAGAAGGAAAAGCAGAAGGCAAAATAGAAGGTGCAATAGAATCAAAAAAACAGATTGCCAAAAAGTTAATTAGCAAAGGAATGAATGTTGAAGAAATTAGCGACATAACGGGACTAACAAAAGAAGAGATAGAAAATTTGAAAGATTAGATTCAATATTTTATAAAGATTGCTATGTTTGAAACTTTTTCAAAAGTTTCAGTTAATTAGTATGGAAGATGACTGACTAGAAATAGTCAGTCATCAGTCGTTATAAAATATTTTTATTTTCTATTGAAAAATCTTCTAAATTATAGTAAAATAGGTATTAATAAATTTTTTGAAGAATATACATTATATGAGCAAATAGCTCGAAATTTTTTCACACAAATTTATGCCACAAAAGTAACTAGTTATAAGTTTGAATATAATTGTAACTGTAATCAATTTTGTGTCTTTAAAGAAAGGACTGATTATAAATATGAAAATATACAATTCAATGACAGGAAAAAAAGAAGAATTTAAGCCAATAGATGGGAACAACGTAAAGATGTATGCATGTGGAGTTACAGTTTATGATTTAAGTCACATAGGTCATGCACGTCAAGCAGTAGTATATGCAATGATAGCAGACTATTTAAGATATAGAGGGTATAATGTTAAATATGTTAGAAATTACACAGATGTTGATGATAAGATTATAAAAAGAGCAAATGAGCTTGGAAAAGATGCATTAGAGTTTTCAAGAGAGCAAATTCTAGAGACAGAAAAAGATATGGCAGCTTTGCATATAACAGATGCAGATGAAAAAACAAAAGCATCTGAATACATAAATCAAATTATAGAATTTGTTCAAGGCCTTATAGAGAAAGGTTATGCATATAAAGCAGAAAATGGAGATGTATATTATAGAGTAAGAAAATTTGCTGAATATGGAAAGCTTTCACACAGAAAAGTAGATGATATGTTAAATGGAGTTAGAATTGAACTTGAAGAAGGAAAAGAAGACCCTATAGATTTTGCATTATGGAAGTCTGCAAAGCCAGGAGAAATTTATTGGGAATCTCCATGGGGAAAAGGTCGTCCGGGTTGGCATATAGAGTGTTCTGTAATGGCTCTTAATACTTTAGGTGAAACAATAGATATTCATGGTGGAGGAAGAGATTTAGTATTCCCACATCACGAAAACGAAATTGCACAAAGTGAAGCACTTACTGGAAAGACTTTTGCAAAATGCTGGTCACACTGCGGACTTATCAAAATTAATGGAGAAAAAATGAGCAAATCTTTAGGAAATTCATTAACAATCCGTGATGCTTTAAAAATGTATAATTATGAAGTTATAAAATATGTTATGCTTTCAAAGCATTATGGCTCAGATGTAGATATTTTAGATGAAGACTACACATTAGCAGAAAAGCATTTATACTATTTTTACAACACAATCTCAAAAATGAATGAGTTTATTAGCCAATATGAAGGAAACTCAAATGGAGAAAAAGTAGAAGATGATATTTCAAACACAATTAAAGAAAAATTTATAGAAGTAATGGATGATGATTTTAACACAACTGCTGTACTTGCAAATTTACACGGAATTTTCAAATATGTAAATAATTTGATAAAAACTGCAAATAAAGAAAATAGAGTACAAGTTGCAAATACTTTGTCAAAAATTTTAGAAGAAGTAAAAGAAGTTTATGGAGTTTTAGGTTTATTTGAGCAAAATCCAGAAGAATTTGCAAACATATTAAGAGAAAAATATATTAAAAAAATAAATCTTGATACAGAATATATTGAAACAGAAATAGCAAAAAGAGCTGAAGCTAAAAAGCAAAAAGACTTTGAAACTGCAGATGGAATTAGAGCTAAACTTGATGAGCAAGGAATCATTTTAAATGATACGGCGAATGGTACAATATGGGATATTAAAGATTTATATTAGTTTAGTTACAAAAAATCTAATTATATCACTCAACCCCGCTTTACGCTTCGTTTCATACAATTTCTAAATTAAATATTTTATGGTCCCCCCTTATCAAGTTTGTAAGGGCACCACCATTTCATATTTAAAAGATATTGTAATTCACTTCGCTTAAGCTCTTTCGTTCTATAATTAGATTTTTTTAAAAACAAAATATAATAATACAAGGAGGTTTAAAATGGAGAAATTAGCTATACTAGATTGTGGAGGACAATACACAAAAGTAATTGATAGAAGAGTAAGAGAACTTGGAGTTAAATCTGACATATTTCCTATCAATGTAAAAAGTGAAGACTTAAAAAATTACAAATCTGTAATTTTATCAGGAGGGCCAAACAACATTGGTGAGGCACAAAGATTAAATTTTGATGACAAAATTTTCGAACTTGGAATTCCAGTTTTAGGAATATGTTATGGAATGCAACTTATGTCAGACCATTTTGGAGGAGTAGTTGCAAGTGATGTTAAAAAAGAATATGGTCAATGTGAAGTAACAATTGATACATCAGCACCAATATTTGATGGACTTTCTGAAAAAGAGCAAGTTCTTATGAGTCATGGAGATACAGTAAAAGTTAAACCTGAAGGATTTGAAGTAATTGCAAAATCAGGTGATGCAATTGCTGCAATTGGAGATGTACAAAGAAAAATGTATGGATTCCAATTTCATCCAGAGGTTGATTTAACTGAAAATGGAATGAAAATGTTAGAAAACTTCATTAGAAAAGTTGCTGAATATAAAGAAGTATATGCCTTAGAGGATAGAATTCAAACCTCAATAAAAATGATACAAGATAAAGTTGGAGACAAAAAGATAATTTGTTTAGTAAGTGGTGGAGTAGATTCTGCTGTTACTGCAGCTCTACTTGTAAAAGCTTTACCTGCTGAAAACATATATGCGATACATATAGATTCAGGATTTATGAGAAAAAATGAAAGTGATATTGTTTGTGAAAATCTTAAAGAATTAGGTATGAAAAACTTAATTAGAGAAAATGCAAAAGATTACTTTATGAATACAATTGTAGAAACAGAGGAAGGACCAATAGGTCCACTTGTAGATACAGTAGATCCTGAATTGAAAAGAAGAATTATTGGAGAAATCTTTATTCAAATAGCAAATCAAGTAATTGAAAGATTAGGATTAGATAAAGAAAATACATTTATTGCACAAGGAACTTTAAGGCCAGATTTAATAGAAAGTGGAAATCCTGATATTAGCGGATTTGCACACAAAATAAAAACACATCATAATGATGTTGAAATTGTAAGACAAGCAAGAAAGAAAGGCTTAATAGTAGAAACAAATGCAGATTGGCATAAAGATGAAGTAAGAAGAGTTGCAAGAAAACTTGGACTAGAAGAAGCAATTGCTTCACGTCAACCATTTCCAGGACCGGGACTTGCTATAAGATTAATATGTCATGACAAAAATGAAGAAGTAGAAATTACATCTGAAGAAGTAGCGAAGTTAAATGAAATTTTAGGACAGACTCCAGAAAAAGGATTTATATTACCAATTAAATCTGTTGGAGTTCAAGGAGATGCTAGAAGCTACAGAAATCTATGCTTAATGGCAGGAAGAAAAACAGATTTTGACTGGAAAGAAGTAACAACAAATGCAAAAGAAATAACAGACAGAATTAATTCAATAAATAGAGTAGGATACATTTTAAATAAGTCAGAAATAAATAATGAAATAAAATGTTTTAACATGAGAATTGAAGATGAAAACATAGAATTGCTAAGAGAGATAGACTATATAGTGACTTCTACTCTTGAAAAAGCAAAGGTAAATCAAACATTTGCAGTATTAATTCCAATTGGAATCAAAAAGAAATACTCTGTTGCAATTAGAACTTTTGTTACAAATGACTTTATGACAGGAAGACCAGGAGAGATAGGAAAAGAAGTAGAAAAAGCAGATATAGAAAAAATTGTAAATGAAATAGAAAGCAAATTTGGTGATAAAATAGAATTTATTATTTATGATATTACAAGTAAACCACCTGCAACAACAGAGTGGCAATAAAGAAGCTTTCCACAACTTGTTAAACAATTGTGTAAAGAGAGGAAAAATTTTTTAATTAGCAATGCAAAAGTAGTTAAATATAGAGAAAAGAAATGAGGAAATGTTATGAATTATTTAATAGATGCTAGTAAATTTAATAACATACATCACGTATGGAGTGAAAATCACCCATGCGTTTTGGTCATATAAAAAATTCATAATATTTTTTTATAAGACTGAATAGATGTATGAGTGATTGGTAAAGAGAAATCACTTGTGCATCTATTTTTTGTATCTAGGAGGTAAAGATGAAAAGAAGGTATTATAGAAGAAAAAGTGAAAAGCCAAGGTAATTGAAAATAGTATAAAAAATATAGGAGAAAAAATTATGGAAAAATATAAAATATTAAAAGACTTAGTAAAATTTAATACAATTAAAGATAAGGAAAATAAAGAAATAATAGAATATATAGAAAATTATTTGAAAAATTTAGGATTTAAGACTGAATACAAGACGAAAGATTTAGTAATGAGTATTGGAAAAAATCAAAAGCTTGGATTTTTAGGACACACAGATACAGTGGAATATATAGAAGAATTCAAAAATCCATTTGAGTTAACACTAAAAGATGGATATTTATATGGACTAGGTGCTTGTGATATGAAAGGTGGAATTGCAGCAATGCTAGATGCAGTATCCAACATTAACTTTAGTAACTTGAAAAATGGAATGAAGTTATATTTTACGTATGACGAAGAAATAGGATTTGGCGGAGTATATGAATTAGTTAAAAATAAAGAAATATTCCCAGAATATATGATATTTGGAGAGCCTACAAATAATGAAATACTTACTGGTCACAAAGGTTTGATTGAATATGAAATATACTTTAAAGGTTTAAAAGCTCACTCAAGTAATCCTGCAAAAGGCATTAGTGCTAATATGAATTCTGTAAAGTTTTTAAATAAACTAGATGAGTTTTATAACAATGAAATAAAAATAGATGAAGAAAAGGCGTATGAAATTCTATACACAACAATGAATGTTGGAACAATGCATGGTGGAAGTGCAAGAAATTCTGTTCCAGCATATTGTGAAATAAGTATAGACTTCCGTATAGCAAATAATAAACATATAGAAAAGATAACCAAAAAAGTTGAAGAATTAGCAAATAAGTATAAAGCAAAAATTAATATAATAGAGTTAATAGAACCTTTTATAGATAACATAGATTTTATAAAAGAAACTAAGACAGCAAATTTCATGACAGAAGCAAGTATGATTTCAGGAGCAAAAAGGATGATTTTAGGAACAGGTCCAGTAACGGCACATGAAGTTAATGAACATATATCTGTAGAAAGTTATGAAAAATTAGTCCAGCAATATGAAAAAATAATTTATAAAATTTGTAAATAAATGTAGTTTTTATACACAAAAAGTGGTATAATTGTGGAAAATAGAAGATGAGATAATAGCAATGAAAAGGTATGTTTAGGTTGAAAGAATTTATTTTTTATAACTATGTGTGCCTTTAAGCAAAGCGAGAAAGGAATGAGTTTTAATATGCAAGGAATAGAAATCGAAAAAAAATATAAAATAAAACAACTTCCAAAAGATTTAGAAAAATACGAAAAAATTGAAATTGAACAAGCATATTTAGTAAATCGAAGTAAAATCACTGTAAGAGTAAGAAAATATAATAAAGACAAATTTATTCTTTCATATAAAATGAAGAAAAAGAAAAGCCAGGCTGATATAAGCGTTTGTGATGAAGCTGAATTACTATTAACTGAAGAAGCTTATGAGCATTTAAAAGAAAAGTGTGATGGTAAAGTTTTAAAAAAGACAAGATATATTATTCCATTAAATGATGGATTAAAAGTAGAGATAGATAGATTTAATGATTTTTTTAATGGGGTTTGTTTTGCAGAGATAGAGTTCAAAAGTGAAGAGCAGGCAAAAAATTATAAAATTCCAGATTGGCTAGGAGAAGATATATCAAAAGAAAAAAGAGTGAAAAACGGATATATGGCTACTGTTGCTGAAAATATTGATGATTATAAAGATTTAATTATATAGTATAAGGAAAGATTTAGTGTAGGAATTAAATGTCAATTTGCATTTTGTGAAAAATAGAATATGTTAAAGAGTTAACTTTAAAATATTTAAATGGATTTACAAAATATCATCATACAGTAAAGAATTAATTTTGTGGATATTTAAAGGTATTGACATTAATTGGAATTTTTGATAAAATATATACTATAAATCAAAAAAAAAAGAGGGATAATTATGAAGTTAAGAATATTTTTAAACCAATTACATCATCATTGTAGGAGCTTGTAACTATGCTGTAATAAGTGTAGGTACAGGCTAAGTTTGCTGTACCTATAATAGTTTGAAAATATTTAAAAGAGATACATTAAAATAGACTATTAGTAGGAATTAAAATTCTTTATTAATAGTCTATTTTTGTATCTCTCTTTTTTTGGGTAAAAATAAAAAACTTCATAATTAATCAAATTTAGGGGGGATTTAAATGTTGTTAAATGATTATAGATTTATTAATCCATCAGAAAGTTTTGGATTAATAACAGAAAATGTAAATACATTGCGAAAAATTGAAGATGAGCTGAGGATTATATTTAATAAATATAAAATAACAGAAACTTTGGTACCATCATTTGAATATTTAGAATTATACAAGCAAGTTTATCAAAATTTTGATGAAGATAAAGTATTTAAGTATATTGGAAATGATGGGAAAATTATAGCACTTAGGTGGGATTATACAATTCCAATTGCAAAATATTATTGTTTGCAAAATACAAGCAAGGAAGCAAGATTTTCATATTTTGGTAAAGTATTTAGAAATGAGAAAAAATATAAAGGAAGAAATTCAGAGGAATATCAAGCAGGAATTGAATTAATAAATATTAGGCCAAATGCAGATGAATTATGTTTAAAGATTTTACAAGAAACATTAAATAGTTTTAAATTAGAAAATTTAAAACTAGAACTTGGTTCAGCTAAAATTTTTAATAGAATATGTGAATTAACAAAAGATGACCAAAACATAAAAGAAATACTTTCTAAAAAAAATATAAGTGAGATGAAAAAATATATAAATGATAAGAAAATAAACAATAGACTATCAATTTTTCTACTAAAATTACCAAGATTATGTGGAAATATAGAAATGCTAAATGACATCATAAATGAGGTTTCTGATAAAGTAATTTTGGAAGCATTGCAAGAATTAAAAAATATTTATGAAATGATTCCAAATAAAGATTATATAATTTTTGATTTGTCTATGTGTCCAGCAATGGAGTATTATACAGGAGTTATGTTTAAAGTCTATAGTCCAAATTCTCCGGAAGCCTTGGTGTGTGGCGGAAGATATGATTCTTTGTATGAAAAATTTGGGGAAAAGGCAGAAGCAATTGGTATGTCATATTATTTTAGCAATATAATAAAAGCAATAGAAAGCGGGGTGCAAATAAAATGATTAGAATAGCTGTAACTAAAGGGAGAATTGAAAAAGAATTTTACAAACTTATGAAAAAGATAGGACTAGATGTAGCTACTATAGAAAATAAAAAAAGAGAATTACTTATTAGGACAGAAGATAATATAGAAATGATATTTGTAAAAGCAAATGATGTTTTAACATTTATAGAACAGGGTGTTGCAGATATTGGAATTGTGGGGAAAGATACATTAGAAGAAAGTGATTTTGTGGATTATGATGAACTTTTTGATTTGAAATTTGGAAAATGTTATTTTGCTTTAGCAAGTTATAAAGAATATAAGGAAAAAGTTTTTAAAAGGAGAAAGAAAATTGCAACCAAATATCCTAATATCGCAAAAAAATATTTTAGAAGTATCGGAGAAGATGTTGAAATAATAAAATTAGAAGGTTCAGTTGAGCTTGCACCTATTGTGGGAATGACAGATGGAATAGTTGATATTGTTGAAACAGGAGATACATTAAAAGCAAATGGATTAGTGGTAATAGATAAAATATGTGAAATTTCAACAAGATTTATAGTAAATAAAGTAAGCATGAAATATAAAGCAGACGAAATATATAAAATAATTGATAAATTTGAGGAAGTTATATAATAGTTGAGTAATAAAAAAAAAAAAAGAAGGAGATGTTATAAATATTATGAAACCAGATTTTGAAAAACAAAAATTAATTCCTGCGATAATACAGGATTATAAAACTATAGAAGTTTTGATGTTAGCTTATGTAAATGAAGAAAGCTATAATTATATGCTAGAGAAAAGAGAAACTTGTTTTTTCTCGAGGAGCAGGCAGAAAATTTGGCATAAAGGAGAAACATCTGGTAATTCTCAAATAATTAAAAAGATGTATTTAGATTGTGATAAAGATACTTTACTAATTTATGTAGAGCAAATTGGAGTTGCATGTCATACCGGGAATTATTCCTGTTTCTTTAATGAAGTAGTAAAATATGATAATGATATAGAAATAAATAATATTTTACAAGGTATATATAATATGATAGATGATAGAAATAAAAATCCCAAAGAGAATTCTTATACAAATTATTTATTAGAACAAGGAATAGATAAGATATGCAAAAAAGTTGGAGAGGAAGCATCAGAAACAATAATTGCAGCTAAAAATGACAATAAAAATGATTTAATTGGAGAAATATGTGATTTGATATATCATATTTTAGTATTAATGTATAATAGAAACGTTTCAATAAAGGATATAAAACTTAAATTATCTGAAAGACATAAAGTTGAGGGAAATAAAAAAAGTCAAAATAAGAGAGGAGATTATTAATTTGAAAGAAAATTTCGCGCGCGAACAAAGGCGGAGCGTGTAAATAATTAAAAGACATAGATTATATCGGAAAAATTATAAGGCCTTTTGTAACGAATGAAGGTTTAAGTTTATCAGGTATCCCTATGCAACTAAAGAATAAATCACAAACCAAAAACTCCTTTCATATTATACAAAAAATGAAAAGGAGTTTTTGTTATGGATTATGAATTAATGATGAATGGAAATGTAAAGATAGGTGAAAAGGCCCAGGATTTTGAGGCAATATCTACTTATGGAAATATTAAATTATCTGATTATAAAGGTAAGTGGCTGGTATTTTTTAGTCATCCAGGAGATTTTACCCCAGTTTGTACAACAGAAATGATAGCATTTGCTAAAGCATATCCGTATTTTAAAAATTTAAATACAGAGTTATTGGGATTAAGCATAGATAGTAATCCTTCACATTTAGCATGGATGTATGATATTTATTGCAGAACAGGAATAATTTTGCCTTTTCCAATAATTGCAGATAGAAGCGGAGAAATAGCAAGAAAATATGGAATGATTGCAAGCAACATAAGTAATACAGAAACAGTAAGGAATGTATATATTATAGATGAAAAAGGAATTATTAGAGTAATATTAATTTATCCATTAAATGTAGGAAGATGGATACCAGAGATATTAAGAACAGTAGAAGCTTTGCAAATTGCAGACTGCGAAAATGCTTCAACACCTGCAAATTGGAGACCTGGGGAGCTAGCTATAATGCCAGCTCCAAGAACTTTTCCACAATTACAAGAGCGAGAGATAGAAAATGAAAAAGAAAAAAATTCATTAAGTTGGTATTTAAGTTTTATAAAGCCACAAAAAGAGTGTATTGTTGAAAATAAATAGTATTATTTAATTGAAAAAAATAAAGGTTTATGAAATATTTTAAAAAATTTTCTAAAACTTTTATTTTTTTAAGGAAAATTTAAGGTTATAAGACTAATATATAATCAAATCCAACAAATTGAAAAATTCAAGCTAAAGACTTGAAAAATTTTTTCAAAAATATATAATAGAAGGAGGTAATCATTATGAAAGCAAAAATTTTACCATTTATTATTGGATTACTAGTAGGAGCAATAATCGCTACAGGAGGATTTTTGATTTATCAAAAAAACAATAAACATCAAGGACCTGGAAGAATGAATGGTCAGAGACCACAAATGGTGCAAAGACAAGATGGAAATTCAACAGATGGAAAATCAACAAATGCAAATTCAACAGATGGAAATATTCCGCCAGCATTACCAAACGGAGAACAGCCTAATGGAGAAGCACATTCGCAAGATGGTCAAACTCAAAATAATTCAGAAACAACAAGTACAACGACAAATAGTTAATGAAACAGCCCTATTTTTAGGGCGGTTTCATATAAGTGAGAGGATACTGAATAAAATAATTATTCAGTTCCTACTCGATTTAAATTATATGAGGTGACATACGATGAGAATATTAATAGTAGAAGATGAAAAAATTTTATCAAATACAATAAAACATTCTTTAGAAAATGAATATGAAATCGATCAGGCTTTTGATGGAGCAGAGGCTGAACTTTATGCTTTGCAAGATATTTATGATGTAATAATTTTAGATTTGATGCTTCCGATAAAAGATGGATATGAAGTATTAGAAAAAATAAGGAAAGAAAAAATTCTAACACCAGTTTTAATACTTACAGCCAAAGATAGTTTAAATGACAAAATTAAAGGATTTCAAAAAGGTGCAGATGATTATTTAACAAAGCCTTTTGCAACTGAAGAGTTAAAAGTCAGAATTCAGGCAATGGTTAGAAGAAATAATCCATCATATTATAAAAATGAAATAAGTTTTAAGGAATTAAGACTAGATTTAGGTAATAGAAAGGCATTTATAGAAAATAAAGAAATAAAACTTCAAGGAAAGCAATTTGATATGTTAGAATATTTAGTGCATTATCAAAATCGTATTTTAACAAAAGAGCAAATATTTGATAAAATATGGGGATTTGATAGTGACACAACTGCAAATGTAGTGGAAGTATATGCAAGTGGAATTAGAAAAGAGTTAAAAAAATATGATTGTGATAAATATTTTAAAACAATACGTGGAGTGGGATATATGATTTCTTAATAAGGTTGTAGTATTAAGAAATATTGAAAAAAATATATATTCCAAAGCAATTGTGAGAAAGGAATGGATTTTTTTATGAGTGAAGAAAAACAAGTCAAAAGACAACTTTTAAAAAATATATTATTAAATTTAATTACTTTTGCTGTGATTTTTACTGCATTGGGAGTTATTATTTATGGTCAATTTAAGAGTTCACTATATCTATCAGCAGATTCTGAATTAGAGAGAACAAACTCAAGAAGAGAATTTAAAATGGAAAGAGAAGATAGATTAGCTGAAAAACCTAGAATTCCTGATAATTCAAATGTACAAAATAAAAGTCCAAGACTTGTGTTTATAAATAGAGATGCTGATGGAAATATATCACAAGAAGCAAATTTAAATGAGATATTTGAAAATGCTTCATTTGATAAAACAAATTTAAACAATATTTATGAAACAAGTATTTCAAATTATTCATATAGAGGTATAAATTATTTAAATGATGACGGAACATATTCACAAGTATTAATAAATATCGATTCAGAAAAAACGATTGCTGAAAAATTTGTTAAAAATCTTGTTATATCATTTTCAATAAGTGTATTAATAATTTTGATAGCAAGTTATTTATTATCAAAATGGACATTAAAGCCAATTGTAGCATCTTGGAAAAAACAAACAAGATTTGTACAAGATGCATCACATGAACTTCGAACACCTCTTGCTATTATAAAAGCAAAACAAGAAAGATTACTTGAAAATCCAAAATCAAAAATAATAGATAATGCAGAAGACATAAGTATTACACTTCAAGAAACTCGGGAGACTTACAAAACTTATAAAAGAACTTATGGAGCTTGCAAAAAATGATTCTGATAAATTGAGGCTTAATAAGCAAATGTTTAATTTAGATGAAGAATTAAGCTCGTTAGTTCAAGTTTATAAAGACTTAGCAGAAAATGAGAACAAGAATTTGAATGTTTCTTTTGAATATAAAGAAGAAATTAATGCGGATTTAAATATGATAAAACAATTAGTAGTTATTTTATTAGATAATAGTATAAAATATACCCAATCTAAAGATTCTATTGAAATAAAAACATATAAACAAGACGGAAAGGCAGTTCTAGAGGTAGTAGATACTGGAATAGGCATTAGTAATGAAGCAATTGATCATATTTTTGAACGTTTCTACAGAGAAGAAAAATCAAGAAATAGAGAAAAAGGCGGTATGGGACTTGGACTTTCTATAGCATATAATATTGTAAATTTGCATAAAGGAACAATTAAATTTGAGAAAAATAGAGAAAAAGGAGCAAGAGTAGTTGTAAAACTTCCAATAAAATAAGATACTGACCATACATATCAATCAAAGATTATAGTTGGGTATACCAGAATCTTTTGGTTTTCAACAATAATGAAAAGTGATATTGCAATTTTTTGTAATATCATTTTTATTGTATAGGAAAAAGCAAATTTGGCGAGCGAACAAAGACGGGCCATGTAAATAATCAAAAAAAAAAAAATTTTAAAAACTTAAGGTAATTTTAAGGTTTAGAAATTAAAATACAATTAAATTAAAAATTTAGTCATATGTCATGTTATTAGAGAGTAGCACTCTAATACGTCATAAAAAAGGAGTTTGAATTTTATGAAAAAGAAAATTTTTATTGTTTTAATTATTGTATTGCTAATGATAGGAGTATTTTTCTTAGGAAGGCAAGTAGGATTAAATACACAGCAAAATAATACACAAATTGTTACAACTGAGGAAAAAGTATCTACGCAAAGTATTAAGAAAACTTTAACAAGCTCTGGAACTGTTGCTAGTAAAGAAACAGAAAAGTTAGAACTTAGTACTACAAAATACTTTGAAGCAGTGTGTGTAGAAGTAGATGATACTATCTCAAAAGGAGATAAAATTTTAAAATATACAGATGGAACATATTTAAAGGCAAGCAAAGATTGTGTAATTATTAGTATGAAATTGCCAGAAACTGAAACAAAGGCCACATCATCAAATTATGTTGAAGTATCATATTTAGATAAATTAAATATTTCACTTTCTATAAGTGAAAATGAATTAGCAAGTGTAAAAGTGGGGCAAGAGGTAGAAATTTCGTTAACAGCAGATGATAGCAAAACTTATACAGGAAAAATTACAAAAATAGATTCTGTAGGAACATATTCAAATTCAGGAACAACGTTTGAAGCAACAGTAGAGTTTAAAAATGATGGAAATGTAAAACTTGGAATGAGTGTATCTTGTACTATAATTATTAAGGAAGAAAAAGATGCTATATGTGTTCCAATAAATGCTGTAGCAACAAATAGTAATGGAGAAAAATATGTTGTTAAAGTAGATAGTGATGGAACTACTGAAGAAGTTGTTGTAGAGACAGGAATTTCAGATGAAAATTATGTTCAAATTACATCAGGACTTACAACTGATGATATAGTTCAAATCGAAACAGAGATAACAAAAGATGCAAATACTTCAAGTAATAAAAATTCTAACAATATGTTTGGAGAAAGAGGTGGCCAAATGCCGGGAGTTTCGGGAGACATGCCATCAGGTGGATTTGGAGAAAGACCAAGTGGAGATTCTAACAAAAGAGGTTCTTCTCAAAATTCAGCAAAAGGAAGTCAAAATAGTTCAAAGGAATAATATCGTCAAAAAAGAACCGTCACCAACAGAAAAGAACCGACACCAATTGAAAAAGGAAGGAAAGTTTATGATAGAATTAAAAAATGTATGTAAATCTTTTAAATTAGGAGACCAAGTGGTAAAGGCATTGGATAATATTAATTTTTCAGTAAAAAAAGGAGAATTTGTTGCAATTATAGGACCATCTGGTTCAGGAAAGTCAACAATGATGAACATTTTAGGTCTTTTAGATATTGCAGATAGTGGTGAATATTTATTAGATAAATTAAGCATAAAAGAAGCAAGTGATAGCACTTTAGCAGATATTAGAAATAAGAAGATTGGATTTATCTTTCAAAGTTTTAACTTGCTTCCAAAAATGAATGCTTTGGAAAATGTACAAGTACCCTTAATGTATAGAGGAATTAATAAAAAAGAATCACAAAAAAGAGCTTATGAGTATTTAGAAAAAGTAGGATTGAAAGGAAGAGAAAAACATATGCCATCACAACTTTCTGGTGGACAACAACAAAGAGTAGCAATTGCAAGGGCGCTAATTGGAGAACCTGAAATAATTCTTGCAGATGAACCAACAGGCGCACTAGATTCTAAAACAGGTCATGAAGTAATGGATTTGTTGCAAGAATTAAACAGAGAAGGTCAAACAATTATATTAATAACTCATGATATAAATGTTGCAAATAAAGCAAAGAGAATTTTAAAAATGATGGATGGAAAACTAGAGGAGGTATAACTTTGGTTAAATTTATAAGTATTTTTAAAGATGCAATAAAAAATATAATTAGTAATAAGCTAAGATCCAGTCTTACTGCCTTAGGTTTAATAATAGGTATTACATCAGTAATCTTGCTAGTTGGAATAGGAGAAGGGGCAACCTCAAATGTAAGGTCTAATGTTCAATCTCTTGGGACAGGAACTTTAACAGTTTCAATTTCATCAGATGATACATCATTAGACTATAGTCAAGTAGATGATATTTTATCACTTAGTAATGTAGAAAGTGTTGCACCATATAAAACAATTTCAGCTACAGTAAGTAAAGGAACGACAACGTCAAATAGAGCAAGAGTATTAGCAACTACGCCAGATTACCTAACAGTAATGAATTTAGGCATAAATGCAGGAAGAAAATTATCAAGCATAGATTTAGATAATACAAGTAAAGTATGTTTAATAGGTTCAAGTTTAGCGTCTAGCTTATTTGAAAATGCTAAAAACAAAGATATAGTAGGTCAAACAATTAACCTAAACGGAGATAAATATACAATAGTTGGAGTTTTAGCAAAGGTTCGGAAGCACAATGGGAACAAATATTGACAATATGCTTATAATTCCATTTACAACAGCAAAATATTTAAATGGTGATATAAGCTTTAATACATTATATGTTAAAGTAGAAAATGAAAACCTAATTGATACAACTACAACAATAATTGGAAGTTATTTAGAAAAAACTTTAGCTATTACATCAGATTATTATACAGTGTCATCACAAGATAGTATGAGAGAAACAGCGGAAAATATTCAAAATACTTTATCTTTATTACTAGGAGGAATTGCAGGGATTTCTTTAGTTGTTGGAGGAATAGGTGTAATGAATGTAATGCTCGTCTCTGTAACAGAAAGAACAAAGGAAATAGGAATTAGAAAAGCTCTTGGAGCCAAAAGAAAAGATATTTTGGTACAATTCTTAATTGAAGCATTGATACTATGTATGCTAGGTGGTGCAATTGGAGTGATTTTAGGAATATCTGCAGGAATTATCTTACAAACTTTTGGATTTAACTTTGTAGCAAAATCTGGTATTATATTGATTGCTTTTGCTTCAAGTTTATTTATCGGAGTTGTGTTTGGAATATTCCCTGCATATAAGGCTTCTAAACTTAATCCAATTGAAGCACTAAGAACAGAGTAATTGAAACATAAATTCCAATTCTGTTTTAATTAAATAGAAAGGAGACGACAGGTATGAATAAAAAAATACAAATCTTATTAAGTACAATAATTGTTATAATTTTGATTGGAACTCAAGTATCTTATGCTGTACCAGCAAATCAAAATATTAAATTTTTTGAAGTAAGTACAACTGAAATTTCTTCAGGAGAAACATTAGAGATGACATTTAATATAAATAAAATTGAATATGACAATTTTAAAATAGTATTAAATTCAAATATAGATAATGGAGAAATTTATACAGACGAAAATGTGGCAATAGAGGAGGAAAAAGACGCAATAGTAATCGAAATTGATAAAACAAAAATGAATTTAAGTCAAATAAAATTGTGCTATGTAGTACCAGAAAATGCTGAGATAAATAGCAAAATACAATTAACCACAAAAATTATCGTAGAAGAAGAGATAGAATCTGAAGACGATGAAGGAAACACATCAACCAAAAAAAAGGAAAAGATTGTATTAGAAGAAACTCAAAATGTGATCGTAGCAGAAAAAGAAGAAAATTCAGAAAAAGAAAATTCACAAAATGGTAATGAAGAAAAAGAAGATAAACAAAAAGATAGTGCACAAAAGGATACAGATAGTATAGAGCAAAGTGATGACCAAAAATCACAAAATAATGAAATGTCAAAGGTAACAAACAATACAAACGAAACTATGTCACAAAAAAATAATCAAAATTTGGCAATTTCAGACGAAAATATGTTGCAAAAAAATACTCAAAATTCAACAATTATAAATGCAAAATCAAGTGATAAAAATATGAGTTCAAATGTTGTAGGCAACGTAAGTAGAAAGAATAATTCAAATGTTGCAGGTGGTACAAATAATAAAAGTAGTGTAAGTGGATCAAATAGCGCAAGCAGTATGCAAGGTTCTTCGCAAAGCAACGAAAAAATGGAAACAGCAACATACATTGGATCAAATAATAACTATTTAAAAAAATTAAAAGTAAAAGGTTTAGATTTAAATACGAGTTTCAACAAAGAAAATACAACATATTTTGTAAATGTTACAGATAAATCAAGTTTAAAGATTACTGCCACAGCTGAAGATACTTCTGCAAAAGCAGTGGTAACTGGAAATGACGATATAAAAGAAGGAACAAATAAAATACTTATTGCTGTAACTGCAGAAAACGGAAATGTTAGATATTATCGTATTTTTGTTAATTGTGAGTTAAATTAAGTTGTGAGGTGAATGAAATGAAACTAAAAAAAATAGGGACACCTTTATTAATATTAATTTTAATAATAATATTAGGAATATTATGTTTTTATCTATTTAATAGTGCGGAAGATAGTAATAGTTCTGAAGAATATACTCAAAGTCAGTATAAAAAAAATAAAAAAAGTAGTGATTCCAATTCGACTACTTCCGAAGAACATAAAAGTACAGAGACTTTATCAAGCACAAGTGAAGTAAAATCAGCTTTAATAGAAAATGTAGAATTACATGCAACATACTATTTAGAAAAAGTGTATGTTGAAGAAAATTCCTATGTAGCAAAAGGTGAAAAAATATTGAAATACACAAATGGAACATATTTAATAGCACCTTATGACTGCTATATTGTAGAACTAAATGTTCCAGATGAGGAAAGCAAAGTTTTGAATAGTCATTATGTACAAATACAAAGTAAGAATATATTAACAGTTTCTATGAAAATAGATGAAACAAAGATAAATATAGTAAAGGTTGGAGATGAAGGTAAAATAACTATTTCAGCAATTGACAAAACATTTTCAGGATATATTACTCATATTGGAAGTACAGCAAGTGATGGAAAATTTACAATTGATATAGAATTTGAAAATGATGGAAATGTAAAATTAGGAATGACTGCAACTATTTTGCTTCAAATTTAAAGGAAATAATTTGAAGCAAATTATTATACTGATTTATGAAAAGGTCAAAACATTTTACATGAATAAAATTAAAAAAAATGGTCAAAATAATAAGAAAATATAAGGTAGAAAATTTAAAAAGAATATGTGCAAGAATTAATTCTATAGATCTTGCACTTAAACAAATTTGTTACCTTAAAGGAAAGGATGTAATTAAAAATGGAAAAAGACCAAAAAATAAATTGCACAGTTTCAAGTTGCAAATATAACAATAGCCAAACACAAAAATGCAAACTAGAGTCTATTATAGTAACGCCAGTTGAGGGAGTAGACACTCAAAATCCAGATGAGTCTATGTGTTCAAGTTATGATAATGAGTAAAATAAAGCAGTAGCGTAAAATATGCTACTGCTTTAAAACTTATAATACCCTTGTAAAATTTACAAATAAATGATAATATAATGTCAAATAAATTAAAAGGGGAAGAAAATGAAAAATAAAAAAATAGAAATAGCCGTAATATCAATAATATTAATATTACAAACAATAATATATATTTTTGTAGGAACAAAAAAATCTTATATACACATGGATGAAGCTTATTCTATGGGGCTTGCTAGCTTCGATAAAGTAGAAATTCAAGATAATGAAGATTTTTATAACACATGGCATAGCAAAGATTATTATGAAGACTACATATCTGTACAAGAAAATGAAAAAGGCCAATATGCACAAGTATATGAAAATCAAAAAAATGATGTACATCCCCCACTTTATTATTTGTTTTTAAAAATAGCAATGGGATTTTCTAAAAACGGTTATTCAAAATGGCCAGGAATAGTTGTAAATACTGTTATTTTTCTTGCAATAACCTTTTTAACATATTTAATTTTGCAAGAATTATTAGAAAATGAGAAATATGCAAAAGAAAAATCTGCTATTTTAGCTTTAATTTCTGCAATAACAATGGCATCACTTACAAATGTAATATATATAAGAATGTATGCACTTTCAACTTTTAACATTATGCTTACAACATATTTACACATAAGGTTAAGAAAATGTGGAAAGGTGAATCAAAAATTATTAATTTGTATAGGTTTATCTGCACTTTTTGGGTCACTTACACATTACTATTATTTATTTTTCTTAGCGATGATGTATCTAATTTTTACAATAAAATTCGCAAAAGAAAAGAACTGGAAGAATCTTGGATTTTATACACTTACAATGGCAATCGCTGCAATAATTTCTTTAGCAATATTCCCATATTCTATAAATCACATGTTTTTTGGCTATAGAGGACAAGGTGTAATAGATAAATTTAAAGATATTTCAATGTTTTTGGGGAATATTAAAAATTACTTGGCAAAAGTGAATAGATTCTGTTTTAATGGAATTGGAATTGGTATTTTATTACTAGAAATATGTGCATATATTTATTTAAAAATGAGAAAAATAATTTTAAAAAATACAAAAAAAGATTTGCCGCAAAATAAAGAATGCATAGATAAAAATGAAATGATAAAAAATAACCAAAGCTCATATAAATACGAAACGATGCAAAATAACCATAGTTCTGATAAATGCAAGATAATAATTGCTCCAACATTATTTTACTTTTTACTAGTTGCAGTTGCTTCGCCATGGATAGAACTAAGATATATAATGCCAATATGTAGTTTAATTTTTGTAATGGGAATATATTTTGCATACATACTCTTAAAAAATATGTTTTCAGAAAAAGTTACAAATATATTGTTAATTGTAATATTAATTGCAATAATGATTTCACCTGCAATTTTAAAAATAGAGCCAGAAGTAATGTTTAGTGATAAAAAAGAAATTGTAGAAAAGCTTTCAAATGAACTAAATCTTCCAACATTGTATGTTTTCTACTCAAAAAATAATAGATTTTTAGATGATATTCTTCTTTTTACGAAACTAGATAATTCATATATAGCAAAAGATTTAGAATACTCTAGCGAAAATATTAATCAGATTTTTGAAGGAAAAGATACATCAAAAGGAATTATAGTTTTTATAAATAAAGATGAAGGAAATGAAAAAGTGCTTGATCCATTGTGTAAAACACTAAATTTAAAAAATGTGCAATTTTTGAAAAGAATGAATGCGTGTAATATTTACTATGTTACAAATGGCTCAAATTAATTAAAATATAAGTATTTTTCGAATAATCTTAGCTAACTTTCATTTAACGCTAAAAAATCTAAGTAATTATACAAGCACCCTAAAAATATTAATTTTTAGATTCCCTTGTAAAATTACTAAGAATTTTTAAGCTATTTAGTTAAATAAGATTATTTCTCAAAATACTTATATTTAATTAAGATAAGTTTTTGAACTGAGTTGTCTAAAAAAATTTGGAAAAAAGTTGCAAATTTTACAAAAATATAGTATAATAGAAAAAGTGAGTAAATATAAATATAATAGGAGAGGAAGAGAAATATGGAATATGTATATATATTAAGGCAAGCACTAGTATATATAATAACAATATTTTGGATTTATAATTTTGGAATAAGTTTATTTTCACTTATAAAATTTAAAGATGGACCATTAAAGATAAATAAAAAACATAAATTTATGGCAATACTACCTGCACACAATGAAGAAGCAGTAATTGGAAATTTAGTAGATAGTTTAATGAATCAGGATTATGATAAAGAATTATTAGATATTTATGTTATAGCAGATAATTGCACAGATAATACAGCAAAAATTGCCAAAGAACATGGTGCAATTGTTTTGGAAAGATTTGATGACGAACACAAAACAAAAGGATATGCATTAAATTGGTTTTTACAACAAAAAATCAGAGATAATGCAGATTATGATGCATTTTTCGTATTTGACGCAGACAACATAGTTGATAAAAATTTCACAAAAAATATGAACAAAAAATTATGCCAAGGAGAAGAAGTTGTTCAAGGATATAGAGATATTAAAAATCCTACAGACAGCTGGGTAACAGCAGGATATGCACTATTTTATTGGACAATGCACAGATTTTATCATTTAGCAAGATATAACATAGGATTATCACCACTTCTAAATGGTACAGGATTTATGGTTAAATTTGATTTAATCAAAGATACAGGATGGGATACAGTTACACTTACAGAAGATATAGAGTTTTCTTTAAAAAGAATAATAAAAGGTAGAAGACTTGGATGGGCTACAGATGCAATAGTTTATGATGAGCAACCAGTTTCATTTAAAGCATCATGGTCACAAAGAAGCAGATGGACAGTAGGACATATTCAATGTATGAAGGTTTACACAAAAGATTTAGCATTAGCAGTAAAAGAACACAAAACATTAATGAATCTTGACGGACTTTTATATATAATTGGAAGTATTCCGCTATTCGTAGCTACAATTTTATTATTACTTTCAAACTTTATATTCTATTTAGCAGATGGAATGACGACATTTGAACTTATAGAAAATATAGTAAGATACATTGTGCCAACATTATTTTTCCCAATAGTAACAGCAATATTTACAATGTATTTAGAAAAAAAGCCAATCAAGCCGATGATAAAATGGTTTATATATTATCCACTATTTTTAGGTTCATGGCTTCTAATAAACTTTAAATGTTTATTTAAAAGAGAAACAACATGGGAAAAGATTGAACATGTTAGAGATATAAAAATTAAAGAAATAGCTTAAAAATATGTACCATAAGGAATATGCCTTTTGGTACTTTTGCTTTAAAACTATAGATAATTAAGAAGAAATTAAATTTTAAAATTCAACCCCGCTTTACACTATGCTTCATACAATTTCTAATTAAATACTTTATGGTCCCCCCTTATCAGGTTTGTAAGGGTACCACCATTTTGTATTTAAAAGAAATTGTAATTTGCTTCGTTTAAGCTCTTTCATTTTAAAATTTTATTTTTTCTTATAAATTATATATATTTTAGTTAGAGGAATGATTATATGTTAAAAGAAATAAAAGTATTTGCCTTCGTAGGTCCCTCAGGTACTGGAAAAAGTTATAGGGCACAGATGGTAGCAGCAGAAAATAATATTCATTTTATAATAGATGACGGACTTTTAATTAAAGATAATGAAGTAATTGCAGGAAATTCTGCAAAAAAGGCTGCAACAAAAATAGAAACTGTAAAAAAAGCACTATTTATAAAAGAAGAGCAATCTAAAGAAATACAAAAAGCATTAAAAAAATATAAAGCGGAAAGTATTTTACTTCTTGGAACTTCTGATGGAATGGTTGAAAAAATTGCAGAAAATTTAAAACTTCCAAAGATATCTAAAACAATATATATTACAGATGTTGCGACAGAAGAAGAAATGGAAACAGCAAGAAGAATAAGAGTTACAGAAGGAAAGCATGTAATTCCTGTTCCAACATTTGAAATAAAAAAGGATTTTTCAGGATATCTTTTAGACCCTTTGCAAATTTTTAAATCTAGAGGAAATGGCCAAAAACCATATATCTCAGAAAAATCTATAATAAGACCTACATTTAGCTATATGGGAAATTTCACAATTTCAGACAATGTCTTTAAGCAATTAGCAGAATACCTTGCAAACAAGCTAGAAGAAATAAATAGAGTGCTAAAAATTAGAGTTACAAATTCTGATGAAGGTGCAATAATTTATATGGAAGTTGAAGTTATTTATGGTTGTAATGTTGTAGAAACTTTAAGAGATTTTAAACAAAAAGCAATAAGAGAAATAGAAAATTGGACTTCAATGAATGTAGCTAAAATGGATGTGGTTGCAAAAGCTATTTATTATAAAGATTAATTAAGAAAAAGAACTTAAATCAAGAATAGTTTTATTCTGATTTAGGTTCTTTTTTTAGTTTATTTTGTTCCAAAAATTCTATCTCCTGCATCTCCTAAACCTGGTACTATATATGCATTTTCGTTGAGTTTTTCATCAATTGAAGCAGTATAGATTTTTACATCAGGGTGAATTTCTTCTATTTTTTTAATTCCTTCAGGTGCTGCAATTATACATAAAAATTTTATAGTTTTAACTCCATCTTCTTTTAACATAGTGATTGTATCACATGCAGATCCACCTGTTGCTAACATTGGATCTAATACGATTACTTCACGGTTTGCAATGTCTTTTGGCATTTTATAATAATAACGTATAGGTTTATGTGTTGTTTCATCTCTATATAATCCAACATGACCAATTTTTGCATTTGGAATAGCTTTTATTAATCCATCTAACATTCCTGTTCCTGCTCTTAAAATTGGTACAAAGGCATATTTATTTTCATCCAATTTTTTTGCTTTAGTTTTGCAAATTGGAGTTTCTATCTCAACTTCTTCTAGCTTAGCATCTGACATTGCTTCATAACATAAAAAAGTTGCAATTTCTCCAATTATTTCTCTAAATTCTTTTGTTCCAGTATTTTTATCTCTAATAATAGATAATTTATGTTCTATTAAAGGATTATTTAAAACTAAAGTATTCATACAAAGACTTCCTTTCTATAATAGGAAAGTCATACTTTCCTATTATATAAAAACTGATGTGCAGAGATTTCCTACGTAAATCTCGCACTAGAACAAATTTACGGAACGCTTTAATAATCAAAATTTTTAAGCAACGTTAAAGTGCTGATAATTTGAACATTCGAAATTCTTCAAGTTCCGATTTGTTCTTAATCTATTTAATCAATTTCATTAGTTTCTTTTGGCATAAATAAGTTTAATAATATTCCAATAATTGCAGCTAAACTCATTCCAGATATAGTGATAGATAAATCACCAGATACAATAGAAATTGCTGCACCACCCAATCCTAAAACAAGCATTGTAGATGCTACAACTACATTTCTAGATTTACCAAAATCTATTCTGTTTTCAATTAAAACTTTAAGACCATTTACAGCAATAAATCCATAAAGTAGAAGAGAAACTCCTCCTAATACTGGATTTGGAATTGTAGATACAATTGCTGTGAATTTTCCTAAAAATCCTAAACAAATTGCAATTATTGCAGCTAAACCAATAACCCAAACAGATGCAACTTTTGTCATACCAACAACAGATGTATTTTCGCCATAAGTTGTATTTGCAGGTCCTCCAAGCATACCTGCAACGAATGTTGCTATACCATCACCTAAAAGTGTTCTATCAAGACCAGGTTCTTTAAGCAAATCTTTTCCAATAATAGTACTTAGAGCTGTGTGGTCTCCAATATGTTCTGCCATTGTAACTAAAGCAATTGGAGCAATAGTAAGTAAAGCAGAAAAGTTTGGCATATAGCTGACAAAAGGAACCATAAATTGTGGTATGCTAAAAAATGCAGCTTCTGCTACAGGAGTAAAGTCAACTAGTCCAAGAATAATGGCTAAAACGTAACCTGTAACTATACCAATTAAGAAAGGTATTATTTTAATAAATCCTTTACCTCTTACCATAACAATAGCTGTAGTTAAAAATGTAACAAGTGCGACAATTACGCCTCTCCATTCAATCTCTGCACCAGTTCCTAATCCTATTTGAGAAATTGCAGATGGTGCAAGTCCTAAACCAATAATCATAATCATAGGCCCAATTACAACAGGTGGTAAAATTTTTTCAATCCATCCTTTACCAACTAATTTAATTATAATTGCGAAAATAACATAGATTAAACCTACAGCCATAATTCCTGTCATAGCACCTGATACGCCACCTTTTAAAAATGCTGCTGCAAGTGGAGCAATAAATGCAAATGAGCTACCTAAATATACAGGTGATTTTCCTTTTGTACATAGAATATAGATTAGTGTTCCAATTCCTGATGTAACCAAGGCTACTGGAATTGTAAGTACAGTTTCTCCTGCTGCAGAATTAACAAGTATTGGCACTAAAATTGTTGCACCAAACATTGCAAAAACATGCTGTAGGGCCAGAATAATCCACTTCATAATTGGTGGTTTTTCGTTGACATCAAAAAGTAATTTTTGTTGTTCCATAAGAACATTCCTCCTTTATATTTTTATTTTATAGGAAACGCCAAATATTTTATTTATATAAAAGACAAAGTTTCCTATATTAGCTCGATAATGCAAAAAAAAATACTATTAATAAATAATAGTACTACGAGAAATATTAAAAGAAAATGGAACAATACTTGCGTTTTTGCAAGTTTTTTCAGCACTTATAAAATTATTTTCTTTTAATAAATTATTCATTTTTTGCACCTCTTGAGATATGATACTATAAATAAAATTAAAAATCAAGTAAAAAATGAAAAAAAACGAAAAATGTCGAAAATTGCGATGAAAAGTGGAGAAAGATATGTAAAAAAGCAAGATACTACTTGCTTTTTTTGTTTTTTTTTGGTAAAATAAAGTTTGATCTATATAATAGAAAAAATATGAAGCTTTATATCTAGTATTACTTCAGGATTATAGAATAATGTTAATAATAGCAAAATAAAGGGGTAGTTGTAAATGCAAGTAAATGAAAATTTAGCGCAAGAAATATATACTGATGTTGGCGAAGAAAGGCTAAATAGAGCCAGAAGAATAGTAAGCAAAGGCAAAGTAGAAATAAAAAAAGTGCATTACGAAGATCCAAACAATTTCGAAATTACAGCAGAAGTAGAAGGGAATTACGATAATTATACTACAACAATAAAGGTTGAAGATGGAGAATTAGAAGTTGCAGAATGTGAATGCCAAGATTATTATAATAGATATGCTGCATGTAAGCATATAGCGGCAACGCTAATTAAATTTACACAGACAAAATATTGGGATAAATTTGATGAGCCACAAAAATCGAAACACAACATCAACAGATTTGCAAATTTCAGAAAAATAGTAATAGACTTATACAACGAAGAACTACAAGAAATAAACTCAGAAGAGTTTGAACAACTACCAGAAGATAAAAAAATAAAAATAGAGCCAAGACTTATTTTTGATAGATTTGATTCAAAACTAAAATTAGAGATTAAGATTGGAAACAAAAGAATGTATAAAATAAAAGATTTATCTGAATTTTATACAAGAATGGCAAGAAATGAATTTTATAAATACGGAGATAAATTAGAATTTGTACATACTAGAGACAATTTTACAGAAAAAAGTAGACCACTTTTAGATTTTGTTTTAAGATATTCAGAAATGCTTAAATATGCAGAAAATGGAAATAAATACACATATTATGGAAATACTTTAAACAATACAAGAATCACATTAGGAGAAAGCTCAATAGATGAAGCATTTGATGTACTTAAAAATAAAAGAGTTTTAACAGATGTAGATAGAACATCGGCTCAAATTGAATTGATTGAAGACGACCCAAATATCACATTTGAGCTAAGTAGGGCAAAAGATGGAATATATACAATTAAGCCAAATAAAGAAATCTTTTCAATACAAATATTTAATGGAAAAAAATATACTTATGTTATAGAAGGATTAAGATTGTATAGATGTAGCAAAAATTTTGAAAATACAGTAATAAGACTAGTTAAAATATTTAAACAATCATATATAACAGAATTAGAGCTAGGTAAGGAAGATTTAAAAGACCTATATTCTGTTATAATGCCAAAAGTAGGAAATTGCATAAGGCTTAAAAATATTGCAGAAGAAGAAATAGAAGAATATAAACCAAAAAATCTTGGGGTCAAAGTTTATTTGGATTTTGATCAAAATGATTATGTTATTGCAGATGTTAAGTTTTGTTATGGAAATGAAGAGTTTAATCCATTAGAAAAAGATGTAAATATAAAAAATACTAGAAATATTCTATCAGAAAATAAAAGCTTAAATATTATAAGAAAAACAGGATTTATGGTAGATACACAAAATTTAAGATTTATTTTACCAAATGATGATAAAATATATAATTTTTTAGCAAATGATATTGAAATATATATGCAAAAATTTGAGGTACTAGCGACGGAGAACTTTAAATCTAAAGAAATAAGAAAACCTAAATTAGGAACAATAGGGGTAAAGGTAGAAAACAACCTACTTTCAATAGATTTTAAAAAGTTAAATATAAAAGTAGATGAGATAAAAGATGTAATGCAAAAATATCAGCTTAAGAAAAAATATTACAGGCTAAAAGATGGAAGTTTTTTGAATTTAGAAGAAAATGAAGATATAGAATTTTTAGATAAATTAGTTACTGGAATGGATTTAGATTACAAAGACCTGGAAAAAGAAACAGTTAAACTTCCTATAAATAGAAGTCTATATTTAAATGAATTATTAAAAAGAGAACAATCTGTAAATGCTTCTAAAAGTAATGAATTTCAAAAAATTGTAAGTGACCTAGAAAAAGATAACATAAATGATGAAATAGCTATTCCTGAAGAGATGGAAAATGTGTTAAGAGATTACCAAAAAACAGGATTTAAGTGGCTTAAAGTACTTGATTCATATCACTTTGGTGGAATACTTGCAGATGATATGGGACTTGGAAAAACTTTGCAGGTGATTTCTATATTGATGGAGTATAAGGATGAATGTAAAGAACAAGATAATAATGTTTTTCAAGATAATGAAACAAGAAGTCAAGATATTGATAGCGATTTGCAAAATGAAAAAGAAAGAAAAGCGTCAATTGTTATTTGCCCAAGTTCTCTTACTTTAAATTGGCTAAGTGAGGTAAATAAATTTGCACCTGATTTAAAACCTTGTGTAATAAAAGGGAATGCAAGAGAAAGAGAAAAGCTTATTAAAAATGTGCAAAATTATGATTTGATTATAACATCTTATGATTTATTAAAAAGAGATATAGAAGTATATAAAGAACTAAATTACAATTTTAAATATATAATCGCAGATGAAGCACAATATATGAAAAACAGCACAACACAAAATGCAAAAGCTATAAAAGAATTAAATGGTGAGACACGTTATGCATTAACAGGAACTCCAATAGAAAACTCTTTAGCAGAACTATGGTCAATATTTGATTTTGTAATGCCTGGATACTTATTTGGATACAAAAAATTCAAAAACTTGTATGAAATTCCAATTGTAAAAGAAAATGACGAAAGAGCAATGAATAGGCTAAAAATGTTAATAGCTCCATTTATATTAAGAAGAAACAAAAAAAATGTATTAACAGAACTTCCAGAAAAAACCATAACAGTACTTAATAATCAAATGACAGATGAGCAAGAAGCTGTATATATGTCTTATTTGGCACAAGCAAAACAAGAAGTTGTAGATGAGATAAAATTAAACGGATTTGAAAAAAGTCAATTTAAAATTTTATCAACACTTACAAGATTAAGACAAATATGTTGTCACCCAAGTTTGTTTATAAAAGACTATAAAGATGAAAGTAGCAAGTTAAATCAATGTGTAGAAATACTTTCAGATGCTATAGAAGCTGGACACAAAATATTATTATTTTCAGGCTATACATCAATGTTTGAAATAATAGAAAAAGAGCTTAATTCAAAGGATATAAAATACTTTAAGCTTACAGGAAGTACAAAAGTTGATGAAAGAATAAAATTGGTTGATGAATTCAATTCAAATCCAGATGTAAAAATATTCTTGATTTCACTTAAAGCTGGCGGAACAGGACTAAATCTAACAGGAGCAGATATGGTAATACACTATGATCCATGGTGGAATCAGTCTGCAGAAAATCAAGCAACAGACAGAGCTTACAGAATAGGACAAAAAAATAATGTTCAAGTTTACAAACTAATTACTTCTAATTCTATAGAAGAAAAAATTTATGAACTTCAAAATAAAAAGGCAGAACTTATTGATAATATGCTAGATACTAAGACTTCGTTTGTTAATAAATTGAGCAAAGATGAGATAATGAGTTTGTTTGAGTGAGATATAAAGCATAAATTATTAGATCTAATAATTTAGTTTTTTGCAATTTTTATACGAAAACCTCTTGCCAAAATTAAAAATAACATATATAATAAGAGAACAAAGAGGGACATTTAAGATTAATATTAAAAATATTCTGTGGTAAGAATGCTTAATATAGCTAATTTATTACACGAAATGTTCCAAAATAAGACTTTAAAGGAGGAATTTATATGAAAATTCAAGTAGTAGGAAAGGAATTAAAAGTAACAGATGCAATCAACGACTATATCGAAAGAAAATTAGAAAGAATAGACAAGTATTTTGAAGATGCATCAGCAGAGGTAACTGTAAAAACAGAAAAAAATGAACAAATTGCAGAAGTAATGGTAAATGCAAATGGTGATAAATATAGAGCAGAAGCAGAAGAAAAAGATTTATATGCTTCTATAGATAAAGTTATAGATATATTAGAAGGACAAATTAGAAAAACAAAAACTCAAAAAGAGAAAATGATGAGAGAAGGATCTATAAAAGAACTTAACTCAGAAGTAAAAGAAGAAAGAGAAATAACAAACGAAATTCTTAAATCTTCTTATTATGAAATAAAACCATTAACACCAGAAGATGCAATGTTCAAATTACAAGAATATCCAACACACAATTTCTTAGCATTTATAAATGTAGATACAAATAAAGTAAATGTTATCTACAGATTAAAAGATGGAAAGAACTATGGATTAGTTGAACCAGAAGCATAAAAATATAAAAAAGCAAATATATTATATAGAAAGGCTACTATATAATTATATGAATTATGAGAAATTAACTATGGAGTTTATAAGAAAAGTGACTTCGTCACATGTGCAGGTTGCTTTGCAACCGCACGAATCAAAGAAACTTAACCTTGTTGCTCCGGAAAAATCTTGCGACTTTTCCTATGCAATAAAAAAAGAAGCTTGAAAACGCTTGAATTTCAAGCTTCTGTAATTTTATATAAAAAGTTAAGAAAAATTTTAAAAAAATTTAAAAAAAATGGTTGACAAAATTCGACAAAGGTGGTATTATAAAAAAGTACCGATTAGAAAAAATAAATATTTTATTAAATTAGTAATTAAAAAACAAGCGATAACATATAATAAAATATAGCCCCAAATTACTAATTTTTTTGTGCGAAAAAACACATAAAAAATATTTTAAAAAATTTCAAAAAAGGTATTGACAAATCAAAATTGTCATAGTATAATAAAAAATGTCACTTGCGAGCAGGTGAACATAATTATAAAAGTACATTGAAAAGTAAACAATAAATTCTTTAGAGATGAAACCAAACGGTATGTGTTTTTAACCTAAAACACAGTACCAAAAAGTAAATTTTTAAAGGTGCTTAATAAGTATTTATTAAGAGACCGGAATTAAACTTA
>JAFROW010000013.1 GCA_017429505.1 Clostridia bacterium | reverse complement strand
CTTTATTATTATGTAAGAATTAGAACATATAAAACAGTAAATAAAAAAATATTTTAGTTGGAGCAAGGTTAAGAATATAAAAACAAAAAAATAGAAAAAATTTCCAATTATTATTGACTAAATTATAAAAATGTGATATATTAAAAATATAGTTTAGACGTGATGTTTAAATTATACAAAGATCTGCAGTAAAAAGAATTTAAAAATAGCAGGGACTCTCATTCCCTGCTATTTTTTTTGACTATATGTATATTATTATACTAGTCTTCTTTTTCGTTTGTGTTTTTATTATTTTTGGAATTTTCTTTTTCGTCAAGTAGCATCATGATTAAATTTCAAATAAGATCTGCAGAAGACATACAATCACCCCCTTTTTCCCTCGAGGGCAAAAGACATTATATTACTTTTATTTTGCAAAGTCAGTCGAAATTTGTCAATGAACGTAAAAAAATCAAAAAATTTAGTCTTTAATTTTTCCAAAAATTTACGACAAAAATTTACAAAAAATTATTGAAATAAAAATTAATAAATGTTAATATATTATTGTAAGAAATATAAAGAGGACAAAGTTTGAAAAACAATTATAAAATCCAATGCGCAGAAATTTTCTGTGTACCGATTTGTTATTCAAATTCTGTGCCTCAAACGAAAGGAATGTAAAAGATATGGAAGAAAACAAATGCAAATGTGGAAATTCAAACAAAGACAAGTTTATGGAAGAGTTATTGAAAGATTTCAAACCAGAAAAAGACAATTTAATTCAAATTTTAAATAGTGTACAAGAACATTACGGATATATTCCAAAACATGCACAAGAATCTATTTCAGAGTTTTTAAATATGCCAATGGCAGAAATTTTTGGAGTTATAACATTTTATTCTAGATTCACATTAGAACCAAAGGGAAAATATAATATTGCAATATGCCTCGGAACTGCATGTTTTGTAAAAGGTTCAGAAAAAATATTAGATAGAGCAAAAGAAAGATTAAAAATTGAACCAGGACAAACTACAGAAGATGGACTATTTTCTTTGGAAGAAACAAGATGTGTTGGGGCATGTGGGTTAGCTCCTGTATTTACAGTCAATGGAGAAGTTTATGGAATGGCAACAGTTCAAATATTAGACCAAGTTATAGATCGAATTAAGAAAGAAAATGCTTAATTAAAATTAACAGGAAAAATTAGATTTATAGATAATTAGAGAGGAAATTCTATAAGATTTTCGCAGAAAAAGACACTAGAGAAAAAGACCCATATACAAATTAAATTTTGAAAGGAGCACGTTATGAATACAATTGAAGAAATTCATAAAATTAGAGAAGAAAAGAGAAAAGAATTAGAATTAAGAATAAACACAAATTGTGATACAAGAGAAAAACATATTTTGGTATGTCATGGAACAGGATGTACATCTTCAAAGTCGCCAAAAATTTTAGAAAATTTTAGAAAGATTTTAGAAGAAAAAAATATAGAAAATGTAAGAGTTATAAAAACAGGATGTTTTGGACTTTGTGCAAAAGGACCAGTTGTAATAATAAGACCTGAAAACACATTTTATGCACATGTTAAACCAGAAGACTGCGAAGAAATAATTCAAACACATATTGTTGAAAACAAAAGAGTAGAAAGACTTTTGTGTAAAGATATCGATGGAAAACTTGTAGAAAAGTTAGATGAACTTGAATTTTATAAAAAACAAAAAAGAATTGTATTAAAAAATTGTGGAGTTATAAATCCTGAAGACATTAATGAATATATTGCTTTTGATGGATACTTGGCCTTAGAGAAAGTTTTAAAAGAAATGACACCTGATGAAGTTATAGAAGAAATAACAAAATCAGGACTTAGAGGACGTGGAGGAGCAGGATTCCCTACAGGTAAAAAATGGGCTTTTACAAAACAGGCAGAAGGAAAACAGAAATATGTTGTATGTAATGCAGATGAAGGTGACCCAGGAGCATTTATGGATAGAAGTGTGCTAGAAGGAGATCCACACAGCGTTATAGAAGCTATGATGATTGCAGGTTACGCAATAGGTGCAAATGAGGGATATATTTATGTTAGAGCAGAATATCCAATAGCAGTAAAAAGATTTCAAATTGCAATAGACCAAGCAAAAGAAAAAGGAATAATAGGAAAAAATATATTTGGAACAGATTTTAGTTTTGATTTACATATTAGACTTGGAGCAGGAGCTTTTGTTTGTGGAGAAGAAACAGCTCTTTTAGAGTCAATTGAAGGAAGACGTGGCCAACCAAGATTAAAACCTCCATTTCCTGCAAATAGCGGATTATGGGAATCTCCAACACTAATAAATAATGTTGAAACTTATGCAAATATTACACAAATAATCTTAAATGGAGCAGATTGGTATGCTTCTATTGGAACAGAAGGCTCAAAAGGAACAAAAGTATTTGCACTTGGTGGAAATGTAAATAACATAGGATTAGTAGAAGTTCCTATGGGAACAACTTTAAGGGAGATAGTTTTTGACATTGGTGGAGGAATTCCAAATAAAAGAGAATTTAAAGCTGCACAAACAGGTGGACCATCAGGAGGATGTATACCTGCAGAATATCTTGATACACCAATAGATTATGAATCTTTAAAAGAGATTGGTTCAATGATGGGATCAGGTGGACTTATTGTTATGGATGACTCAAAATGTATGGTAAATCTTGCAAAATTCTATTTAGGATTTACTGTTGATGAAAGCTGTGGAAAATGTAATCCATGTAGAATTGGAACAAAAAGAATGTATGAAATTTTAGAAAAACTTACAAATGGAGAGGGAACATTAGAAGATATTAAGAAATTAGAAGAGCTTACAAAAACAATCTCAAAAGCAAGTGTTTGTGGACTAGGACAAACTGCTTCAAACCCAGTAATAAGCACTCTAAAATATTTTAGAAATGAATATGAAGAGCATGCAGTAGATAAAAAATGCAGTACTAATGAATGCAAGAAACTAGCAAAAATTGAAATTAATCCAGAACTATGTAAAGGCTGTGGATTATGCCAAAAGAGTTGCCCTGTTGGAGCAATAGAAGGAGAAGGACCTGGAACAAAAAGAAAGATAAACCAAGAGAAATGCATTAAGTGTGGTACATGTATTGCTAAGTGCCCATTTAAAGCTATAAAATAAAGGTTCATTTTTGGGATGGAGGAAAAAAGGAACCTCAATAAAAAGAAATATTCCCAATTAAAACGGAGGAAATATGAGAATCTATATTGGTCACTCAAAGAAAATTGATTATAAAAATGAACTATATGAACCACTTAGAAAAGACAACTTTTTTAACAACCATGAGCTAATATTGCCACATGAAAAAGATGAGTTTTCTTCTAATTCTCGAGAATTTTACAAAACAATAGATGTATTTATAGCAGAATGTAGTGATACAGCCACAGGATTAGGAATAGAGCTAGGGTGGGCTTTTGATGATAACAAAAAAATATATTGTATTTATAAAAAAGGAAAAAAGGTAAGTGGATCTTTAAAGTCAGTCACTAATAATTTTTATGAATATAATGATTTGGATGAGATGGTGAATGTAGTTAAATTAATAATTAATAAAGAAAAATGATTTAAAAGGGTTATAGGTAAATTTCCCTTTAAAAACCTAAATATATAATGGAGGAAAAATAATGATTAAAATTACAATAGATGGAATAGAAACTCAAGTGCCTGAAAATATGACTGTTCTTGAAGCTGCAAGAACAGTTGGAATAGATATTCCTACACTATGTTTCTTAAAAGATATAAACGAAGTTGGAGATTGTAGAATGTGCCTTGTAGAAGTTGAAGGAGCAAGAGGGTTTGTGCCTTCATGTATGCAAAAGGTTACAGATGGAATGGTTATTAGAACAAATACAAATGAAGTAAATGAAGCAAGAAGAAATGTGCTAGAATTAATTCTTTCAGCACATGAGAAAAAATGCTTGAGCTGTATTAGAAATGAAAATTGCGAATTACAAGATTTAGCTAAAAAATTTGGAATAACAGATGTGGAATTCGAAGGAGCAATTAATAATAAACAAGTAGATGATAAATCTACTTCAATTGTAAGAAATACTGCTAAATGTGTACTTTGTAGAAGATGTACAAGTACATGTCAAAAAGTGCAAGAGATAGGTGCGATTGAATGTGTAAATAGAGGATTTGACTCAAGTATTTCTACTGTAGGAAATAAATCTTTAGCTAATGTAAATTGTACATTTTGTGGCCAATGTATTCAAAATTGCCCAACAGCAGCTTTACATGAAAAAGAAAATATTGATGAAGTGTGGGAAAAATTAAAAGATAAAAATGCAGTTGTATTAGTTCAAACAGCTCCTGCAGTAAGAGTTGCATTAGGAGAAGAATTTGGAATGCCAATAGGTACAAACATACAAGGAAAAATGGTTACAGCACTTAAAAGATTGGGATTTAATAAAGTATTTGATACAAACACAGGAGCAGATTTTACAATAATGGAAGAAGCTTCAGAATTTATTAATAGAGTTGTAAAAGCTAACAAGAAAAAGCCTTTACCTATGCTTACTTCTTGTTGTCCTGCATGGATTAGATTTATAGAAATGGAATATCCAGAATATTTAGCAAATGTATCAAGTTGTAAATCTCCACATGAAATGTTTGGAGCAATTTTAAAAACATATTATGCAGAGAAAAATAATATAGACCCTAAAAATATTTATGTTGTATCTGTAATGCCATGTGTCGCTAAAAAGTTTGAAAGACAAAGACCTGAAATGAAAAATGAAGATTTATATAATGTTGACGCAGTAATTACAACTCGTGAACTTGCAAAAATGATAAGACAAGCCAATATTGATTTTGAAGACTTAAAAGATTCAGAGTTTGATAATCCAATGGGAGAAGCAACAGGAGCTGCAGCAATATTTGGAACAACAGGTGGAGTTATGGAAGCAGCTTTGAGAACTGCTCAAGATTTATTAACAGGAAAAGATTTAGAGGAAATAAAATTTGAAGATGTTCGTGGAGAAAAAGGAATAAAAAGAGCAATAGTAAATGTAAATGGAAAAGATATAAGAATTATAGTAACAAGTGGACTTGGTAATGCAAGAAAAGTTATGGAAATGGTTAAAGCAGGAACTGCAGAAGCAGATTTTATAGAAGTTATGGCATGCCCAGGAGGATGTATAATGGGTGGAGGTCAACCAATTAAATCATCAAAAACTAGAAGAAAATATGATGTAAGAAAACTTAGAGCAGACGCATTATACACAATTGATGAAAAATCTACAATAAGAAAATCACATCAAAATCCTGTACTTCAAGTGATTTATAAGGATTTTTTAGGAGAGCCAAATAGTCATAAAGCACATGAACTCTTACATACAGAATATGCAAAAAGGGAGAAGTATTTGTAGTATATTAAATGTTGCAATTTACTCAATTTGAGTAAAAAAATTAGTAAATTGCAACTTTATGTTTGAAAAATTTAAAAATTTTTCTTGACACTAAAACAAAATTAGTGTAAGATATTATTGTTTGACGAAGGTGTTTTTTTCCTACGTCTCAAAAAGAGAGTTCAAAAAAGGGACAAAAGGTTTTAAAAGTGCAGAGTGTTTTTTCCCTCCGTCCCAAAAAGTAACTTAAGAGAGGATTGATTTAAAAATGGAAGAAACAAAAAGTAACGAAACTTTAAAGAAAATAATGATGATAATAGTAATTATTGCATTAATTGCAATACTTGCTATTTTATGTGCAGGATATGTAAAAAAAGCTACAACTAAGGTGCAAAACCCAATAGTTACAATGGAAGTAGAAGATTATGGAACAATAAAAATGGAACTATATCCAAGCAAGGCTCCAAATACTGTAGCAAACTTTGTAAAACTTGCAAATAATGGATTTTATAATGGACTTAAGTTTCATAGAGTGGTAAAAGACTTTATGATTCAAGGTGGAGACTCTAATGGAGATGGAACAGGAAGTGCTAAATTAAAAGATTTAAATCAAAATGATGATGAAACAGAGTATTCGATAAAAGGTGAAATGAAAGCAAATAATTTTGGTAAAAATGATTTAAACCTTACAGAAGGAACAGTTGCAATGGCTCGTGCAGATTATACAGCATATTCTCCAACACTTGCTGAAGAATCTTACAATTCTGCAGGAACTCAATTTTTTATAATGACATCTGACAAACATACAAATTTAAGTGGATATTATGCAGGATTTGGTAAAGTAATTGAAGGAATGGATATAGTAAAGAAAATTTCAGAAGTAAAAGTTAAAAAAGCAGATAATAGCGAAGAAACAGGAAACACAGAAGAATCTGTACCAACAAAAGATGTAAAAATAAAATCAGTTACTGTAGATACTTTTGGAATAGATTATGGAATGCCAGAAACTATGACACCATTTAATTATATGAATTGGTTATATAGTCAATATGGATTGTCTAATTAATTAAGCTATGTTAAATGAAGTGAAATTACAAGTTTAATTTTTAAGAAAAAGTAATTAAAACGAATAAATGAAAAATAGCAGGAATTCTAATAAAGGATTTCTGTTATTTTACTATAATAGGAAACCCTATGAAAATTCTAAAGTAGTTATGCAACTCGAAGTGAAAAAATTAGTTTTTTAATAATTTTATAAATTATGAAAATAATTCGGTTAATAATATTATTTTAAAAAAATTTCTATACACCCCTATTTTTGATAGTAATATGAGGATTTATTATATTACATTTTCACAGGATTTTTAGCCAAAAGAAAAGAGAATAACAAATAAAATAGCTTATTTTTTATTTTCAAGTGTTATATAAATACAATTTAGGTCTATATCAAACAACAGATTTAGTCTTAAAATTGCTTTACAAATTTTGAGAAAATATAATATATACCAAGTTAACATACAGTAATTATAATTTGCCAAAAAAATCCCTTGACAAAAATCGTCAAAAATACTAGAATTGTTTTAGACAAAAAGAAGATGAATTTAAAACTAAATATATAAATAGAACATATAAACATATAAAAAAGAAAAAACGATATAAGGAAAGGAAAGAAATGAAATCTAAAGAAAAGAATATAATAAAAATTTTTTTAGTAATTTTGTCACTAATTGCAATAATTGTAATGTTAATTTATATACAAAAAGCAGAAAAAGTAACTTATGCATATGAAGATATTGAAAACATAACAATTAATCAAGAAAACGAACTAACAAGAGAGTCAATTAATCAAAATGAAACAGCAATTCAAATATTTACTCAAGCAGAAGTAACAGACGAAATTACTAATAAAAACTTAAAAATAAGCAATGCCGAAAAAATAAATCTTGATGAAATAATCGAAAAAAACACACAAAGTAGTGGATATAGAGAAGAAATCTATGTACACCAAGAAGAGCTTGAATATATAACAAAATACAGAAATAATGATAACATATACATAGGTATAACTGAAATTGCTCAAGAAGGAAGAAATGGAGTGCAGGCAATTACAACAAAAAAAGTTTTTGATAGAAATGGTAAACTCATAAAAGAAGAACAAGTTTCAGCAGTTGTTGTCAAATCTTCAATTAATAAGGTTATAGATATTGGAACAAAAGTCAAGCCAAAACCAAAACCTAAAGTACAAGAAGGAATAACTTCAGGATCTTTGGATTTTAATATGGCATTAAATAAACCAAGCGGATTTACATTGGAACAATTTACAAAAGCTCTTACAGATACAAAAGACAAAAATAAAATATTTGAAAAAAATGCAAAATATTTTTATTACATAGAAAAACAATATAACATAAATGGCATGTTCGTTGCAGCAGTAGGAATTCACGAAAGCGCATGGGGAACTTCAAAAATTGCTTTAAACAAAAACAATTTATTTGGATATGGAGCTTATGATTCAAATCCATACAATGGAGCATATACATTTGATGATTATGCAGAGGCAATAGACTTAGTTTCAAGAGTTTTTGTAAAATTTTATTTAAATCCTAAAGGAACTATAATTTATGATGGACAAACTGCAAATGGTAAATATTATAGTGGAAATACATTGTCTTCTGTAAACAAAAGATATGCTACAGATAAAAATTGGGCTAACGGAGTTTATACACACATGCAATACTTATATAGTAAAATAAAATAATATATATTTTAATAATTATGCAAGGATTAAAAAAATAAAAAAATTTTTAAATAATCCTTGCTATTTTTTTAATTATATTGTATGATATATGTGTGAAAAAGTAGAAACAAAAATACAAATAAAAATAGGAGGAATTTTTAATGAAAAAAGCATTAACAATATTTTTTGTAGTTTTATTTTTAGCAAATTTAGCAATTAATATATTTGCCACAAATGTATATGCTGAAAGTGATAATGGTATAATAGATGAGGTAACTAGTGCTAATGGAAATTTACTTAAACTAAAAGCAGATCAAGCAAAATCATTAGAAGATTATAAACAAAAATATGGATCAGATAGTTATGGGCTAACTGCGTATATTTTGCATGTTGTTCAGGTTTATAGTATTCCATTTTGCTTTTTAGGTATTATAATTAGTGTAATATATAAAGTGGTTCTTGGTTCAAGACATTTAGAAAATGCAGAAAAAGGTTTAGGAATGATTGTAGCAATTGTAACATTGACTATAATATGCCAAGTATTACCATTAGTATTTGCGTTAGTGGTAAAAATAGGAAGGGAGTAATAACAAATGAAAGTTTTATTTGCAGTACATGATGAGAAGGTTTCTTTATCTATAGTAAAAAAATATCAAAGAGAATATAAAGAAATAATTTCTTACAAAAATGTGTATTATTATAATGCAATTATAAAAGAATTACAAAGAGACAAAACTTACGATAGAATAATTATTGACGAGGAATTAGAGGAATTTACAAGTACAAGCTATGAAGAAAAAGATAAATTTATATTTAATAAATTAGACAATATAACAGACGAAGCTTCTAATTCAAAAGGAAAAGAAATTCCAATTATTTTAATTTGTACAGAAAGAAGAACAAAAGGAGAAGATGCTTTAGTTAAATTATTTGGAATTGGAATTTATAATGCAATAATTGGAACAGATAGAAGTACAGACGAAGTATGCAGACTAATTAATTCTCCACGTTCTAAAAAAGAAGCAAAAACCTATTACAAAATAGATTCTAAGGCTGTAGATTATGATCCAGCAGACGAAAATGATGTTAGCGAAGAAGAAATGCAACACATATTGAGTTATTTCAAAAAATTAGGAAAGAATGAAAACAAATATGATGAAGCTTTCAATAAAATAGCATCTCAATATAATGATAATCAAATGAAAATTATAATAGCAATTTTGCCACAAAATGTTAAGAAAATATTACAAGAAGTTTCACCAACATATCAAAAATATGTACCTAATGCATCTGGTGGAAGGTCTAAAACATCTAAAATTCGAAATAATATAACAGAAGAACCAACAAGTGAAGTACTATTAGATACAAAACAAAGAAATGCTCAAAAGCAAATTGTAGTTCCATCAGCTATAGATAAAAACTTAATTAAAAAAATTACAATAAAAAGTCCAATGGCATTAAAAAACATAAAACTTGAAGATACAGACATAGATGAAGAAGATGACGATGATGAAGAAGATGTTCAAGAACTAACTCAAAATTCTAAAAAGAGAGGAAGACCATCAAAGAGAACTGACGTTGAAGAAGATTCAACAAAAAAAAGGAGAGGTAGACCACCTAAAGCTGTAGAAAGTGAAGAGATAGAAAAAACAGATGATTTTGAAAATGTATTACCTGGTATAGACGAAGAAACAGAAACACCAGAATTTGAAAATAAATATGAGCCTATAGATGAGAGTCTTTTAAGACCTGAACCTATAAGTGATGATGTTTTACCAGGAATAGATTTTAATGATCTAGAAGACGAAGAAGATGAGGATGAAGAAAATTATTCATCAAATTATTTAGATAACAATTTTACAAAAGAATCAGATAGAGACAATTTTGATGAATTAGAACAAGGAATATTTGATAATGAAAAACTTAATAATAATCAAAAAGAATATGTAGACGAAGAAAACGAATTTGATTATAACTATGATAATGATAGAAATAAGACTTTTAATTTATTAGATAATAATATTGAAAAAATGGAAATTCAAAGTTATGAACAAAGTTATGATGATTTTGATTACACAAATTATAATAATTTATTATCTAGTGATAGAAAAGTTATTGCTTTTGTCGGAACAAGCAAAAATGGAACGTCTTTTATAGTAAATAATATTGCTAAAATATTATCAGAAAACGGAATAAATACAGCTATTTTAGATGCTACTCAAAATAAGAATTCATACTATATTTACAACAATAATGATGACACTTTAAGAAATGCAGCAGCAAATTGTTTAGAAAATCTTGTTCAAGGCGTATCTGGTGGAATGAAAGTATCTAAAAATTTATCAGTATATGTAGAAATACCAGGTCAAGATAGTACAAAAATAAATGATGTGGGACCTATTTTAGAAAATCTAGCAAAGAATTATTCTGCAACATTAATTGATTGCGATTTTTCTACTCCTATAGATTATTTCGCAAATGCACAGGAAATATTTTTAGTACAAAGTATGGATGTTCTTACAATACAACCACTTACAGCATTTTTGAAAGAATTAAAAAATAGAGATGTTTTAGAACAACATAAAATAAAGATAATAATGAACAAAGCATTAAGACTAAAAGGTATAACTGCTAAACAGATAGTTGGAGGAATGTCTAGATATAACAATCCTGAAATGTCTATGATGACAGAATTATTTGATAGAAACGCTATTGTACCAATAGAAATACCTTTTGATACAGATGTTTATGCAAGATATTTGGAAGGTTTAGCAGATTGTAATATCACTGTTAACAAATATCCAAAAGACTTTCAAAATTTATTAAATAAACTTTCAAATATAATTTATCCACTTTTACCAGCTAAAAGAGGTAAGGAAAAAATTACAAGCAGTTATAATTATTCTAACGGATATACAAGCGGTTTTTCAAATAGTGTTAACAATACATTAAATAATATGCGAAAAAAATATTAAAATGGAGGTAATAAAATTGACAATAGCAATAATAATAATCTTAGTTTTTATTATAGCAGTATTAACAATATATAATATGTCAATACACACAAAAATACATGATTTTCAATCTCTTCATCAAAAAGTTATAAATTTAAACATTATACAAGATTTTATAAATATTGCAGGAAGTGATATTCCTGTAAATAACAAAATTAAAGAAATAAATAATGTTATAATTGATAAATATGAAGTAAAGTATTCAACTATTGTATTATTTGATGGAGCAAATTATGTTATTAGAGCAACTAATGTAGACCAAAAACATTGGGATACACTTTCAAGTTTGCATGAACTTGATATTTTTAAAGATAGTATAGAAACAACAAATCCAAAATATATAACTGTAAATAATGAGAGAGAAAGATTACCATATCAAAAATCTGAATTTGGAAGAGCTAAATCAGCTGTGTTTTTTCCTCTATATATAGACAATATATATATAGGATACTGGTTAATTGAAAGTGGAACTCCACATGATTTTGATAATATAGATATAACAGTATTTGAAACTGCAAAAGAAAATATGATATCAGCTATGAAATCAGTAAATTATCAAAAGACATTAGAAAGTTTAGTAAGAAAAGATTTATTTTCAGGATTAAATTCTGCAGAATATTTATATGGAAATGGCAAAAAAATAATAGACCAATATGTATCATCTGCTATTTGTATGTTTAAAATTGCTAATATAGTTGAAATTAATAATATATCAAGAGAACTTGGCAATAAAACAATAACAAAGATAAGTGAATTTATAAAAAGAAGTATATCAGATAGCTATATTTTTGTTAGATATATGGGACCAAAGTTTGTTATAGTATTTTGCGGGGTAGATGCTAATAGTGCTTCTAATTTTATAAATGAATTAAAAGAATCTGTTGAAAGATTAGATATTAAGTTAGAGGAAAAAAATTTTACAGTACAAGAATTAGAAGCACCTGTACGTAATAGAAAGAAAAAAAAGAAACAAAATATCTCTGTTTCTCCTAATCTAAGCTTTGTTGTATCGACATATTACAAAGGAACAGGAATTGAAACTGTTTTAAAGAGTTTAGAGACATATTTAGATGATGAAAGCCATAATATAAATGAAATAAATAGTATATAAAAAACATATAGAAAGGAATTATGAAGATGGATTTTGATAAAACAATGAATTTTAAATTTGAAAGAGAGCAAGATGTTGATAGCAAAAAAATATTAAAAGAAGTATATGAGGCATTATTACAAAAAGGATATAATCCAATAAATCAATTAGTAGGATATATTTTATCAGGAGACCCTACATATATTACAAGCCATAATGATGCAAGAAATAAAATTAGAGCAATAGAAAGAGATGAATTATTAGAAAAACTTGTTAAATCATATATAGGAATAGATGAGTAATGAGAATTTTAGGAATTGATTATGGAGATAGTAGATGTGGATTTGCTATAACAGATTCACTAAATATAACTGCACAGGCTCTTGAAACTTTGCATTATAATGGAAATGACAAAATTATTTTAAAAAAAATTGATGAATATTTACGGGTTATATGAAATAGATACTATAGTTGTAGGAATGCCGTTTTTACTTAATGGTGACAAAGCTCAAAGAGCCGAAAAAACAGAAAAATTTATACATAAACTAAAATGTAAATACAATAAACTAAAAATTGATTGGATAGATGAAAGACTTACAACTGTTGCAGCACATAAAACAATGAATTTTTTAGATATAAATAAGCATAAAAAGAAAAATATAGTAGATACTATATCTGCGGTGTATATTTTAGAAACTTATGTGAATAAAAATAAATAGTTATTAAATTTTAAAAATATAAAATATATGGTTATAAATTAAGTTTAATTGAATATATATGTATTTTTGAATAATCTTAGATAACTTAAATTTAACACTAAAAATTTATATATTCAAAAATTAAAACTTAATTATATAAAGAATAACCTAAAAAATGAAAGGAGAAATAAAAAATGGATGAAGAAAATATGGAGGAATTAGATAACATAATTGTACTAAATAATGAAAATGGAGAAGAAGTAAAATTTGAATTTTTAGATTTAGTAGATCTAGATGATGAACAATATGTTGTATTACTTCCAATGGTTGAAGATGAAGATGAAGAAGAGGGTGAAGTAGTAATCTTAAAATTAGAAGATACAGATGAAGATTCAGACGAAGAATCTTATGTTAGTGTTGATGATGAAGAAGTTTTAATGAAAGTATTTAATATTTTTAAAGAAAAATTTAAAGATGATTTTAATTTTGCTGATGAGGACTAATATTGATTAACAATAATTTCTAAGTTATTTAGTTAAATAAGATTATTCTCAAAATACTAATATATTCAATTAAATGTGTATAAGTTAAATATGAAATGGAGGAGAGCTTGACAAATGAAAAATGTAGCAAGTTGGTTATTATTGTTTTTTATGGGAATGTTTTGGATGTTTAGGATTGCTGTTACACTTTCTTCACAATTTGGAGGAGACTTTGGAGGTTTTATAGTATTTGACAATACTCTAGAAATAGCATTATTATTTTTTACTTTGGTATGTTTTATTTTAATTGTAAAAAGAGTGATTTTGGGTGCAGTATTATATCTTGTAGCTAATTGCTTATATTTTGGAGGATATATAGTTCAAAATTTATTTCCAGCTTTAGGAAGTGAAGGTGGAATAGACATGATGGTACTTCAGAATTCTGTAGTTGGAGCATTAGGAATTGTACTTGCATTATGTATTGTAATTGACATTGCAGTACAAAGAATAAACACAAAACATTTTTCAGATAATAAAACAGATTGGTATTTTAATAATGAAAAATATGATAGGAAAATGGATGAAAGAGCAGATAAAAACCAATATAGGACATTGTAAATAATACAAGAGTTATGCCAAAAATATAAACGTAATTATTGATACTAATAATCCTGAAACAAATACAATAATTGATGAATGCACAAGTTAAGCAAGTAATTATTGATAATTACTTGCTTTTGTGATATTATAAAAAATATAGTATGAAAAAATTAAAAATTATATTTATGAAAGGCAAGTTTATAAAAGTATTATTTTAATTAGTTTTATGACCTTGGAAAGGAATTTTTTGGAATTATGAAAATATATATATCAGGTTCAATATATGGAGGAACACAAAAAATAGAAACTTACAAAATATTAATTAAAGAATTAGAAAAATATGGACAAGTAATGAACAAACAAGTTGCAGATGAAAATACAATAGCAAATGAAGCATATCAAAAAGATGATGATATATTTTGTGATTTAGAAAAAAAACTATATGATGCAGACCTAATTTTTGCAGAAGTTTCAATTCCATCATTAGGAGTAGGTTACGAATTAGGATTTGCAGATAAAATAGGCAAAAAGATAATAGCAATATATGATTGTAATTATATTGAAAAAGTCTCTACAATGATAAGAGGAAATAAAAGAATTAAATTAATTCCTTATAAAGATATTAGAGAGATTACGGATAATTTGAAGGAGATAATAGGACTTTAAAAATATATAATATTAGTTATAGAGAAAGCTAAATAAAATGGCAAGTACTTATTGATAATTACTTGCTTTTGTGGTATATATATAAGAAAAAATATAAAAGGAGTTAAATTATCTGCTGGTTAAAGAAAAAGGTTAAACATTATAAGAGTAATTTTAATAAATAAAGATGTTTACTTCTTTGATGAACCGACATCTAATTTAGATAAGGAATCAGAAGGAAGAATAGTAAACATGATTGATAAGTATTTAAAAGATAAAACTTATATAATAGTTACTCATAGAGATAGCATTAAAAGATTATGCAATAAGCATTATGCATTTAACGATCATACAATGCTTGAAGAAATATAGGAGGTAATATTCATGAATGAAAATAAAACTAATATAAACTGGGATAGTGGGGCATATAGAAAACTTTCTGTAACTGTTGATATAAGTGACTTTCAAAAAAATACATCTTGCATATTTAATAAAAAATGGAAAGGAGAATACATTATAGATGGATGATAAAGATTTAATCATTAATAATGACAATAACAAAACAGTAGATATTGAAATCATATATAAGGATATAAAAGAAAAAATATTAACAGCACGTTCTAAAATGTTAAAGCACATAGATACTACCATGACAGAAGTATATTGGTATGTTGGTAAAATAACATATGAATTATCTGAAAATAGTACAAAAGCAAGCTATGGAAAAAAGATAATAGACGCTTTATCTGCAAAATTAACAAATGAATTTGGAAGTGGATTTTCGCCAGTTAGTATAAGAAGAATGCGTAAATTTTTTGAATTATATCCAATATGGTCGGCAGTGCCGACCGAATTGAGTTGGTCTCATTTTCAAGAACTAATTAGAGTAAATAGAAAAGAAGAAAGAGAGTTCTATGAACAAGAAGCGATTAAATCTAATTGGGGATATAGAGAACTAGGCAGACAAATAAATACTAAATTGTATGATAGATTCTTGATATCTCCTGATAAAGATAAAATAATTGAAGAATCCAAAAAAGGATTAATAGAGAAACAACCAGAAGAGTTATTAAAAAATCCATATATATTTGAGTTTGCAGGATTAAAAGAAAATAAAAATTATTTAGAAACTGATTTAGAAAAAGCATTGCTTTCACACTTAACTGAGTTTTTACTTGAACTTGGAAGAGGTTTTTCGTTTGTTGCAAATCAACAAAGAATAAAAATAGGCTCTGAATACTATTATCCTGACTTGGTATTTTATAACAGACTGGCTAAATGCTTTGTAATAATAGATTTAAAAATAGGAAAACTAACACATCAAGACATTGGACAAATGCAAATGTATGTAAATTACTATAAAAAGACGCAAATGATAGAAGGAGAGAATGAACCAATAGGAATATTATTATGTGCGGATAAAGATGATGCAGTAGTTGAGATGACATTAGGTGATAGTGTTAAAAATGTATATGCATCTAAATATTTAACATATATGCCATCAAAAGAAGAATTAATAAAGATAATAAAAGATGAAAAAGAACTTTATGAATTAGCTCAAGAAAATGAAAAAGAATGATTATCACATGAAAATGATGGATATGATTGAGAATTAAATAAAAGGAGAAATTAATAAAATGCAAATAATAAATATAAAGAATAAAACAGAATATTTGAAGGAATACTTTACTCTATGCAATTTAGAATGGGGAGAGCATATTAATGATGATGAGATGGAACGATATCTTGCTATGAAAGAAGAAAAAGTATTAAATGGAGATAAATTTATAAGCATTTTAGGATTAGTTGAAAAAAACCATTTATTGGGTTTTATCGCATTGTTCAAATATGAAGATGAACAAGATAGAAAACTAACTCCATGGTATGCATCTATGTATGTAAAAAAAGAATATAGGGGTAATGGATATTCTAAGATGTTAAATAATGCAATTCTAAAAGAAGCTAAAGAATTAGGATATGATAGATTATACTTGAAAACAGATTTAGAAAATTATTATGAAAAATTTGGAGCTAAATATTTGTGTGAACTAAATAATGGAGAAAAACTATATTATATTGATTGTAAAAAATGAAGAAATTATTGAATTAAGAAAAAAAGATAAGCTTGATAAATATGAAAAAATATAATATAACTGAATTAGAAGAAAAATTAAAAAGATGCAAAGATATATCTATTAAAGAAGTTAATCCAAATGATGTAGATAATTTAGAAGATATAAAAATAGATAGAAGGAAAAAGCCAAATGAAAGGGTTTTAGAATTTATATCAAATGCAAAAAATCCTTATATATTTAAAATTAATGGAAGATTAGTAAAAATTGAATTTAGTGATAATGAAAAAAGTGCGGAAGATTGTATTACTAAAGTTATTAAAAGTTTATATGAATAAAAAATAACGAATTTAGCCAAAAAAGATATATAGCATATAAGCCACACGGCAAGTGAAAGTAAAGGAGGAGAAGAGATTGAGCGAAAAAACAAGTATCAACTGCGATAAAACAATTTATAGAAAGTTCCATATAAGCATTGAAAATACTCACTTTTTTGATTAGAGATTTTTTCGTATTTGTAATTACATAGCTTAAACTATAATAAAAAATATAAATAATTTAGAATTGGAGTGATTAGATTATGAAAGAAAAATATGATAAATGGGTTAAAGAATTTATGGATTCATGGAAAGAATTAGATTGGAAAAGAACATTAAAAACTCTAAGCAATGATGTAGAATATTACGAGAATCCAATCGATAAACCATGTTCCAATTTTGAGGAAGTAACAAATTTATGGAATGTTGTTATGGATAATCAAAAAGATATAGATTATAATTATGATATAATTGCTTATAATGAAGATACTTGCATTATAAATTGGCAAATGACAAGAACTATGACTAAAACAAATACAAAACAAGAAATAGATGGCATTTTTCAAGTATCTCTAAATGAAGAAGGAAAATGTAATTATTTTAAACAATGGAGATTTACAAGATAAGGAGGAAAATATGAAATTAGAAGGTAAAGTTGCATTAGTAACAGGTGGATCTACAGGGATAGGAAAAGCTGTAGCAGAACTTTATGCAAAAGAAGGAGCAAATGTTATAATTTGTTCAAGTACTACTGTAACAGAAGGAGAAGAAGTAGCTAAAAGTTTAAGAGACATGGGAACAAATTCAATGTATATACAAGCAGATTTAACTAAAGAAAATGAGGTTAAAAATTTATTTGAGAAAATAAAAGAAGAATATGGAAAACTTGATATTTTAGTTAATAATGCTGGTAAATCGACCAATACAAAATTTGAAGATATTAATCAAGAAAATATACAAGCCGATATAGAAACTAATTTCATTTCAGCAGTACTATGTTCAAAATATGCTGTAGAATTAATGAAAAATGAAGGATGGATAATTAATACATCATCAATAAGAGGAACAGATTATTCTGGAAGACCAGGACTAATGGGATACTGTGCAGGTAAAGCTGCATTAAATAGTTTTACAAAGAATTTAGCAATGCAGTTAGCACCTAAGATATATGTAAATGCAATAGCTCCAGGATTTGTACATACAAGATATATGGACTCTGTTACAGATGAAATGAAGGAAAACTGGCTAAAGAATATACCAATTAAAAAGTTTATAATGCCAAATGAAATTGCAGAAGTATATTTAATGTTAGCAACATCTAAAATATTTACAGGTTCTATAATTACACCGGATGGAGGTTATTCTATATTAAATAGATAATGTGAATACAATATAAGTAGTAAAACTTAATTTTGAGGTATATACAAATTAATAAAAGTAAAGATTTAGGGAGGATATATGAAAATTAATAGTGAAAATTTAATTAAAAAATTAAATGAAAAATGGAAAGGTGTTAATTGTCCATACTGCCAATCTTCTGAATGGACTGTTGATACTTCCATTGTTACACCTATAGAAATTGGAGAAAAAAAAGAAATGAAATTAGGAGGAAGATTTCAACCATTAATACCAGTATCATGTAGAAATTGTGGAAATACAGTTTTTATAAATGGACTTATATTAGGATGCTTAGATGATATTGAAAATGAAATAAAAAGCGAGGGAGAAAATGGAGAAGAAAAATAACTTTGAAATATCAGATGATAATAAATTAGGAAAAGAAAATAATAAGGTAAAACTCCAAAAGCCTCCTAAATTAAGTTCAGAAGAGTATCATAAAGAGGAAATACAACAAAATAAAATGATAGTAAAAAATGCTATTTGTATGATATGGGTTGGAATATTATTAATTATAGCAAGTTTTATTGTTTATACATTGAAATTTACAGAGACATTGGTTGCAGGAACAATTTGTGGGTGCTTTATAGACTTATTATCTGCTACAATTTTATACATATTTAACAAATCAAATGAAAATAAGCAGAATTATTTTAGTGATTTATCTTACCATGAAAATGAAGAAAAAATAATTAAATTAGTGGAAAATACCGAAGATGATCAGTTAAAAAAAGAATTAATAAAAAAATTAATGAATAATCATTTTAAAAAATAAGTAATTATGATTAGCAAGTAAGGAAGTGATAAAAATGGCAGAAAATAAAGAAGAAAAAAACTTTCGACCAGCAAGGTTTTCCTGGTATCCAGGCCATATGGCCAAAACCAAAAGAGAAATAACAGAGGATTTAAAATTAATAGATATAGTAGTAGAACTACTTGATAGTAGAATACCTCTATCAAGTCAAAATCCTGATATAGTAGAGCTTACAAAAGGGAAAAAGAAAATAATAGTTCTTAATAAAACAGACTTGGCAGATGAGGCACAAAACAAAGCTTGGAAGAATCATTTTAACCAAAATGGACAAGTATGTATTTTAACAGATAGTAATCTTGGTAAAGGAATAAATGATGTAACAAAAGCTATTGAAGACATTATGAAAGATGATTTAGCTAAATTTGTAGAAAAAGGAAGAACAGGAAGAAAAATAAAAGCAATGATTTTAGGTATTCCGAATGTTGGAAAGTCTTCATTTATAAACAGAATTGTAAAAACAAATAGATTAGAAGTAGGAAATAGGCCAGGAGTTACCAAGAAAAAACAATGGATAAGTATAAATGAAAAAATAAATCTTTTAGACACACCAGGAGTATTATGGCCAAAATTTGAAGATGAGAAGACAGCGCTAAATCTAGCTTTTACAGGAACGATAAAAGATGATGTATTAGAACAAACAGAAATTGCATATCAGCTTTTAAAATTTCTTTTAGAGAATTATAGACAAAATGTTGCAGAAAGATATAAAATATCATTAGAATATATAGAAAAAGTTTTAGAGCAAGATCAACCTGAGAATTTCAATATATATGAAATTATGCAAGAAATTGGAAAAAAACGTGGAGCCATTATTTCAGGTGGAGATGTGGATGACGAAAAAACTGCAAAAATTATTTTGGATGATTTTAGAAGCGGAAGACTTGGAAGAATTACAATTGAAGCTTGGACAAAATAACCATCTCTTTGTCCATTGAATTAGGAGTTGTTATGGAAATAGTTAATCAAATTTTGATAATATTCCAATGTTATTTAGTTTAGTGTTTAATGAAAAAAATATTAGTTTAGATGATGCTAGAAAAAGGATGAAAGAGTATTTTGAAAAAGATTATAATGATTTAAGCGATAAGACTAAAAAAGACTTTGAAGAAAAGTATAAATTAATTTGTAAAATAGTTATAGGTTAATAGTATTAATATTATAGAAAAAATAATATCTAATTATGATAATATATGTACTGACAAAAGGAGGATATACCAAAAAATGAAAAAAATACTAATTGTAGATGATGAATACAAAATAAGGGAAATAGTTAGAATGAATTTGGAACTTGCAGGTTATGAGTGTATTGAAGCAGGAGATGGAGAAGAAGCAATAGAGATAATAGGAAAACAAGCTATAGATTTAGTACTTTTAGATATAATATTACCAAAAAAAGATGGATATAAAATAGCAGAGGAGTTTGTAAAAAGAAATATTCCAATAATATTTTTATCTGCTAAAGAAACAATAACAGACAAAGTTAAAGGACTAAAATTAGGGGCTGACGACTATATAGTAAAGCCATTTGAAGCAATAGAATTACTAGCTAGAATTGAGGCAGTATTAAGAAGAAAAGGAAATGAAGATAATATTTTTAAATATTTAGATGTGGAAGTAGATTTAAACGCAAGAGTTGTAAAAAAAAGAGGTCAAACAATAGAATTAACATCACAAGAATATAGCCTGTTAGAAACTCTTATCAAGAATAAAAATTTGGCATTATCAAGAGAGTGCCTGCTAGAAAGAGCATGGGGATATGATTATATGGGGGACACTAGAACTGTTGATATACATATTCAAAGACTAAGAAAGAAACTAGATTGGGAAGATACTATTATAACTGTGTATAAATATGGATATAGATTGCAAGTACAAAAGAATAATGATTAAGGAAGGGATTGTGATTTAAATGAAATTATCATTTAAAATTTTCTTAGGAATTTGTATATCTTCTATTTTAGCAATAGTTATGGTCGCTTCTATATTTGTCACTAGAAGCTTTAGAATAAATATTGATAATGAAATTAATAGATGTGTAAAAGAAATAGGACTAATGGAAAGCTATATTGAAGATTCACTAGATAAATCAACAGCTGAAGATAAAACTATTTTAAATTCTTATGTGGAATATTATCAAGATAAAAACACATATTTAGCATATTTTGAAGGAAAGAAAGAAATATGTAAAAGTAATGATTCTATTACAATTAAGAATACAGAATTATTGGACGTAAATAGTGATGAGGTTTTATCAACAACACAAGAAATAGATGGAAAAAAATACTTATTATTAAGCACAAAGTTAGACAATGATGGAGTATTAGTATATATCAGAAATATTAATTCAATTTATGAAATAAGAAAAGATTTGATAAAATTTTCTGTAATTCTTATGGGAGTGATGCTATTTATTATTGCAGGGATTGCATATTTAATAGCGAAAACCTTAACAAAGCCTTTGGACAAAATACAAAAAGAGATGATAAAGCTCCAAAATGGAGATTTTAATATTAATTTAAAAGAAACAAAGGACGAATTTGGAGAACTTGCAAAGAATTTTAATAAAATGTCTAAAGAGATTGAAACAAGAAATAGCGAATTAATTGAAATGATTAATAGTAAACAGATTTTTATAGATAATATGTCACATGAAATAAACACGCCATTAACATTGATTCAAGGATATGCCGAATTACTGGAAAAAGCCAATTGCACAGAAGAACAAAAAATGAATTTTTTAGCAAGTATTCAAGATGAAACTAAAAAAATAAATGATATGCACAAAAAACTTTTACTTTTATCATATAAAAGAAATGCTGATTTAGAAAAAAGAAATTTTGACGCTAGAAAAATGTTTGATAAAATAGAAAACAATATATGTACAAAAATACAGGAAAAAAGATTAAATTTAATAATTGAAAATTCTATAGTGAATATTTATGGAGATGAAACGCTAATAATTATGTGTGTGACAAATTTAATAAATAATGCCATAAATGCATCTCAGCCAGAAAAAACAATATGGATTAAATCATATGAAGAAGGATTAAAGCAATATATACATGTGATTGATGAAGGAAAAGGAATACCAAAAGAGCATATAAACAAGATAATTGAGCCTTTTTATAGAGTGGATAAAGCACGTTCTAGACAAAATGGAGGTGCTGGGCTTGGGTTATCAATATGCAAAAGTATTATGGAATTACATGATGGACAGTTAATTATAAAATCAAAAATTGATGAAGGAAGTACATTTATACTTGAATTCCCAAAAAAATAGAATTATTTACAAGTTTGAAACAAGTTTTATATAATTCTGAAAGAAAACAGAGATATTATATAATTAATAGGTACCTAAATAAAAAAGAAGGAGGAATAGAGTATGAATAAAAGAATTTTTTTAATAGGAGGGATTGTTGCAATTGCAATTATTGCAATGATGGTGATGGCAATACAGTTATATGATAAAAAAGATGAAGAAATTGTAAGTCATGACAAAGAAAATATTTCTTTGAACTTAGTGGAAGATGAAAACATGAACGAGGAAACCGAACAATATTATAAAGGATTTGATGTAATAGGTACAATAGAGATTCCAAAAACTAATGTTATACAGCCTATTTTAAGTAAGTTGACTACAAAAACACTAGAAACTGGAGTTTTTGCATTATATCCAAGCAATCCTAAATTGAATGAAGTTGGAAATGTAGTAATTGCTGGAAACAATTATAAAGATGGTACATTTTTCTCGGATAATAAACTGTTAGAAAAAGGAGACGAAATTCATATAACTGATATTAACAAAAATAAGGTAGTGTATGAAATTTATAAAACATTTGAGACAACAGATATCGACACAAGTTTCTATGCAAGAGAAACTAATGGAAAAAAAGAAATTACACTAACAACTATTAGTGATAAAAGTCCAGAGATAAGGTTAATAATATTGGCAAAGGAAAAATAAGGCAAAGCTAAGTAGAATGAACTTTTATTTGGATTTATTTTAGTTATTATAAAAAAATATAATTTTGAGCAAGTAATTATTGATAATTACTTGCTTTTATGATAATATAGGTATAGTTAGTGATTAGTTACTAATAATTATATGAAAATAAGATAGAAAAATGAATGACAAATGGAGGAAATAATTTGGAAAAACTAATAAAAATATTAAAAGACGAAGGGGAGATAAATCAATTATCTCCACTTACATGGGCTTATGTGGGAGATTGTGTATTTGAACTATATGTTAGAACAAAACTAGTAAATGAAACAAAACTAAAGCCACATGAATTACATATAAAAGCTATAAATTATGTAAAAGCAAAGGCACAAGCAGAAATGTTACATAAAATACATGATAGATTAACATCTGAGGAACAAGACATAGTAAGAAGAGGGAGAAATGCAGAAAATCACCATCTTCCTAAAAATGCAAATGTGCAAGAATATATGTATTCTACTGCATTTGAGGCACTTATTGGTTATTTGTATTTATGCAAAAAAGAAGAGAGAGTTAAAGAGATTATAGAGTTGGCGATAAATAATTTTTTATAGTAACATTAATAAAATAGAGGAGCTAAATTTTTAAATAATTAAACTGTTTTAAAATAGGAAAATATAGGAAAATAAAGAGATATATGTGCATGAAAAAACATGCTATCTTAAATTTTATGCCTATTTTTTGCCCTCTATCGTGAATTTTAAAAAATAATATAATAGTAACCAAACAATAAAAATTATAAATGAATGAAAATTATATTTTTTATCAAATAATAGAAAAACAAAGTATACTATAAAATAGGTACTTTTAAAGAAAGGATGAATTTAAAATGGATAAAAAAGATATTTTAAAAAATGTGTATGATGATTTTTTTGGAATTAGCAAGAAAAAAGAAGAAGAGGAGTTAAATATGCAAATAAAGGAAAGCCTTGAAGCTGACACTATTGAGATAACAATGCCTGAAGAAAAAGAAACAATAAACACTCATGAACAAGAAAAATCAATCACAGATAGTAAAGACGAATTTTTAAAGAAAAGTTTTGAAAAAATAGAAAAGCTATATATAGATGAAAAATCTAAAGAAACTATGAAAAAAATAATAGAATACATAAGAAAACACAATGAAGCAATTGAAAAAAACTTTATATCTTTTAATATGTGCATTTTTGCTAAGAGTAAAGAAACAGAACAGGAAATTTTGCACATTTTAAATGATAGTATAAATTTCTTTAATTATCTTCCACAAGGAGATATCGGGCTTACATCATTTTTTGATATAGAAAGTGCTAAAAATATTGATGAAATTTATAGTTCAGACAACAATATAATTGCATTTGAAAATCCAAATGCTTTTAATACAAAAGAGCAAAACGAAAAAGAAAAAATAATATATAAAATAAATCAAAATATTGTAGATAAAGAAAAGCAGTATTTAACAGTTTTTGTAGCAGAAAACAAAGAGGCATTAGAAAATATATTTTTAATGTCTGATGAACTAAAAAATGAATTTGCTGATTTTACAATAATTGAAATAAATCCTGATGTTCAAGATGTATATAACGAAATTTTAGAAAAATTGGGAAATTCAATAGAAGCTACAGATGAATTTAAAATAAAGCTATTAGACTATATTTCAAAGACATATCCAGAAACAGATTTAAGTTTCACAAAATATAGAGATGGATTAGCAGAAAAGATATTGTTTAATAAAGAAGTTCCTGAATATGAAAAAGATAAAACAATGGATGAGATTTTTGAAGAATTAAATAGTTTGGTAGGATTAGAAAAAGTTAAAAAAATGCTTAATGAATTGGTAAGCCTTGTAGAACTTAAAAGCAAGGCAGGAGATGATTTGAAACTAAAAAATATTAACCTTCACATGGTATTTTTGGGCAATCCGGGAACAGGAAAGACAACAGTAGCAAGAATAGTTGCGGAGATTTTATACAATTTAAAATATATAAAACAAAACAAGCTAATAGAAGTTTCTTCAAAAGATTTAGTAGCAGAATATGTTGGACAAACAGCTCCTAAGACTATGTCAGTTATTCAAAAAGCTTTAGGTGGAGTTTTATTTATAGATGAAGCTTATTCTTTAGCAAGCAGTAAAGGGCAAGGCAGTTCATACAATGAAGAGGCAATTGCAACATTAATTCAAGCTATGGAAAACTACAGAGATGAGTTAGTTGTAATATTTGCAGGATACACAAAAGAGATGCAAGACTTCTTGGATATGAACTCTGGAATTGTTTCAAGAATTGGATATACAGTGGAATTTGAAGATTACACAGAAGACGAGTTATTACAAATATTTATGCAAATGATGAATAAAGCAGGGTTTGAAGTAACTGAGGAGGCTCAAAATAAAGTAAAAAGCATAATTACAGAATACAAAGACACAAAGAATTTTGGAAATGCAAGATTTGTTAGAAATGTTTATGAAAAATCAATTGTAAAACATGCTTCAAATACAGCAGGTAAGAAGCAAAAGAAGATTTTGAAGACTATAAAAGAAGAAGACATTTCAACTGATAATTTAATAAAAATGTAAAAAAATGGAAATTTTTTAAAAAACTATTGCTAAAAATTATATTTTGTGATAATATATAAAAGCAATAGTTTTTTATTGCATAGGAAAAATCGTAAGATTTTTCCGGAGCAACAAGGTTAAGTTTCTTTGATTCGTGCGGTTGCAAAGCAACCTGCACATGTGACGAAGTCACTTTTCTTATTGTTATTTTAAACAGATTTTTGAAGTTAAACTTTTTTATTAAGACACAAATTGTTTTTATTTTAAAATATTATTTCAAATTAATTGAATCTTGTAAAATTCAAAGAAAAAAAGTGCAAATCTTTAAAAATAATAGTTTTTTATATAAATAACTAACTTTTAATTAGAAAAAAGCTATTGCAATAATAATAGATTTGTTGTAGTATAGGAGGTAGAATATAATAAAAAATATATAATTAAAGAAAAATTTATAGAAAGGAGGAAGAGTATGACAAATCAGGAAAGAGATGAAATCTTAGTTTCGGTAGTTAAAAGTGTTAATAACCTTCAAATAACTGTTAATGAAATGAGAAATGAAATGAAAAACATGGCAACAAAAGAAGACTTAAAGAGATTTGCAACAAAAGAAGATTTGAAGAGATTTGCAACAAAAGAAGAATTAAAAGATTTAAGAAATGAAATGATAAACAAAATGGATGAACAAAATAACTTAATTCGCAATGAAGTTGTGGATGCTATAAAGGAATTATCACATATTTCTTATGATAGATATGTAGAATTAAAGCAAAGAATTATTTCTAATGAAAAAGATATTGAAAATATTAAATTAGCAATTGCAAAATAGACAATAATTTTTAAAACTCTTGATTTTTCAAAAATTATGTAGTATAATAATTGAAGTGTTAATAATTTCCTTTAACTTGGCTTAAACTTCAACACCAAATTTAAGCTCAGTTCTAGGATTAAAAGAAATAGGAGGTGTAAACATGATTTCAAAAGAACTAAAAAGCCAAATCATTGATAAATATAAGAGAGACGAAAAAGATACTGGGTCACCAGAAGTTCAAATCGCTATCTTAACAGAAAGAATCAATGAATTAACAGAACACTTAAAAGTTCACAAAAAAGACAATCATTCTAGAAGAGGACTTTTAAAAATGGTTGGTAAAAGAAGAAATCTATTGAACTATTTAGCTAAAAAAGATATTAACAGATATAGAGAAATAGTTGCTAATTTAGGATTAAGAAAATAGAGTTAAAAAATAATTGAATTTTGACTTTGTTAAAAGTTATTTGAAACGCAGTCACATATGCCACATATGGCTACTTTGCCTTTCGAATAACTTTTGCCTAGTCAAAATACCAATTCTTAATCAACAGAGTATAACCAAATTATTTTAGTTAATCAATTTTTATTTTTATTTTTAAATCATAAGTTTATTATTAGATAAGTAGCTTGTATAATGTATTAATTTTTATTTTATAAAAATCTTTGTGTATAAATTTTACCAAAGTATTGAAATTAAACACTTTAAATCAAAAAACAATTTAATTTATAATATAAACCTTCATTAGTATATTATAGAGGTTACATTTCTAAAATAAATTTATGAAAATGTATGAAGAATTTATTAAAAGCAAGTATTGCTGTGCAAAACTTTTCGAAAAATTAGGTGTTTGTGATTTATAGAAAATTATTGTATTAAAATACAAAACTTTTGTAAATTCAAGAAGGAGGAAGTTTAAAAAATGTTTAAAGTTTATGAAACAGAATTAGCAGGAAGAAAACTTGCAATAGAAACAGGAAAAATGGCAGGGCTTGCCAACGGAAACGTATTAGTTAGATATGGAGACACATGTGTGATGGTAAATGTTACAGCATCAAAAGAACCAAAGGATGGAATAGATTTCTTTCCACTATCAGTAGATTATGAAGAAAAACTATATTCAGTAGGAAAAATACCAGGTTCTTATACAAAAAGAGAGGGAAAACCATCAGATAAGGCAATATTAACATCAAGAGCAATAGACAGACCGTTAAGACCTTTATTCCCAAAAGATTTTAGAAATGATGTAGTAGTTGTAGCTACAGTACTTAGTGTAGATCAAGACAATTCACCAGAAGTTGCTGCAATGATTGGTGCTTCTGCAGCACTTTCAATTTCAGATATACCATTTGGAGGACCTACAGCAGCAGTAAATGTAGGATTAGTTGATGGTGAAATAGTTATAAATCCAACAGAAGAACAAAGAAAGGTAAGTGACTTAAACTTAACAGTTGCAGGAACAGCAGATAAAATTGCTATGATAGAAGCAGGAGCAAACGAAGTATCAAATGAAACTATGTTAGATGCAATAAAAGCAGGACATGTAGAAATTAAAAAGATTTGTGAATTTATTTCAAAAATGAAAGAAGAAATTGGAAAACCAAAATTTGAATACAAATCATTTGCTGTTAATGAAGAAATATATGAATATCTATCAGAAAATTATAAAGATGAAATGAAAACAGCTGTTACAGAAAAGGACAAGACTATTAGAGATAACAACATTTCAGTTTTAACAGAAAAAATAAATGCAGAATATGCAGAAAAATTTGGCGTTGAAAAGGCAGAGGAAGATAAAACTGCAATTGGAGAAGCATTATATAAATTAGAGAAAAAAGTTGTAAGAGATATGATTTTCTATGAACACAAACGTGTTGATGGAAGAAACTTAGACCAAATAAGACCTCTATCATGTGAAGTAGGCCTTTTACCTAGAGTACATGGAAGCGCAATGTTTACAAGAGGATTAACACAAGTAATGTCAATTGCAACACTTGGAATGGTTAGTGAAGAACAAGCATTAGATGGAATAGATACAGAAGAATCTAAAAGATATATGCATCAATACAACTTCCCAGGATATTCTGTAGGAGAAGCAAGAACTTCTCGTGGACCTGGAAGAAGAGAGATAGGACATGGAGCATTAGCAGAAAAAGCTTTAGTTCCAGTACTTCCATCAAAAGAAGAATTCCCTTATGCAATAAGAGTTGTATCAGAGATTCTATCTTCAAATGGTTCTACATCACAAGGAAGTATATGTGCAAGTACTTTAGCTTTAATGGATGCAGGAGTTCCAATTAAAAGACCTGTTGCAGGAATTTCTACAGGATTAATTACAAACCCTGAAGATGAAAATGACTATGTAATGATGACAGACATTCAAGGAATAGAAGATTTTTTCGGAGATATGGACTTTAAAGTTGGAGGAACAGAAAAAGGAATCACAGCTATTCAAGTAGACATAAAAGTTGATGGCCTATCTTACAAAATTATAGAAGAAGCATTTGAAAGAACAAAAAATGCTCGTATGTATATCTTAAATGATATTATGGCACCTGTAATTTCTGAGCCAAGAGCAGAGCTTTCAGAATATGCTCCAAAGATTATAACTACAAAAATTAAAGTAGACAAAATAAAAGATGTAATTGGAACAGGTGGAAAAGTAATTAACAAAATTATTGAAGAAACAGGAGTTAAAATTGACATTGAAGAAGATGGACAAGTATTCATTTATGGTGAAAACAGTGAAAAAGCTTATGATGCTCTATATATGATAGAAGACATAGTAAGAGAAATCGAAGTGGGAGGAATCTACTATGGTGCAGTAATTAGAACAACTTCATTTGGAGCATTTGTAGATTTAGGAAATGGAAAAGAAGGACTAGTTCATATTTCTCAAATTTCTGATGAACACATTAGAAGAGTAGAAGATTATTTAAAAATTGGACAAAAAGTTACAGTTAAAGTTACTTCAATAGACCCACAAGGTAGAATAAATTTAACTATGAAAAAGTTAAACAAGGCAGATGTAGAAGAAAATACTGAGAATGAGGAAGGCGTAGAGAAAATAGAGGTTGCTGAAAATGCTGATGAAGCAAATAAGACTGAAGTAGTTGAAAGTGTTGATGGAGTAAATAACATGTCATAAATATTTAATAAAAATGTAATAAATGTTTGAATTCTTTGCGACTGTATATATACACGGGCTAATTACTAATTGACAAAAAATATTTTATTGATAAAATATTAGGAGATAATCACTAAGTATATATCTGTTAATACAAAGAAGGAGTAATATACAAATGTTAAATTCAAAGAAAAAATTTGAGAATAAAGGTATTAATAGTAACAATAATTGTAAATAGAGTATTTTACGACAAGAATAAAAAGTATAGTAATCTAGTGGGTTCGCCTGTGATTTATATAAACTTATAAGGAAAGCTTCGTTATGTGCAGGTTGCTTTGCAACCGCACGAATCAAAGAAGCTTAACCTTTTTACTTACGTAATAATAGAATTGTTATTGAAAAAGATAATAATTCTATTTTTTTATTGTATAGGAAAAATCGTTTTTCCTATACAATAAAAGCTATGTACAGAAATTTTCTAAAGAAAATTTCGCACGTGAACAAAGACGGAGCGTGTAAGTATTTTAAAAGTTAAAATTAATTAATCACGCTCCTTTTGTTCTGGTAGAATAGAAATTGGTCAGACGCTTCTGACCAATTTAAAAAAATTTTATCTTTTTTTGAAAAACTAATGAAAAATATAAAAAATGATGGTATAATATGGAAAAACAAACTAAATTTTGCAGACGCGTCTGCGAAATTTGAAAGGAGATTAGAATATGGATAAAAATTCAATTATAGAAATGTTATCAATTGGAGAAAATAAAGAGATAGAATTTAAAGAATCAAAAAATAAAATACCAAAATCTATATGGGAAACTTATTCAGCTTTTTGCAATTCAAAAGGTGGAATAATTGTTTTAGGAATAAAAGAAAACAGAGAAAATGACGTTTGCACAGTAGAAGGTATTGAAAATACAAATCATATTTTAAAAGATTTTTGGAATACTATAAATAATAGAGAAAAAATAAGTGTAAATGTTTTAGATGATGAAGATGTAAAAATTGTTGATATAGAAGGAAAACAAGTAATTGTAATAAAAGTTCCAAGAGCAAATAGAAAAAACAAACCAGTGTACATTAATAATAATCCAATAATAGGAACATATAAAAGATTTCACGAAGGTGATTTTAAATGCGCAGAATATGAAGTAAAAGCAATGATAAGTGAAGCAAATGAGAAAGCAAAAGATAGAATTATATTAGAAGAATATGATATTAATAGTATAAATAAAGAATCTTTAAAAGATTATAGAATTAGATTTAGAATACACAAAGGAGAAGCGCACGAATGGAATAAACTTGATGATGAAGAATTTTTGTATATGTTAAATGCAATAGATAGAAAAACAAAGAAATTAACAATAGCAGGATTATTGATGTTTGGACAAGAAAAAGATATAGTAGAAATCTTTCCAAATTACTTTTTAGATTATAGAGAAGTTAAAGATGATAGTAATATGGAAAGATGGGCGAATAGAATTACATCTTGGGATGATGGATGGACAGGGAATTTATGGGATTTCTTTGAGAAAATTGTAAATAGATTAACAGCAGATATTGAAGTTCCTTTTGCATTAGACAAAGATTTAATGAGAATAGATGATACACCAGTTCACGCCTGTATTCGTGAAGCACTTTCAAATTGCTTAATCCATACCCAATACGATGAAAGTGGAAGTATTGTTGTTGAAAAAAGAGAAAATTATTTTAAATTTGCAAATCCAGGAAATATGAGAATACCAATAGAAGATGCTTTAAAAGGTGGACAAAGTGATCCAAGAAATCCAATATTGCATAAAATGTTTTCGCATTTAGGATATGGAGAAAGAGCAGGTTCTGGATTGCCTATGATTAACAATGTCTGGAAAGAAAAAGGCTGGGTATTACCAGAAATAAAGGAGTCTTTTAATCCAAACAGAACAACATTAATCTTAATTACAAAATCAAAAAATCCACTAATTAATCCACCAATAAGTCAACCAATAAATCCACCAATAGATTTATCGGAAACACAACAAAAAATCATATCTATATTATTGCAAAACAGCACAATAAAAATTGATGAAATAGCAAATATACTTGAATTAAAATCAAATACTATAAAGAAAAATATGAAACAATTAAAAGATATGAAAATAATTGAGAGAAAAGGAACTACAAGAAAAGGAGAATGGATTATAAAAAATAATAAAGGAAGTGGCAAATAATGGAAGAAAAGATAAAAGAATTAACTTTGCTATTGTTGTATTTAACATCTTGGAAAGAAAAAGACATATTTGGAGATGACTGTATGAGAGCTTGGAAAGGTTATGATTTTGATATTTTAAATTCTTTGGAAGAGGAAAATTTAATAGGTGGAAGTACACATAAAGCAAAATCTACTTATATAACTGAAACAGGTGTAAATAAGGCAAAAGAATTGATGAAAAAATATAATATAGAGTAATAATTAAATTGGGCAACCGCTGTTGTCTAATTTTAAAAAATAACATTAGATTTAATAATAAAATAGCAGGAATTACTAATAATTCCTGCTATTTTTCTAAATAAACCTTTTCCACATACATTTTACTAGCAATAGTCTGAACTACATTTAAAAGCACATAACCATTATCAGTAGCAGATTTTTCATAGATAAATTTTTTATCCAAGAAAGTACATTTTATTGCACTTTCAAGCACATCGCAGAACCTATTATAAGCTAATTCTAAAGGTGTAGTTTCCAAAGTAAACTTTATAAGATTTCCAATATCATTTATACTATAACATTGTTTTAAAATACAAATCACAAAAAGATAAGCCATATTATTTCTATTATATTTTTTCTTAACAGGTGCTTCTATAATTTTTTGCTTTACATAATTATTAATCATCGTTTTTGTAAGTACATTTTGTTCTTTTTTTTCATCTTTTTTTGATGATTCATCATCTAAATAATATAACAAGTATTTATCTATAAAAGAAACAACTTGATCTAAATATAAATCTATTTCTGGCAATTCTTCCCATCTTGGCATATGGAAATTTTCTATATCTTCTTTTTTAAACATTTTTCTTCACTCCATATTAATTGTAATTTTTATTTGTTTTAAGTTATCCTCGAAAAAAAATTGATAATTCCAAAGATTTGAAACATATTGTAACATAATTTGATGGATTTTGCAAATAGGATTTTTACTAGAATTTTGACATGAATTGGAGAATATATTTTATTTGTAATAAAAATGTAATAAATATTTAATGAAAATGTAATAAATGTTCATTCCTTGCGACTGTATATATATATATACACGGGCTATTTACTAATTGACAAAAAATATTTTATTGATAAAATATTAGGAGATAATCATTAAGTAAATATCTGTTAATACAAAGAAGGAGGAATATACAAGTGTTAAATTTAAAGAAAAAATTTGAGAATAAAGGTATTACTTTAATCGCGTTAGTTATTACAATAGCACTAAATTGCTCGTACCTCGCAATGGAACGAATGTTGAAGAAAGAATTAATATTGAATATATAGAAAATCTCTGATATAATGCATTATGTAACTTAAAGTTACAAAGACATTGTAAAGGAGGTTTTTTTGATGAACAATCAAGAATTAATACAAAAGATGAAAAAAGATATGGAGTTAAGAAACTTTTCACATTACACATATGATTCATATTTAGGAAAAACCAAAGATTTAATAAAATATTTCGGAGAAAAAAACTTAGAAGAAGTAACAGTAGACGAATTAAGAACTTTCTTGCTAGAACATCTGAAAGATAAAAGAAAATTAGAAGATAGTAGCATAAATTATTACAATTCTGTAATTAGATTTGTATATGAAGTAACATTAGATAAGGTTTTAAATAAAAGGCAATTACCAATGAGAAAAAAGAAAAAGAAAATGTATAAAGTGCTAACAAAAGAAGAGTTAAGCACTTTTTTTAATGCAGTTGATGATTTTAAATTTAAAACAATATTTATGCTAATATATGGATCGGGATTAAGAATAGGAGAAATCGAAAAACTACAGGTGCAAGACATAGACAGTAAAAATATGAGAATATTTGTAAGAGAAGGAAAAGGAAATAAAGAAAGATATACAGTGTTACCAGAAAAAAGTTTGGAGATGCTAAGGGAGTATTGGACAAAATATCGACCAAAAGGAATAGATAGTGATGCAATGTTTTTTGATGCGACAAATAAGCCAATAAATGTATATGTAATAAGAACACACTTTAGAGAATATAGAAGAAAAGCAGGAATAAGCGAAGAATATCGAGTACATGGATTGAGACACAATTTTGCAACAAATCTAATAGAAAATGGAGCTGATATACTTGAAGTGAAGGAGCTATTAGGTCATAGCAATATTAGATCTACGATGGTATATGTTCATATTGCAAATAAGGATGTGAAAGTAAAAAGTCCACTAGATGTATTAATGGAAGGAGAAGAAAATGGAGAAAATTCAGGAAATATTAAATAAAGGTTGGAAGCCATATATGAAAAAGAATAAAGTTATAGGATATAAGAAAAAAGCAATAACAGCAATAGCTGAATGTAAAACAGGAGCTATAGGAGCACATAAATATGTATGTGATGAATGTGGATATGAAGAAATAGCATATAACTCATGTAGAAATAGACATTGTCCAAATTGTCAAGTAGGAAAGAAATTACAATGGATAGAAGCAAGAAAAGAAGAAGTATTAAATATAAAATATTATCATGTAGTATTTACAATACCAGATGAATTAAATCTATTAACAATACAAAATCAAAGTAAGATATATAAGATACTTTTTAAAGCATCAGCAGAAACATTGCAAGAACTTGCAGAGGATAAAAAATATTTAGGAGGAGAATTAGGATTTTTCAGTATATTATATACCTGGGGACAAAATATGATGTATCATCCGCATGTGCATATTGTAACAACAGGAGGTGGAATAACAGAACTTAACAAATGGGTAGAAAAAGATGAAGACTTTTTCATACCTGTGAAAGTAATGTCAAAAGTATTTAGAGGAAAATTCTTGTATTATCTAAAACAAGAAAAATTAGATTTTTATGGGAAAAATAAATATTTAGAGAATCCAGCAAGTTACAATAGTTTAATTCAAGAGTTATACAATAAAGATTGGATTGTTTACTGTAAAGAACCATTTAATAATGCAAATTGTGTAATTCAATATTTAGGAAGATACACACATAGAGTGGCAATATCAAATGAAAGAATACTTGATGTAACAGATGAAACTGTAACATTCAAATGGAGAGATTACAAAAATAACAATATAATGAAAGAAATGACTGTAACAATAGAAGAATTCATAAGAAGATTTTTGTTACATATACTTCCACCCCATTTTATGAAAATACGATATTATGGAATATTAGGAAACAGAAATAAAAAGAAAAAACTATTAAAATGTAAGATACTAACAAGAACAAAAATATATATAAAGAAAAAGCTCCCTGCTTTAGAATTACTAAAGCAAACTCTAGGAAAGGATTTTAACTTATGTCCGCACTGTAAAAAAGGTCATATGTTAATTCCAAACACATCCTAAAGCTCCGCAATTAAATACTTTTGCAAGTGCCTCTTAATTGGGGAGGGGGCTCCTATGTTCATTTTACAATGAAAAAGACAAAAGTGCAATAATTTTTGCCTAAAAAGTTTAAGAAAGAGGTGAAATTCGAGTGAGAGAAAATTATAGAAACTCCATAGCAAGTTTTAATAAGTTTCCGCAATTTACTACGATGAATGTTATAGATGGTCAGGCTGGTCTAATAATCTGTGCCAGTCTAATTTTCTACAGCCTAACCATCGATAACATACTAAACATAATTGTGCTTTTAATTTTAGCTGGAATATCTATTTCAATGCTATCTGGAGATAACTCTATACTACAGAAAGCAACAGAAGCTAAAACACAAACAGAAGAAAAAAGCAAAGAAGAACAGATACAAATAGAGGTAATGGGAAGCATCGGTACAGATGGAAAAATAGATGTACCAACATTAAAAACAGATTTAGGAAAGATAGGTGCAATAGTAACAGGAGATTATTTGCCATTAAAAGTAGAATTAGGAGTGGATTCCTTTAAAATAGATGATGGAGGAAATGTAAGAAAAATTATAATTGCTGATAGAACTAACATAAAAATTGGAGATTATGTTAATTATACACCGACAGTCCAAGCTCCATACTCAAAAGATAAATTAGGAGAGGCTTATACAGGAAGTACAAATAACTCACTAGATATTAATCAAGAATCTTTGAATTGGAAAGTACTTGATATAAACGAAGATGGAAGTATAGATTTAATAGCAGAGCCAACAAGTCAAACAATCAATTTTAGTGGAGCAACAGGATATAATAATGGAGTATATATTATGCACGATATTTGTAAAAGCTTATATAGTAATATCACACATTCAATAGAAGCAAGAAGTATAAGTTTAGAAGATTTTGAAGAAAATTTGACAGAAAACGGAAAAATAGAAAGAGATGAATACAATAAAACTTCAACTAGTAATCCGCAATATGGTCAAACTAATTATGAAAAATGGAATACAACTTATTCTGATAATTATTATCCTAATATTTATGCAAAAGAAATTGGATCTGGTATAGAAAGCGTAAATGTTAAAATCGATGGAATAAAAGCTACAGAAAAAAATAAGTTAGATTTAACTATAGGAAATGCAGCATACAAACACAACTTAAATACAGGCTTAACATCTACTCAAACTGTTTATTATATAAAACTAAATGAAATAAATTATGGAGAGGCAAATACGATACTAAAAAGAAGTTCTTCCCCTTATTGGGTAGCTTCTCGCTTTGTAGAATGTTCATATTGTTCGTGTTTTGGATTACGTTCTGCTAAATCAAATATAGGAGGTGCATATATGTTTCGATCTGACAACTATGCAGATGGTGCTAATTTTAGCATTCGTCCTATGGTTACTATTGATTCTGATATTACTTTAACTATTAGTGCTGACGCAGGTACAGATAGTAATAAACCACATATCATCAATTGGTAAAAAAATGATGAAAATGAATATATAACAGGAAAGAAATATGAAAAAGAATACTTAGAAAATGTTAATTTAAAAATATGAAAAATGACACGTAAATTTATTGCGTGTCATTTTTATATTAAAAATTGCTAACTTTTTACTTTTATTATACCTTCAAAAATTAAAAGACATATTTATTACTAAATTTTAAAAATTTTACTTGTAAAATAAAAATTTAATGGTATAATAAGAAAAAAAGAGGCGAAAACAAATAATAAAAAATGCAAAAAAGCCTCAATTTGTCGAAAGGAAGAGAAATATGTCAGAGTTAAAAAGAATAGGAATACTAATAAATGGAGGAGATGCGCCAGGTTTAAATGCAGTAATTAGAGCGATTATAAAAACTGCAAGAGTGCATGGTGTAGAAAGTTATGGATTTATAGAAGGATTTAAAGGATTAGTAGAAAACAATTATATGTTGTTAGAGGGAAATCCAGTTGCTTCAGGGATTATACAAAAAGGAGGAGCAATTATAAAATCTTCATTAAATACAAATGTATTTAATTATAAAGTTGTAAATGAAGATGGAACAGTAGAATATAAAGATTTATCAGATGTATGTGTACAAAACTTGAAAGATGATGGAATAGATTGTTTATTTATGCTAGGAGGAGATAGTACACAAAAAGCAGCAAGAGATTTATCTTTAAAAGGCATAAAAGTAATTGGGGTGCCAAAAACAATAGATAATGATGTAGCTTGCACTGATGTTACATTTGGATTCAATACTGCTGTATCTGTTGCTACAGATGCATTAGATAGATTGCACACAACAGCTGAGACACACAATAGAATAATGACATTAGAAGTAATGGGAAGATATGCAGGATGGATAGCCCTTGAATCTGCAATAGCAGGTGGAGCAGATGTTGCCTTGTTACCAGAAATCCCTTATGATTTAGATAAAGTTGTAGAAACAATAAATGACAGAAAGAAAAGGGGAAAAAATTTTAGCGTAATAGTTGTATCTGAAGGTGCATATCCAAAGGGTGGTTCGTTTTGTATAAAAGATAAAAGAGAAGGCGGAGCAGGAGTAATAAATGTTCAATTAGGTGGAGCAGGAGAGAGTGTTGCAAAAGCTTTAGAAGAAATAACAGGTATGACAGCTAGAAATACAACTTTAGGATATATGCAAAGGGGTGGAACGCCAACAGCTACAGATAGAGTTTTGTGTACCAAATATGGTGCAAAAGCAATGGAACTAGCATTAGAGGGCAAATTCAATGTATTAACAGTACTTAAAGATGGCAAATTAAATTCTATACCACTAGAAGAAGTTGTTGGGAACAACAAAGAAATTGGCGCAGTTGAAGGTGGAACAGAAGAAAGCAATATGAGAACAATAAAAATGGATGATGATTTAATAAAAACAGCAAGAGATATAGGAATATGTTTAGGCGATTAGACAAAAAAAGCAATTTAGCACATATTAAAAAGAAATCAATATAAATCATAAAAAATCTCTTGGAGGTAATTATGTCCAAAAAAACAATAATAGTAGTAAGTTTAATAGTGTTGCTTCTAATTATAGCAGTAGTATTTATTTTAAAAGGTGATCAAAAAGACAGAGTGAAAAATATGTATAATAAAATACAGAATAGCCAAAATTTTACTTTTTCAATGGAAGAAAATACATCAGATATAAATTATAAAGTATCGATGGCACAAAGAGGAAAAGATGTAAGCATAGATATGTATTCTAATGAAGAACATACTACAACTTTAGTTTTAGAAAATGAATCATATTACATTATGCACAATGATAAAGAATATTATGACTTTGGAGAGGAAAAAGTTGATTCTGACATAATAATAAGTAGTTTAAAAAATATTGTGAAAGATGACTATATATCAGGCAAAGAAGAGATTTTTGGGACAACATATTATTACGAAGAATTTAACAATGAAAACATGGATTTTATAATTTATGCAAATGTAAATGAAAGTTCAACTGCAAAAACAAGATTTTATTTTAAAGAAAACAATATTTGTTATATAAAAAATATTATAAATAGTGAAGATGAAAATCAAGAGGAATTAATAAAAACTAATCTAGTTTATAAAGTTGATAACAATCAGTTTGAAATACCTGAAGACTATGCAGAAGCAGCTGAATAAAATTAGACATATTAGTTAATTTAAATGAATACAAATTATGTAATAGGAATTTAGAAGATACTTGTACTTTATAAATTGTACGAGTAGTATTATTAAAAGGAGTTCAATTGCATAATGAGATATTCAAATTTTAAAAATGCTTTTAAAAGCTATATAAAAAATAATTATAAAGAATATGTACTTGTAAGTTTATTGTTTATAATTGGAATATTTGTAGGAGTAATGATAATAAATAACATCAAATATCAACAAACGGCGGAGATAACATCATTTATTAGTGAATTTATAACTAAATATAAAGAATTAGAAAATATAAATAAAACTGCACTTATAATTGAATCTATACGAAAAAATCTGATATTTGCAATTGTTTTATGGCTTGCAGGGACAACAGTAATTGGAATGCCAATAGTATTAATTATTATTCTACTAAGAGGAACAATTTTAGGCTTTACTATTTCGTCAATTTCTGTAACTTTAGGGCCATTAAAAGGCAGTTTATTTTGTTTAATATCAATAGTGTTACATAATATTATCTACATCCCAGCGATTTTGAGCATTGGTGTTAGTAGCATAAAACTTTATAAATCTATAATAAAAGATAAAAGAAAAGAAAACATAAAAATTGAAATAATAAGACACACCATAATTTTTGGATTAATGATGATACTATTAGTATTATCGGCAATTATTGAAAATGTTATATCTATAAGTATATTAAAAAAATTTATAAAATATTTTTAATTTTTTTTGAAAAAACTATTTACATTTTTTTAATTGTTTGATATAACATATGTAGTTTATGTAAATGAATGAGGGGTAAGCAATGGAAAAACAATTAAAACAATTTTTAAAATTTTTAGAAAATGATAAAAAAGTATCAAATAACACTTTACAATCATATAAAAGAGACTTAGAACAATATAAGAATTATTTATTAACAAATGATTTAAAGTATAACAAAATTACTGAAGATGATATAAAAGTTTATGTAAAGTATTTATTGGAAGAACAAAATAAAAAGCCATCAACAATATCGAGAATGATAGCTTCTATACGTTCATTCTATCAATATGAGGTAAAGAATAAAAAAATATCTAAAGATCCAACAGAAAATATTCAATCTCCAAAAATAGAGAAAAAAGCACCATGTATATTAACAACAAAAGAGGTTGAGTTATTATTAGAACAACCAACAGATGAGGACTTGAAAGGTATTAGAGATAAAGCAATGCTAGAATTTGCGTATGCTACAGGAATGAGAGTTACAGAAATAATATCTCTAAATGTAGAAGATGTTAATTTAGAAAAAGAATATGTAGAATGCAAAACGGGCAAAAAGGTCAGAGATATTCCATTAGGAAAAATGGCTCTTGCAGCTATAAAAGAATATATAAATAAAGCACGTGACATAATGGTTAAATCAGACAAAGAAAAAGCTTTATTTGTTAATATGAATGGAAAAAGGCTTACAAGACAAGGTTTTTGGAAAATAATAAAATATTACCAAGAACAAGCTCATATAGATAAGGACATTACTCCACATACTTTAAGACATTCATTTGCAACGCATTTATTACAAAATGGTGCAGAACTTAAAGCTATACAAACTATGCTTGGACATTCAGATATTTCTTCAACTCAAGTATATATGCAATTTCAAAATGATGGATTAAATAATATTTATAAAAAAGCACATCCACGTGCATAATGCAAAAGGGTGGTGTTAAATGAGACGGAAAAATGGCAGAAATGCTATTTAGTCGTCTTTTTTTTGTTATATAGGAAAAAATGTTTTTCATATATAGCAAAAGCTTTACAGGCACTTTGGTATATTATTGCAATTTTTGAATATATATATAGGACAAGGAGAAGAAATATGTTCAATGTTGCTGTAATTAGATTGAAAGATTTAATAAGATTTATTTTTTTAGGCATAGGCATTTTAATTATAATATTTTTATGTAAAAAAAGCTTTAATAAAAAGAATATTGAAAAAATAAACATAGTGCAAAAAATATCTTTAAATTTAGGTGAGTATGTAAAACAAGCTGTAAACACTGAATTACCAAAAATAAAAAATGAAACAAAAGAAATGGAAGAAATAGACAATAGTGAAAATAAAGAAAACAAACTATTGAATGCAATAATTGGATTAGAATTGGGAGTAGTAAATGCAAAAGAGAAAGTTGTAGAAAACATTCAAGCAAGTAAAGAAGTGGGACAAAGCACAGATAACGAGCAAAAATTAGAAAAAGAAGCAGACGAAAAAAAGAGAGAAAACAAAAATGATAATAAAACTGAAGAAGAAACAGACAATGAAACAGAGAATGAAGAAGGATTAGAAGTAGAACTTGCAAAAGAAAATCTAAAAACGGAAGTAATAACTAAAAATCCTATAGCAGATGCATATACAAAAAAATATAAAGGTGTTAAAATTAAAAATGAAACAAGTTATGATTTATCTGATGAAGACTTAAATCCTGAAAAACTAAAAATAGATAAATCAAATATTATTATTTTCCATACACACACATGTGAAAGCTATACTTCAAGCAAAAAATATACATATACACCAACTGGAAATTTTAGAACAACTGATTTGAAATATTCAGTTGCAAGAGTAGGAGATGAACTCACAAAATATTTAAAAAAGTATAATTTTAATGTGATTCATAATAAAACATATCACGATTATCCTTCATATAATGGTTCATATTCAAGGTCATTAGCCTCTGTTTCAAATATTTTAAAAAATACTAAAGCAGATATAATAATTGATTTACATAGAGATGCAATTGGCAGTTATAGTGGGTATGCTCCAACAGTAAAAATAGGAGATGATGAATGTGCTCAGATAATGTTTGTAATAGGAACAGATGGAGGAAATCTGAAACATCCGAATTGGAAGTCGAATTTGCAATTTGCTATAAAACTTCAAGAAAAAGCAAATAAAGAATATCCAGGACTATTTAAACCAATAATCCTTAGAAACTCCAGATATAATCAACATTTAAGCAAAGCAGCATGCATTGTAGAAGTAGGGTCTACTGGAAATAAATTGGAGCAATGCTTAAAAAGTATGAAATATTTAGCAAAAATTATTGATGAAATATAAACTCTGTAAATAGTGATTTTTACAGAGTTTTTGAGAATATTATTCATAAAAAAGTTTTATGTATATTGAAAAAAATTTTGTTTTGTGATATATAATAAATAATAAAAAAAGAAAGAAGGAATGTAGAAATGAAAAAAATATTTTATGGTTTTATAACAATGGTTATGTTTGTACTATTAAGTACAACAATAGTAAAAGCAAGTTCAACAAAAATAAATGCACCACAAAATGTAAAGGCTTCTATTTCAGGAACATCAAATGTAAAAGTTAAGTGGTCAAAGGTAGAAGAAGCAAAGAAATATAAAATCTATAGAGCAACAAGCGCAAAAGGAAAATATAAAAAAGTAGGGATATCAAAAACAACATCTTTTATAAATAAAGATTTATCAAGAGGAAAAACATATTTTTACAAAGTTGTAGCCATTGGAAAAGATTCAAAAAGTAAAAAGAGTTCTTATGCAAAAATAAAAGTTTTAAGTCAAAAACAAGTATTGAAAAAAATTAGAAATGCACTTAAAGATAAAAAATGGGTGAAAAATAATATAAAAATGAAACAATCAGTTTTTGGAACGAAAATTATAGGAGGACAAACACTATATTTTGGTAAATTGAAGAATAAAGAATTAGTAGCTATAGAAGCGGTATCAGAAGAAAACTATAGTGTTCAGATGTTTTTAGTAGGATATAAGAATGGTAAAGTAGTTGCAACTTCATCAACTGAGGGACCAATGCATTATTTTCATGGTGGACCATATATTGATTTAAATAGCGGAGTTGCAGGAATTGGTTCATTACATATGGGATATGAATATAATAAATATTTCAAAGTATCTAGTGTTAAATTTAAAGAATTAGATGAATTCCAAAATAATGCAGGTGCAATGAGTGATGATACTTTCTATCAAATAAATGGTAAAAAAGTAAGTCAGAAGAAATATAATAGTACTTTAAAAAAATATTCAAAATATAATTTTACCTCTCTTCAAATTAAAGGCGGACATAAATTAAATGGTAAAAATGTAGATAAATATGTAAAATAAGTTTTTAAATAAAAAGGAGAGCGTAAATGAAAAAATATATAAATAAAATTTTGATAATTTTAACAGTATTTTTTAGTGTTATTATAATAAGTAATAGCAAAGTGTTTGCAGATTACAACTTCGGAGAAATCTATTCAAATGGTAATGAGAAAATAACAGCAAAGCTTGAAGGAGATACACTAACTATTTCTGGAAATGGAAAAATGCCAGAAATGCTAGCTGAAAAAGGAAAAGAAGGATCAGGTTCAATTTTTAAAAAATATGCATCTGAAATAAAAAAAGTTGTAGTTGAAGAAGGAATTACAAGAATTGGAGACTATAGTTTTGAGAATTTAGACAAAATAGAAAGTGTAGTATTGCCACAAAGTTTGACAGAAATAGGAAAGATTGCATTTTATGGTTGTAAATCATTAACAGGTATAAAAATACCAAGTAAGGTAAAAAGCATTGGTGAAGTAGCTTTTAGTAGGTGTGAGAATTTAAAAGAAATAATATTACCAAATAATTTAACAAATATATCTGATTCTTTATTCTATGAATGCTATAATTTGGAAAAAGTTAATATACCATCAAATATAACTAAAATAGGAAATGGAGCATTTAATGCATGTGGGAAAATAAAAGAAATAGTTTTACCTAATTCGGTTACAGAAATTGGTTATGATGCATTTTGTGGATGCGGTGAATTGATGAAAATAAATATACCGGATTCTGTAACAAGTATAGGATATTGGTCTTTTGCATATTGCAAAAATTTAACAAAATTAGAATTACCTAAAAATTTAAAGAAAATAGGAAATGCAGCTTTTACATCTTGTCGTGGACTAACTGAAATAAATATACCAAATGGAGTTACAACACTGGAAGATTTTACATTTGCGTATTGTGATGGTTTGAAAATAGTTCAATTACCTAATACAATAAAATCAATAGAAGAAGGAGCATTTTCTGATTGTGAAAAATTAACAACAATAAATATTCCTAATAGTGTTACAAAACTTGGAAGATATGCATTTGCTGGATGCAAGAGTTTAACAAAATTATATATACTAAAAAATGTAACAACAATAGATGGCGAATTATTTGATACATCAAATACAACAATAGTATATTGCAATAATAATTCAAAAGCACTTGAAAATGCAAAAAAATATAATGTTAAATATGTAATTATTAAACCAGCAAAAATAACAGGTGTAACAAACAAAAAACAAGATAAAAAATCAATTACTATAAAATGGAATAAGATTTCAGATGTAACAGGATATGAACTATACAAATATGATACATCAAAAAAGAAATATATTAAGGTAAAAACTTTAAAAGATACATCATACAAAGTAAAGGGATTAAAAGTTGCAACAACATATAAATTTAAAGTAAGAGCATATATAACAGAAAGCGGAAATAAGTATTATGGAGATTATTCAAATGTTGCAAAATTAACAACAAAAACTAAAACACCATCAATTTCAAAATTAACATCGGGAAAGAAAAAAGTCACTGTAAAATATAAAAAGGTATCAGGAGCAACTGGATATCAAATACAATATTCAACAAATAAAAAATTTAAAAAGGGAAACAAGAGTACAAAGACTACAAAATTATCAAAAACAGTTAAAAAACTAAAATCTAAGAAGAAATATTATGTTAGAATTAGAACATTTAGAACAATAAGTGGTAAGAAAGTATATAGCAGTTGGAGTAAAGTGAAAAATGTTACTACAAAGAAATAGTTCATAAAAAAGCTTATTTCTCAAATTAAGAGAAATAAGCTTTTTATATTGACGAATCAAGGTAATAAATGCTTTTTGCAACCAAGTTATTGTAAATTTTTACTTTTTGTGATAAAATATTTCAAGAAAGGGGAAAGAAAATGAGTAAAAAAAGTAAAAAAACTTTGTTGATTTTTAGTTTAGTTATATTTTTTTTAGCTTTATTATCAATAAAAAGCAAAGCAACTGTTATAAATTCAACTGATGTTACTATATATACATGTGCTGATACAATGAGTGAATTCAACCTTGAGATGCCAAGCGATTATCCTACTTCGTTTCAATTGAAGTTTGATGGAGAAATTAAAAATCCAAAGTGTACACCCATAAATGATTATGCAACAGGCTCATATGCTAGTTTAGCATTAAAAGTTGATGATAAAGGATTAATTACTGCTATAAAAGATAAATACGGGACATATTATAATGGAGATTTTAAAATTAAAGTTAAGTTAAATAACGAAGAGTATGAAGTAACTGTACATCTTATAGAATATCAGGACATATACACAGATAAAGTAATGGATGATTATATCAAAAATAATATAACTGATTCTATGACGGAATATGAAAAAATGGAAGAAATCTGTAAATTTGTTGCAAGTTTCGATTATAGCACAAATCCATCGTTTCGTTCGATGATTATAAGAGGGGCAGGTGATTGTTTAGCTAGTTCTAATTGTATAGTACATATGTGCGATAAAATAGGAATAAAATCTTATGTTAGATATGCAGCTGATGATCCGGGGGCAGGATCTGGGCACAGAAATGTAACTGCACTCCTTGATGGAAAAGTGTATATAGTAGAAGATGGCTTAGAGGAAAAAGCTCCTAGACATTATTTTATAACATATATACCTGATGGAGTTCAAATATATAAAGTTTACGATACAGATAAATATGCACTTTGTAGATATGATGGATTTGAAAGCAATGTAGTGGTTCCTAAATACTACAATGGAGAAGAAGTTAAAATTATTTTTAAAAAATCATTTAACTACTATGCAGCTTTTAATCAAAAGTCAAAATTGGAATCTGTTACATTGCCAGATTCGATTGAGACAATAGAGGATAGTGCATTTGCAAATTGCAAAGACTTAAGAACTATTAACATCCCTAAAAGTGTAAAAGATTTAACACCATTAGCTTTTGATCAATGTACAGGACTTAGAGAAATTGTTTTTGATGACGAAAATCCATATTTTTCATATAAAGATGGAGTAATATACAATAAAGACAAAACTGAAGTTATTATGTGCAAATATTCTGATAAGAAAGTATTAAAATTAGATGAGAATGTAAAAACAATAAAATCAAATGCATTTTCATATTGTCAAAACATAGATACTGTAATACTAGGTGAAAATGTTGAAACAATTGAATCAAAAGCTTTTTACAATGGTTCTATTAAATCCATTACAATACCTAAAAATGTAAAAACAATAGACTCTGAAGCATTTGAAGGATGTCCTTTGAATTTTTGTAAAATAGAAAATGGCTCTACTGTAAAGCTTGAAGTAATGTCATTTCACCATTTATCAAATAAGTTCGAAATGATAATACCTGACTCAGTTACAGAAATTGATAAAAATACGACAAGAAAAGATGTTATTATATATGGGAAAAAAGGAAGTAGTGCTGAAGAATATGCAACACAAAGAAATATAAAGTTTGTTGAGATTAATTTAGATTACTTCTACAATAATGGTATAATAGAATCTATGGTGCTTTTAGACCAAGAAGAATATATATATGATGGACTAGAAAAAAATCCGAAAGTTACAGTTACTGATGGAATTTCTCCTTTGACAGAAGGAAAAGACTATATATGCAAAATTGAAAATAATATTAATGCAGGAAATGCAACGGTAATAGTTACTGGAATAGGAAATTATAATGGAGAAATAACTAAAACTTTTGCAATAAAGAAAGCAGAAAATGAATTACAGATAAGATGCTCAAATGTAACAGAGGGTAACACACCTAAGCCTACAATTATATTAAATAAATCAAATGGGGATATAACATATTATTACAAAAATGAAAATCAAGATGATAGCTATTATTCAAAAAACGCTCCAATTAGTACTGGAAAATATGTCGTTAAAGCAATTTCAAAAGAAACAAATAATTACAAAGAAGGAATTGCAAGCACAACTTTTGAAATAACAAAAAAGAATAATAGTGTAGATGAACAAAATCAAAATAATAATAATCAAAATAATAATCAAAATGTTAATAAAAATAATTTGAACTCTAAGACATTAGAAAATATAAAAATACAGTCTATTACGAAATGTAATTTGACTGGAATAAAAAACAAGAAATATAATGGCAAGAAACAAACACAATTAATAGTTGTAGTATTTGAAAATAAAATATTAAGAAATGAAATAGATTATTCTATATCATATAAAAACAATAAAAATGTAGGAACTGCAACAGTTATAATTACTGGAAAAGGAAATTATACAGGAACAGTTACAAAAACATTTAAAATAAATCCAAAAGGAACATCATTAAAAAAATTAACAGCAAGAAAAAAACAAATTAAGACTAAATGGAATAAACAAAAAAATGAAACAACAGGATATCAAGTTCAATATTCAACAAATAAAAACTTCAAGAGCGGAAATAAGACTATAAAGATAAAGAAAAACAAAACAACATCAATTACAGTTAAAAAATTAAAAGCTAAAAAGAAATATTATGTTAGAATTAGAACATATAAAACTGTAAACGGAAAGAAATATTACTCTGGATGGAGTAAAATTTTGAACGTTAAGACTAAATAATTAACAAATTAAAAGATTAGATTATCGAGTGGAAGATTTTCTAATCTTTTTATATTATGTGTTTTTATGATTCTCTCTGTATCAAATAAGTGCGAAATAATAGAAAACATAAATTGTTATAAATAATTCTTAAATAGTCTATTTTTTGGCACAACTTTAATATGTTTTACATAATATATACTAAGGCTAAGTTAGTCTATGAAAGGACTGATAGTAATTATGGAAGATATATTAGATATACAAAATGTAAGTAAAAAATATCAGCAGAAAAATGGAGAAACCTTAGCATTAAAAGATATTAATTTAAAAATAAAAAAAGGTGAATTTGTAAGCATAATTGGGCCAAGTGGGTGTGGAAAATCAACATTACTATCAATAATTTCAGGACTTGAAGACAAAACAGAAGGGAAGATTATAGTTGAAAACGAAGAAGTAAATGGAGTTTCATCAAAAATAGGATATATGTTACAAAAAGATTGTCTTTTAGAATGGAGAACAATATATAGTAATGTTTTATTAGGATTAGAAATAAAAGGAATAAAGAATAAGAAAAACACCCAGTATGCAGAAAATCTTTTAAAAAAATATGGATTGTTCGATTTTAAAGACAAATTTCCAAATCAACTTTCAGGAGGAATGAGGCAAAGAGCAGCACTTATAAGGACTTTAAGTGTAAAACCGAAAATTTTACTTTTAGATGAGGCTTTTTCAGCATTAGATTATCAAACAAGAATTAAAGTTACAGAGGACATTTACAATATACTAAAAAAAGAAAAAATTACAACTTTAATGGTAACACATGATATTACAGATAGTAGATTCTAAAGTAGACTACTAAAAAAATATTAGATAGAGCCTATAGAAAAAAATTGAAATTTATAAAAAATTAGTAATTATTTTTATAAAAAAATGCTAAATTATGGTAAAATAGCAGGATTAAAAAATGGAGCAAAATGAAAGATATAAATAAGGTTAATTTGCTAGGTTTTAGAAATTAAAAAATCTTGATAATTTAATACTTTTAAAGGTAAAAAAATCTAATAAGCTAGTGGAGGTAGGGAGTACCTATCGAAGATAGGGAATTCCTACCAAAAAATGGGACAAAGTTGTTGTTCCATTTTTTTGTGAGAGGAGGATGATTATATGAGATATTTTTTGGATAATGATGAGGAAATATGCTTAATAAAATTTATTGCTAAGTATCAGTACATAAATATAAATGATGTAAAGTACTTTTTTAAATCAACAAAGTATTATAAGAAAAGGGTTAAAAATTTAGTAGATAAAGAAATATTAAAAAGGGTAAAATGGAATCTAGTGCTAGGAGGTATGGGTATAAGATATACTCAATTTTTTTCTTGTGAATATAATAAAAGAAATTTAAATAAAAAATATAAAGAGAGATTAATAAGGATTGCAAATATAGGAGCATATTATAATAATAGTAAAACAGTAAAGTTTACACCATCATTTGCTATGAAAAATAAAGAAGTGTTTACAACAACTGGAAGAAGGTTTGTTGGAATCTTAGATATAAATGGATTCGATTATTTAACTTATCAAATTACAAAAGAACATGACCAAAAATATGTAGAATCAGTTATTTGGGATATACAAAAAGAACAATTTTATAATAATTTTATTGTTCTAGTAGACGATATAAAAAGGATTAACTTAATGGAATTCGCATTTGGGAAAAATGAAATATTAATTATTGAAGATACTGTCGAAAACAGAGAAAAATTAAAATATCTTCACAATATTAGATGGGAGAATTTCATACATGACTTTTATGATGACAAAGTATATTTATCTGGATATAATTTTTGTGATTATACGGATTATAAAGATAAGTTTATCTCTTTGTTTTTCTTTGTTGATACTGAAAAGATAATGAGAAATTGGCATTTTTTAAATGTAAATAATTATAGAAATGCCACTATTGTTTGTACTAAAAAAATTGAGGAGCTGATACGAAAAGAACTTCCTACAGCAGATTATGTGACCATAGATTTAAACAATTATATTGAAAAAACAATGCATATCTATAAATATGATAATGATGGCATATGTAAAGTAAAAAAATTATAATTTGATAAAGTTTTTTTGATGATAACTTTAATAAAACATATCCATCAAATAAAGTAACTTAATTTAAAGTCTATTATTCTATTTTGGAGGAATAGACTTTTTTAAATTGTAATCATTATTTAAAAATAAACATAATAATTATAAACTCGTGTGTATTTTTTTTAAAATAAAAAAGTCACTATACTGCTTAAGTAATAGTGACTTTGTATTATCCTAATTAGAATAATACTATGCTTTAAAGTTGAGAAATTCATCAAGAAATATTTGAGCATCTTCGCTTGTTTTGAATTCTATTATAAAAGAAAAATAACAGAGCGAAGATTCAGCACTGATTTGAACATTGGAAATATCATATTTTGTTAAACTTGATATAATCTTGCAATCTGAAAATAGAGAATGTATTATTTTTTCGAGAGCAGAAGTCGAATCAGAATATTCTCTTATAGCCGTTAAAGACAATATATTTTCAGCATATTTTGCAATGTCCCAATCATTGCTTAAAGTAAATGAATTTGGATATTCTTGCAGAATGTAATCAATAAAATCATTTGCTACTTTGGAGTTTTTAAACTTAACTATAAATTCATTTTGTTCTGTTTTTATTGGCATATCTTGACCGTTATATTTCTTGATGGCGGACTGAAGTTTTAATTTCATCTTATCATGAAATTCAATCCGTACAAGAGATTTGTCAACTTGATATGACCAATTATACACATTAATCATACAAAGCACCTCCTAAAATGTTTTACATAATATTATCATAAAATAGAAATAAAATCAAGGAACATATCTGCATTTTTTAAAATGAAATTATAAAACTCGTTTGAAATTCTTTCACACAAAAGAGCCCATTTTTTTAGAAAAGTTGACAAAAAATAACAAAAAACGTTGACAAACAGTCAAAAATATGTTAACATAAAACGCATAAGTAACTAACAATCTGATCTTAATATTTCATGAAAGGAATAATTTTTATGTTGTTAACAGAAAAAGCATTAGAGGAAAAACGGATGGAAATCGAAAGACTTAATGATAGGCTAAAGGAAATCTACAAAGAAAAGAGATTAAGTCAATCGGCTGGAAACACATTTCATGACAATTTCGGATTTGAACAAGCAGAAATTCAAGAAAGAGGAATATTAAAACAAATTAGAGATTTAAAACATGAAATTGAAACTGCGACAATAGTTGAAGAAAAAGACAACGATAGTAATAGTGTTAAAGTGGGTAATCATGTAACCTTAAAAGTTGATTATGGAAATGAAGATGTGGACATAGTACAAGGAGAATTGGTTGCATTACCTAAAGACCCAAAACTTGAATTGAGCCAAATAACACTTAATTCTCCAATAGGAAAAGCAATATTTATGAAAAAAGTTGGCGATGAAGTAAGATGTGTTTTACCAAATGGAAACAAGGTAAAAATTTTAATTTCTAAAATTGAAAATTAAGAAAACTACCTTTAAAATTAGGGTGGTGATGATTTTAGCATGAAAGAGATTGTTAGAATACAATCTCTTTTTGCTTATTTTAAAAATTTAGAAAGGATTTGAAAAAATGAGTTTTTTTGCTATTGAGGGCGACAATGGTACAGGCAAGGATACATTAGCAATAAAACTACAAAAGAATTTTGGATTTAGAATAGTAACTAATGAAGAAGATATAGTACAATTAAACAAAGAAGCCAAAAAATACGATGGAAAAAAAAGAGTGAAAAAATTTTTAGAATATGGTAGAATATGTAGTGAAAGGGTAAAAGATTCAAAACAGGATGCAATATTAGTAAGATATTGGATAAGCACATTAGCAGCAGCATATGCTGACAAAATCTTTAGTTATGAAGATGTTTGTAGAATTCAAGATGAATTTTGTTCGAAATTTTATAAGCCGGATGGAATCATTTGTTTATCTTGTGATTTTGAAAAGAGAGTTGATAGAATAGAAAAAAGAAAAGCAGAAGGATTTGATGATGTAACTAAAGGAAGAAATGATAGGTATAAATGGTTTTTAAATAAAATGCAAGATAGAACTGATATAAAATGGATTAATATTGACACATCTGAAAAAGATGAAAATGAAGTTTTTGAGGAAGTTTGTAAATACTTGAAAATAAATAAAAAAGAAGAACACGATGAAGAAAGATAAAACTTATATTGGTAATAATTTATATTATTATAAAATTTTTTAATAAGGAGGTTTCGATTATGGAAATCGAAAGAAAATTTGCTGTGGTTAAAATGCCAGAGAATTTAGAAAAATACGAAAAGGAGGAAATAGAGCAAGGATACTTGTGTATTAAGCCAACTGTAAGAATAAGAAAATCAAATGATGAATACACTTTAAATTACAAATGGAAACAAAAAGGATTAGAAGAAAAAGTTGCTATACAAAATATCGAATATACGATGCCATTAACAGAAGAAAATTACAACATTTTATTAAATAAAATTGAAAATTATTTAATAAAAAAGGATAGATATAAGATTCCGATTAATGATGGATTAACAGTTGAATTAGACGTATTTCATGGAAATTTAGAAGGGTTGGTATTTGCAGAAGTAGAATTTCCAAATCTTGAAGTGGCAGAAAATTTTGATAAACCTGAATGGTTAGGAAAAGATTTATGCTTTGATAAGAGATTTGATAATACATTGTTATCAAAAGTTGAAAAATACACTAGTGAATATGACCCTAATTTGTAATTGAATGAAAGGAGAGTTTTTAATGTATAAGAAAGTGGAACAATTTATCGAAAGAAAAGATGAAAGAAAAAACAGTGCGAATGCCAAGTTGAAATTGTTAGTTTATGGTGTTCAAGATAATCCGGAAATTTTTAAAAAATACCAAAGTTTTTTCAAAGAAGAACATTATGCATATGATAATGGAAATTGGGATGTTGATAAAAATAGATTAACCCCATCTGAAATCTTATTACCTGGAGGTATTGTTTCAAAATTACATATTAGACCAGATTCTCCATTGACTCTTACTTTAGAAAATGACAAACTATATATCAAAAATGAAAATCAGTATTTGACAGAGTTTACTTTTATACCTAGACCAAACTTTTGGAACTATACAACAAGTAAAGGAACTCCAACTAAAAAGTTAGCACAGTTATATGGACTTAATTGTATGAATATAAATATATTTTCAGGTTGTGAATTTCACGATGTGGGACTACCTTGTAAATTTTGTTCAGTAAAAAGTGCAGTAAGAAGAGATGACCCTGTTGAAATAGTAAAGACTCCGGAAGAATTGGCAGAGGTATGCGAACTTGCTACAAAATATGATGATTATAATTATATAATAATAACAGGAGGTTCTCATTTAAATACTGACGAGGAATTTGATAAACATATGGAAATCATAAAAGCAGTTAAGGATAAATTAAAGTGGAATGGCAAAATTAAAGGAAATGTTGCAATGATGCCTCCAAAGACAATGAGTAAACTACAAGAATTATATGATAACGGAGTTGAAAATCCAAGTTTTAATATTGAAGTATGGCCAAAAAGTAATTTTGAAAAAATTTGTCCTGGAAAGGATAAATATGTTGGATTTGATTATGTTGTGGAATCTCTATTATATTTAAAAGATATATATGGAACTGGAAAGGTATGGAGCAATTTTGTTGCAGGAATTGTACCAATAGAAGATATGAAAGAAGGATTTAAGTTTATGGCAGAACACGGTATTGTTCCAGGAGCAAATATATATCACGCAGAAGTCGGTTCAGTAATTGGAAAAAAATTAGGAAGAATAGATGAAAAATATATTCTTGATTTATATAAATATGCTGCAGAATTATACCATAAATATGACTATAAACCATTTTTTGATGCAGGCGTTTTAAGAAATAGTCTAGCAAATGAGATGTATGAGGGCTTGCTATAATGAAAAAAATATTATATTGGGCCGGACGCGGTCAAGATTTAAAAATATTAGAAAGTTTTAGAAATGTACTAAAAAAAGAAGGATATGAAATTGATTATATCAATATAGAATATGACACTGGAGAACTTTCACCTAACCAATGGAATCAAGTTGTTAATAACGATGCCGACTGGTGGATAGGGATTAGTTTAGGTGCTTCACTTTTGTATTATAGTATAAATTTTATAAAGAAAAGTAAACCAAGTAGAATTACACTTATAAATCCGTTTTCTTCAAGGCGAATATTATCTGAAGAAAGAGGATTTGATTTAAATAATCAATGGGATTTTTCACCAAAAGATTGTAAAATAGAAGTGGAAAATCTAGAACTTGTATTATCGCAAAAAGATACGAAAATACCAATGTATCATGGTATTGAATTATTAAATAATACAATTTGTAATAATAAGAAAATTATTTTTGTAAATGGAGATCATATTATAGACAAAGATGAAGCACAAGTTGAGTTAGCAAAGATTCTGATAAAAAATGAAATATTGAATGGAGGTAATAATAACGAAAGGTATAACTATTGCAACATTTATAAGCAATAATGAGAAAGACAATAAAGAAATTTATAATATTATACATTTCTTACAAGACAATTTTAGTAAAAGCGAAGTAATAATATTTAGCAATTATGAAATTAAAGAAAAATCTTATAAAAATATTGTGACCCCGCAAATGACTAAATATAGAAGAATAAAAATTTTGCTAAAAGAAGCAAAGTTTGATGATATTTTATGCTTTGACAATGATATTACAATGGATAGAGAAAATATAGTAAAGTTCATAAGAAATTGCTTTGAAAAAGATTATAGCATCGCATGGGGAAAAATAAAAGCAAAAAAAATTAAAGGATTTGTTCCTAAACTAATAAATATTGATAAAAATCTTTCGCATAATTTTATAAGACCTCTACTATGGAATACTAAATTAGGAATAAGCCTACCAGGACAGGTTTTTATGATTAATAAACAGTATTTTAAAGACAACTTGCCTGATATAGATACAGTATACGATGATTTGATGATTGGTACAGTTGTAAGAAAAGAAAAATTACCAATATATTTTGTTAAAGATGTGTTAGGATATGAGAAACCAAAAGGAAATATAACTAAACTACTAAAGCAAAGAATAAGATGGGCAAAAGGACTGGCTGAAACGATAATTTATAATAGAAATAATAAGGTATTATTTTATATAATTTTACATGCGTTTTCATTTAATCTTTTATGGCTTCCTGTATATATACTAATATATAAAATTTTGGAATTTAATATATTATGTGGAATAATATCAATTCTATTTATTTGCTATATTCTTGCAGACAAAAAAATCAAGAATATGATATGGGTTTTTTTATACATGATTATTTTTCCATTTGTCTATCTTGTTTGGGGATTGGCTTTGATATATGATTTAATTACTATACCAATAAATGCTAGATTTACAAGAAAGGAAATAGATATGGATAAAGAGTTTAAAAAATTATTAGATGAAGCAAAGAAGTATGCAAAAAAAAGGATTTTAAGTGATTATACATACTGTGGACATGTATCTTGTGCTTTAATGAGTGGTAAGGGAAAGATTTATACAGGTATTAATATTAATTCAAAATGTGCATTAGGAAACTGTGCGGAACAGGCAGCAATATTAGAAATGTTAAAGAACGGAGAAAGTGAAATAAAGAAAATTGTTTCATATTCTGTTAAAGGATATATATATTCTCCATGTGGAAAATGTAGAGAGTTAATTCGAATGATTAATAGTAATAATTTAAAAACTAAAGTTATGGTTGCAGAAGATAGATACTGTACAATTAGCGAATTATTACCTGAAGCATTTGAAAGAAGAGAGTGGGAAAATGAAGATGAGTAAAAATCAAATAAAAAGTTTCGTTTTAACAGGAGGTCCATGTGCAGGAAAAAGTGAGGGAATAGAAGAATTAAAAAAGTTTCTAGAGGAGTTACAATATAAAGTCATTACTATTCCGGAAATTGCAACAGAAACAAGGCAAAATGGATTCATACATACAGAGGGAACGATTTCTCAAATTGATTTTCAAAAAGTTATCTTTGAGATGCAAATGTTTAAAGAAAATTTATATAAAAGGATAATGGCAAAAAATAAAAAAGATTTCATGATTTTGCTTTTAGATAGAGGACTTTTAGATGGCAAGGTGTATTTGCTAGAGAATGAATTTCAAAAGATATTAGAAACTCATAATTTGAAAGAGAGTGATATATTAGCAAGGTATGATGCAATTTTTCATTTAGAAAGTACAGCAGTAGGAGATGCTGAATTATATAATAATACTACTAATAGATTCAGATTATCAAATTCTGAACAAGCAAGAATACAAAATAAAAAAAGCATGGAAGTTTGGAGTAAACATCCTAATTTTCATATTATTTCAGTTGAAGATGAATTTAAAACAAAAATGAATAAATTAAAGGAAGCAGCAGTAAACGAATTAGAAAGAGAGAAATCTTTTAAAAGACAAAATGAAGTAAACGAGGTTGAGCAATAATGAATATAAGGTTAGCGAAGAAAAGCGATTTAGATGAATTAAATATATTATTCAAAAAAGTAATTATAGATATGGATAAAAAGAAAATAAATATGTGGAATGATATTTATCCATTTTGTGAATTTGAATATGATATTTCGAATAAAAGAATGTATGTAATAGAGCACAATGATGAAATAATAGGAAGCTTTGTTTTAAGCGATTATGATGATCCAGATTATAAGTCAATAAATTGGAAATATAATGAAAAATGGATTTCTCTGAATAGACTTGCAATAATTCCAGAAAAACAAGGTAAAGGATATGCAAAAGAGACAATTAAATACATAGAAAAAGAAATCATTAAACAGAATTATAAAGTTATTAGACTAACAGTTTATGAAAAGAATATATATGCAATAGGACTTTATGAAAAATTAGGATTTGATAAGGTGGAAAGTGGAGAATATTGCATTAATGATAAAAAGTTCATTGGATATGAAAAGATAATATAAAGTAATGCAGATAACAAATTTGGTGTTATCTGCTTTTATGATAATTACAATATAAAATCATCAATATTATGTAATATGCTCCACTAAAATTGCTAAAATTCATTGAAATATCAAAGAAAAATATTTTTTTCTTGTACATATTGAATTTTATAAAAATATATAGTATAGTAAAGATGTCGACTTATTAGTACTTAAAGAATTCTATAAGTAAATAAAATAGTGTATACAAAAATTCAAATTTTCAAAACAAAGAAAATTTTGATTATAAAACCTTATAAAAGTTCCCTTCAAATTCAACTGAAAGGAGGTAATCAAAATTTACAGCAAGAAAGAGAAAATTTGTGAATTGTATTTTATAAAAGGGTTTAATTGTGTTTGTATAGCAAAAGAATTAGGAATAAGTCCTGCATATGTAACTAAAGTTTTAAAAAGATATCCTAATTATGAAAAGGAAAAAGGAAAAACGAAAAAGAAGCAAGATAAAGTATAAAAATTATCTTGAAAGAAAAAAGACAAAGCGAAAATTAAAAGCACAGGTTTTGAAAGGTGGAGAAGACTATGAACTAAAACACTTAAGATATTTACAATGGCAACATGCAATTGAAATGTCAAAAAGATATTTAGTATAGTCGTACCTAGAATACTGTTCTAAAAAATTAACTAAAAGCAAGTAATTTATTGAAAAATAAATGCTTGCTTTTTCAAATTCTCTTTATTGCTTTAATCAACCAATTTGTATGCTAAGAAAAGGTATATATAGGCTTTTTACTACATATAAATTGAATAAAAATTTATAAAGCAAGGAGAAAAATAATATGACATGTGAATTTAAAATTAATGTGTATTTTGATGAGAAAGGAAAAGAATTAGAAAATTTAATATCAGAAATATTAACAAATACATTAACAAAAAAAATATTTCTTGAACATTACATTGTAGAAAAATGTGATATATAATGTTAAGAGATAAATTTCAATTTTTCTTTAGGCTGAAAGGAGGATTAATGCTTGAAGAAAGAAATTATTACAAAGTTGCAATATACATTAGATTATCAAGAGAAGACGCTGACAAAGGATTTGATGAAAGCGAAAGTATTGTAAATCAAAGACATTTATTAACCGAATATATACAAAAATTAGGATGGAAATATGAATTAATAGATATTTATATTGATCCAGGTTATACAGGAACGAATTTTAATAGACCAGATTTTATTAGGATGATAAAAGACATTGAACTTGGTAAAGTAAATATGGTTATAACAAAAGACCTATCTCGTTTGGGTCGTGATTACATAGAAACAGGAGAATATATAGAGAAATGGTTCCCTGAACATAATGTTAGATATGTTGCTGTAACAGATGGAATAGATACTTTTGCTGTAAATAATGGAAACAATGATATAGCACCTTTTAAATCAATATTAAATGATATGTATTCTAAGGATTTATCAAAAAAGATAAAAACAGCAATGAACACAATGCAAAAACAAGGAAAGTGGGTTGGAGGGAAAACTGCTCTAGGTTATATGAAAGATCCAAATGACAAAAATCATTTGGTTATTTGTGAAGAAGAAGTAGAAATTATAAAAGCTATTTTTTCTAAGGCTTATGCTGGAGAAAGCATAGGAGAAATAAAAAAGTGGCTTATAGATAATAATATCCCAACAGCAAGTAAAATTAGATATAATAAGCCAACTTTTTGGGAAAATAAAACTGTAAAACAAATTCTTAAAAATAAAGTTTATATTGGTACAACAATACAGAATAAAAGGAATAGAATAAGTTATAAAAACAGAAAGTTAAAACCTAATCCAAAAGAAAAATGGATTATTGTAGAAAATACTCACGAACCAATAGTTGATAAAGATACCTTTGATTCTATTCAAAATATGGTTATTACTCAAAAATATTTAAGGAATGAAAAGAAACATCATTTTTTATTAGATGGATTGCTAGTGTGCTATGAGTGCAAACATAAAATAGGAGTTAAATGTAAAAAGCAAGGCCAATATTTTATGGTATGTAATAATTATCGCAGAAACTCAAAAATAGGACTTTGCACTTCACATGGATTTAGTTACAATGCACTTGAAAGGCAAGTATTAGAATATATACGAGAATTGTTTCAAAAAATAGATAGCAACAAAATTGAATTAAATGTTCAAAATGGAATGACAAAATATGATTATTCAAAATTGCTAACAAAATTAGAATCAGAGATAAGGACAATAAATGATAATATTGATAAAATGTATATTGATAAACTTAATGGAAAAGTAAGCGAAGAAATGTATAATAGAGTATTTGGCAAAATGAAGAATGAATTAACACAAAAAGAGAAAAAATACTTTAATTTAAAAAATTTAAAAGAAAAAAATAAAACAGATGATATACAAAATATAAAAAAAGTAGTAAAGGAATTTCTAAAGTTAGAAAAGCCTACTCCAGAAATTATGAAAATAATTATCAATCGAATAGAAATCCATCAAGACAAACAGATAGATATTGTCTTTAATTTTAAAAAATTAAATGGTCTACTTTGACCTCAACTAGAAGCAATAAGTATGGGAGATAGAGTAGTGGTTTTAACAAAAAGACCAGGAACAGTAAAAGCAATACATGATATAAAATTTGAAATAGAGAATAGAACTCCTTTGAATTGTCGAGAAACTCCAATTTTTAGCAATTTTTTTAATATGCTTTGGAAGGAGTTGGGAGTAGATGAGTGAGGAACGAAAGAAATACTTACGAAAACAAAAATTTAATAAAATATTAGTTTTAGGAAGTCAAATTCTAATACTAGCTGTTTTTTTAGGCTTATGGGAATTATTAGCAAATAAAGGAATAATAGATAGCTTTATAACAAGTAGTCCAAGCAGGATAATTAACACTTTTGCCAATTTTTCATCTAATAATTTATTAATGCATATAAAAGTAACAGTATATGAAACAATATTAGGTTTTATAATTGGAATTATACTAGGAGTTGTAATTGCAATAATTTTATGGTGGTCAGAATTTTTATCTAAAGTTTTTGAACCATATTTAGTAGTATTAAATAGCTTGCCTAAAGTTGCTTTAGGTCCAATTATAATAATATGGGTAGGAGCAGGAACAAAAGCAATAATAGTAATGGCAATTGCAATTTCTTTAATAGTAACAATTTTAGATATATTAAATGGATTTTTAAATACAGACAAAGATCTAATAAAAATGGCAAGAACATTTGGTGCAAGTAGATTTCAAATTTTAACAAAAATTGTTATTCCAGCAAATATATCAACATTTATAAATTCTTTAAAGATAAATATTGGACTTTCTTTAGTTGGAGTAATTTCTGGTGAATTTTTAATATCAAAAGCAGGACTTGGATATTTAATTACTTATGGTGGCCAAGTGTTTAAATTAGATTTAGTAATGAGTAGCATTATTATTTTAGGAATTTTTGCAGGTTTAATGTATGGCGCTGTTACTATATTAGAAAAAATTATTTTAAAAACAAAAGCTTAAAAACAATAATAAATAATAATGACGAAAGGATTTATTTATGGACATAAAAAAAGTTTTTATTATATCAATGACAATAATGATAATTTTGATTTTAGCTGTTATTTTTATACACAGCCAAAATAATACGAAAGAGGAAGCTATAAATTTAAAAGAAATATCTGTAAGTGAAGTTACAAGGTCAGTTTTTTATGCACCACAATATGTAGCAATTGTAAGTGGGTATTTTGAAGAAGAAGGTTTAAAAATAAATTTAACAACAGGGCAAGGTTCAGATAACGTAATGACAGGAGTACTTTCAAATCAAATAGATATTGGGTTTGCAGGACCTGAGACATGTGTATATGTGTATAATGAAGGAAAAGAAGATTATGCACAAGTTTTTGCACAAGTAACTCAAACAGATGGATCTTTTTTGGTAAGTAGCAAAAAAATAGATATTTTTAAATGGACAGATTTAAAAGGCAAAACTATTATACCAGGTAGAAAAGGCGGAATGCCATATATGTCTTTATTGTATGTATTAAAGAAAAATGGCATTAATCCATCAAAAGACTTAATATTAGATGACAGCATAGATTTTGATTTAATGGCAAGTGCATTTTCTACAGGTAAAGCAGATTTCGTAACTTTATTTGAACCTACAACTTCGCAGATTATAAGTTCAGGAAAAGGCTATATGGTTACATCTATTGGAAAAGAACTTGGAAAAGTGCCATATACAGCATATTTTGCGAAAAAGAGCTATATAGAAAAAAATTCCGATGTGATTCAAAAATTTACAAATGCAATTTATAAAGGTGAACAATATGTAAAATCACATTCATCTAAAGAAATTGCAGAACTAATAAAAGGATTTTTCCCTGATTCAGACGTGAAAGTCTTAGAAAGTGCAATTGAAAGTTACAGAAAAATAAATGCTTGGAAAGAAACTCCATATATGGAAGAAGCCGATTTTAAACTTTTACAAGATGTAATACATGACGCAGGTGAGCTTGATAAATATGCACCATATGAAAAGGTTGTAAATAATGCATATAAAAAATAGAAAATTTTTCCAAAATGTATTGACTACACAAAAGAAAATTTGATATACTAAATATATAGTTTAGACAAGTGAGTTTAAATTATACAACACGTCAGCATTCGTCATGAAAAATGAATTAAAAAAGTAGGGGCTGCTTCCCCTACTTTTTTAATTTTTTTGACTATGTAATTTCTTACATTCATCATTTCCTCTCTACCTTTTAAGAGAAAAGACTATGACATTATATCACAATATTTTTGCAAAGTCTGTCGAAATTTGTCGGAGAAATCAAAAAAATAAAAAGTTAAATTTTTAAAGCAATAAAAGTGTTGCAATCTTAAAGAAAATATGTTTAAATATATAAAGGAAAGTGGGTAATAAAAATGATAAAAAACATAATAGGACATACAAAAACAATAGTAAAACATAGATGGATAGTATTTAAATTAGCATGCAAAGCAGGGATACCATGGAGAGGATTTGTACATGATTTATCAAAATTTTCACCTACCGAATTTTGGGAAGGAGTAAAATATTATGTAGGGGTAAATAGTCCAATAACTGAAGCAAAAAAAGATAAAGGCTATTCAGAGGCATGGCTACATCATAAAGGAAAAAATAAGCATCATCCAGAATACTGGGTAGATTATGATGTTGATCCAATTGTTCCTGTAATACCATACAAATATGCAGTTGAAAAAGTGTGTGACGATTTATCTGCAGGGATTGTATATAATGGAAAAAATTGGACTCAAGATTTACAATATAACTACTATATGAAGCAAAGAGAAATAGTGCTTATAAATCCCAAAATAGATAATTTTTTAACAGAAGTTTATTTTCAAGTTAAAGAAAATGGAATAGAAAAAACAATAAATAAAAAGAATATGAAACATTTATATAAAAAACATTGTATAGATGATAAAACAAAATATATTTATAAAGCGCAAAAAGGCCTATGGGAAATTGTAAATAAATAATTTATATGACACAAGTAGAATTGTGATATGTAATTTATGGGGATTTGTAAAAAAATTAATTTTATAAAAAAGAAAGGTTGATTTTTTATGAAAGCTACAAGACAAAGTTATGGAGAAGCTCTAGTTGAGCTTGGAAAAGAAAATGAAAAGATAGTTGTTTTGGATGCAGATTTAGCAAATGCAACAAAAACAATTGAGTTTGCAAAAGAGTTTCCGCAAAGATTTTTTGACATTGGAATTGCAGAAGCAGATATGATAGGAACAGCTGCAGGTATGTCGCTATGTGGAAAAATTCCTTATGCGAGTACTTTTGCTGTATTTGCAGCAGGAAGAACTTATGACCAAATTAGAAGCAGTGTTTGTTATCCAAATTTAAATGTAAAAATTTGTGCAACACACGCAGGAGTTACAGTTGGTGAAGATGGTGCAACACATCAAATGTTAGAAGATTTAAGTTTGATGAGAGTTTTGCCAAATATGAAAGTTTTTTGCCCATCTGATGATGTTCAAACAAAATGGATAATTAAAGAAATTTCAAAAATACAAGGACCATGCTATGTGAGACTTTGTAGACTTGCAACTCCTGATATATATGACGAAAATCAAAAATTTGAAATAGGAAAAATGGTTCAAATAGGAGAAGGTAAAGATGCCACAATCTTTGCTACAGGAGTTGTTGTTTCAGAAGCTTTAAAAGCACAAAAAGTTTTAAAGGAAAAAGGCATAGATGTTAGAGTTGTAGATGTTCACACGATTAAACCTTTAGATGAAGAGATGATTTTAAAATGTGCCAAAGAAACAAAGAGACTTATTTCAATTGAAGACCATAGTATCTTAGGAGGAATGGGATCTAGCATCTCTGAAGTTCTAACAGAAAAACATCCAGCAAGATTAGAAAGAATGGGTATAAAGGATAAGTTTGGTAAATCTGGAAAGGCAGAGGAACTTTTAAAACATTTTGGAATTGATTCAGAGGCTATAATTGCAAAATTTTTGTAAATTTTTTGCGAAAAGTATTGAAAAAAATGTTGATTATTGGTATGATATAATTGTAAAAAGTTGCGAATTGATTTGTAAAACAGATGTTATGCAACTTTATTAGTGATACTAGTATTTTCAAGTGAAAGGATAAAACTTAAAGATGATAGAATTTAGAAATGTACAAAAAAAATATGATACAGGAGTAGAGGCAGTTAAGAATGCTAATTTTGTGATAGACAAAGGAGAATTTTGCTTTTTAGTTGGAGCATCTGGTAGTGGAAAATCTACACTTATTAAACTAATTTTAAAAGAAGAAGAGCCAACATCAGGAAACATTATTATAAATGGAAAAGATACAACATTTTTAAAACAAAGTAGAGTACCATATTTAAGAAGAAGTATGGGAGTTGTGTTCCAAGATTTTAGACTTTTACCAGACAAGACTGTATATGACAATGTTGCTTATGCAATGTATATAGTAAGAGCAACACCAAGACATATTAGAAGACAAGTTCCAATGGTATTGTCTTTAGTAGGACTTAGTGGAAAAGCCAAAATGTATCCAAATGAGTTATCAGGAGGGGAACAACAAAGGGTAGCACTAGCTAGAGCTCTAGTAAATAATCCTTCAATGCTTATTGCAGATGAGCCTACAGGTAACTTAGATCCAGATACAGCATGGGATATAATGAATTTATTAAATGACATAAATTTAAGAGGAACAACAGTTGTTGTTGCAACACATGCAAAAGACATAGTAGATCAAATGAGAAAAAGAGTTATCGAAATAAACAAAGGTCGAATTGTTAGAGATGATAAAAAAGGTGGGTATGAAAGTGAGATATAATGTACTAACATATTTAATAGGAGAAGGTTTTTCAAATGTATTTAAAAATAAAAAACAAGCAATGACATCAATTGGAATGATGTGTGTAACTATGCTTATTTTTGGGATATTTTTTGTAATAGGAGAGAATTTAAACCATTTTGTAGGACAAGTTCAATCAGAACAAGGAATACAAGTATTTATGAAACTTGATTCGACAGATGAACAAATTTCAAAATTAAAACAAGAATTACTTTCAATAGATGGAGTAAATACAGTAGACTTTATATCACAGGCACAAGCTCTGCAGCAGATAAAAGAAAGATTTGGAGAAAAGGCATACTTGCTAGAAGGAAGAGATGAAAGCATATTCCAGGTATCTTATGTTGTTACACTTACAGATTTAAGTAAATCTTCAAGTATTCAAGAACAAATAAAAAAATTAGAAAATGTTGACGAAATCAAAAGCAGTAACGAAACAATTGGAACGCTTGTAAAAATCGCTAAAGGAATAAGAATTGCAACTTATGTAATTTCAATTTGTTTAGTAATATTTGCAATATTCATAATAGCTAATACAATTAAACTTACAGTACATGCAAGGAGAAGAGAAATTTCAATTATGAAATATGTTGGAGCAACAAATAGTTTTATTAGATGGCCTTTCGCAGTAGAAGGTATGATAATTGGAGTAATAGCAGGGGCTATATCAACAGGTCTTCTAGCAGTTATATATTCAGTTGCTGTAGGAAATGACGGATTTGTAAATTTTATTTCAAAAATGGGCTTAACACTATTGCATTTTTCAGATATGGTAAATTTAGTTATTATAGTTTATTTGGTTTTAGGAATTGGAATTGGGGTATTGGGTAGTACAATTTCTATGAGAAAATACCTTAAGGTTTAAAAACAATTCTTTCTAAACTTATTGTGGAAACAAAGAAACAAAATACAATGCTAAAAAAGATAAATTTTAAGAAAAGAAAGTGAGAAAAAGTATGAAAAAGTTTTTAAAAAGTTTAATTATTTTTATAATAATTTCAATATTAGTAGCATATAGCAATATAAGTATGGCTGCAAATATGGGCGATTTAAAAAGTGAGAAGAGTAATGTACAAAACAAAATAACATCTACAGAAAAGAAAATTGATGAAATATCTAAAGAAAAAGAAGATGCTTTAAGTCAAGTTCAAAAATTAATTACACAAATTTCAGATTATCAAATGGAGATTGACGAATTAAATGGAAAAATAGGCACTTTACAAAACAAAATAACAGAAAATGAAAAACAAATTAAAGAAGATGAAGAAGAATATGCAAAAGAGCAAAAAGCTTTAGATGCAAGGCTTGTTGCTATGTATAAAACTGGAGAAACATCATATTTGGATTTCTTGCTTTCTTCTGCTACTTTAGTTGACTTTATTTCTAGTTATTATTTAGTATCTGAAGTTGCTGATTATGATACAAAGATGCTAGAACAACTAGAAGCACATAAACAAAAAATAGAAAAAGAAAAAACAGAATTAGAAACAAATAAAAAAGAACTAAGTAATTCTAAGACTACACTAGAGTCTAAGCAACAAGGACTTAAAGTAATGAAAAAAGCTAAAGAAGATTATGTTAAAGATCTTTCTGAGGACGAAAAGAAATTAGAAGCAGAATTAAGTGAACTTGCATCACATGAGCAAAGTATAAACAAAAAAATTATAGAACTACAAAGACAATATGATGAAGAACAAGCAAGAAAAAGAGCAGCGGCAGCTACTAATAATAGCTCATCTTCAAGCTCAAGTGGAAGCACAAGTAGTTATTCAGGCGGAGGCTCAAGCAATTATGGGTTCGGATATCCTGTTACAAACCATCATGTAGGAACAGGATATGGAGTAGCAGGAAGAGCATGGAGTTCAGGACATCACACAGGAGTCGATTTCCCAGTCCCTAGTGGAACTCCAGTATATTCTGTTGGAGATGGGCAGGTCGTAGACACAGGCTATAATAGAGCTTATGGTAATTATGTAGAAATTTATCATGGAAATAATATATATAGTTTTTATGCACATGCTTCAAGTGTAATAGTAAGCGCAGGACAACATGTTACAAAAGGACAGCAAGTAATGAAAGCTGGACAAACAGGAAATGCTTACGGAGCACACTTACACTTCGAAATAAGAACACCAGGACCTAGATATGCAAATTGCGTAAATCCAATGAACTATTTGCCATAGCTAAAATTTAGTACATAAGCTAATTTAATATTTAAATATTTTTCAAATAATCTTATGGAACTTTCATTTAACACTAAAAAAAATTCTAATTAATTTTGCAAGCACCCTAAAAAAATTTTGTTTTTAGATTCCCTTGCAAAATTATTAAGAATTTTTAAGTTATTCAGTAAAATAAGATTATTTTTCAAAATATTTATATATTAAATTAAATAAATAATTTTAGAGAAAGGAAGAATTGGGAATGAACGAAAAGCATGAAAAAACAGCTGAAAAAATATATAAAATTGTGATGCTTATAGTTTTAACATCATTTATAACTTTTATGATTACATCACTTTCACTTTATACATATTTTACAAAAAATCCTGCCTATACGTTAATAACACGAGATACTTCATCAACAGAGAATGCTGATATAGACACATATTTAGATAGAATAAAATCAGTTATAGACAAGAACTATTTATGGAAAGAAAAAATAGACGAGAAAAAATTAAAAGATGGTGCAGTAGAAGGATATGTTAAGGGTCTAGGAGACAAGTATACAGAATATATACCAAAACAAGAATTAAAAGAATTTACAGAAAATATTACAGGAAGTTTTGTTGGAATTGGTATATATATGATAGCAGATGAAGATTCTCAAAAGATAGTAGTTTATTATCCAATTCCTGATAGCCCTGCAGAAAAAGCAGGAATAAAGTCAGGAGACGTTATTTTAAGAGTTGATGGAAAAGAATATGGATATGATGATTTTGACATAATTGCAGACAATATAAAAGGAGAAGCAGGAACAAAAGTTAAAATTGTAATAGAAAGAGATGGCAAAGAGCAAGAGTATGAAATAACAAGAGAAAAAATCGAAACAAACCCAATAAGCTCAAAAATTTTAAAAGAAAATATTGGATATGTTAAATTGCCAAGTTTTGATACAGATTCATCAAAAAAATTAAAAGAAAAATTAGATGATTTAATTTCAAAAGGAGCAAAATCATTAATTCTTGATTTAAGAAATAATGGTGGCGGAATAGTTGATGAATCAACAGATATTGCGGATTTATTTTTAGATAAAGACAAAACAATAATGACAACAAAAGATAATAAAGAAAAAGAAGAAATAACAAAATCTAAAACTAAAAAAATATATGAAATGCCACTTATTGTACTTACAAACGAAAACACAGCAAGTGCTTCAGAGATTTTAACTGCAGCTCTAAAAGACAATGAAAGAGCAACAATAATTGGAACAAAAACTTATGGAAAAGGCGTAATTCAAACAGTACTTACTTTATTAGATGGAAGTGGACTTAAGATCACAACAGCAGAGTATTTTACACCAAATGGTACAGAAATAAACGAAAAAGGTATAAAACCAAATATTGAAGTTAAATTGCCTGATTCAGTAAAAAGTATTTATGCTGTAAAAGAAAGTGATGATACACAACTTAATAGGGCAATCGAGGAATTGAGTAAATAAAAATTTATTATTAATAAATAATTTGAAATATATAGTTTGAAAGAGAAAATTTTTTATAACTATATGTGTATTCAAAAAAAGAAAGGAAGTATTGTTAAAATGAGTGATTTTAGAGTATATTTAACAGATATGGAGAATAAAGAAAAAATGTATAAATTTGAAAACAAGGAAAAAATTAGAGAATTTGTAAATGATGCAAATAAAGCAGGTTTTTTTGGTTACAAGATAATTATGACTCTTGAAGGTACAGATATACTTATTAAAAGAGGTAGATTTAACAATAAAGATGAAAGACTAGAAATACCAGAGCTAGACGATGAGTGGCGAATATTAGAGAACGGATTTCCTCAAAATTACACTAGATTTATGAAATTTAAAGAGTAAGAAGCTAAGAAAAAAATACAAAGTGGAGATGAAAGATAACATATACTAAAAAAATTATAGAAGGCGAGAAATAAAAAAATAATTTGTAACAAGTTGTTTTATCAAGTTTTGCGTTTTAAAAGAAAGGAAACGAGAATATGAACTTACCAAATAAACTAACAGTATTTAGAATAATTCTAGTACCTATAATGGTTATAATTCCATATTTAAATATACAAGGTCAATTTTTAGGAATACCTGTTTCATGGCTTATAATTGACGCAATATTTATAATTGCTTCAATTACAGATAAGTTAGATGGAAGTATTGCAAGAAGTAGAAATATGGTTACAAATTTTGGAAAGTTCTTAGATCCAATTGCTGACAAAATTTTAGTGCTAGCTGCAATGGTAATGCTAGTTGAAATGAACAAACTTCCTGCATGGATTCCTATAATTGTTTTATTTAGAGAGTTTGTTGTTTCAGGATATAGACTAATCGCAGTAGAACAAGGCGGAAAAGTTATAGCAGCTTCAATTTGGGGTAAAATAAAAACAGCAACACAAATGGTTGCAATAATTTTAGCGTTTATAGACAAATTTGGTTTTGGAAAATTTATATTTAGAGTTGGAAACGAAGCAGAGCAAATGGTTTCATCTGCAGGAATATATATGAATACTCCTCAGTTTATTCTAAATATCGCAGTTACAGTACTTATGAGTATATCTGTAATAGCAGCAATATTTTCAGGTTGGGATTATATTAAAGGTGGAAAAGATTTGCTTAAAGATATGTAGATTTGAATAATTCATGTAATTTAAATTTAATAATATTTTTCAAATAATCTTTGCTAACTTTCGTTTAACACTAAGAAATTTTAATGAATTTTGCAAGCACCCTCAAAGAACAAGTTTTTGAGATTCCCTTGCAAAATTAATAAAAATTTCTAAGCTACTCAGTTAAAAAAGATTATTTCTCAAAATATTATTAAATTCAGTTAATTAAAAAAATTCAACTAATAGGGAATCATAATTTGATTTAAGATAATGAATTAAGAAAGGATTTGATTTATATGAAAGAGAATGTTAGATTTTATAAATGTAAAAAGTGTCAAAATGTAATTGGTTTAATTCACGGAAATAGTGAAAATATAAAATGTTGTGGTGAAGAGATGGAATTATTACATGCTAATTCTACAGATGCTGTAACAGAAAAGCATGTTCCTGTATATGAAATAGATGGAAATGAAATTGTTGTTAAAGTTGGAGAGGTAGAACATCCAATGGAGGAAAAACATTACATTATGTGGATTGCACAGGTATCTGAAGATAGAACTACAAGAGTACGACTTCACCCAGGACAAGATACAGAAACAAGATTTCCATATATTAAAGGTTCAGTTCTTTATGGTTATTGTAATAAACATGGATTATGGAAAAAAGAAGTGGAATAAAGATAACAAAACATGGAGAAACAAAAGATATGGTTACAAACATAAAATCTCTGAAAGACTTGAAAGAGTATATATATCGACATTTTTAAAAACTAATTTTATAAGAGATGGATGAACTTCTAATTAAAATATAATAATGCAAATTAATTAAATATAATAAATAAATTTTTATTGGGAGGAATAAAATGTTAAATAAAAAAATTAAAAATAATATAAAAAGTAAAAAAGGTATAACTTTAATCGCATTAGTTATTACAATCATCGTCCTTTTGATTTTGGCTGGAATTTCTATAACTATGTTAACTGGAGATAATTCAATTTTATCAAGAGCAATAGAAGCTAAAACACAAACAGAAAATAAAAATAGAGAAGAACAAATAAAAATAGAGGTAATGGGAAGCTATGGAAAAGATGGAAATATAGATGTCGCAACATTAAAAACGAATTTAGAAAAAATAGGTGCAACTTCTATGGGAAATAGTTTACCTTTAACAGTTACTTTAGGAGAGCAAGAGTTTACAATAGATACGAATGGAAATGTAACAAAAGCAGAAGATACTCCTTTTACACTTAAATATCAAGATGGATATCTTTGGGCAGATTTTAAACAAAGTACAGTTGCAAATGCAGATTCTTTAACTGAAGAACAAAAACAAACAGTTTTAGATAATTATTTACTATTTTTGAGAGATTCTTTTGAAGAAGAGGGAGACACAGAAGAGCAAATAGAAAGTGAAATAAGTGATTATCAATCTATGTTGTCTTCGTTTAACAGTGCACAAAAACAACAAATTATCTCAGGATTATTAAATGGAGCATTTAAAATAACATCAGAAGGCACAGATCTGGGATATGTTTGGTCAGCTAAATACAGTAGGATGCTAATAAGAGAAACAGGAAATTATACTGCAACATTATGTGACTTTTTAGCTACTCCATATAAAAAAGTCGAGAAGTCAATAAATATACAAAATCTAGATGAATATATAATAGATATAGGAACTGATCAACATGATTATAATTATTATATTTCATTTAAACATTTTGAAAATAATGAATATATAACAGCCTATGCAGATAGAGTTATTTTAAAATTAGATGGAGTTGAAATGTTTAATGGAGTGCCTCCAGAACATGATGAGGCATCATTTGTCTATTGGTATTTTCAAGAGATGAATAATAATATTGAAAATAATAAAGAATATATGGCAGATATTACTGGATATTTTGGAACAAAAGAAGTAAAATTTAAGGGAAAGATTAGAATTAGATTTCCATCATAGTATAATTGAGTGAATAATATTATTTTGTGTTAAATTGAGTGTATTTCGCAATGTAACGAATGTTGAAGAATGTGATAGAGGAGTATGAAACTTATATTAAATATTTATACAAGAGTATAACATAAAAAAATGCAAGAATTTCTTGCATTTTTTTATTTCTAGTGTAAAATTTTACTTGACATCTGCGAACACAAGTTTTATAATAGTGAATAGATTATGGGAGATAATTAATAATTTAAGGGCAGAAAGAAGGTAAAAATGAATAAAGAATTAAATTTAACTACTACCGAAGAAATTCAAAATTTAATATACAATATAAGAGGAAAGCAAGTAATGTTAGATTCAGATGTTGCTAATTTGTATCATACTGAAACTAGGGCTATAAACCAAGCATTAAAGAGAAATATTGATAGGTTTCCTGAGGAATTTTGTTTTCAATTAACAGAAGACGAAATGGAGAATATGCGATCACAAATTGTGATCGCATACAAAAGAAACAATAGATACCTTCCATATGTTTTTACTGAACAAGGAATAATAATGCTTTCTAGTTTGTTAAAAAGTGAGACAGCAATAAAAGTAAGTGTAAAAATAGTAGAAGCATTTGTGAAAATGAGACATTTTTTAAAGGACAATGGTGAATTATTTGAAAGAGTTACAACATTAGAATACCAACAGATTGAAAATAACAAAAAATTTGATTTAGTTTTTGATAAAATACATGAAAAGCAAATAAAAAATCAAAGAATATTTTTTGATGGACAAATTTATGATGCATATAGTTTGATTATAGATATTATTAAAAGAGCAAAAAATAAAATTACAATAATAGATAACTACATTGATGATAGTGTATAAAAAATGCTATCAAAAAAGAAAGAAAATGTAGAAGTTGTAATTATAACATCAAATAAAAGTAATATACAAAACATAGATATTCAAAAATTTAATAAACAATATCCTACACTAAAAGTAGTCAAAACAGATAAATTTCATGATAGATTTATAATAATAGACGAAAAAGAATTATTTCATATAGGAGCTTCAATAAAGGATTTAGGAAAGAAATGTTTTGCGATTAATATAATTGAAAATAATGATATTACTAAGATTATTGAAAAGTATATAAGCTAAAAATGATAGAAGGAGAAATTTGATAAAAAATTTATAAATGTTCGCTTGTTTTTTTCGGGCAAATGATGTATGCTTATAAAGTATAAATAAAAAATAATTTTAGGGAAATATTTATACATTAGAAAGGGAAACGAAAAAAGTGGAAACAACAAAAAAAATAGGGGAAGTATTTAGTGACTATAAGCAGGAATCATATATAAAAAATGCGCAAATAAAGCAAATGAATCTTATAAAAAAGGCAAATGTGCTAGATGTGCAAATTACAAGTGATGTATATTTGGAATTAAAGGATTTATGGTTATTTGAACAATTTTTGCGTGAAAGATTTCAGTTTGAAAATGTAGATATAAAAATAAAATATAGTGAAGATGTAAAAATTAATGAAATCCAAAAAGAATGGAAAAATTTGATTGCATATATGGTTCATAAATATCCATTAATGAAGCCTATGATTTTGCTTAAAAGCACAATAGAAATAGAAGGAAACAGTATTACAGTTAACATGAAGATTAAAGGTGCAGATTTTTTAAGAGGCAGAAAATTAGATAGAGAGCTTGAAAGAGTAATTAAAAATCTATTTAATAAAAACTATAAAATATCTTTTGTGGAAAGATTAAATGATGAAGAAAAGGCAGATATCAAAAAAAGAATTGAAAAGAACCAGAGACAAGCTTTGGAGCTTGCTTTAGAACATAGTAGTTTAGGAGAAAAAATAGCAGAGGAAAAACAAGAAGCAAAGAAAAAGGCTCAAAATGTGCAAAATGCTCAAAATACTCAAGGTGCAAATGCAGGAGATATGCCACCTATGCCACCTCCTCCAATAGATGAGCCACCAATAAATGAAGTTAAGTTATTAGAGAAAGAATTTGAAGAAGATTCTCCTTTAATTTATGGTAGAAATATGACTTTAAAAACAAATATAATAAATGTAGCAGATATTTCGCCAGAAGATGATATGGCTGCAATAAGTGGAGAGATTTTGGGTGGAAGTATAGAAGAAAAAGAACTTAAAAGTGGTAAGTTTTTGATTTCATTTAATGTGTATGACGGAACAAGTACAATTAGTTGTAAAGTTTTTGCAAAACCTGAAGAAAAGGCAAAACTAGTTGGAAAGCTTTCAAAAGCAAAAGGTGTAAAACTTGAAGGAAAGTCAGGAATAAGTAACTTTACACATGAAATGGAAATTTTAGCAAATGTGGTAATAGAAACAGAAGGAATGAAAAAGACTGTAAGGCAAGATTTAGCAGATGTTAAAAGAGTAGAACTTCATATGCACACAAATATGAGTCAAATGGACGCAATGACATCAGCAACAGACCTTATAAAACGTGCAATGAAATGGGGTTGGAAGTCTATTGCAATTACAGACCATGGAGTTGTGCAAGCATTTCCAGAAGCACATAAATTGCTTGGAGTAGATAATCCTGATATGAAAGTTATTTACGGAGTAGAAGCATATCTAGTGCCTGATGGAACAAGTGTAGTTTCAAACTATAAAGGTCAAAAAATAGATACTACATATTGTGTGCTAGACTTAGAAACAACAGGATTTTCTCCAAAAACAGAAAAAATAACAGAAGTTGGGATTATGAAGGTTAAAAATGGAGAAGTAATAGATAGTTTTTCTTGTTTTGTAAATCCTGAAAAGCCAATTCCACCAAGAGTTGTAGAAGTTACAAACATTACAGATGACATGGTAAAGACAGCAGAAACTATAGAAAAAGTATTTCCGAAAATTTTAGAGTTTCTTGGAGATTCAGTTATAGTTGCACATAATGCTACATTCGACGTAGGATTTTTAAAATATGTTGCAAAAGATTTAGGGTATGATTTTGACTATACTTATGTAGATACTTTAGCTTTGGCTAGAAAGATTTATCCAAACTTAAAAAAATATAAGCTTGGAAAAATTGCAGATTATTTAAAAATAAAAGTTGAAGTTGCCCATCGTGCTTTAGATGATGTAGATACAACAGTTAAAGTCTTGAATGAAATGATGAAAGAGCTTTTAAAAAGAGGTGCGACAACTGTTCAAGATATAGAGCTTAAAGCTCAAGATGCAGAAGCTAAAAAGAACGAATATAAGCAACTTAGACCATATCATGCAATTATTTTAGCTACAAATTATGTAGGGCTTAAAAATTTATATAAGCTAATATCTATTTCACATTTAAAATATTTTTACAAAAAACCTAGAATCCTAAAGAGTTTGTATAAAAAGTATTCTGAAGGATTAATTTTAGGAAGTGCCTGTGAGGCAGGAGAATTATATCAAGCAATAGAACTTGGTAAATCAGATGAAGAAATAGAAGAAATCGCACAAGATTACGATTACCTAGAAATACAGCCAATTGGAAACAATCAGTTTTTGGTAAGAGAAGGCAAAGTGCCTGATGAAGAGGCTTTGAGAAATATAAATAGAAAAATTGTAGAGCTTGGAGAAAAGTTAAATAAGCCAGTTGTTGCAACATGTGATGTGCATTTCTTAGATCCACAAGATGAGGTTTATAGAAGAATTTTAGAAGCAGGACAAGGTTATAAAGATGCAGATAATCAAGCACCTTTATATTTGAGAACTACAAACGAAATGCTAGAAGAATTCAGTTATTTAGGTGATGAGAAGGCTTATGAAGTTGTTGTTACAAATACAAACAAAATAGCAGATATGTGTGAACAAATTTCACCAATTTCACCTGAAAAATGTCCACCACACATCCCGGGTTGTGAGCAAACAATTAAAGATATTGCATATAGTAAGGCACACGAATTATATGGAGATCCACTTCCTGAAATAGTTCAAACAAGACTTGATAAAGAACTTGATTCTATTATAAAAAATGGCTTTTCTGTTATGTACATAATTGCACAAAAATTAGTGTGGAAGTCAAATGATGATGGCTATATAGTAGGCTCACGTGGATCTGTTGGTTCATCATTTGTTGCAAATATGACAGGTATAACAGAAGTTAATTCTTTACCTGCACACTACAGATGTCCGAATTGTAAATATTCAGATTTTACAGATTATGGATATCAAAATGGATTTGACTTGCCAGATAAGGATTGTCCAAAATGTGGTCATAAGCTAGATAAAGATGGTATGGATATCCCATTTGAAACATTTTTAGGTTTTAATGGAGATAAAGAGCCTGATATAGACTTAAACTTTTCTGGAGAATATCAAGCAAAAGCACATAAATATACAGAAGTTATATTTGGAAAAGGTACAACATTTAAAGCAGGAACAGTTGGTACTGTTGCAGATAAAACTGCATTTGGATATGTAAAAAAATATTTTGAAGAAAGACATATTCCTACAAATAGTGCAGAAATTCAAAGACTTTCTGGTGGATGCACAGGAATAAAAAGAACAACCGGTCAACACCCTGGAGGAATTATAGTTGTTCCTAAAGGAAGAGAAATATATGAATTTACACCTATACAGCACCCCGCAGATGATCCTAATTCAGATATTATAACAACACATTTTGATTATCACTCAATAGACCAAAACCTTTTGAAACTTGATATACTAGGCCACGAAGATCCAACAGTTATAAGAATGCTTCAAGATATAACAGGGATAGACCCTACAAAAGTACCTTTAGATGATAAAGATACAATGTCAATTTTTAGTTCAACAGATGCTTTAGGAGTTACTCCTGAGCAAATAAAATCAAAGGTTGGAAGCTATGGAGTACCAGAATTTGGTACAAAATTTGTAAGAGGAATGCTTGTAGACACAAAACCTCAAACTTTTGACGAATTAATTAGAATTTCAGGACTATCACATGGTACAGATGTGTGGCTAAATAATGCTCAAGTTTTAGTAGAAAATGGAACAGTTACACTAAAAGATGCAATATGTTGTCGTGATGATATTATGATATATCTTATGAAAAAAGGACTAGAGCCAAATAAAGCATTTAAAATAATGGAGTCTGTACGTAAAGGAAAAGTTGCAAAAGGAAAAGAAGCCAAATGGCCAGAATATAAAGAACTTATGAAACAAAATGATGTACCAGATTGGTATATAGATTCATGCGAAAAAATTAAATACATGTTCCCAAAAGCCCATGCAGCAGCTTATGTTACAAATGCTTTTAGAATAGCATGGTTTAAGGTTCACCAACCTTTAGCATATTATAGTGCATTTTTCTCTATAAGAGCAGCAGACAATTTTGATGCAGCAAGTATGATTTATGGAAAAGAAAAAGTAAAAAACAAAATGAAAGAAATAGAAATGCAAGGAAATGCTGCAGCTAAAAAAGACCAAGATATGTATCCGGTTTTAGAGCTTGTTTTGGAAATGTATGAAAGAGGATTTAAATTTTTACCAATAGATTTGTATAAATCACATTGGAAAAATTTCCAAATAGAAGATGGAGCAATAAGACCACCATTTAGCAGTATAGCAGGAATGGGCCCAATTGCAGCAGAATCTTTATACAAATCAGCACAAAAAGAAGAATTTATGTCTATAGATGAAATACGCCAAGGAGCCAAAGTCGGAGATTCAATTATAGAATTATTGCGTCAGTTCGGATGCTTAGATGGAATGCAAGAAAGTAACCAAATAAGTTTATTTGGATAAAGCTAATTTGGGGACGGAGGAAAAAAGTAACCTTTATTAAACTTTTAACTATTTTACTCAAAAACGTATTTTAACAATATATGAAAGGTTTTTAGAAAATATGGAAGATATAGAGAAAATAAAAATTTTGTGGAATTATATGAAGATGAATTATGAATTAAAAAAGTCAGATTGCATTATTGGATTAGGTTCTGTAGATATAAAAGTTGCAGATGTTGCTTCAGATTTATACTTAAAGGGGTATGCAGATTTATTAATTTTTACTGGTGGATTAGGAAAAATAACAAGGAAAAAATGGAATGAAACTGAAGCAGAAAAATTTAAAGATATTGCTATTAAAAAAGGTGTTCCACGAGAAAAAATATTGATTGAAAAAGAATCAACTAATTTAGGAGATAATTTTAGGTTTTCTAAGCAATTACTAAAAAATTATTCAAAAAATATAAAATCATGTATTGTAGTATGTAAACCTTATGATGAAAAAAGAGTTTATGCTTCATTTAAAAAGATAATGCCAGAATATGAGCTTATTATTGCTTCGGAAAATATTAGTTGTGAAGACTATTATAAAAAGAATGGGACTGAATGGATAAATGTTTTAGTAGGTGATATTCAGAGAATGAAATTATTCTACGAAAAAGGTTGGCAGATATATATGAATATACCTAAAGAAGTTTGGGAAGCTTATGAGATTTTAGTGAAAAAGGGTTATGATAAATTTGTTTTTAAAAACGGAGTGATTGCCCCTTTTTAATTATAAAAATTATATATAAATTTGGGGACGGGGCAAAAATTCACTTTGGAAAAGAGAATTGTCCCCTTTTCCATCTCTTTTTATGCAAAAATATTGAAAAACGGAACAAAATATAGTATAATAAAAATATACATGGGGGTGTAATGGTTTCGACATTATACTAGAAGTGCAAATAGCGAGTAGTGGATGGTTGCTTTGGCCACTATAAAAAAGCAAAAATAAATATAAACGCAAATAGCGAAAATTACGAATTAGCTGCTGCCTAAGGGCGCGCTACGTTTTTATAGATATACCCACATATTTATAAAAATGCCATTTTAGTGGGAAACGAATTTACTTTTTCTTCGGAAGTAAAGGGTATTTAGAAGATATATCTATTTAAAGAATGTTTATTTTCGTTAAATAGATGAATTTAAAGAATAAACTGCACTCGGAGAAGTTTTCATGGAAGGTATAGTGGACAGGAGTTCAACTCTCCTCGCCTCCACCAAAAAATCGTGTAATTACTATAAAATATAGTAGTTACACGATTTTAATAGTTACATAAGTTTTATCAATATAAAAATAAAAAAAACTCTTGTAAAAAATTCAAAACAATGATATTATATTATTGAAAATTTTAAACAAAAGAATTATAGAAAAGAGGTTATATATGAAAAATATAATAAAAGAGAAAAAAGGCATAACATTAATAGCCTTAGTTATTACAATTATAATTTTGCTAATTTTAGCAGGAGTGGGTATAGGTGAATTAACAGGAAATAAAAATAGTATAACTGAATCTAAAGATAAAACAGCATCATCAGAATTAACTAAAATTCAGCAAGCTGTAATAGAAACATATTTAAAATATAACCAACTAGGAAATAAAATGGTTTTAAAAGGAGATTCAATGACTTATGCAGAAGCACTTAGTGAATTTAATCAATTGGGAAGTAGTGAGTCTTTGAAAGTTGAGTCATATGATGGAATAAGTGAAACAGATCCAGGATTGTTTTATTATAAAGTTGGACCTGGGGATTTAAAAGAAATGGGACTAGAGAATATACATAAAAAAGATGAGTATGTTGTAAATTATTCAACAGGTGAGGTTTTTAATATTACTCAGAAGAAAATAAGCAATGGAGATGCATTATATATTTATGCAAAATAACGAAAGTGAGTGTGAAAAAAATTGGATAAACAAAAAATTTTACAAGACTTAAGAAAAATTATTCCTAAAGATAACATTAAAATAGATGAACCAATGTCAAAACACACATCATTTAAAACAGGAGGACCTGCAGAATTTTATATTACAGCAAAAACAATAGAAGATATACAAAACATATTTCAATATGCTAAAACAAATAAAATAAAATTATACATAATTGGAAATGGAAGTAATTTACTTGTTTCAGACGAAGGAATAAAAGGAATAGTCTTAAAGATTGTACTTGATAACATAGATATTTTAGAATCTGATTTTGGCGTACTTGTAAAAGCAGGTGCAGGTGTGAAAGTTATGTCACTTGCACAAGAACTAAAAAAACGAGGAATAACAGGATTTGAAGAACTGGCTGGAATTCCAGGTACTATAGGTGGAGCAAATTACATGAATGCAGGAGCTTATGGTAAGGAAATAAAAGATATAATAGTTGAGACAAAAGTATTAAACAAAGAAACAGGAAATATAGAAATATTAAAAAATAAACAACAACATCTTGAATATAGAAATAGTGTTTTTAAAAAAAATAACTATATTATTTTAGAAACAACTATTCAACTACGAAATGGCAATACAGCAGAAATAGAACAGAAAATGAATGAATATTTGAAACAGAGAAAAGAAAAACAACCTACAGAATTTCCATCAGCTGGAAGCACTTTTAAACGTGTAGATGGATTTATTACTGCAAAATTAATCGACGAATGCGGTTTAAAAGGCTATCAAATTGGAGGAGCACAAATTTCGGAAAAGCATGCAGGATTTATTATAAACAAAGGAAATGCAACTTCAAAAGATATTTTAGATTTAATAGCATACACCAAGAAAAAAGTTTTTGAAAAGTTTGGGGTACAAATCGAAGAAGAAGTAGAAATAATATAAAAAAATTGGCATTATTCAACAAAGTGTGTAGATAAAGAGACAGTCCCTATCAACACGGAAAGGAAATGATATAAAATGAAAGGCTTATTTGAATGGTTTAAAAACAGCTCAAAAATGAAAAGATGGATACTATTAATTTTAATAGGAGTAGTGTTAGTATCTTATGGAATTGCAAACATAATTACTTCAACAAATGCAATTACTTTTAAACATGCAGCAAAAATAATAATATTTTTTACATTAGGATTTACTGCAGTAATTTTAGGATTAATATATTTAAATAAAAGAACTATGGAGTTATTTGTAGAGGCAACAGATGACAGAATTTCTAGAAAGAAAAAAGTAAATATTAATTCATTAATTTTTAACAAAAATATTTATGAACAAGGACCTAATATAGTCGTAATAGGTGGAGGAAGCGGACTAAATACAATACTTGATGGACTTAAAAGATATACTAGCAATATTACAGCTATTGTTACAGTATCAAATTATGGTGAAAATTTAGCAAAAGATACTGAAAAACTCAGATATTTACAACTTGAAGACATAAAAAATGGACTAGCTTCACTTGCAACCCAAGATAATAGCAAAATTCCTGATCTTTTAAATTATAGGTTTAAAAAAGGAACTTTAAAAAATATTGCATTTTCAGATATATATTTTGAAGCAATGAAGGATATTTCCAAATCTTTAGCTGAATCTGTAAAAAATAGCAATGATATTTTTAAAATTTATGGAAAAGTTTTACCTGTTACAGAAGATGAAATGAAGATATGTGCAGAGCTTGGAAATGGTTATGTCGTAGAAGAAAAATCTAAAATTGCAAGTATGGTTTATGATAAGCTTACAAAAATTAGCAGGGTATATTTGAGCCCAAGTAATTGTAAGCCTACACTAGGAGTTGTAGAAGCTATACAAAATGCAGATAGCATTATAATTGGTCCAGGAAGTTTATATACAAATATCATACCTAATTTACTTGTAAATGGAGTTGCAAGAGCAATAAAAGATAGCAAAGCTAAGAAGTTTTATGTATGTAATATAATGACTGAGCCAGGACTTACAGACAATTATTCTGTTGCAGATCACATAAATAGTATAATAGATCATTGTGGAGAAGGGTTGATAGATTATTGCTTATATGACACTGGAGAAGTAATTCCTGAGTACATAAAAAAATATAACTTAGATGGCGCAGATCTAGTAGAACAGGATTTAAGAAATGTTAAAGATAGAAGAATAAAATTTATAAAAGAAAATCTTTCTCTTATAAAAGATGATTCTGTAAGACATAATGCAAATTTAATTGCAGATATTGTAATACAAGTTATATGTGATGACTTAAAATATATGGACAAGCAAAATGACCCTGAATATATGATGATGAATTCAAAACTTAAAGCAGATAAAGCAATTAATAGAAAGAAAAGAAAAGCAAGCAAAGAAAAAACGAGTGGAAAGAAACGAGAAAAGGTTGGAAATAGCAAGTTTGCAACAAAGTATCAAGAAAGAATAAAATCTATAAAAGATTCTAGTAAAAGTGTTGAAAAGAGAAGAAAAGGTGCACAATCTAAAGCAAAGCAACAAAAAATTACAAATACAGATGATATAGATATTCTTAAAGAACAAGAAAAATATGCTCAAGAAAACCAAACACCAGTATATTCGGAAGTTCTAAAAATAAAGAACTATGAAGAAATACGAAAAGAAATGCTTAAGAAATTTAACAAATCGAAAAGTTGAGAAATAATTATTATTACAATTTACTTAAAATAAATGTAAAAATGGAGGAAATACGAATGAAATTTGAGAAACAAGATTTGAATCTAGAAAACGGATTGAAAAAAGAATGGATTATTACAAATGGATTAGGAGGATATGCATCTTCTACAATTATTGGAGCAAATACGAGAAGATATCATGGATTAATGGTTGTGCCGCTAAATCCACCTGCCAAAAGATTCTTAATGCTTTCAAAGTTAGATGAAAGTATTGAAATAAAAGGACAAAAATATAATTTATTTACAAATGTTGGGAAAAACTACATTTCAGATGGATATAAATATATGGAATCTTTTAGTAAAGAGATATTGCCTATATTTAAATATAAAGTCAATGATGTGCAAATTTCAAAAACGATATGTATGGTTTATAGAAGAAATACTGTTCTTATTTATTATAAAATAAGAAATGGAAAAGATAGAGCAAAACTTACTCTTGCACCTGTAATTAATTTTAGAGACTTTCATTCTATGAATACAAATCATGAATATAAATTATCACAACAGATAAGTAATAGTAAAGTGAAAATTGTTGTTGACAATAATGTTTCAACACCGGTTTATATGTATACGACTGCTAGAAACTATATAGAACATCATAATGATAATTTTAACAATATGTTTTATATAGAAGAAGAAAAAAGAGGATTCTATCCAGAAGAAAATCATGCTGTTTGTGGAAGATTTGAAATAGATATTGCTCCAAAAGAAGAAAAAGAAGTTTCATTTATTTGTTCATTAGATGAAAATATAGAAGAACTAGAGCCTAAACATATTATAGATAGTGAATTAATAAGACAAAACATAGCATATAATAAATCTGAAATGATAGACAACAATATTCATAATAAAACAAAAAAACAATTAGAAGAAGACGAATTAAAAAAGACATTTTTAACAGCAATAGATAATTTTATTGTATATAGGCCTACATTTGCTTTACACACAATTATTGCAGGATATCCATGGTTTCTTGATTGGGGAAGAGACACACTTATAGCTTTTGAAGGACTACTTTTAAAGACAAAAAGATTTGAACAAGCACAAAAAGTTTTATTTACGATTACAAGAGATATAAAATATGGACTAGTTCCAAATGGATATTCAGAGCTAGATAATAGCCCATTATATAATAGCGTAGATAGTTCTTTGCTATTATTTGAGCAAATACAAAAATATGTTGATTATACAAAAGATTATGATTTTGTAAAGAAAACAATGTATTCCAAACTAAAAGACATAATAGACCATTATTCAACAGGAATAAATTTTGCAGATAACAATATTTATCTTGATGAAGATGGATTAATATATTCTGGAAATGAAAATACTCAAAATACATGGATGGATGCAAAATTTGAAAGTTTTGTTGCGACTCCTAGATATGGCAAAGTAGTAGAAATAAATGCAATGTGGTATAATGCTTTAATGATTATGGCAAATATTTCGAAAAAATGTGTTGGTATAGGCAAAAAAATAGAAAGCAAAAAATATGAAAAAATGGCAGAAAAATGTAAAGAATCATTTATAAAAAAATTTTATAACGAAAAGAAAAAATGCTTATATGACTTTTTAGGAAATACTCAAATACGTCCAAATCAGTTATTTGCATTAAGTTTATCTTATCCTGTAATTGATCCGGCTTCAGAAATTGCAGAAAATATAATAAATGTTGTAGAAAAGAAATTGCTTAATAGTTATGGACTAAAAACACTTGCAAAAGGTGAAGAAAACTATGTAGATATTTATGAAGGTGACGGTTTTAAAAGAGATATGAGTTATCATCAAGGACCAACTTGGGTTTGGCTTTTGGGACTTTATTATGATTCGTTAATGAATATGAAATCAGTTCAATCAGATGGTGATAAGAAAAAGCAATTAGAGGAAAAGATAAATAAATTTAAAGAAAAAACATACAAAACATTTAAAAAAGAAATAAACCAAAGAGGATGTATTGGCTCAATTTCAGAACTATATGATTCAAAAATGCCTTTTGAACCAAAAGGAGCATTTGCTCAGGCTTGGAGTGTAGCAGAAGTGTTTAGAATTATATTCTAAAAAGCAATTTGAGTTACATTAAAGTGCTGACAATTTGAATAATCAGAATTCTATGCATTCCGATTGTTCATTGATAATAGTTAATATTTAAAAAAATTTGTAAACGATTTTTCAATCTAAATTTGAAGTGTGAGACCATAATTAAAAATACAAGTATAAATGACTAAAAAAGATATTAAGAGAAAATTTTAAGTTAGATATACTAAAAAAGCAATTTAGCACTTGAAAAAGCATTTACGTTGATTCTGAGCTTACCCCTGATTTTTGGGGTGCGTAGAAATTTTTTTGAAAAATTAATTATATCTAATGTTTGACAAAGGATTTTGAAAATATTTTATATAATAGAAATTTCTATGAAACTTATGAAGAAACTACGCAATCTTATATGTTTTTATTTGTTTTAATGAATATAACAATTTAGTATAATGAAATAAAATGAGGTAAAAGATGAGAATTTTAGGAATCGACCCGGGTTTTGCAATAACGGGTTTTAGCATAATAGATTATGAAGGAAATAAATTTAAGCTTATAACGGCAGGCGCTATACTTACAGAAGCACATACTTCGTTTCCGTTAAGACTAGAAAAAATATACAATGATTTAACTAATATTATAGAAGAATATAAACCTGATGCGCTGTCTATTGAAGAGCTTTTTTTTAATAACAATGCAAAAACAGCAATAAATGTTGCACAGGCGAGAGGAGTTATTTTAGTTGCTACAAAGCTTAAGCGGAGTACCAATTTTTGAATATACACCTTTGCAAGTTAAACAAGCTGTTGTAGGTTATGGAAGAGCTGACAAAATGCAGGTTCAAAGAATGGTTAAAATGATTTTGCATGAAGAAAAGTTACCCAAATTAGATGATACGACAGATAGTATGGCTATTGCCATTTGCCATGCACATTCGGCGAAGTTTTCAAAAAGTCTGTGAGCGAGGTGATTAAATTTTGAAAATAGAAGATTTAGAAAAAGAACTAAAAACAGGCGAGCTTCGAGGATTATATTTGCTTTATGGAGAAGAAACTTTTCTTTTAGAAAATTGTCTTAAATCTATAAAGAAGCTTTTTGGCGAAATGATAAATGGAATAAACTATATTTTAATAGATGATACAAATATAAACGAAATTATTTCAGATTTAGAAACACCTGCTTTTGGATATGAAAAAAAGTTGATTATTGCAAAAAACACAGGTCTTTTTAATAAAGATTTAAAAAAGAAAAGTAAAAATGACAATAGTAATTTAAAAGAAAAATTAAATACATATATTAAAGAAAATCTAGAACAAATTAATGAGACTGTAGTTCTTGTTTTTGTTGAAGAAACTGCAGAAAAATGTGAATTACTTTCTACAATAGAAAAGCAAGGTGCAGTATGTAATTTTGAATATCAAAAACCAATTCAAATTCAAAGTAGATTAAAAGGAATAATAAATGCATATAAAGTAGATGTTGAAATGGCAACTCTTAACTATTTAATCGAATGCTGTGGAACAGATATGCAGGAACTTATAAATGAAACAAGAAAGCTGATAGAATTTACAGGTGAGGGAAATACTATTACAAAAGAAGCAATAGATAAACTTGCAATAAAAAAGATGGAAAGTATAATATTTGATTTAACAGATAGTTTGGGAAAAAAGAATACGAAACAAGCAATTGAAGTATTGAGAAATCTTATACTTTCAAAAGAACCACTTCAAAAAATTTTAATTACTTTATACAATCACTTTAAAAAAATATATCTTACAAAACTTGCAATTGCTCAAAATAAAGCTGTGACAAGCTATTTAGACTTAAAGCCAAATCAAGCATTTTTAGCAAACAAATATAAGGCACAAGCAAGTTATTTTAAATTAAAAGAATTAAGAAGAATTTTGCAGGAATTTTGCGATTTGGATTATAAATATAAAATAGGACTTATTGATTTAAATGTGGGGTTGGAAGCAATTTTGTGTGCATATTGTTAACTATAAAAAAGACGCAGTTTTTGCGTCTTTTATAGTTTTTGAATAAAAATCCAATTTTGGTACAAAATAAAATTAAATTTTTATAAGAAAAGTGGCTTCGCCACTGCACAGATTGCACAGCAATCGCGCGAATATAGGAAACTTAACCTTGTTGCTCCGGAAAAATCTTGCGATTTTTTCTATGCAATAAGAAAAGTGGCTTCGCCGCTATGCAAATTGCATAGCAATCGGGCGAAGGCAAGGGAGGAATAAGATTATTTATGAAAAAATTTCAAAAAACTAAAAAAGTTCAAATGTTAATAATAGTTTTTATTGCAATAATCGCATTATTATTTATTTCATTTTCAAAAATCTACAAAGTTCAAGCACTTTCAAAATATGGTTCACAAGGAGAAGAAGTAAAACAAATACAAACAAAACTAAAAAGATGGGGATATTATAATGGAAGTATAGATGGTGTATTTGGGAGCAAAACACTTTCAGCAGTAAAAGCTTTTCAAAAAAAGAATGGTTTAGTAGTAGATGGAATTGCAGGTACAAAAACTTTAAATGCGATGGGAATTACTAGTTCATCAAGTTCTTCAGGAACTACAAGTAATTCAAGTAATGTTAATTTATTGGCACACTTGATTTATGGAGAAGCAAGAGGAGAGCCATATATTGGGCAGGTTGCGGTAGGTGCTGTTATAATGAATAGAGTAAAAAGTAGTTCATTTCCAAATACAATTTCAGGAGTAATTTATCAAAAAGGTGCGTTTGATGCAGTTTCTGATGGGCAAATTAATATGAGCCCTGATAGTACTGCAAAAAAAGCAGCTCAAGATGCTATAAATGGTTGGGATCCTTCTTATGGAGCTATTTATTACTTTAATCCAGCTACTGCAACAAATAAATGGATTTGGTCTAGACCTTTAACTGTAACTATAGGTAAACACAGATTTTGCAAATAATAGTTTTACTAAAGACTAATAATACTAATTTTTTAACAAAAATCTTTTAACTACTAAGAAAATAGTAACAAAAATTTCAAAAAATTTATTTACAACTTGCCAACCTTGTGATATAATCTAGAGGAATTTAAACAAAAGAGGTAAAAATTTGAAAAATTAAATTTGAATTTAGGATTATTTGTTAAAAGATATTTAATAATTCGAGGTTTAGATTTATAATAATTTTTCAATGGGATTTGTGCCTTACGAAAGGGATGAATTAATAAATGAATCAAATATTATCTGTAGAGATGCCAAAAAAGAAATCTAAAGTAAAATCTTCCAAAGGACAAGGCAATAAAGCAAGTACAAAATCTGTTGTTATTTTTTTTAGTATAGTATTGTTACTATTTGGAATTTCATTAATTGGAATTTCTTTATATTCAATGCTAGGAAAAAATAAGACATCAACAAGCAATGCACAAATTGGTTTGCCTAGAATAGATGTTACACAAAATGCTACAGAACTAGAAATAGACATATCATGTGCAAGCGAAATTGCGAGTATTGAATATCAATGGGAAGAAAAACCAAAACAAGAAGTTGCTGTGAGAGGAAAAAAATCAACTGATTTAACAGTAAGTATACCAAGTGGAACTAATATTTTTACTATAAAAGTTACAGATGTTGATAATAACTCAAGTGAATTTAGCAAAGAGTATGTAGGAGCTAAAGAGCCAAATATAACAGCATTTGGACAAAAAGAAAACAAAATAATTATTAGTTGCCAAGAAACGCAGACAATTAAATTTATTTCATATAACTATGATGAAAAAGACGATCAAGTAAAAGAAATAAATAATACTGCTGGAACAATAGAAATTGATGCATTAGAAGGTGAACATGAATTAACTATTAAAGTAGGATATGAAGATGGAACTGTTGGAAGAATTTCTAAGAAAATATATATACCTACTATAAAAATAGGGACAGATGGAGCAAATTCTAGATATACAAAATTTATAATAAATGCTTCAGATTCAAGAACAATAGATAAAGTTAAAATTAATTTCAATGGAACTATAATAGAAGAACAAATAAATGATATGACATATACAAAAGAGATACCATTGCAACCAGGAGAACCTGGATCAAACAAGATGATTATAACAGTTTACAATAAAGATGGAATGTCTATAACAAAGCGTGTATGGGACAAAAATAGACAAAAATAACAAAGGAGTAAAAGATGTTAAATGAAGTATATATTATAGATGATGATGAATCTTCAATAGTTATCTTCAAGGAACTATTTAGAGATGAACCTGACTATAAATTTATAAGTGTAAAAACTGAACAAATAGACATAGCTTTAAAAAATATACCTTCATTAATTGTAATAAATGAGGATGCAATAGATAGAGATGTGATTCAGTTATGTAGAAAAATTAGAAAAGACGAAGATAATACAATAACACCTGTAATAGTAGTTTCATCAAATAGTTCAAGAAACCATAGAATGCAAATTTTGAATGAATCTGTAGAGTATTTTATAAAAAAACCTGTTGATGAAGGATACCTATATTATACAGTTAAAAATTTAAACAGGTTACTTACAACAAATAGAAGAGTAAGCCCATTAACCGGTTTGCCAGGAAATGTACAGATCCATTCAGAACTTAAAAAAAGATTAACAAAAGAAGAAGAATTTTCAGTTTTATACTTAGATTTGGATAATTTTAAAGCATATAATGATGTGTATGGTTTTTTAAAGGGAGATAAAATTATTCAATATACTGCAAACACTATTTTAGAAGAAATACACACAGATGGCAGAAGCGGATTTGTGGGACATGTTGGTGGGGACGATTTTATTGCAATAGTTCCTTATACTGATGTAGAAAATTTATGCCAAAGAATAATTTTAAGATTTGATAAACAAATAAAGAAATTTTTTACAGAAGATGATTCAGAAAAAGGATATATTGAGATAGCTAATAGGAGAGGAATAATAGAGAAATTCCCATTAACATCAATTTCAATAGCAGTTGTAGTTGCTGACAAAAATAGATTTAAAAATATTCTTGAAATAGGAGATGTTGCAGCCCAAGTTAAACATGCTGTAAAGTCTGTGATGGGAAGTAGTTATACAATAGATAGAAGAAAGAGCAGTTAAATTTGGAGGTATAATTATGTATGAAAGAAATGCAATTGTAATTGATAGGTATTTTTCAAGTGTATTTGGATATGATAAAAAAAGTAATTTGAAAAATAATGCAAGTAATTATATTGAGTTAGTAGGTATTTTAGAGAAATACCAAGTAGCATCAGAGAATGAAAATAATGTGATGGATGAGTTTGAAAAAATTGCAAATAAGATAAAAGAAATCCAGAAAAAACAAGAAAGTTTAGATAAGAAAGCTCTAAAGTATTTTGAAAATAGAAAGAATTTATTTCAAAGCTTAGAAGAAGATGAAGAAGCATTAAAAGAAAAATTCAAAAAAAATGAAGAAGAAATTAGAAAAAATGAAAATGAAATAAAAGAAAACTCAGAAAATTTTGTTGTAGAAATAAAAGAGTTTAATGAAAAGAGTGAAGTACGTACTAAATGTGGCAGAGAAAGAAGAATAATTGAAAGTGATTATCAAAAAATATTAAATGTAGCATCTGAAAATTTTGGCAACATATTAAAAGAAAAACTTAAAGAAATAAAAGTTTTTTTAAAGACTGATGACAAAGAAAATGTAAAGATTGAAATGGTTGAGAACATTATGAAAAATGGAGCAAAAGAAAAAGTACCATTTGATATTAATGTTATAAATAAGGCAATAGATACATCATTATATATAGAAGGAAAAAGAGCTGAAATTTTATTAACTTTATACGAAAAAACTTCTAAATTATTAGAAGAAATAAAAAATGATACAGTAAAAATTGAAAGACATAAAAAACAAGTTAGAGACTCAAAAAGTAAATTAGAGTTTTTAAGTGTTATTACTGAATATATAATTTTATTTTTAGATAATGAAAGAATGAATACAATAGGTGGAGAAGAAGAACATAAAAAAGTAATGAATGAAGCATGTAGTAATTTACAAAATGATTTAATAGAAATTCAAAATATGTATTCATTATTAATAAAAGAAATGAATGGAAAAGCTACAAAAAAACTATATAAACAGCTATATAACATAGAGTATTTAAATGATTTAAAAGAACAAGAAGTTAAATTTGAAAAAGATATAAGCAAGCTTAATATGGTAGGAACGTTAATATATCCAGATTATTGGAGACTAGAAGGAATGAGAAAAATTTTTGAAACCTTTAAATCAATAATTACTGATGTTTATGAAGTTGATTTATCTGAATATGAACCAATTGATATAACATTTGAAGTAAACAAGAATATGTTAAATAATGAAGTGGAGAACTTTGATGATAAAACAGAAGAAAAAACTGAGACACAAGATGATGAAGAAGTAACAAAAGATAATTCTGAAGATTTGAATCAGGAAAATGATGAAATTCCAAGAGAAATAAACTTAAAATTTGATACTAGTCAAGAAGATGATGATGAAGATGACGAAGAAGACGAAGAAGAGTTTCATTGGGATGTAGATGATGAGGAGGATGATGTTTTATTTGCAAACAACAATATTGCAGAATATGATGAAAAAAATGATAATGATACTGATGCCATTGAAGAAATCGAAATACAAAATGAAGAAGATGAAAGAGATAAAAAAATAGACGAATTACTAGGAATTTTTGATTCAGAAGATACAGATTTTGAAGAAGATAGTGATGATGAAGACGAAGATAATCATATTTTGCAAATAGAAGATGACGAAGAACTTGATGATAGTATTTTTAAAAAAGACGATGAAGTAGAAAAAACAGAAAAAAAAGAAAAGCCAAAAAGAAAAAAATTATTTGGTAGAAGAAAATAATTATGTGCAGGTTGCTTCGCAACCGCACGAATCAAAGTAATTTAACATCGAAGATATTAGTATTTTTCGCATAATTTTAAAATACTAAATATCTTCGATTTTTTTATTGTATAGGAAACGCTATGAAACTTCTAAGTTTCGCAACTTGAAGCGAAAATAAATTAACTAATATCTTGACCTTGGTGGTCTAGGAGGAGGATTCCCTGACATTGGAGGTCTAGGTGGCCTTGGAGGAAATGGCTTAGGTCCTGGAGGGAAAGGTCTTGGTGGTCTAGTGCCAGGTCTTCCACCTACAAGTTCTCTAATTAATAATATTCTAATTAAATCACGAATAGGATTATTATTATTTCGATATTCTCTATTTTGAACAGATGTAGTAATGTTTTTTGTATTGACTTGAGAGTTTCGGTTTTCGCTTGTTTCTTTTGATTGAGAATTACTTTGTTGTAAAGAATTTTTTTCGTTTCTATTATTAACAATATCGATATTTAAGTTAACAATATTATCCGCTTCTATATTATTATAAATATCTGATGTCATCTCATCTAAAACGTCTTCTGTAATAGGTCTATTATTTTGCATACAAGCTTTTTGAATCATAGGATATAATATTTTGTAAATTTCAGGGTACATACTTTCAATATCCATTGCTATATTTCTTGAATAGCAATTTGGCTGCCTACAATTATAAGGAAAATCATAATTGCAATTAAAGTTGTAATTATAATTACTGCCTAAGTTGTATTGCTCATAATCCTCTAATTGATCATTAAAATAGGTATTTCTTGACATTGGCTCATATGTAAATTGATATGGAGAATAATTTTCTCCTAATAAGTTTTGCATATAATCGTCATACATATTTAAGCTTTCGCTCCTTTCTTTTTTTATTATATTATTCAAAAAAGAAATTTTGAGTGACAATTTTATTGCATTTTTTATAGGTATGTAGTACAATAAGGATATAAGAAAAGTGGCTTTTCCACTGCGCAGATTGCAAAGCAATCGCGCGAATATAGGAAACTTTATCTTTTTATATACGTAAAAAAATTAAAAGAGGAGTAAAAAATGGATTCAAAAATAGAAAAGCTTTCAAAAATATTGTTAGAACATTCAGTTAAATTAAAAAAAGGTGAAAAAATATTAATTGAGATGATAGGAACAGATTGTTTTGACTTGGCATGTCAGATAATTAAACAAGCAAAAGAAATAGGAGCTATACCTTTATTTAATATTATTGATTATAAAATACTAAAGGAATTATTAATTAATTGTAATGAAGATCAAATAAAGGAATATGCAAAATATGATTTAGAAAAAATGAAAAGCGTAGATACATATATTGGTATACGTTCTGCAAATCCAAAAGAATTAAGTGGAATATCAACTGAAAGTATGGAATTATATAATAAGCTATATCAAGCACCAATACATTTTGAGGAAAGAGTAAAAAATACCAAATGGTGTATTTTAAGGTATCCAAATGAGTCGATGGCAAATATGGCAAAAATGTCTTTAGAAGAATTTGCTGAATTCTTTTATAAGGTATGCACTATAGATTATAAAAAAATGGAAGTGGCAATGAATCCACTTCAAGAGTTACTTTCAAATACAGATAATGTTCATATAGTAGGAAAAGGAACAGATTTAAGTTTTAGTGTGAAAAACATAAAAGCAGAAAAATATTATGGAACATATAATATTCCAGATGGAGAAGTTGCAACAGCACCTGTAAAAAATAGCGTTGATGGATATATTACATATAATACAGAAACTACATATAATGGTATAACATTTAAAAATATATATTTTGAATTTAAAAATGGAAAAATAGTAAAAGCAACAGCGGATGACAAAACAAAAGAATTGAATGAAATATTAGATACAGATAATGGAGCAAGATATATTGGCGAATTTGCTTTAGGATTAAATCCCAATATTAAAAATACAATAGGTGATACATTATTTGATGAAAAAGTTTTTGGAAGTTTTCACTTAACTCCAGGACAAGCACTAGAAGAAAGCGATAATGGAAATAGATCAAATATTCATTGGGATATAGTATGTATTCAAACGCCTGAATTTGGTGGCGGAGAAATATATTTTGATGATGTGTTAGTTAGAAAAGATGGGCTTTTTGTGCTAGATGAGTTGAAAGATTTAAATTGTGGCATGGAAAATTAAGATAAGAAGTAAAAAAGGAGTTTTATGATACTTAAATATATTGTAAAAGAAAATGATATAAACAAAACAATAAATGAAATAATTAAGCAGGAATTTGATTTGTCGAATAGGCTATTTAGCAAATTAATAAAAAACAAAAATATATTTGTAAATAATAAAAATATAGACACAAGACTAAGAACAAATTTAGGAGATAAAATAACAATAGACCTAAACTACAATGAAGATAATTCAAACATTGTTTCAAAGCAAATGGATTTGGATATAGTATATGAAGATGAAGAAATGTTAATAATAAATAAACCATCAGGAATTGCAATTCATCCTTCAATAAGGCATTATGAAGATTCTATTGCAAGTGGAATTAAATATTATTTTGAGTCTATTGGAATACATAAAAAAATTAGACCTGTAAATCGATTAGATTTAAATACATCAGGTCTAGTTATTTTTGCGAAAAATGAGTATGTACAAGAAAATTTAATAAAGCAAATGCAAACAAAAACTTTTACAAAAGAGTATTTGACAATTGTAACAGGAGTTTTAGAAAATAAAACAGGAATAATTGATAAGCCTATTGCACGAAAAGAAGGAAGCATTATAGAAAGATGTGTATCTGAAACAGGACAAAGGGCAATAACAGAATATGAAGTAATAAGAAAAGTGACTTCGTCACATGTGCAGGTTGCTTTGCAACCGCACGAATCAAAGAAACTTAACCTTGTTGCTCTGGAAAAATCTGACGATTTTTCCTATGCAATAAGAGAAGTTAGTAATAATGGTAAGATTATAAGTCAAGCATGTAATGATTGTAAGGCAAAAAGTGCAACTGAAAAATATAGTTTAGTAAAATGCAAATTATTAACAGGAAGAACACATCAAATACGTGTTCATTTTGCATATATTGGTCATCCGCTTTTAGGAGATTCATTATATGGTAAAAAAAGTGACTTAATAGAAGGACAGGCTCTACATTGCTATAAACTAAAATTTTTGCATCCAGTAACTTCAAAAGAGATGGTTATTAAATGTGATTTGAGTAAAAAATTAAATAATATATTAACTAATTGTATAGACGTATAAATAGTTGAATAATGGTTAAATAATATATCTAAAAAGGGTTTACAAAAACACGAACAAAAATTTGAAAAACTTTTACAAAAACTATTGACAAAATAAAAAATAAGATATATAATACAATCAATAAAGCGAACAAGAGTTCATAATAAACATTTAGGGCATAAATATAGAATTTATATATATAAATTTGCGAGATTGTAAAATAATTTATGCAGTACAGAGTAAATATATGTCCTACTAAAGCAAAAAAGAAAGGGATGGATTGTATTATGTTAAAGATATTAAATAGAAAAACAAATTTAGAAAAAGTATTAGGAAAAGAAGCAAAAATATTTGGAGAAAGTTACGATATAAAAATTATTTATAAAAAAATAAAAAATCCTGAACTAGATTTAAATGGAAAAAATATAGAAATCAATTTACCACTTAAATATAAAAGAAATAGTGATGTAAATATTTTAAAATTAGCATTAGAAAAAATGTATGACGAAATTGCAAGAGTAGAAATAGAAAATATTATGGAAGAAACAAGAATTAAACTTAGAGGTATTGCACCAGAAAATTATGTTATAAAAAGAATTCCAAATAAACTTGCAAAAACCTTAAAAGATAAAACTATAGTAATTAACCCTGAAATTGTTAAATATAATAAGGAAGTTTTAAGATATGTAGTTTTGTACGAATTCTGTCATCTTAAATATAGAACAAATACTAAAAAATTTTGGGATATGATAGAAAAATATATGCCAAGTTATGAAGAGTATGAGTATGTGACAGAAGTGGCGTAAAATAAAAATTTTTAAGTTGACAAATTAATAATATGAATGTATAATAGTTATAATTGCTTCGGCAATTGTAACACGTAAACCTCGTTTTTTTATAAGGAGGGACAAATTATGAAACATGTAGTGACACTTAATACCCGCGACATGGCAAAGAGTGCTGTCAATGGCGGATGCGGCGAATGCCAGACTTCCTGCCAAAGCGCTTGCAAGACCAGTTGCGGTGTGGCAAATCAACCTTGCGAAAACAAGGATGCGGAGTAGGAGGAGAAGATGAGAGCATACATTATACCCTTTCCTACTCCGAGCACGGAATCTGACGAGGACAACAAGGTCGCATAAAAAGCGACCATAAGTAAAGTGACTATTAACTATGTTTCATGGAGAGGAGTTAGCATTGCCGATTCCTCTCTTTTTTTTGAGAATTTTAAAAGTTATAAATAAAAACAAAAAATATTATATAATAATATTAATAGATAAACCCTATCAGTTACACAAGAATCTTATATGATTTGAGTTTTACATAAAATTGTGGTATAATAATAATAATAGATACATTAAATGCTTTAAATAGGCAAGCATTATTGTTTGAAAACGAAATCGTTAAGAAATAAAAAATACAATTAATGGAGGTAAACTATGGACATGGAAATGAAACGGTTTATTGAATTTTGGAAAAAGGACAAGAACAAAGAAGTTGTAGCATTTTTATTTTATGTGATTTACATTATAAGCATCATAGCAACAGATTTACCATTGGCTTTAAATATTTTAATTGGTAGTATTATTTGTATTGGAACAGCATTGGCGGAGATTAAAATAATTTTCTATTTAGATAATAAGTTTGACCCTAAAAAGGATCTAAAAATTATTGGGAAAGAAATTTTGATGTACATACCAATATGGTTGATTGTAAGTTTCATTATTTCATTTATTATGGTAGGGAAACCAGAAAATCAATCTAGTATTGAGGATATGTTTTTTCGGTCACCTGCTTTTTATTCGTTGATGATAATTGTTGTAGGTCCAATTACTGAAGAATTTGTTTTCAGGTTTTTGCCACACATTTTTATTAAGAATCAGTTTTGGTTTATTCTTTTTTCAACAATTATATTTTCAGCGATGCATGTTGTGCATGATACTAAGGCATTTTATTATATATGGTTTTACATTCTTGACTCTTGGTATTTTGCATATCGGTACAGCAGGACAAAAAACTTGCTTGTTTCAATAGCAATACACAGCTTTGGCAATTTGACAGGTATTTTGATGATGATGATGCACCTATAAATAAGTCTTTGTCCGACAAGGCAATAAAAAGTTTTTATAAAAAACAAGCTTCTTACTAGGAGCTTGTTTTTTATTAGCAGTGCGACAGACATGTGTTTTAAATTGTCAGAATCACAATAAATAATTGACTTAAATAAATTTCAAATTTTTCAAAAAAAACACTTGAAAAAAATCCATTAATGTTATAGAATAAAATTGTCTTTAAAAGACAAAATAAGAAAAGTAGCTTCTCGTATGTACAGATTGCTTCGCAATCGCACAAATATAAGAAACTTTGTCTTTTTATATTCACAAAAATCTAAAGATTTTTGCTTTATAATAAAGTACAAGAAGCTAAATAAAAAGGAGGAATTTTTATGGCAGTAAAAGTAGCCATTAATGGTTTTGGAAGAATAGGACGTCTAGCATTTAGACAAATGTTTGGCGCAGAAGGATATGAGGTTGTTGCAATAAATGACTTAACAAGTCCAAAAATGTTAGCTCATTTATTAAAATATGACTCTTGTCAAAAGAGATATGATAAGGCAGATACAGTAGTTGCAGGAGAAGATTCAATAACAGTAGATGGAAAAACAATAAAAATCTATGCAATAGCAGATGCATCACAATTACCATGGGGAGAATTAGATGTAGATGTTGTATTAGAATGTACCGGATTCTATACAACAAAAGAAAAAGCAGAAGCACATATTAAAGCAGGAGCTAAAAAAGTTGTTATATCTGCACCTGCAGGAAGTGATTTACCAACAGTTGTATTTGGAGTAAATGAAAACATATTAAAGAAAGAAGATACAGTTATTTCAGCAGCATCTTGTACAACAAACTGCTTAGCACCAATGGCAAAAGCATTAAATGATTATGCACCAATTCAATCAGGAATAATGACAACAGTTCACGCATACACAGGAGACCAAATGTTATTAGATGGTCCACATAGAAAAGGTGATTTAAGAAGAGCAAGGGCTGCAGCAGTAAATATTGTACCAAATTCAACAGGAGCAGCAAAAGCAATTGGACTAGTTATACCTGAATTAAATGGAAAATTAATTGGTTCAGCTCAAAGAGTTCCAGTACCTACAGGATCTACAACAATATTAACAGCAGTTGTTAAAGGAACAGATATTACACCAGATTCAATAAATGCTGCTATGAAGTCACAAGAAAGTGAATCTTTTGGTTACACAGATGAACCATTAGTATCTTCAGATATTATTGGAATTACATGTGGTTCTTTATTTGACAGTACACAAACAATGTGTATGAAGCTTGCAGATGATTTATATCAAGTACAAGTAGTTTCTTGGTATGATAATGAAAATTCATATACTAGTCAAATGGTTAGAACTATTAAGTATTTTGCAGAACTAAATTAATTTTGAAAATAATAGCCATCTTGCTTCGTTAATTTTTTCTTAAAAAATCCTCAGGTACAACACGTACATTCCGGTTTTTTAAGAAAAAATTGCCTAGCAATATAACTATTCTTTTCAAAATTACATATTAAAACTATGGGTGGCGGGGGAACTTTGCCACCTATTTATGAAAGGATGGATATTTATGAATAAGAAAACAGTAAAAGATATAGATTTAAAAGAAAAAAAAGTTTTAGTAAGATGTGACTTTAATGTTCCAATGGATGAAAATAGAAATATAACAGATAACAGAAGAATTGTAGCTGCACTTCCAACTATAAAATATTTATTAGAACAGAATTGCAAAATAGTTCTATGTTCACATTTAGGAAGACCAAAAGGAGAATTTAAACCTGAATTTTCTCTTGCACCTGTTGCAAAAGAGCTTTCAAAACAATTAAATATGGATGTTGTTATGGCAAAAGATGTAATAGGAGAAGATGCAACTAAAAAAGCAAAAAAATTAAAAAATGGAGAAATATTATTATTAGAAAATCTTAGATTTCATAGAGAAGAAACAGATAATGACCCTGAATTTGCTAAAAAATTAGCTTCTTATGGAGAGATATTTGTTAATGATGCATTTGGAACAGCACATAGAGCACATGCTTCAACAGAAGGAGTAACAAAATATTTACCAGCTGTATCAGGATTTTTAATAGAAAAAGAACTTGAATTTCTAGGAAATGCATTAGAAAATCCAAAAAGACCTTATGTTGCAATTTTAGGTGGAGCAAAAGTTTCTGACAAAATAGGTGTAATAGATAGTTTACTAGAAAAAGTAGATACTTTAATGATAGGTGGAGCAATGGCATATACATTTTTCAAAGCACAAGGATATAGCGTTGGAGATTCTTTATGTGAAGAAGATAAATGCGATTTAGCCTTAGAATTAATGGCAAAAGCTAAAGAAAAAGGTGTAAAAATGGTGCTTCCAATAGATACAAAAATTGGGAAAGAATATAAGCCAGATACAGAAAGCAAAACTGTAGCATGGACAGATATTCCAGATGGTTGGCAAGGTTTTGATATTGGAGAAAAAACAATAGAAATGTTTAGAAAAGAATTAAATGGAGCTAAAACTATTGTATGGAATGGACCTTTAGGACTATTTGAATTTGATCAATTTGCAGTTGGAACAGATGCAATAGCTCATAAACTTGCAAACTTAAATGATGCAATTACAATTGTAGGTGGAGGAGATTCTGCAGCAGCTGTAGAAAAAGCAGGTCTTGCAGATAAAATTTCACATGTTTCTACAGGAGGAGGAGCTTCATTAGAATTTTTGGAAGGAAAGAAGTTACCAGGAATTGAAGCTTTATTAGATAAATAAATATTAGGAGTAAAACATGAATAGAACTAATACAAGAAAAATTATGGTAGGAAATATTCAAATTGGTGGAGAAAATAAAGTAAGCATACAATCTATGTGTAATACAAAAACTAAGGATGTACAGTCTACTGTAAAGCAGATTTTAGACTTAGAAAATGCTGGGTGTGAAATTATTAGAGTTGCATGTTTGGATTTAGAAGATGCAAAAGCTATAAAAAAAATAAAAGAACAAATACACATACCAATTGTTGCAGACATTCATTTTGATTATAAAATTGCATTAGAAGCTATAAATTCTGGTGTAGATAAAGTAAGAATTAATCCGGGAAATATTGGCTCATCAGATAAAGTTGAGGCAGTAGTAAGAGCTTGTAAAGAAAAAAATATCCCAATAAGAATTGGAGTAAATGGAGGCTCGCTAGAAAAAGAACTACTTGAAAAATATGGAAAACCTACACCGGAAGCAATGGTAGAAAGTGCAAGAAAACATATTAAGATTTTAGAAGATTTAGATTTTTATGATATAGCGATATCTTTAAAAGCTTCTAATTTAGACTTATGTATAAAAGCATATGAACTTGCAAGTAAAGAGTTTAATTATCCATTACATTTGGGAATAACAGAAGCTGGAACTGAATTTAGTGGCACTGTAAAATCAAGTATTGGGTTAGGAGTTTTATTAAGAGAAGGTATAGGAAATACTTTAAGAGTTTCTCTTTCAGATGATCCAATAAAAGAAATAAAAGTAGCAAAAGAAATACTAAAAGATTGCAATTTATACAGTAAATCGCCAACATTAATAGCTTGTCCAACTTGTGGAAGAACTAAAATTGATTTAATTCCTATTGCAAAAGAAGTTGAAGATTTTTTACAAACACTTGAATCAGATATAACAGTTGCTGTAATGGGTTGTGCTGTTAACGGACCAGGTGAAGCTAGAGAAGCAGATATTGGCATAGCAGGAGGAATAAAAGAGGGACTATTATTTAAAAAAGGTGAAATAATCAAAAAAGTTCCACAAGAGAGTATAGTAGATGTTTTGAAAGAAGAAGTAATTAAAATGATACAATAAGGAATGATTTAGAATGGAAATAATAATTGGGGAGAATGCTGGCTTTTGCTATGGGGTAAAAAGAGCCGTAGACAATGCTATTAAAGAAGCTAAAACTGGAGTAACCTATTGCTTAGGAGAAATTGTACATAATCAAAATGTAATAGATAATTTGGAAAAAGAAAGAATTATATTTATTAATGATATAGAAGAAGCAAAAGGTAAAACAATAATAAGGGCACATGGTGTGCCTAAAGAAGTGTATGAAAAAGCTAGAAAAATAAATATCCCACTTATAGATTTAACTTGTCCTAGTGTTCTAAAAATTCAGAAGATAGTTGAAGAATATTCAAAAAAAGAATTTTTTATAATCATTGTTGGGAATAATAACCACCCAGAAATAATTGGAATTAAAAGTCGAGCAGGTAACAAATACATAGTTATTGCCAATAAAGAGGAACTAAATGGAAATTTCGAAAAATTTCAATATGAAAAAAACATTTTATTAATTTCTCAAACAACACATAGCTCAAAGAAGTTTGATGAAATAGCTAAAGAATTAAAAAGTAGATTGAATGATAATACTAATCTAGAAATTAAAAAAACAATTTGCCCTTCAACTGAAATTAGACAAAAAGAAACAGAGAAAATTGCAAAGAAAGTTGAGATAATGATAATTATAGGTGATAAAAAAAGCTCAAATACAAATAAATTGTATGATATATCATGCAAATATTGTAACAAAGTACTTTTTATTGCAAATGAAAACGAATTAGATATAAAAGAAATAGAAAGTGTTAATATAATTGGAATAATGGCTGGAGCTTCAACTCCAAAGGAAGATATTATAAAGGTGAAAAATAAGATTGAAGAGGTGTAATTATGAAATCATTAAATGAAATATCCAAAGAAGCTTATGAAAATTCAAAGAGTCATGGCTTTTGGGAAAAAGAAAGAGATTTTGGAGAAGTAATTGCATTAATGCATACAGAGTTATCAGAAGCATTTGAAGAATACCGACATGGAAAAGGATTTGATGAAACATATTATGAAAAAGAAAAAAAACCCTGTGGGATCCCTTCAGAATTTGCTGATGTTATAATTAGAATTTGTGATTTTTGTGGAGCCTACAATATAGATTTAGATAAAATAATTGAAGAAAAAATGGATTATAATAAAAATAGAGCGTTTAAACATAATAAAAAATGCTGAATATAGAAGGGAGCTAAAATGAAAACTATAGTTGGAGATAGTGCTGGAATTTGCACAATAGCACAAAGAGTAATTAATAGAGCATTAGAAGAAGCAAAGAAAGGTCCTGTATTTTGTTTAGGAGAGATTGTGCATAATAGAAACGTAACAGATAGTTTGAAAAAAAATGGTGTATGTTTTATAAATACTTTAGAAGAAGCAAAAGGAAAAACAATTATTGGTGCCCATGGTGTCACTAAAGAAATATATGAAAAAGCAGAAAAAATGAATTTTGATTTAATTGATTTAACATGTCCAATGATTTTAAAGATTCATAAAAAAGTTGATGAATATTCAAAAAATGGTTTTTTTATAATTATTATTGGAAAAGCTAACCATGCAGAGATACTTGAAATTAAAAGCATAGTAGGAAAAGAATGCAAAAACATAGAAAACAAAAGTGAAATACCTGAATTATTAAAAATAATTAATGATAAGAAAAAGATATTATTAATCTCGCAAACTACTTATAGCTCTAAGAAATTTGATGAAATAGCAGAAGAATTAAAAAGACATATAAATAGTGATACTCTATTAGAAATTAATAAAACTATATGTCCAACAACAGAAATTAGACAAAAAGAAACTATAAAAATTGCTAAAGAAGTAGATGCTATGATAATAGTTGGAGATAAAAAAAGTTCGAACACAACTGAATTATATAATACTGCATGTAAATACTGCAAAAATACCCAATTTGTATGTAGTGCAGACGAGTTGAACTTTAGTTTAATTATGGATAATTCAAAAATAGGGATAATGGGTGGAGCGTCAACACCTAAAGAGGATATATTAAGAGTTAAAAAAAAATTAGAAGAAAAAAGTTAGATATTGAAGATTAATTCAATGCATTCAATATAAAGATGGAGGAAAAAGAATGAGAAGAAAAGTAATAGCTGGAAATTGGAAAATGAATATGCTTCCAAATGAAGCAATGGAAATGATTACCACACTTGAACCATTAGTAAAGGAAACTAAAAATGAAGTGATTTTATGTGTTCCTTTTACAGATTTATTCTATTGTTTAAATATAGCACAAGGAACAAATATAAAAATTGGAGCACAAAATATGCATTTTGAAGAAAAAGGAGCATATACTGGTGAGATTTCAGGAAAAATGTTAAAATCTATTGGAGTAGAATATGTAATAATAGGTCATTCTGAAAGAAGACAGTATTTTAATGAAACAGATGAAACTGTAAATAAAAAGATAAAATCTGCATTTGCAAATGAGCTTAAGCCAATTGTATGTGTTGGAGAAACTTTAGAGCAAAGAGAAGCGGGAAATGCTTTTGAGGTGATTACTTCTCAAACACAAAAAGCCTTAGATGGCTTAAGTGATGAGCAAGTTATAAATACAATAATTGCTTATGAGCCAATATGGGCAATTGGAACAGGAAAGACTGCAACGAGTGATGATGCAAATGAAGCAATAAAGAAAATTCGTGAAAAAATTTGCGAAATCTATGGACAAAATGTATCAGAAAGAGTTATAATACAATATGGTGGAAGTATGAAACCAAGTAATGCAAAAGAATTGTTAGAGATGTCTGATATCGATGGAGGGCTAATTGGAGGAGCAAGTCTTAAGGCTGAGGATTTCTCTGCAATAGTAAATTATGATAAATAATTACAGTTTATTATGTATTTGCAGTAATAGACTGTAATAAAATAATGGACAAAATTAAAACAATTTGTACCTAGGAAGGAATGGAAAAATGGAACCAAAAAAAGTAACAATGCTAATGATATTAGATGGATTTGGTATAAACGAACAAGAAGAAGGGAATGCAGTTAAATTATCAAATACCCCTAATATAGATACACTTATGAAAAAATATCCAACCACAAAAATTAAACCAAGTGGATTAGCTGTAGGACTACCAGAAGGACAAATGGGAAACTCTGAAGTTGGACATACTAATATAGGGGCTGGAAGAATTGTCTATCAAGAATTAACAAGAATAACCAAATCTATAGAAGATGGTGACTTTTTCTCAAACGAAGAGTTTATTAATGCTATAGAAAATTGTAAAAAATACAATTCAAAATTACACATATTAGGACTTCTTTCAGATGGTGGAGTTCATAGTCATAATAGGCATCTATATGGTCTTTTAGAAATGGCAAAAAGAAGAGATTTTGAAAATGTTTATGTACATTGTTTCTTAGATGGAAGAGATACACCTCCTGCTTCTGCAGAAAACTATATTATGGAATTACAAGAAAAAATGAAAGAAAAAGATATTGGAAAAATAGCTTCAATTTCAGGTAGATTCTATAGTATGGATAGAGATAAAAGATGGGAAAGAATCAAAAAGGCATATGATGCATTAATAAATGGTGAAGGAATTAAATCTGCAAATGTTATAAATGCAATTGAAAATTCTTATCAAAAAGAAGTATTTGATGAATTTGTTGAACCAACTGTAATTACATCAGCAGATGGAGAAACTCCAATTGCTAAAATAGAAGAAAATGATTCGGTTATATTCTTTAACTTTAGACCTGATAGAGCAAGAGAGATTACAAGAACAATCGTTGATAAAGACTTTAACGAATTTGAAACCAAAAAATTAAACACATATTTTGTATGTTTTACATCTTATGATGAAACAATGCCAAATGTACACATAGCATTTAAAAAGGAACAAATAAAAAACACATTAGGCGAAGTGCTTAGCAATAAAGGTTTAACACAACTTAGAATTGCAGAAACAGAAAAATATGCGCATGTTACTTTTTTCTTTAATGGTGGAGAAGAAAAGCAATATAAAGGAGAAGATAGAATCTTAATTCCATCTCCTAAAGTAGAAACTTATGATTTACAACCAGAGATGAGTGCATATGAGGTAACAGAAAAAGTTGTAGAGGCAATTTTAAGTGGAAAATATGATTGTATAATTTTAAATTATGCAAATCCAGATATGGTAGGTCATACAGGAAGCTTAGAAGCAGCCATAAAAGCTGTTGAAGCAGTAGACGAATGTCTTGGAAATGTTGTAAAAGCAATAAACGAAATGCATGGTAATTTAATAATAACAGCAGATCATGGAAATTGTGAACAAATGATAGATTACGCAACAGGAGAACCGCATACAGCACATACAACAAATTTAGTCCCACTAATTTTAGTATCAGAGAATCAAAATATAAAGCTAAAATCTGAAGGAAAACTTGCAGATTTATCACCTACTATATTAGATTTGATGAATATTGAACAGCCTAGGGAAATGACAGGAGAAACTCTATTAGAAAAGGAATAAACAAATGTTAAGAACTACGAAAACTATGAAAGAAAAATATGAACAAATTCAAAGCTATATTTTTACTCTTATACCTGAAAAATGGGAAGAAATATATTTGTATGCATCTGTTTATAAGGAAGAAGAAAATTCTGGGTCAGGAGAAATGTTTTTCTACTATTTGCCAAAAGGAATTTTAAAGAAAAAATATATAAATGTTTATGAAGTTCCTAGAAGGTTCAATATAAATGAGGAACAATATTTAAATATTGTAGAAGAATTATTTAAATGTATAAAAAGTTTAAGGCAAGATTTTATCGATACTGACCAAGAGGTTTGGACAAATTTAAGCATATCTATTGCAAATTTAAAATTTAGAATAGAGTATAAATATGATAATTTGCCAAAAACAGAAAAAGAAGTATTTGAAAGAAATGTTATTTGGAAATATAAATATCTTAAAATTGGTGGAGATAGTAAAGAAGAAAGAAAAATTCTTGAAAGTTACTTTGAAGGCAGTAATGAGCAAAAAAGTGAATTATATGAAACAGGACTATATGTTAAAACAGAAAATAACAATATAGGTTTTGGCAAAGATGATATTGCTGCTCGTGATTTTGTTATGTATGAAAAAGATGAATTGCTTAGCAAAGCAAGTACTATAAAAAGCAAGATTTTTAGTAATGCAGTTTACAGCAAAGAAAAGAATAAACATACTAAAGAAGAAAAGCATAGAGATGCTGAAAATGTTCAAAGTGAAAAGAAGTCTAAAAATCAAATTTTGGATAATTAATGTATTTATTTTTGTGAATTATATATTCATTAAAATATAAAAGAAGAAAGGAAGATTTAGAATGAAAAATTGTTTAGAAATTGAAGAAGTAAAAGCATTAGAGGTGTTGGATTCTAGAGGAAATCCGACAGTACAAGTAGAGGTTATGTTAGAGGATGGAAGTTATGGAGTAGCAATGGTTCCATCAGGAGCTTCAACAGGAAGTTTTGAAGCAGTTGAATTAAGAGATGGAGATGAGTCAAGACATTTTGGAAAAGGTGTTTTAAAAGCTGTAGAAAATGTAAATACAATTATAAGAGAAGCAATTGTTGGAATGAATGCATATGATCAAGTTAAATTAGACAAAACTCTAATTGAATTAGATGGAACAGAAAATAAAGCAAAACTTGGTGCAAATGCAACACTTGGAGTATCACTTGCTGTTGCAAAAGCTGCAGCTGCGTCTGTAGGAATGGAATTATATCAATACATTGGAGGACCAAATGCTAAAGTTTTACCAACTCCAATGATGAATATTTTAAATGGTGGAAAACATGCAGACAATACAGTTAACACACAAGAATTTATGATAATGCCTGTTGGTGCTAAATCATTTACAGAATGTATGAGAATGGCTGCTGAAATTTATCATACATTAAAGAAAGTATTAAAAGAGAAAGGATTAGCAACAGGCGTTGGAGACGAAGGTGGATTTGCACCTAACTTATCAAGTGATGAAGAAGCTTTAAAATTAATAGTAGAAGCTATAGAAAAAGCAGGATATAAACCAGGAGAAGAGGTTTGCTTAGCACTTGATGTTGCAAGTACAGAAATGTATGATGAAGCTAAGAAAATAGGAAAAGAAGGAAATTATTATTTCTGGAAAACAGATGAATTAAAAACTCCAGATGAAATGATAGATTTCTTGGCAGAATTAGTAGAAAAATATCCAATAGTTTCAATTGAAGATGGTTTAGCAGAAGAAGATTGGGATAATTGGAAAAAACTAACAGAAAGATTAGGGGATAGAATTCAGTTAGTTGGAGATGACCTATTTGTTACAAATATTAAGAGATTACAAAAAGGTTTAGATAATAAAATTTCAAATAGTATTTTAATTAAATTAAATCAAATAGGAACTTTAACAGAAACTTTAGATGCTATAGAATTAGCAAAAAAGAATGGATATACAGCAGTTGTATCAAATAGAAGTGGTGAAACAGAAGATACTACTTTAGCAGATGTTGCAGTGGCAACAAATGCAGGACAAATTAAAACAGGTGCACCATGCAGAACAGATAGAGTTGCTAAATATAACAGACTTTTAAATATTGAAAGTGATTTAGCTGATGTGGCTATATATGCAGGGAGAAAAGGATTAAATAGATAAAGGGTTGAAAAATAATTAGTTTTTGGCGTCGTTAAAAATCATTCGAAACGCGGTTACATACAAATTGTATGCACCCTTGCCTTTCGGATGATTTTTGCCTAGCCAAAAATTCTAATTTTTATAATAACAAACTGGAGGAGAAGAAAATGATTGAAATATCAACTTCATTTTTAAATATTATTAAAGGTAAAGAATCAGAAATAATTTTTGGACTTGAAAAAGCTAAAACTGACTATTTTCACATAGATGTAGCGGATGGGAAATTTGTTGAAAAAGATAATTACAAATATATGTTTGAATTAAGCTCATATATTAAAAGAATTTCAAATTTACCAATAGATGTGCATTTAATGGTAGAAGATGTAAAAAAAGGAATAGATGATTTTTCAAGTGTTGAGCCAAATATTATTACATTTCATTTAGAGGCTTGCAAAAATGAAGAAGAAGTTTTTGAATGCATAAATTTAATAAAGCAGAATAATAGTAAAGTAGGAATATCTGTAAAACCAAATACTCCAATAGAAGAGGTTTATGAATTTTTGCCATATATTCATACATGTTTAGTCATGACTGTTGAGCCAGGAAAAGGTGGGCAAACTTTGCTTTCTGAGATGGTTGATAAAATAGCAACTTTAAAAAAATATGTTGATGAAAATAATCTAGAAATAGATATAGAGGCAGATGGGGGAATTAATTTAAAAACTTGTGAAGCAGTAAAACAGGCGGGTGCAAATGTTTTGGTTGCAGGAACAGCTATTATTATGGCAAAAGATTATAAACAAATAATTGATGAGTTAAAGCTATAAATATATTAATAGATTAGAAAGCAATATTTTGGGATTATATAATATTAATTTAGAAAATTTGTACGCAAAAATCTCAACCAAATGAAGACTATGAAACATACTATAAATGTGTATTTATTTCTTACGAAAATTAAAAATAGGCGTTTTTTATTAAGAAACTATTTTTGAAAACCTGAAATGCGCTTAAAATAGATTACAGATAATCCTCACGTTATAGTCAAAAAATAGGGTGCGTAGAAATTTTTTAAAAAAATATATACTAAAACCGAATAACATTAATTTTTAAAAATTCTTTAACTAGTAACTGCAATAAATAAAAAACTGAAAAATGTATTGACTTAAAATGAAAAAAATAATATAATAAATTCAGAATTTTTAAAGGAGGAAAATTTTATGAAAAAGTATTTTTGTGAGGCAATCGGAACAGCTGTATTAGTTTTATTTGGATGTGGAACAGCTGTAATTACAGGAAACACAGTAGCTATAGCATTAGCATTTGGACTTTCAATTGTTGCAATGGCTTATGTTATAGGAAATGTATCAGGATGTCATGTAAACCCTGCTGTATCACTTGCTATGTTAATTAACAAAAAAATTACCATTACAGAATTTTTATTTTATGTTTTAGCACAAGTGATAGGTGCATTTGTTGGTGCAGGAATCCTTTTCTTTATCTTAAGCCAATCTGATGCAGTAGCACAAGCTGGAGGAATAGAAGCTATAGGACTTGGAACAAATGGATTTGGAGAAAGTTCTTCACTTGGAATTTCTATGTGGGCAGCACTTGCTGTTGAAGTTGTTTTAACATTTGTATTTATTTATACAATAATTGGAGTAACTTCAGATGAAAAGAAATCATCAGTTGCAGGTATAGTAATTGGACTTACTTTAGCTTTTGTACATATCCTTGGAATTGCTCTAACAGGAACATCTGTTAATCCTGCAAGAAGTATAGCACCAGCTACAATTATGGCTATTAAAGGAAAAACAGAAGCTATAAAACAAGTTTGGGTATTTATAGTTGCTCCATTTGTAGGTTCAGCAATAGCTGCATTTGCATATAAATTTTTAAATAAAGAAAAAGAAGCAAAATAACAGATTAAAGGATTAAATCAATATTAAAGTATATACGGAATGTTAGTATACGTTTCTTAAAATACAAATTAAAAATACTGCAATTTCAATGTTGCAGTATTTTTTTAAGTTTTTCTGTGACTAGTAAATGAAAATATCCCCAAAATGATGTTGCAGTATTTTTTTAAGTTTTTCTCTTGACAGTTTGCCAATTTTTTTATATACTATAAGAGTAGAGAAATATATTTAATAAAAGAATAAATTGGAACATAACTAAAATTTATTCTCCAATTTTAAAAATATGTTCCGAAATCTTATATATATATTTATTTGCACATTGAAAATTTAATAAGAAAGAGGTGTATGATTATGAACACAACATTAATCATTATCGCTACTTTCTTAATCTCAATAGCAATTGGAATTTTTCTTGGAATGTTCTTAAGAAAAAAAATTGCTGAATCTAAAATTCAAGGAGCTGAACAAGAAGCAAAAAGACTTGTTGACCTTGCTAAAGTAGAAGCGGAAAATATGAAAAAAGAAGAGATTATTAAAGCAAAAGAAGAAATAATGAAAGATAGGAATGAATTAGATAAAGAGATTAAAGAAAGAAGAAGCGAAGTACAAAAACAAGAATCTAGAATGATTCAAAAAGAAGAAAATTTGGACAGACGTTCAGACAACTTAGAAAAGAAAGAAAAAGACTTAGACAAAGAGTATGAAAGCATTGAACTTCAAAAAAAGGAAGTAAATGAATTAATCGAAAAGCAATCTCAAGAATTACAGAAAATTGCAAGTCTAAGCAAAGAAGAAGCTAAAAACTTTTTATTAGCACAAGTAGAGAAGGAAATTAGCACTGAAAAAGCAAAAATTATTAGAGATTTAAATCAAAAAGCAAAAGAAGAATCTGATAAAAATGCTAAAGAAATTATAACTTATGCTGTACAAAAATGTGCTGCAGACCATACTTCAGAAACTACAGTTTCAATTGTAAATCTTCCAAGTGATGATATGAAAGGAAGAATAATTGGTAGAGAAGGAAGAAATATTAAAGCATTAGAAACTCTTACAGGAATAGATTTAATAATAGATGATACACCTGAAGCAGTTATCTTATCAGGATTTGATCCACTAAGAAGAGAAGTTGCAAGAATAGCCCTTCAAAAATTAATTGATGATGGAAGAATTCACCCAGCAAAGATTGAAGAAATGGTAGAAAAAGCAAAAGAAGAACTTAGTCAAATTATAAAAGATGAGGGCGAAAGAGCAGCATTAGAGACGGGAGTAAATAATTTGCATCCAGATATTATAAAATTACTTGGAAAACTAAAATATAGGACAAGTTATGGACAAAATGTTTTAAGTCACTCTATAGAGGTATCAAATTTAGCAAGAATAATGGCAGAAGAATTAGGCTTAGATGCAAAAAGAGCAAGAAGAGCAGGATTACTTCATGACATTGGAAAGGCTTTAGACCATGATATGGAAGGAACACACGTACAAATTGGTGTAGATGTTCTTAAGAAATGTAAAGAAAATCCACTAGTTATAAACGCAGTTGAAGCACATCATGGAGATGTAGAACCACAGACAATGGAAGCAGTTTTAGTTCAAGCTGCTGACGCAATTTCAGCATCAAGACCTGGAGCAAGAAGAGAAACACTAGAAGCTTACATAAAGAGATTAGAAAGTTTAGAAGCAATTGCTGATTCATTCGAAGGAGTTGAAAAATCATTTGCTATTCAAGCAGGTCGTGAGGTTAGAATTATAGTTAAACCTGATAAAATTAATGATGATCAAATGATAGTATTAGCAAGAGATGTTTCAAAGAAAATTGAAGAAGAAATGGAATATCCAGGACAAATTAAGGTTAATGTAATCAGAGAAAAAAGAATAGTTGATTATGCTAAATAATCGTATTTAGTGTAACAGAAAAGTCAATATGACTTTTCTGTTATACTAAGAAAAGTTGCAAAGAAATTTGCAACTTTTTTTAATCTTCTTGCATTTTTATTTTGTGTGTAGTACAATACATACTAAGCAGGTATAATGAAAGGAAAGAGTATGAAAACAAAATGGGAATATTATAAAATAAATGAAGAAAAGATAAAAGATATACAAGAAAAATACAATGTAAATAGCTTGCTTGCAACTATTTTAGCGAACAGAGAAATACAAGATATAAAAAAATATTTAGAGCCAACAAGGCATGATTTTCACAATCCATATCAAATGCCAGATATGGAAAAAGCTGTAGAAAGAATTTTAAAGGCTATAGAAAACAAAGAAAAAATAATTATTTTTGGAGACTATGATGTTGATGGAATTACAAGTATTACAGTTTTAAAAAGTTTTTTCAAAGATTTAGGTGTTGAAGTAGATGAATATATTCCAAATAGGCTAAATGAGGGGTATGGATTAAACAAAGAAGCAATAAAAATAATTGCAGAGCAAGGACATAATCTTATGATAACAGTTGATTGCGGAATTACAGGGATAGAAGAAATTGAATACGCCAAAAGTTTAGGAATTGAAACAATTGTAACAGATCATCATGAGCCTGGTGAAAAACTTCCAAATGCTATTGCTGTTGTAGATTGTAAAAGAAAAGACAATAAATATCCCTTTAGAGAGCTTGCAGGAGTAGGAGTTGCTTTTAAATTATGCCAAGCAATATCTCAAAAACTAAATTTAGATGAAAAACAATATTTAAAATATTTAGATATAGTGGCACTTGGAACTATTTCAGATATAGTTCCTTTAAAAGATGAAAATAGGGTTATAACAAAGCTTGGATTAATGCTAATAAAGCAAACCAAAAATTGTGGACTTATTTCACTTCTTAACTTAGCAGGCTACAGAAAAATAGATTCTACTGCAATTTCTTTCGGGGTTGCGCCAAGGATAAATGCTTGCGGAAGAATGGGACATGCAAATGAAGCTTTAGATTTACTTCTATGTGGTAATATGAGAGAAGCTTCGGAAAAAGCTAGAAATATTGCAAAATACAATAATGACAGACAAGAATATGAAAAAATTATTTATGAAGATGCGATTAAACAAATCGAGAAAAACCACCTAGAGGATGAAAACAGCATAGTTTTAGGAGGGGATGATTGGCATCACGGAGTTGTAGGAATAGTTGCTTCAAAAATAACAGATTTATACTATAAGCCATGTCTTCTTGTATGTTATAAAGATGGAGAAGATATAGGAAAAGGATCAGGAAGAAGCATTGCGGGATTTGATCTGCATGAAGCTTTAACAGAATGTAAAGATGTTTTAGAAGGATTTGGCGGTCATAGTATGGCAGTTGGTTTAAGTATAAAAAGAGAAAATTTACCTAAACTAAAAGTAAAATTTGAAGAGTATGCAAAAACAGCAGATTTAAAAGGAATATATCCTACAATTAACATAGATTGCAATATTAATATAGACAATATAAATAAAGAAATAGTTGAAAGCTTAAGTTTACTTGAACCATTAGGTGAAGGAAACAAAATGCCAATATTTGCATTTAAAAATTTAAAAATTGACTCTATTAGGTCTTTAACAGAAGGAAAACATCTTAGACTTATTTTAAAAAGCAATAACAACACTTATATAAATGTAATTGGATTTAATTTGGGATATATGGTAGATGATTTTGTTATTGGAGATAAGGTTGATGTTGTGGGTTGTTTAGAGATTAATTCATTTAATGGGACTGATAGTGTGCAGATAAATTTAAAAGACATTATGAAATCAATTTGAAAAGAACCTTAGGAGGGGATAAAGATGTCGGAATTAAAAGAAGTAACAATACAAGATATAATTTCAAAAAAGAAACAAAATTCACGCAGAGTAGATACAAAGTTTATATTAAAAGCATATAATTATGCTTTGCAAAAACATGGTGATCAAAAAAGAAATTCTGGAGAACCATATATTATTCATCCGTTACAAGTTGCTTTCATTTTGGCTGATATGGGACTGGATGATCAAACTATTGCTGCAGCACTTCTACATGATGTTATTGAAGATACAGATGCAACACATGAAGATATTGTAAAAGAGTTTGGCGAAGAAGTTGCTGAAATGGTAGATGGTGTTACAAAACTTAGTAATATTCAATTTGCTTCTATTGAAGAAAGTCAAGTTGAGAACTACAGAAAGATGTTTTTAGCAATGGGTAAAGATATTAGAGTTATCCTTATTAAACTTGCAGATAGACTTCATAATATGAGGACTTTAAAATACTTAAAAAGAGAAAGACAAATTGTGAATTCTAAAGAAACAATGGATTTATATTCTCCTCTTGCCAATAGACTTGGACTTTACTCTATTAAAGCAGAGCTTGATGATTTAGCTTTTAAATATCTATATCCTGAAGAATATAGAGAAATAGTAGAAGGTATAAACAAGAAAAGAGAAGAAAGACTTCAATTTCTTGATAAAATAATGGATGATATTCGAGTTTCATTAAAAAAGCAAAGAATAGATGCAGAAGTTACTGGAAGAGCAAAACATTTTTATAGTATATATAAAAAGATGAAAAGAGACAACTCTACACTTGATCAAATTTATGACCTTTTTGCAATAAGAATTATTGTGAATTCTGTAAAAGATTGTTATGCTTCGCTTGGGGTCGTACATGAGATGTATAATCCGATGCCAGGTAGGTTTAAAGATTATATTGCTGTTCCAAAGCCTAATATGTATCAATCAATTCATACAACTTTACTTGGAGAAAAAGGAACGCCTTTTGAAGTTCAAATCCGTACATGGGACATGCATAAAGTTGCAGAATTTGGTATTGCGGCACATTGGGCTTATAAAGAAGCTAATTTCTTAGGAATTGGTAAGCAAAATGTAAAAGTAAAACAAGATGATTTGGCATGGCTTAGAGAAACAATAGAATGGCAAAAAGAAATGCAAGATCCACAAGAGTTTTTGGAAACCTTAAAAACAGAGTTATTTGAAGATGAAGTATATGTTTTTACTCCAAAAGGAAAAATAAAGGTTTTACCAAAAGGTGCAAATGCAATAGACTTTGCATACAATATACATGCAGAAATAGGACACCATATGGTAGGTTGTAAAATAAATAGCAAGATGATGCCAATTTTAACACCACTAAAAAGTGGAGATATAGTAGAGATAATTACATCAGATAATTCTAAAGGACCTAGTATGGATTGGCTTAAATTTGTTAAAAGTTCATCTGCAAGAAATAAGATTAATTCGTGGTTTAGAAAAGAAAATAAAGAAGAAAATATTGAAAAAGGGAAAGAGTTAATTGAGAAAGAAGTTAAAAGGATCAGTATAGATTATGCAGAATTGTTTAAGCCTGAATATATTAAACCAATGCTAGATAGATATAAATATGAAAATCTAGAGCAAATGTATGCTGCAGTTGGTTTTGGAGCAAATACGGCAAATAAAGTTATTGCAAGAATGCTTATAGAATATAGAAAATATCACCAGGAAAATAATATAGAAGACGAAATAAAAAAGCTTGCTACAGAAAAGCAAACAAACAAAAATAAACAGTCAAGCAACGGAATAATTGTAAAAGGAATTGATAATTGTTTGGTTAAGCTTTCAAGATGTTGTAATCCACTTCCAGGGGATGAAATTGTTGGCTATATTACAAAGGGAAGAGGAGTTTCTGTTCATAGAAAAGATTGCATAAATGTTAAAGAACTTTTAAAAGAAGAAAGTAGAATGATTGATGTTTCGTGGGTAGAAGAAGAAAAAATTTCATATAAAGCAGAAATTGAAATTTATGCAAATGATAGAAGCAATCTTCTTTCAGATGTAATAACAGCTTTAAATAATGCAAAAGCAAAAATGGTTGCAGTCAGCGCAAAAGCAAATAAAGATAGAATTGCTGTTATCGAAGCAACACTTGAAACACAAGGAGTTGATGATTTGAATAACGTACTAAAAGCACTAAGAAAAATTGATAGCGTATATGAGGTAAAGAGGAAAAAGGTTTAATTTCATTAATCGAATATATAAGTATTTTTCGAACAATCTTATGTAACTTTCATTTAACAATAATAAATTCTAATTAATTTTGCAAGCACCCTAAAAAATTTTGTTTTTAGATTCCCTTGCAAAATTACTAAGAATTTCTAAGTTATGAAGATAAATAAGGTTGATTCTCAAAATACTTATATATTCAATAATAGATACAAAATTTTATACAAATATATGTTAAGAAATGGAGTTAGTAATGATACTTAAAAGACTAAAAATTAAAACTTGGATTGGAGATCCTACAAATTGTTATATAATTTGTGATGAAGAAACAAAAGAAACTATGGTAGTAGACCCCGCAGGAGATGTAGATAAAATAATAGAAGTACTTGAGATTTTAAATTCAAAGCTTAAATATATTTATATTACACATTGTCATGGTGATCATATTAGCGGAGTCACAGAACTTAAAAATAGAAAGGGAGGCAAAATTATAATTCATAGGTTTGATGCAGAAGGACTTAATGATATGAGTATTAATTTAACTCAGATAATAGATATGCCAGAAATTGAGTTAGAAGCGGATTCTCGAATAGATGATGGAGATTTAATTCACCTTGGAGGATTAGAGTTCAAAGTAATTCACACACCTGGTCATACGATAGGTTCATCTTCATTATATTGCGAATCTGAAAAATTATTAATTTCAGGGGACACCTTATTTAGAGGAGCATGGGGAAGAACAGATTTACCAACTTCTAATTTTGTAGATATAATAGATTCAATTACAAATAAACTTATGAAACTACCTGATGAAACAATTGTGTATCCGGGACACGGAAAATCTACTATGATTGGTGAAGAAAAACCTATTTATTTAGAATTAAAGCCAAGAGAATATTAATAAAAATGTAAAAATATGGAAAAAATTTAAAAAACTATTGCATTATTATTTATTTTATGATAATATATTAATTGCAATAGTTTTTTTGCATATAAGATTTAAAAATTCCTTTAGTAGGGAGATATAATTTTTTATTATTGGTAATTATTTCAAATAGTTTTATTCTTAAAAAAATCAAAGAAAAAAAGAGTAAAAAAGAGAAAATTGAATATAAAAACTAATTTATGGTTAGATAAATATATTGCTAAATAAAACAAAATATTATATACTAGGAGGTGTAAACATGTTGAGATATATAAGAAATGACTTAGCTATATATGAAGATATTTAGTAATCTATATACTAGAAAAAAATTATTTGATTATTTTATGAAAGCAGAGAAAGGAGGGAAAAATGACTAATAAAGAAAGAGATGAAATACTTATTTCATTATTAAAAGGATTTAATAATTTTCAAATAACTTTAGATGAAATAAGAAGTGAAATGAAAAACATGGTTACAAAAGACGAGGCAAAGAAATTTGCAACGAAAGAGGATTTAAAGAAATTCGCAACGAAAGAGGATTTAAAGAAATTCGCAACGAAAGAGGATTTAAAGAAATTCGCAACGAAAGAGGATTTAAAGAAATTCGCAACGAAAGAGGATTTAAAGAAATTCGCAACGAAAGAAGATTTAAAAGAAATTAGGCAAGAATTTAAAGAAGATATGAATACTTTAAGAGAAGAAGTTAAGGAAGATATGAATACTTTAAGAGAAGAAGTTAAGGAAGATATAAATAATTTAAGAAAAGAATTTAAAGAGAATTTGAAAATTCAAAAGGAAGAAATAGTAGAAGATGTAGTAAATGCAATAAATGTACTATCTTCAATATCTTATGAACGCGATGAAAAATTAGAAGCTAGAATTATTTCAAATGAAAATGAAATTAGAAAACTTAAACTTGCAATTGCGAATTAAAAAATTTTAAAAATCCCTTGCCAAGAGGGATTTTTTGTGATAAAATAATATTTGTTAAAAAATAAAGGGAGTTTTAACATCCTTACTCATAACTTTGATTGTGGGTTATAAATCCAAAAGGAGGTGGAAATAATGAATAAATACGAGAGTGTAATCATTATTAATCCAAATTGTACTGAAGAAGCTATAAAAGCTTTAGAAAGTAAATTCACAGGATTAATAAATGAAAACGGAAAAGTAGAATCTGTAGAAAATATGGGCAAGAAAAAGTTAGCTTACGAAATCAAAAAGAACAAAGAAGCAACATATATGCTAATCAATTTTGAAGCTAAGCCTGATTCAATTGCAGAATTAGAAAGAAACTACAGAATAACAGATGAAATTTTAAAATTCATCGTAGTAAGAAAAGAAAAATAAAAAAAGATTAGGGGCTTTTTTAAAGTAAGAAAAGTGGCTTCGCCACTGCGCAGATTGCAAAGCAATCGCGCAAATATAGGAAACTTTGTCTTTTTATATACGTAAAAATCTGACGATTTTTCCTATATAATAAAGAAAGGTATGTGATAAAAAATGAATAAAGTAATTTTAATGGGAAGATTAACAAAGGATCCAGAAGTTAGATATACTCAAACTTCAAACACATTAGTAGCTTCATTTGCATTAGCTGTAAATAGAAGATTTGTAAGACAAGGAGAGGAAAGACAAGCAGATTTCTTCAATGTAGTAGCATGGGGAAAAACTGGAGAATTTTGTAGCAAGTACTTTAAAAAAGGTCAACAAGTAGGAGTCATTGGAAGACTACAAACAAGAACTTGGGATGATGATAAAGGAAGACATTATATAACAGAAGTTGTAGCAGAAGAAACATATTTTGCAGATAGCAAAAGAGATGGAGAAGGTTCAAGTGCTGCATTTGATAATGCTTTCGGCTCAACAATGCCAGGTGGAATGGAAGGAGATTCAGGAGCAGGTTCTGATTTTGAAGTATCTGCAAGTGATGATTTACCATTCTAAAATATTTAGAATAAGGGGTGAAATAAATGGCAGACAAGAAAAATAAAAGAAATAATAGAAATAATAAAAATTATGATGAAGACTACAATCCAAGATTAAGAAAGCAAAGAAAAAAAGTATGTCCTTTATGTGGAGATACAAATTTTGTTTTAGATTATAAAAACTTCGATTGTATGAAAAAATTTGTTAATGATAAAGGTAAAATATTACCTAGAAGAACAACAGGGGCATGTGCAAAACATCAAAGAGACATTACTCTAGCTATAAAAAGAGCTAGACAAATCGCTGTATTACCTTATACAGCTGAATAATATGTTATTCATGAATTTTATAATATTAAAAACTCTAAATGCTAATTTTGGCGTTTAGAGTTTTTTAAAATCTATTGCATTTATAACAATATTGTAGTAAAATAATAACATAGTAGAAAGAAGTGAGAATATTGAAAAGCCAGTTTTCAAGAACTGAAGTTTTAATTGGAAAAGAAGGAATAGAAAAACTCCAAAATTCAAAAGTTGCAGTATTTGGAATAGGTGGAGTTGGTTCTTATGTTGTAGAAGGATTAACAAGAGCTGGAGTTGGAAATTTTATTTTAATAGATAAAGACGTGGTTGATGAAACAAATATAAATAGACAAATAATTGCAACTTATAAAACAATAGAAATGCCAAAGGTAGAAGCCAGCAAACAAAGAATTTTAGATATAAATCCAAATGCAAAGGTAGAAATTCGTAAAGAATTTTTTATGCCAGAAAGTATAGATTTTTTTGACGAAAAAATAGATTATGTTATAGATTGTGTAGATACTATAACGGCGAAGATAGAAATTATTGTAAGAGCGAAAAAGCACAATATTCCTGTTATTTCATGTATGGGAACAGGTAATAAATTAGATCCTACAAAATTTGAAGTAGAAGATATATACAAAACAAGTATATGTCCTCTTGCAAAAGTTATGAGAAAAGAACTAAAACAAAGAGGAATAGAAAGTTTGAAAGTGGTTTATTCTAAAGAAGAGCCTATAAAAACTAATCTTTTTGATGAAGAAACAAATAAACAGATTCCTGGGAGTATTTCTTTTGTGCCTTCTGTTGCAGGACTAATTGTTGCAGGGGAAGTGATTAAAGATCTCATAAAAATTAAATAAATCAATATTCACCACATTGTGTAGATTACTTTGAAAGTTCACAAATATGGTGTTATGAACGAAAGGAATGCAAATATATAAAATGAAAACAGTATTAGAATATCTAGAAAATAGTACAAATAAAAATAGTGAAAAAATCGCAGTAATAGATGAAAACGGAAAATATACATATAAAGAATTAGCAAATTTAAGTAAAAAGATCGGATCAGGGCTAACCAAATATTTTGCACCAAGAAATCCTGTGCCAGTTTTAATGGAAAAAGGAAAAGACACCTTAGCATGTTTTTTTGGAGCAGTATATGCAGGTTGTTTTTATGTTTTACTAAATCCTGATTTACCAAAAGTAAGACTAGAACATATTGTAAATGTTTTAGGTGCAAAAAACATTGTTACAGATAAAGCTCATGAAGAAAAAGCTTTGGAACTTATAAACAAAGAAAACATTTTATATATAGAAGATTTAAGAAACACTGAAATAGATGAAGAAAAAATAAAAGAAATAAGAGAGGGTGTACTTGACTTAGACCCACTATATGCGAATTTTACATCAGGTTCAACAGGTGTGCCAAAAGGAGTATTGGTTGGAAATAGATCTGTAATTGATTTTATAGATAATTTTACAGAGATTTTTAATATAACAGAAAATGACATAATAGGAAATCAAGCACCATTTGATTTTGATGTATCTGTAAAAGATATATATTCAAGTATTGCGAAAGGTGCTACACTTGTTATAATTCCTAAAAGACTATTTTCTCTACCTGCAGAATTACTTGACTATATTTGTAACAACAAAGTCACGACTCTTATTTGGGCAGTTTCTGCACTTTGCTTAATTACTACTTTCCATGCCTTAGATTACAAAACACCAGAGACAGTAAATAAGGTAATGTTTAGTGGAGAAGTAATGCCAATTAAGCATTTAAAGCAATGGATAGAACATTTGCCAAATGCAATGTTTGTTAATTTATATGGACCTACAGAAATCACATGTAATTGTACATATCATATAGTAGACAAAAATTTAAACTATGAAAAAATTCCAGCAGGAAAACCATTTCCAAATGAGCAAGTATTTTTGTTAGATGAAAATGATAAATTAGTTACAAATGAAAATGTAACAGGTGAAATCTGTGTAAAAGGAACATGTTTAGCATTAGGTTATTTTAATAACAAAGAGCAAACTTCTTCAAATTTTGTGCAAAATCCTTTAAATGATAAATATATAGACTTAATATATAAAACAGGTGATTTAGGAGCATATAACAAAGATGGCGAAATTGTTTTTATGGGAAGAAAAGATTTTCAAATAAAACATATGGGACACAGAATTGAGCTTGAAGAAATAGAAAGAGCAATGGAAAAAGTAGAAGGAGTTGAAAGAGGCTGCTGTATTTTTAATGAGCAAAAAGGAAAACTATATGGATTTTATGTTGGAAACTCTCAGAAAGAAGACGTTATAAAGTATTTAAGAGATAATTTACCAGTATTTATGGTGCCAAATAAGATTACTCAAATTGAAAAATTTCCAATTACTAAAAATGGGAAGATTGATAGGAAAGAGTTGGCATTGAGTCTAAAAAAATAAAAAATCCACCCCAATAGTGCATTGCACCAAAGGGGGGATCTTCCTTACTAGGCGATAAAAGCCTCGAATACGTAAAAGATGAGAAAAATAGCAACAGAAAATGCCACTAACATCATGGCAATTTTTAAAAGAAGGTTCAATATTTTATCAACATTGTTATTTTCATAATGAAGAACGTCAAATAAAATATTGAGTCCTTCAATTAAAAGACAAGCTGCTCCTGCCAGTATGAAAACTGTTCCTGAAATTAAAAGTATAAGTGTAATCATTTTTTCTTTCCTCCGTATCAACCCATATGTGGGTTTCTGAAAGCGCTACTTGAGCGCAACTTTAGTTGATTTTATTATAGCATATTATTATTATGTCAAATTGTTACGTAATACAACTGAGGGCAGAGGCTACTAGAAAACAATAATTTTAAAGTAATAAAAAGAAAGGAATAGATATGAAACAAGAGATTATAGAAAATATTTTAAAAAATCACGAAACCCCAATTTATGTATTTGACATAGACAAGCTAAAGCAAAGAATTAAATTTTTAAGAGAAAATTTAACAAAAAGGCTTGAACTTTGTTATGCCATAAAAGCAAATACATTTATTGTAAAAGAAATAAATGATGATGTAGACAGGTTTGAAGTATGTTCTCCAGGGGAATACAGCATTTGTGAAGAATCAGAAATTACACCTGAAAAGATAGTTATTTCTGGAGTGTATAAAACTCCAAGTGTAATAGAGCACATGATTACTACAAATCCAAAAATTGGAAGATACACAGTTGAGTCGCAAGAGCAATTAAAGCTTTTAGATGAACTTTCAAAAAAATATAATGTAAAACTAAATGTTTTACTAAGACTTACAAGTGGAAATCAGTTTGGAATAAATGAAGAAGATATAGAAGAAGCTATAGCAAAAAAAGATTCTTATACAAATTTGATTTTTGAAGGAATTCAGTACTTTTCAGGAACTCAAAAAAGAACAAACAAAAGACTCCAAAAAGAAATAGATTATTTAGATGAGTTCTTAGCAAGACTAGAAGAAAAATATGGTTTTATATCTAAAGAACTTGAATTTGGAACAGGTTTTCCTGTACATTATTTCCAAGGAGAAGAATTTGATGAAGTAGAATTTTTAAAAGAATTCTCTAACGGAATTGACAATATGAAATATAGTGGTAAAATAGTTATTGAGCTAGGAAGAAGTATTGCAGCTTCTTGTGGGTATTATTTAACAAAAGTAGTTGACAAAAAGACAAATAAGTGTCAGAATTATGCTATACTAGATGGAGGAATTCATCACTTAGTTTATTACGGACAAACAATGGCAATGAAGTTTCCTCATCTTGAAATATATCCATCGAGAGATAACAAGAGTACACAAGAGTGGAATCTTATGGGCTCACTTTGTACAGTAAATGATATAATTATAAAACAATATCCTGTAAGTAACTTGCAAGTAGGAGATGTTTTTATATTCAAAAATACAGGAGCTTATTGCATGACAGAAGGAATTTCACTATTTTTAAGTAGAGAATTGCCAGAAGTTGCCTTACTTAAAGTTGGAGAACTTAAACTAGTAAGAAAAGCGTATAAGACATATAGTTTGAACCAGGCAAACTATTACATCAATTAAAGATGAACATAAGATAAATATAAAATTTATGTATAAAGCAAGTCAAAATATTATATTAAATATATTGAAAAAGTATTATTCAATATACAGATAATATATAAATAAGAGCAAAGAATATATATTAAATAAAAAAATTTCTACGCAAAAATTGCGACCAAACAAGACGCTTGATACATAATAAAAAAATACCACTGAAAACAATTAGGTTGAAAAATAAAAACATTTTTAAATAAATATAAGATTTAAGACAAAAATTGTGCTAAAAATAGATTGTCGTAAATCCTCATGCTTGTTCCAAAAAAAGGGGTGCGTAGAAATTTTTTCGAAAAGATAATATATTTATTTAAGAAAAACTCGCTTTTGAAGTGTATTGTATAATAGATTTAGGATTAAAATTTATGATTAAAAAAAAGGAGAGGAAGTTTGAAAAATAATTTGCAGTAGATTGTTGGCATCAAAAATGTTTGAAAAACAATTTACAATAGATTATTTTTATCAAATTTTGTATTTTCAAAGAAAGGGATGTTATTAATTATGGAAAAATTAATTGAAATTTTAGAAGAAATAGAAGATGGAGTAGATTACGAAAATTGCACAACATTAATAGACGAGCATTATTTAGATTCACTTGCAATTATCTCATTAGTTGCAGAACTAGAAGATGAATTTGATATAGTAATACCAACAGTAGAAATAATACCAGATAACTTTAATTCAGCAAAAGCTATGTGGGAAATGATTACACGTTTACAAGAGGAAGGATAAAAAAATCATTTTAATTTGAGGTATTTAAAATAAAAAAAATTATGTAGTAAGAGAAGGGAAAGATAAAAAATGACATATTTTGGAGTAGCATATCTTTTTATGTTTCTTCCTTTAACAATAATTGCTTATAGTATAGTTCCACAAAAACACAGATGGAAAGTGCTATTGCTTGCAAGCTATGCATTTTTCTGGTCTATAAGCAAAAAATTAATTGTATATGTAATAGGATCTACATTTTTAATACATTATATAGGAATTTGGCTTGAACTATTACAAAATGAAAGAAATGGAATTTTAAAAGAAGCAGAAAAAGAACAAAAAAAGAAAATAAGAGCAGAATATCTAAAAAAACAAAGAAGAGTACTAACATTTGGAGTTTTAGTAAATATAGGTATTTTATTAGTAGTTAAATATACAGGATTTATTGGAGGAAATGTAAATTCTTTATTGCAAGCTCTAAAAATACCATTCAAATTACAAATACCAAAAATATTAATGCCTATAGGAATTTCATTTTATTCTTTACAGGCGGTTTCATATTTGGTTGATGTATATCACGAAAAAATTAAGGCAGACAAAAATATTGCAAGACTTAGCTTATATTTAACATTCTTCCCACAAATAATGGAAGGACCAATTTGTAGATATTTAGAAACTGCAATGCAATTATGGGAAGGAAACAAGATTACATATGCTAACTTAAAAAATGGTTTATTACGAATTAGCTATGGTATGATCAAAAAGATGATTATTGCAGATAGACTAAATAGGTTTATAGGTGAAATATATTTACATTATGCAAAATATGATGGTGGGATTATGCTAGCCCGGAATGGTGCTTTATACATTACAACTTTATATGGATTTTTCAGGAACAATGGATATGGTTATAGGTACATCAGAAATTTTTGGAATAAAATTACCAGAAAATTTCAAACAACCATTTTTCTCAAAGAACATATCAGAATTTTGGACAAGATGGCATATAACTTTGGGAGCATTTTTCAGAGATTACATATTTTATCCATTATCACTTTCTGAGCCGTTAAAAAAATTAACAACAAATGCTAGAAAGAAAATTGGAAAATATTATGGACCATTAATTGCAAGTGCAATCGCATTATTTTGTGTATGGTTTTGCAATGGACTTTGGCATGGTGCAGCTTGGACATTTATATTTTTTGGAATGTATCATTTTGTGCTTATTTTATCAGGCAAAATATTTGAACCTGCAGTTTTGTGGATTAGTGCAAAATTGCATATAAATAGAGAAAAAGCATGGTACAAAGGATTGCAGATTATAAAGACTACTTTGCTTGTTTTTGTTGGAGAATTATTCTTTAGAGCAACAACAGTTACATCAGGATTTGAGATGCTTGGCAAAATGTTTACAAATTTTACATTAAATTCATTTAAAGATGGAACAATTCTAAAACTTGGAATGGATGTGCAAGATTTTATTATTATTGCTATATTTACAGTTTTAGTGTTTGCAATAAGTGTAATGCATGAAAAAGATATAAGTGTTAGAGAAAAAATATCTAAGAAAAATATTGTTATTAGATGGACAATTTATTATTTAATTATTTTTGCAATACTTTTATTTGGAGCTTATGGAATAAATTATGAGGCAGTACAGCCAATGTATGCGAATTTTTAATGGTCGCTTACGCGCATTATTAAAAATATACACAAAAAATTCGATAATAAAAAGTATAAAAAGAGTAAGTATTTTTATAGAAAGAGAGATGTAGAATGAAAAGGACAATAAAATGTATTGTTTTTGTTGCTATATTTTTAATAATTTTAGCAGTGCTTTCAAAAATATTTGTACCAAAAAACAATACTTTAGAAGCAGGAATAGGAAGAAGAAAATTGCCTGCAAGTGGAATATACACAGAGCCAAAAAATACAATTGATGTTTTGGTTTTAGGAGATAGTGAATCATATAATTCATATATTCCTTTAGAATTATGGAACCAATATGGTTTCACCTCTTATATTTGCGGAACACCGGCACAACGTATTTCAAATAGTTACTATTTCTTAAATGAAGCATTCAAAAGACAAAAGCCTAAAGTTGTTATTTTAGAGGCGAATACATTATACTCAAAAAATGGATATGTGCGCCATGTAAAAGAATATGTTGATAAATATTTTCCTGTTTTAGAATTTCATGATAGATGGAAAAATTTAACTAAGGAGGATTTTTATAAAACACCTGAATATACAGAAATCGTGAATGATAAAGGTTATAGATTTAGCACTAAAACAAAAAATGTTAAGAAAAGTAAGCAAGAAAAGTTTATGAAAGAAAACAAAAAAATTAAAAAAATTCCTGGAGATAATTTGAAACATTTAAAAGAAATAAAAAAATATTGTGATCAAAATGGTGCAAAACTTATGATGTATAGTTCACCATCTCCTGCAAATTGGAATTATGATAAACATAATGCTACTGAGAAAGTTGCAAATGATTTAGGCATAGAATATATTGATTTTAATTTAAAAGTTGATGAATTAAAAATAAATTGGAAAAAAGATTCTCAAGAAAAAAAAGGAGAACATTTGAATTATTCAGGAGCTATGAAAGTTACGAACTATCTTGGGAAATATTTAAAAGAAAATAATGAACTTCCAGATCACAGAGAAGATAAAAATTTTGAAGCATGGAATAAAGCATATAATAATTTTCAAAAAGAAATAGAAGAAAATAAAAAGGCAGATGTTTAAAAATTTGCCTTTTTATTCATACAATAAAGTAATTTTTTTTCCTTTTTTTTCTATAAAGCCTTCTTCAATTAGGTGAGAAAGTTCACGAGTCATAGCACTTCTATCCACACTCAAATAATCTGCCAAATCTGTAAAAGTGAAAGGAATAGATATGGTTTTGCTCAATTTTTTACTAGATAAAATATCAAAATAAGACAAGAGTTTATCTCTAATGTTTTTCTTTGTAAGAAGCTCAATTCTTGTGTTTAGCTCAACTACTTGGCTAATAATTAATTTATTTATTTGTTCAGAAAATTCTTTATGAAATGAACAATTTTGTTTACATTTAATCCAAAGATTATCATAAGAAAAAAACAAAACATCACAATTTGTTTTGGCAAGCACAAAAAGTTCGTTATTAGTATTTGCAGGGTATAGGGCTTCACCAAAAATACTATTATTAGAAAATTGCCCAATTATTGTTTTATTACCATTAAAATCATATCTAATTAAATCTGCTTCACCTGTTAGAAGAATACAAAGTTGATTACGTTTTTCAAGATATGTAGTTATTGTTTCTCCTTTAAAAAAAGAACGTTTAGTTGTCTTAAAGCACCTTGTTTCAATAGATTTTAGAAAATTTGAAATTTCTTCTTCAGATTGCATTTTGTTACACCTCTATTTATTTTTGGTTGTATATATTTTAGAATTTTTCTTGTTTTGATATATATAACTATATCATATTTTTGTTGCATACGCAACAGATTTTTTAATAATTATTGATATAATTTTAAAAAAATAGTTACAATTCACAGCTAATTGTTGTACGGCTTAAAGTTAATATATAAATTATTTTACATTATCCCCATTCTAATGATTTCATCAAAAGTTTTTCAAACTTTTGGAAATCAATGAACGGTCCCCACATTTAATTATAAATAATTTATATATTAACTTTTATTAAAAAATATTTTCGGTTGTGAATTGTAACAAAAAATACTAGTGAGAAAGGGGAAGAAATGAAAGTAATAAAAAGAGATGGGAGAGTCGTAGATTACGACAAAAGTAAAATTAAAATTGCTGTTGAAAAGGCAAATACAGAAGTTACAAAAAAAGAAAATGCATCAACTGAAGATATAAAAACAATAACAGAATATATAGAAGAATTAGGTAAAAAGAGAATTTTAGTAGAAGATATTCAAGATATAATAGAAGCAAAATTAATGGAGCTTGGAAAATATGAGCTTGCAAAAAAATACATAGTATATAGATATACAAGAGCTTTAGTTAGAAAAAGTAACACTACAGATGAGTCGATTTTGGGGTTAATTAGAAGAAGTAATAAAGATGTAATGGAGGAAAATTCAAACAAAAATGCATTGATTGCTGCTACACAAAGAGATTTAATTGCAGGCGAAGTTTCAAAGGATTTATCAAAAAGAATTTTACTTCCAGAAAAAATAATAAATGCCTGGGAAGACGGAATATTACATTTTCATGATGCAGATTATTTTATACAACCAATATTTAATTGTTGCTTAATAAATATTGGAGATATGTTAGATAATGGAACTGTAATGAATGGAAAAATGATAGATTCACCAAAAAGTTTTCAAGTAGCATGTATTGTTACTTCACAAATAATTGCAACTGTTGCAAGTAATCAATATGGTGGACAATCTATAGATATGATCCATCTTGGAAAATATTTAAGAAAAAGTAAAGAAAAATTTGAGAAAGAAGTAATAGAAGAACTGGGAGAAGATTTTGAAAAGAAGATAGTAGATAAATTGGTTGCAAAAAGATTAAAAACAGAATTAGCAGCAGGAGTGCAAACTATTCAATATCAGATAAATACTTTAATGACTACAAATGGTCAAGCTCCATTTGTTACACTATTTTTACACATTGACTCAAATGACGAATACCTTGAAGAAAATGCAATGATAATTGAAGAAGTTTTAAAACAAAGGTTACAAGGAATTAAAAATAGTGCTGGAGTTTATGTTACACCAGCATTTCCAAAATTAGTTTATGTTTTAGATGAATGCAATAATTTAACAGGCGGAAAATATGACTATTTAACAAAACTTGCAGTTGAATGTTCGGCAAAAAGAATGTATCCAGACTATATTTCAGCTAAAAAAATGAGAGAAAACTATGAAGGAAATGTATTTAGCCCAATGGGATGTAGAAGTTTTTTAATTCCATGGAAAGATGAAAATGGAAACTATAAATTTGAAGGCAGATTTAATCAAGGAGTTGTAAGCATTAATTTACCACAAGTTGCAATTGTTGCAGAAGGAGACGAAAAGAAATTTTGGGAGTTATTAGATGAAAGACTTGAACTTTGTAAAGAGGCTTTAATGTGTAGACATTATGCATTAGTTGGAACATCTGCAGATATTAGTCCAATTCATTGGAGATATGGAGCAATAGCTAGACTTGAGCAAGGAGAGAGAATAGATAAATTACTTTATGGAGGATACTCGACAATTTCTCTTGGATATATTGGAATATATGAAATGACAAAATTAATGAAAGGAGTTCCACACACTGCGCCTGAAGGACACGATTTTGCAATAAAAGTTATGCAATATATGAAAGATAAAACTCTAAAATGGAGAAAAGAAACCAATATTGGATTTTCTTTATATGGTACTCCTGCCGAAAGCTTGTGTTATAGTTTTGCAAAAATAGATAAAGAAAGATTTGGAACTATAGAAGATGTAACAGATAAAGGATATTATACAAACTCATATCATGTGGATGTTAGAGAAAAAATAGATGCATTTGAAAAACTTAAATTCGAATCAGAATTTCAACAATTATCTGGTGGTGGAGCAATTTCTTATGTAGAAATTCCAAATATGAAAAACAATATTCCTGCACTAGAAACATTAATAAAATACATATATGAGAATATTCAATATGCAGAAGTAAATACAAAATCAGATTACTGCCATGTATGTGGATTTGATGGAGAAATAAAAATAAATAAAGACTTAGAATGGGAATGCCCAAATTGTAGAAACAAGGATCACAGCAAACTTACAGTTGTACGCCGTACTTGTGGATATTTGGGAGAGAATTTTTGGAATGTGGGGAAGACTAAGGAGATAAGGGCAAGAGTGTTACATTTGTAAAAAGAAAAGTGATACTTTTATAATTTTTATTCTACCATAATATTTATATTATGAAAGCAAACAGGGAGGGTTGGTGACAATTCCTCCCTGCTTGTTTGGCTTGGCTGACAGAAGGGGACTGCTGATATTACTCAACAATCAACCGATACACTGTGCAAGAAGCTGTGGTTGCTTCGAAGAGGCCTTCTGCCACTTATTCCATCCTCATGATAATTGAAAGATTTTTACTCATCAAAGCTGAAAATAATAAAATTTTTATTGACATTTTATAACTTAACTACTATAATATAAATTGTATTTGCCACTATAGCTCAGTTGGTAGAGCGACGGATTCGTAACCCGTAGGCCAGCAGTTCGATTCTGCTTGGTGGCACCAAAACAAACAAATTCGAACTTTTTATAAATCTAAAAAGTTCGAATTTTTATTTATTGCATAGGAAAAATCGCAAGATTTTTCCGGAGCAACAAGGTTAAGTTTCTTTGATTCGTGCGGTTGTGAAGCAATTTGCGCAGTGGCGAAGCGACTTTTCTTATAAGAGTGAAGTAACACTTTAGTATTATATTAAATCCAATAAGTGACTCTTTAAGAAAATATAATCAAATTCTTGAAAAACAAAAAAAGATATTTTATAATAAAAATAAAAAAAAATGAACCAAAATAATAAATGATTCGTCTAACAGATAAGAAAAAAGAAAGGAAGTAAAAAAATGGCCATTATACAAATCCGATCTAAAAAAAGTAATAATCAAATCTTTACAAAGCTTATTGAAGAAAACAAGTTACGATTTTATAAAACAGCAAAAATAATACTAAAAAATGATGATGATATTTATGATGCACTTCAAGAAGCATTAATAAGTATATATCAAAATTTTGACCAATTGAAAGAGATGAAGTATTTTTCTACTTGGGCAACTAGAATAGTAATAAACAAATGCTATGATTTATTAAGAAAAAATAAGAAAAATGTTATACCTATTGATGAAAACATTGAAAATGATATGAAAGTGTCACAATTTGATGAGTATGAAATTGATAAATATGGCATAAAAAAAGCAATGGAGTATTTAAATGAAGATTTAAAACTTATTACTATTTTATATTATTATGATGATTACTCTATTAAGGAAATATCAAAAATTGTAGATATTCCAGAAGGAACAGTAAAGTCAAGACTTTCAAAAGCCAGAGAAATTTTAAAACAAAAATTGGGAAAGGGGGAATTTTAAAATGAAAGAAGAAAAATTCGATAAAATATTAAAAAAGCAAATGCAAGAAGACAATAATATACCTGATAAAATAAATCAACTCTTTCTTGATTTTGAAAGTGAGGTAAATATGAAAGAATATAAGGAAAAAAATAAAATTATATTATTAAAAAATTATTTAAAAACAATATCAATTGCAGCTAGTGCAATTATAGTTACATTTTTCGGTGGTTGTACTTATGCTCATGTAAATGGGAGAGAAACGATAATTTCTCCATTACTAAGAAACTTGGGAATTAATAGTAAATATGAACAAAATGCAACACAGTTTAATGATGAAGTATTAAAAAATCAAGTGAAAATAAAATTATTAGATGGTGCAATGGATAAAACTACTTTTATTTTAGGATACGAAATAGAAATAGCTAATAATAATCCAGATAATTGGATTGAGATAAATGGTGAGTATAAAATAAATAACGTAAGTGTTAAACCAATAAATTCTACAATAGATAAAATTTCAGACATAAAATATGTATATTATCAAGTTTTTGATACTGATGAACTAAAATTAGAAGATTCAAAAAATGTAAAAATTAATGCGAATATTAATGAAATAAAACAATATACAGAAAGTGAAAATTTGGATTCTGCTTTTGCAGTATATGGAAATTCTTTTAAGGATAAATGGAATTTTAATAAAACAATTGATGTGAAAAATCTTGAAGAAACAAAAACATTTAAATTTGTAGAGCCTATTAATTATGAAATAATAGAAAATGTAAATACATCAGTTATTGAATTTATTACAGGATCTTATACAAATATTTTAAAAATAAAAACAGACAAGACAAATTATAATGGTAATAGTTTTGAAAAATACTATAAAATTTTAGATGAGGCAAATAAAGAAATTGCAACATTTACTGAAGAAGAAAGAGCTTATGACTATAAGGAATACAATGATAGAATTATAAGTGAAAACATAAATAAAAATTCAAAAATAACTATACAAGTATATTTAAAAATGATAAATAGTAGTAATTTTAAGAAAGTAGCAACTATACCTGTCGATTTATCTAAATCTGAAGAAGTTACAGAAAATAAGTTAAATTTAAAACAATACAAGGGAAAAGAATATAGTTTTATTTATAAAGAAGATTGGAAACTTACTCCAAAACTTGATACAACAAAAGTTGGACCTAATAGTATTTATTTAGGAGCTTTAGAGTTGGAAATTCCTTCAACAACAAATTCAGCAAACTCTTCTTCTATATATGTAAAAACTACTGCACAAAATACGACACTTGATCAATATATCAACCAAATAAGAAAAGAAAATACTTCATCTCCATCTGAATATTATGAAGAAAAAGATGCTTCAGAAGTAAATCTTAAAAATCAAAGAGGATATCAAATAACTACTGAAACAACAGATGGTGAAGAATTATATGTTAAACAAGATATTTTTACTATAGTAAATAATAAAGCATATAGAATAACATTCTTTGGAACTCAAAAAGAGTATAATAATTTAAAACAAGACATTAATAGATTTATAAACAATTTTGAAATTTAGAAATAAAAACAAAAAAATGTTCGAAAAACTATTGACATTTTTTTGTTTTTTTGTTAGGATATATTTTGAAAGTAGAAATTGGGCAGTTTTTCTTTTTAGCCAATTTCTTGAAAAGTGAGGTAAATATGAAAATAATTCATTGTAGTGATTTACATCTTGACTCAAAAATGGAGACAAATTTAGACAAAGAAAGAGCAAGAGAAAGAAAAAATGAGATTTTACTTACATTCGAAAGAATGGTTCAATATGCAAAAGAAAATGATGTAAAAATAATAATAATTGCAGGAGATTTATTTGATAAAAAAGCTGTTACAGTTAAAGCTAAAAAAGCTGTTAAAAATGCTATAGTTTCAAACTCTGAAATAGATTTTGTTTATTTAAAAGGAAATCATGACGAAGCAGGATTTATAGCTGAAGACGAAGAATTACCTTCAAATTTAAAAACTTTTAACAAAAATAATTGGCAAACTTATGAATATGGCAATATAACTATATCTGGAATAGAATTTGGAGATACTCAAAATTATGAAATATATAATTCTTTATTTTTAGAAAAAAATAAATTAAACATAGTTGTAATGCATGGTCAAGAATCAGAAACAAATATAAAAGATAAAGCCGAGATAATAAACTTAAAAGAGCTTAAAAACAAAAATATAGATTACCTTGCATTAGGTCATATTCATTCATACAAAAAAGAAAAGTTAGATAATCGTGGAGTTTATTGTTATTCTGGTTGTTTAGAAGGAAGAGGATTTGATGAGTGCGGAGAAAAGGGATTTGTAGTGTTAGATATAGAAGATAACAAGATAAATTCTGAATTTGTTCCTTTTTCGTATAGAACATTATATGAAGTTAATGTAGATTTAACAGGAATAGTGGAAAACAACGAAATTGAAAAATGTATAGCAGAAAAATTAAAAGATATTTCTGGAACAAGTTTAGTAAAGTTAGTTTTAGGTGGAGATATAGAGATAGGAGAAGAAAGAGATATAGATTATTTAACAAAAAAATTCGAATCAAATTTCTTTTTTCTAAAAATAGAAGATAAGCCAAAAATCAAAATAGATTATATGAAATTTCAAAATGATATTTCTTTAAAAGGAGAATTTATCAGGCTTGTATTGGATCAAAAAGATTTAACAGAAGAAGAAAAAAATAAAGTTATAAGCACAGGAATTAAAGCACTTTCAGGAGAGGACCTATAGATAGCAAGATAAAAAAATACAACTATGTGTGTTTTAGAGCAAAACAAGATGTGTGGCTAAAAAAAAAAGCGATAAACAAATGGAGGTTTAAGATGAAGTTATTAAAATGCCATATACAAAATTTTGGTAAATTGCAAGATTTTAGTTATGAATTTCAAGACGGATTAAATACAATAAAACAAGATAATGGATTTGGAAAAACAACTTTTGCAACATTTATTAAATCGATGTTTTATGGGTTAGATACTCAAGCAAATGCAAGATTCGAAAAATCAGACAGGAAAAAGTATATTCCATGGCAAGGTGGAATATATGGAGGAAGTATCGACTTTGAAATAGATAGTAAGAAATATAGAATTGAGAGAACGTTTGGAAAAAAAGCAACTGATGATACTTTTAAATTATATAATTTAAAAACAAATTTAGAGAGTAATGATTACTCAGAAAATATTGGAGAAGAAATATTTAAAATAAACAAAAGTGCTTATGAAAGAAGTACATATATTCCACAGGGGCAAATACAGATTGAGATGGAAGACAGCATTAATGCCAAACTTACAAATATGTTAGAAAGTGATAATGATATAAATACTTCAGAAGAGGCATTAAAAAAGTTAAATGAAGCAAAGAAAGTATACAAAAAAGATAGAGGACAAGGTGGCTTAATAGACGAAAAAAATGCTAAATTATATGAATTACAAAGAAAATTTGAAAATAGTAAATTAGATGTGGAAAATTTTGATATTAGAAAAAAACAGCTAGAAGCAAAAATAAAAGAAATAAGTAACATTGAAAAGCAAAGAGAAGGAGAACAGAAACTACTTAGTAAAAAGATAGAACAAGATAGACTTAAAGCAAAAAAAGAAGTTTATGATTCAATAATAAATAAGTATCAATCTTACCAAGAAGAATACAAAGATTTTGAAAAATTTTTCTCAAATGGAATTCCTACAAATGCTTTTTTAGAAAATTTAACTAATAAAAATTATGAAATAGAAAAAACGAAACTAGAAATAGCAAATTGCAAAATGACAGATGAAGAGACCGAAAGTTTAGAACAATTGCAGAATAGATTTAAAAATGAAAATATTTCTATTGAGGAAATAGATAAAAAAATATTTGAATATTCACAAATACAAGAAATTGAAAAAGAAGTCGAAACAAAGAAACAAGAAAAAGATCAAACACAAAAAGAACTAGATATAGTTAATCAAAAACGTAAAAAGACTTTAATTATTATATTATTATCACTAATATTAACAATAGCAGGTATTAGCTTGGTAATTACAAATATGCAGAAAGTAGTTGGAATAGCAATATTTTTTTTAGGTGCATTATTAGGTGCATTTAGCTTATTATCTAAAAATAAAAAACATAAAATTTCTTCTTTAAGTAAAGAAATACTAAATATTCAAAAGGAAATAGAAGTATTGCAAACAAAAAAAGAAGAAATAAACAATAATGTAGAAAGTTTTATAAAACAATATTATCTAGAACATAATTCTAATAAAATTATGGATCTAACAAATCTAAAAACAGAATATAGTAATTATAAGGCTCTATTAAAAAACAAAATAGCAAAAGATGTATATTTACAAAACTTAAAGATTAATCTTGAAAAACTAAAAAATGAAATAGAAGATGACTTTAAAACATATTTTATAACTATAGATAAATCATATATTGACTTAATACAAGATTTAAAAAATAAGGTAAATCAGTTTGAAGAATCTAAAAATCAACTTAAAGAAATAATTGATAAAAAAGAAAAGTATGAAAAAGAAAACAATATAGAAGAATTAAAAAACATAGAAGAAATATCCGCTTCTGAAGAAGAAATAAAGCATAAAATAGATGTTTTCAATAATCATATAGATAGCTTGATAGATGAAAAAAATCAAATAAAAAATCAAATAGAAATTTTAGAAAATCGAATTGATGAAAGCGAATATTTAGAAAGTGATATAGAAAGTTTAAGAGAAGAAATAAATAATTTAGAAGATAAATACAAAATTTTAAAAACAACAGAAGAACTTCTAAAAACTTCAAAAGAGAACTTTTCATCAAGTTATTTAAAAAGTATGATTATTGGATTTAATAAATATTTATCTGTGATAGATACAAAAGAATTAAAAACTTCAGTTGATACAAATTTAGATGTAAAAATTGAAGTAAATGGCTCTCAAAAAGAAATAAAAACTTTTAGTGCTGGATACAAAGATTTGATCTATATTTGTATGAGATTTAGTTTGATAGATGCTTTATTTAATGGAGAGACTCCTTTTGTTGTGTTAGATGATCCATTTGTAAATTTAGATGAAGCAAAAACCTCGAAAGCACTTGAAATACTGCAGGAATTCACAAAAAAATATCAAGTTATATATTTTTCATGTAATGCAAGTAGAATTTAGAAATTGTCAAGTTGTAAAAAACGAAGATTAAAAGAGAATAACTTAATAAAAACAAGAATAATCAAAAATAAAAAACACTATTAAAGTATTTTAGCATTATAAATTATTTGATAAAAATATTATTATATGATAATATAAATATAACAATAAAAATTAAATAAAAACCCTGCATAGTGCGTATTGCAGAATTTTTAGAACCTACAAGTTTAAAGAGGGGCTAATCTCTAGATATGGCGTGCAAGCTTACACTTTTTGCAATATATTAGTAGTAAGAAGCCCATAAGTATTTAGGTAGGCACCCACCTGTTTGTGAGAGCAGGTTGTTAAAAATTTTGGCACAAGTTACGGCTACGGCGGGGACTTTTTTTGCGCTTTTAATTTTAGGACTACATCAAAAGTTTGAGAAAATATCTTATTTTTAATTGCATTTTCTTTATTCAAGTGTTATTATATATGTATATTTTATAGGAAATGATTTAATTTGTAAGAAAAAGACTTTTATAATTACATATGTTATTTATTTAAGAGAGGAATGAGTAAAGATGGAAGAAAACATAAAAATAAATTTTTTTAAGAAAATGTGGTATTCGATTGTTAGGCCAAGCAAATATGAAGATCTAAGAAAGCAAGGAATAGGAAGGACTATAAAATATTTTTTTAGTTTGGTGTGCATATTAGCTTTAATTTTAGCTTCAATTGCTACTTTTTTACAACTTAATGTAGTTAGAGATGCGATTAGCTATTTAGATGAAAGATTACCTGAAATAAAATTTAAAGAAAATACATTAACACTTGAAAATGAAGAAGCTGTTATATTAGATGAAGAAAAAATAGTTAGTTATTTTGGAAATCCTATTATAATAAATCCTCTACTTGAAAAGCAAGAAGCAATAGACCAATATAAAGATTTAGCGGCAAATTATAAAAGAGTTATTGTTTTTTTGAAAGATGAATATATTTTAATTACTGATAAATATAATCCTCAAAGCGAAGATGCTGAAGGAATAGAGGAACATAAATATTCTGATGTGTCTCAAAATTTTATAAAAGATTTAAAATATGAATATGGCAAACAAGATGTTTTAGAATATTTAAGACAAAGAACTTCATTTGCATACTATATTGCACAATATTTTGTAGTTTATTTTGGAATGATAGCTTTATTATATATTGTATATATTTTATTAACATCTACAGGACTATGGGGCGTGACAAAAATTTTAAAAAATAAATGGACTTTTAAGGAGTCTTTAATTAATACAATTTATGCTTCAACTTTATCTATGCTAGTATATGTTGCATATATGATAATAAGTTATTTTACAAAATTTAGAATATCTATTATGGATATTATTAGTATTGCACTAATTTTTGTATATTTGTATTTAATTTTATTGGGACAAAAAAAGAACAAATCAGAATGTATAAAAGATAATGTTAAAAATTAAATTTTCATAAATATTACTATAATATACTAAAAAATAAGCCTTGAAAACTAAATATTTTCAAGGCTTCTATTTGGTTGCGGGGGTAAGACTCGAACTTACGACCTTCGGGTTATGAGCCCGACGAGCTGCCAACTGCTCCACCCCGCGATGTCTAACAAATATTATTATAATACCATAAATTAAAAATGTCAATAGCTTTTTTAATATTTTATGAAATTTTTTCAAAAATATACCAAAAATTCATTGACAAGATGTAAAAATTATTGTATAATAAATAATTGTAATCCGCTTAGTCAAGGTACACAAAAGTTATGAAACATTTAACTACCTTTTTTAAGGATTAGCGAGTATACGAAAAAGGGAGGTGCATTTTAAATGTACGCAATAATTGAAAGCTGTGGAAGACAATACAAAGTAGCAGAAGGAGACATAGTATTTTTCGAAAAATTAGAAGCTGAAGAAGGAAAAAAAGTTACATTTGACAATATAGTTTTAGTTTCTGATGGTGGAAAGGTACAAGTTGGAAATCCTTATGTTAAAGGTGTAAAGGTTGAAGGAAAAGTCGTTTCTCATGGTAAACACAAAAAAATCATTGTTTTCAAAATGAAAGCTAAAAAGAATGAAAGAAAGAAACAAGGACACAGACAACCATACACAAAGGTTGAGATTACATCAATCAATTTAGCAACAGCAAAAAAAGCAGAAACTAAAGCAACTGAAACAAAAAAAGAAGAAGCTAAAACAACTAAAAAATCAGAAGCTAAAGTAGAAGCAACAGCTAATGCTTAATTCTAAATTAGAATTTAAACAAATAGTATATAAATTCGAAAACTGGAAGGAGTGAAAAAACATGGCTCATAAAAAAGGTCAAGGTAGCAGCCATAACGGTAGAGATAGTGAATCTAAGCGTCTTGGTGTAAAAAGAGCTGATGGTCAATTTGTTCTAGCAGGAAATATCTTAGTAAGACAAAGAGGAACAAACGTACATCCAGGTACTAATGTAGGAATCGGAAGTGATGATACACTTTTTGCATTAGTTGATGGTAAAGTTAAATTTGAAAGAAAAGGTAGAGATAAAAAACAAGTTAGTGTATATCCTGTAGAAGAAAAGAAAGTAGCTAATGCTCAATAAAATCTGTATTATAAATAGTACAGAATTCAATTTAAAAAAAGAAATTAATTAGATATTTTAAAAAATATTTAAAAAAGTAGCAAGAAAATGAAAAATTACTTGCTATTTTTTTTATGTTTTGATACAATCATATTGTGTTGATAAAGAATCGATTTTAATTGACATTCAAAAAGAAAATATACAGAAAAGAGCCGATTCTAAATACAAGGAAAAAAGAAACAATCTCAATCAACACGGAAAGGATGATAAATATGTTAAAATTAAATTTAGAAAATGCAAAAATAGACGAAAAGGAGATTATGAAATATAAATCTCAAGTAGAAAACATACACAAAGATTTACATAGGAGAGCAAGAGACGAAGAGGATTTTGTTGGATGGCTAGAGCTTCCTACAAACTATGATAAAGATGAATTTGAAAGAATAAAAAAAGCAGCAGAAAAGATAAGAAAAGAATCTGATGTTTTATTAGTTATTGGAATAGGTGGTTCATATTTAGGTGCAAGAGCTGTAATAGATGCACTTTCAAGCTCTTTTGTAAATCTTCAAAAAGAAGAAAAAAGAAAAAAACCTATGATTTTCTATGTAGGAAATAATTTAAGTCCAAATTATATTAATGAATTAATAGAAATTTTAGAAGATAAAGATTTTTCTGTAAATGTAATTTCAAAATCTGGAACAACGACAGAGCCTGCAATTGCTTTTAGAATTTTTAGAGAGATATTAGAAAATAAATATGGAATAGATGAAGCTAGAAGTAGAATTTATGTTACAACAGATAAAGAAAGAGGAGCTTTAAAAACACTTTCAGAAATGGAAGGATATGAAAGATTCGTTGTTCCAGACAATGTTGGTGGAAGATATTCTGTTTTATCTGCTGTTGGACTTCTACCTATCGCTACTGCAGGTATTGATATAGACAGATTAATGAACGGAGCGAGAGTTGCACAAGAAAAGTATTCAGATAGTGATTTAAAATATAATGAATGCTACAGATATGCAATTGCAAGAAATATTTTATATAAAAGTGATAAATTAATAGAAGTTTTAGTAAATTATGAACCAAAATTACACTATTTTACAGAATGGTGGAAACAGCTTTATGGTGAAAGTGAAGGAAAAGATAGAAAAGGAATATTCCCTGCAGGAGTTGATTATACTACAGATTTACATTCTATGGGGCAATATATACAAGATGGAAGACGTAACTTATTTGAAACAGTAATTAATGTGAAAAAACCAAATTTAAATATTAGATTAAATGCTGATGACGATAATTTAGATGGATTAAATTATTTAGCAGGAAAAGATTTAGACTATGTAAATAAAAAAGCTATGGAAGGTACCATTGAAGCTCATGTTTCAGGAGGAGTTCCAAATATTATGATTACTATAGATGAGCTAAATGAAGAAAATATTGGAGAACTTATATATTTCTTTGAACTTGCTTGTGGCATTTCAGGAAATATTTTAGGAGTAAATCCATTTAATCAACCTGGAGTTGAAGAGTATAAGAGGAATATGTTTAGGTTGTTAGAAAAACCAGGATATTAAAGTTGAAAAATAATTACAATTTTGACTTCGTTAGAATTTTGTTTGAAAATGCTCACATACTAGATTGTATGCTCTGCTTTTTGCACAAAATTCTGCCTTGCCAAAATTTAATTCTTTTCCAACAGATAGCGGGAAAAGCTAAATTTTACTCGTCCCAAAAATGGAGCTTGAAAGAAGAGAGGAATTGATTTTAAAAATGAAAATAGAGCAAACATACAAATTAGGATTAAGAGAAATAGGAATGAAAAACAAACTTACTAATTATGGGATTTTAGCCTTTTTGGAAGATATAGCCACATATCATTCAGGTTTGGTAGGATATGGAGTAAATGATGTAGAAAAAAATAAAGGCGCATTTTTAATTTTGGATTGGAGCTTAGAAGTTAAAAAAAGACTTTGTTTTAATGATAGTATTAAAGTAAAAACCTATGCTCTTCCTGCAGATAAGCCGAGTTTTAATTGCTATCGTAATTTTGAAATTTATGATGAAAAAGATGAACTCATAGCAACAGCTACATCAAAATGGCTATTTTATAATTTTGAACAAAGAAAGATAGTAAAATTAGATATGGAAACACTTGAACTTTTTAAACCTGAGGGAAATTTGCAAGAAGCTGAAGAAAAAGTGACTAAATTAAAAGAGCCTACATGTTATGAAAAAATGATAGAATATGAAGTTAGAAGAGCAAACATAGATGTTAATAAACATATGAACAATTTAGTATATCTTAAGCTCGCAAATGAAGTATTGCCAGAAGAAGTGTACTTTGCAGATGAATTAAATAATTTAAGAATTACATATAAACATCAAATTAGATTAGGTGAGAATGTTAAAATATATTATACAATGGAAGAAGATAAACATATTGTAACTATAAAAAGTCAAGATGAGAACAAACTACATGCAATTGTTGAAATGTGGTAAAAATCGTAACAAAATGTTATGTGAACTATAGAACTTTATAGTAAAAATATAAAACTTTTGATATAATAATTTTTGAAGAAAGGTAGTAAATAAAATATGGCAAGTTATTCAATGCATTTAGCAATTGCTAAGTTACATTTAAAAAATCATTCCCAAAAAAATATAGATGAAGAAGAATTAATTAAAGGAACACTTGAACCAGATATGGTACCTTCAAGTGAGAAAGGACGTACTCATTACGGAAAACACTCAGCTTGGTCTAATCCAGCAAAATATTTACAAGAAAATGGAAGAAGTATAGAAAATAGCAGAAAAAGAGGTTATTTTTTGCATTTAGTAACAGATTATTTGTTTTATCATAAGTTAATAGATATTGATAAACTAATTGCTAAATGGGGTTTAGATGAATGGGGAAAAAATCAAAGAAATGATTTTAGTATTCTTGAAGGTGAAATTGAAGATAAATACAATATACATGACTATATAGCTAAGTTACCAGAGAGTATTAAAAAAGAGATGACAAGAGCAGAGGGAGAATTAAAAGTTTTTGAAAGAAAATCTTTATTTAAATTTTTAGAAGATATAGCTCAAATTGATTTGGATAAATTGGCAGATATCTTATTGCAAAATCCAGATGCAGATTTGATAAAACTTTTTGAAGAACTTAGTTTACAATAAGTTCAAGAAGGGAACAGATAATTTTTTAAAAAGGACTCCCTTAAGGAGTCCTTTTATAATAGTATTGGCTCAATTTGTTCTCCATCTAATGCAAGTTCAGTAGTCCTTAATATATATTCAGGGTCGAAAACAATTGAGCGAGGTTTAGATATTGGGTTGTCTTGCCTAAAGGGAACAAAATAATAGTTTTTTCTATTTATAAGTGCTGCAATGCTTGCCATATTTGCTCCAAGCCCATTATTCGTAGAAGGAGCAATAACTACTGGCAAATTATTTCTTAAATGTGATTTTACTGCCATAGTAGCAGGTGTATCTATAATATCACTAGCAAGTTTGGACATAGTATTTCCACTTGCTGGTGCAACAATCATAATATCAGTTAAATGGTTGGGACCAATTGGTTCTGCGCCTTGTATTGTGTGGATTATTTCTTTCTTACATATTTCTTCAATTTCTTTTACAAAATCTTTTGCTTTACCAAATTTAGTATCTAAATTATAGCTGTTAAAAGACATTATTGGTATTATTTCAGCCCCATAATCTTTTAATTTTTTCATTTGTGGAATAGTTTTTTTAAATGTACAGAATGAACCTGTAAATACAAATCCTATTTTTTTACCTTTTACTTCCAAATTCTACATTTCCTCCTTTCATTTTACACTATATTATATAATATGATTTGTTTTTAGTTATGGTTTTGTATATTTGTAAAATATTAAAATAAATAATTGTATAATAAATTTCTATACACCTCCTTTTTTTGGGGGAGCATAAGATTCGTTTTTAATATAGATTTATGGGTCAAAATAATCATTTTTCTCTTTTTTATTATTAAAATTTGTTGTAAAGCATTTTGAAAACAATCGGAGTTAATTTAAAAGTGTATATCAAATTCTAAATTTACTTTAAAAAATCCTTTACAAATTTTTTTTGAAATTTATTGTTATTTATTTATGATTTTACCATAGTTTTAAAATATTGACATTATGCTAAACCATTTAAATACTTTTAATTATAAAGATTTTAAGAAAATTATATGCTACTAGTTAGTTGATAATTTTAATATATATTTCTCTTGTAATTTAATATATTTTATAATATAATGCAAAAAGTGATTGAATATAATGAATAAAACTTGACGACAATAAAATTAAAGAACAGAGGAGGTTGTTTATATGTTAGATGAATATATCGAAGCTCAAAAAAATGAAATAGTTCAAGAAATATGCAACTTAGTAAATATTCCAAGTGTTTCAGAGGAGACAAAAGATCCACAAATGCCATTTGGAGAGGGATGTAAAAAAGTTTTAGATTATACTTTAAAATTAGGAGAAAGACTTGGCTTTAGAACTAAAAACATTGATAATTATTGTGGATATATAGAATTTGGTGAAGGAGAAAAATTAGTAGGAATTATTGGACATTTAGATGTTGTTCCAAGTGGAGATGGTTGGAAAACACCACCATTTGAAGCAAGTATAAGAGATGGGAAAATTTATGGACGTGGTACTATAGATGATAAAGGACCTGTAATTAGTGCACTTTATGCTATGAAAGCAGTTAAAGATAATTTAAAAGTAAATTCAAGAGTACGTTTAATATTGGGAGTAAATGAAGAGAAAGATTGGAAATGTATCAAACATTATAAAGAAAAAGAAGAACTTCCTAGTATTGGATTTAGCCCTGATGCAGATTTTCCATGTATTTATGCAGAAAAAGGAATTGCAACAATGTATATAAAAGAAGATTATTCAAAATATGAAGACTTGCCAATAAAGATAGCGCAAATTGATTGCAAAAATAATGCTATAAATGTTGTTCCAAAATACTGCAAAGTTGTTTTAAAGCTTGACCCAGATAGAATTGATGTGGGGGATTGTTTTAACTATTTAAGTGATATTATTAGAGAGCTAGATTTTGATATTTCTTATGATACTTATGATACAGACATTCATATTACATCTAGAGGAATTCAAGCACATGCTGCACACCCTAACTTAGGTAAAAATGCAGTTTCTCAAATGATTATTTTATTAAATAGAATTTACAAACATTTTGGTTATAATATAAATATTTTAGATTTTTTTGAAAAACATATTGGAATGGAATATAACGGAAAGCTTTTAGATTTGGCTATAGAAGACGAATCAGGAATACTTACATTAAATGTAGGACATTTTAAATATGATGAGGACTTTTTACAAATAGGAATAAATTTAAGAATTCCTGTAAATACGCCAATTTTGGAGGTTACAGATAGTATTTCAAAAAAATCTGAAAAATATGATTTAGAAACTTATGTTGCAGGCAAACAAGAGCCACTATATATTCCAAAAGATAATGAGCTTGTAAAATTACTTTGCAATATATATAACAAAAATACAAATTCTAATGCCAAGCCAATTGCAATAGGTGGTGGAACTTATGCAAGAGCTTTTGATAACTGTATCTCTTTTGGTGCGAATTTTCCAGGTGACCAAGATATGTGTCATCAAGCAAATGAATTTGTAGATATAGAAAAAATAGTTTTAGCTTGCAAAATATATGCAGAAGCCATATATGAGCTTGCTAAGTGAGGTTTTTTGGGACAGAGGAAAAAAGTAACCATATATATTAGGACGTTATAAAAATTAATTTTATAAAAAAGTGTGTTGATAAAGAATCAGGCCCTATTATCAATACGGATAGGAGTTATTATGAATTGGAATTTAAAAGATATTTATAAAACAAAAGAGGAATTTGAACAAGCAAAAAAAGAAATAAAAGATAACCTTAAGGCTATAGAAAAATATAAAGGAAAGCTTGGAGAAAGTGCAGAAAATTTGTATAACTGCTACAGGCTTTATGAATCTACTTTAGAAATATATGAAAAGTTTTATAGTTATGGAATGCTTACTTATCATTTAGATATGGCGAATTCAAATAATATAAAATTATATAAAACAGTTGAAAACATAGGAACAGAATTTGAAAAAGCCACTGCATTTATTACTCCAGAAATTACGAGAATTGAAAATGAGAAACTTTTATCTTTTATGAATAATGAAACAAAACTTGAAAGATATAGAAGAGAATTGGAAGAAATTTTAAAAGATAAAGAGCATATTTTATCTGAAAAAGAAGAAGAGCTTTTAGCAAATTATTCAGAAGTTTTTTCTAGTATGGAAGATACATTTGATATTTTAACAAATACAGAATTTAAATTTGGAAAATTAAAAAATGCAGATGGGGAAGAGGTTGAACTTACAGATAGTAATTACACATATTGTTTAAAAGATAAAAATGAAGAGGTTCGTAAGCAAGCATTTAACTTAATGTACAAGAAGTATAGTGAATTTTTAAATACCCTAGGTGAGCTATATATTACAAAAGTTAAATCTGCAACTATTACAAGTAAATTACGTAAATATAATTCTTCTTTGGAAAGAGCTGTTGACAATGATGATGCTACAATAAATGTATATAATGCTTTGATTGAAGCTGTTCATAAAAATATAAATGTAAATCACGAATTTATGAAAATAAAAAAAGATTTACTTGAAAAAGATGAAATGCATTTATATGATATATATGTTAATCCAATAGAAGTAGAAGATGATAATATTTCTTATGAAGAGGCTTCAAAACAAGTACTTGATGCTCTTTCTGTAATTGGAGAGGAATATGTCTCTAAACTAAAAGAAGCTTTTGAGAATAATTGGATAGATGTATATGAAAAAGAAAACAAGAGAAGCGGAGCATATAGTATGGGAGTTTATGGAATACACCCATTTGTGCTTATAAATTTTGTAAATAAAAAAAGAGATGTAAGTACAATAGCTCATGAATTAGGACATGCAATGCATTCATATTATTCAAATACAAATCAAAATGTAATAGATGCAAATTATACAATTATGGTAGCAGAAATTGCTTCAACAACTAACGAGATTTTGCTTGCAATGTATCAAATAAATAATGAAAAAGATGAAAACAAGAAAAAAGAGCTTTTATATGAATTAATGGAAATGTTTAGAGCTACATTTTTTAGACAAGCTATGTTTGCAGAATTTGAAAAAATTGTTCATTTTAAAATTGAAACAGGAGAAATGTTAACTGCAGAAGATTTGAATAAAATATATTATGACTTAAATAAAGAATATTTTGGAGGAGATGTAGTAATAGATGAACAAATAAAATATGAATGGGCAAGAATTCCTCATTTCTACACACCTTTTTATGTATATAAATATGCAACTGGAATATCGGCTGCAATAGTAATTGCTAAAAACATTTTAGAGAAAAAGCCGGGATATGTTGAAAAATATATAGAAATGCTTAAACAAGGTTGCACAAAAAAATCAGTTGAACTTTTAAAAATGGTTGATGTGGATTTGGAAGATGTAGCTACATACGAAAATGCTATTAAATGGATGGAAGGTCTCTTTTTGGGACGGAGAAAAAAAGTAACTTGAGCAGCCCAAAAGGAGTGGGCAATTTGAAAGAAAATGTGTCAAATTGCCCCGTACCTATTGGCTAAAAGTTCAACTATTTTATTTAAAGATTCGCCAACGGATTTCTTTCAACTGCATCTCTAACCTGATTATTACTTACATGAGTATAAATTTCTGTAGTAGAAATACTTTCATGACCCAAAAGTTCTTGCAAAGCACGAATATCGACTTGTCCATATTGGTACATAAGAGTTGCAGCAGTATGTCTTAATTTGTGTACAGAATATTTGGAAGTATCAAGTCCAGCTTGTCTTAGCTCTGAATAAATAATTTCTTGAACCATTCTGCGAGAAATACGTTGTTTTCTTTCACTTAAGAATAAGGCTTTTTCTGCATCTGCTGTTAAATGAGTTTTTGGCCTTACTCTTATATACTCTTCTAAAGCCTTAACACAAGCTTTATTTAAATAAATAGTTCTTTCTTTATTTCCTTTTCCAATTACATTTAGTTGACATTCATCCCAAACAATATCAGTTAAATTTATTCCAACAAGTTCAGATAAACGCATACCACAATTTAAAAATAGGGTAGTAATAGCATAATTTCTTTCATTATTTCTATTATCTTCATTTGAAGCGACATCTAGTAATTTTCTGCTATCATCTAAAGTTAAATATCTTGGTAATCTTTTTCCGATTTTTGGAGTTTCCAAATTTTGTGTTGGATTTATTTCAAGTAAATTTTTTTGACAGAGATAATTAAAAAATATTCTTAAACTAGAAACTTTACGAGAACGTGTAGTTGCTTTGCTATTATAGTTTTTTGTAAGATATCCTAAAAAAGCATGCAAATCTTCAAGTTTTACTTTTTTTAATGTATCTATTGTTACATCATCAAATTCTATCATTTTTAAATCATCTTCATTTGTTAATTTATAATGCATCTTTAAAAATCTTAAAAATGTTGCTAAATCATAATTATATTCTTTTACTGTGTTTTTTGATTTATTTTGAATTGTTATCATGTAATCTAAAAAATCGTTTAAATATGGAGGATTTTCCGCTTCTTGTATCATAGTTATCAGTCCTTTCAAAATAAATTATAACTTATTGCAAAAAAAATTGCAATATGATATAATCCAAATAGAAAAATATTTCACTAAAAAAACATAATATAATCATCATAGCATTACAATATATTAATAAAATAAAATTTGAGGAGGGATCGCTATGGAAGTACCAACACTTGCTTCTAATCAATTAGTCCCGATAAATGTTAAAGAGCAGGAATTTCAAAAGATAATGCGTATTTATGAGATGGCTATGATTCAAGTAAAAGATAATTTAGAAAATATGAAAAACAATTTAAGCAATTTTTATCAATATGATGTAATAAACAACATTAATTGTAGAGTAAAAACTCCAGATAGTATTATTAAAAAAATGAAAAGAAAGCAATATGATTTAAACTACAAAAATCTTATAGAAAATGTTGATGACATTGCAGGAATAAGGGTCGTTTGTCCATTTAAAAATGATGTATTTAAAGTAGTTAAAATTATAGAAGAAAATCCTAATTTAGAGATTTTGCAAAAGAAAGACTACATTACAAAACCTAAAAAAAGTGGTTATTCAGGATATCATATAATAGCACAAACTCCAGTAAATATTGGAGATGCATTTGCAAATGTTAAAACAGAGATTCAAATAAAAACGATGGCCATGGATTTTTGGTCAAGCACAGAACATAAATTAAAATACAAGGCTAAAAATAAGTTGTCTAAAACTGACTCTAAAAAAATGGTTAAATATGCAAAAATAATTAATAAAATGGATAACGAAATTATGAAGATACATAAAAAATATGAAGAAGAAACATAAGTTTTAAGGATAATGGGAATTTTATTGTACTATTATATTTAAAAGAAAAGCTGTAAATTATAAAAGTAATTATAATTTACAGCTTTAGTCTATTTTAGAAGAACACATGTTTTATTACTAATAGTTTATATAAACTTTATCAAATATAACAAATCTTAGTCTTGCAATAATAAAAAAATAGCAAAAAATACCTAAAAAAATCTTAGCAAAATTATTGACAAAAATCGACAGGTATGATTAAATAAAAATTGAAGAAGGAATGAAAATAATTAAAGATAAATTAACAAATTCGAAGGAGAAGATAGAGATGAAAAATAGTAAATCAAATAGTAAAAAAAATAGAAAAAGAACAGTAAATATAAAGAAGATATTGGCTGTTTTTTTTGTCATTATTGTTGCTTTTTTAGCTATTTATATAACTAAAAAGAATAATAAAAATGAGAGCTTTAAAATAACACCAGAAATTGCAAGGTCTAAAGAATATGATGTAGTTCAGGCTGGAGATGAGAAAACAAATTCTGATTATGTTTTATTTGATGCATTCTTCCTAAAAGACTTAGATGGAGATGGAAAAGCAGATTCAATTAGAGGAACATGTAATGAAATAGGAAAACAAGACACACTATACATGGACCTTAAAGTAATAAATAATGGTCATTTTAAAGATGGAGTAATTACAATAAATTCAAGTAACTTTAATCTTGCAACTACACTTGTAAGAGATCAAATAATTGCACAGAATTACATATCTGAAAATACCAAAACAATTAAACTAAAAGATATACAAAATGGAAATCAAAAATTAATAACAGGTATTGTAAAAGCTAATATTGGAAATGACACGACTAAATATAGCAAAATAAATAGCGTAACACTTACAGGAACTCATGTTGCAGATGATGGAACAGAAACTAAAATAAATAAAACAATAAATTGTACTGTAGATTGGTATGGTACTACTACAGCCAAGATTTACACGACTAATATTAATGAAAATGTAGATAGTATGGATCAACTTTTAAATGGTGAAAATGTTAAATTAGATTTTGAAATAAGAACACAAGAAACCGACAATGAATTAATTTTAAAATCTTCAAATATTGAAGGAACAATACCAGAGCTAAATGGATATAAACCGATATCTGTAAAAATAACTGGAGAGAATGTTACATTTGATTATGACCAAGAAACAGGACATTTTACAGCAAAAAGAGAAGCAATATTAAATGAAAATGGTGTAGTAACAACTAAAGCAAGTGCCATAGAATATACATCTTCAAAACTTAATTCTTATATGGTAAGTGTTATATATCCAAAAGAAGCCTATGACAACATGGAAGACGAAGTTATAGAACTAATGATTCCAGTAAAAACATATTATGAAGGATATAATAATACAAATGATGAGTTCCAAAACCCATATGTTTCAAATACTGCAGAAGCAACTATTGTTGCAAGATGGACAAAAACTGAAGGTTATGTATATAGATTTGACATAAAAGTTGGTAAATATTCAACAAGCCCTTATGCAAGATATAGTATTTCCAAAGAAAAACCACTTAAAATATATAACAATATTTCTGAAGAAGAAAGCAAAGATTATTATAAAGTAAGATGGATAATATTGCGTGGCTCACAAGGAAATGACGAATCTGTTATTATGAAAGAGACTAAAAACAATGCAACTCAAGTCTCAGATTCTTTTATAAAAACTGATAGTTCGACTGAAAGCATGGAAAATTTAACTTCAAATGTTGGAGTATATTTAACTGGTGCTGAAGCTATGTTTGGCACAGATGGCTGGGTAAAAATATATAATGATACAACAAATGAATTATTAGTTACATTTAATAAAGATAATTGGAATAAATATAATGAGAATAATCCATATTACTATGAAAATTCTGCAAAACATATAAGAGTTGAAACTAGCGCAGCTCAAAAAAATACACAATTTAGTGTGTTTAGTATAAAAGAATTAGATGATAAATATATAACCGAAAACTATGAAAAAGAAGTATTTGATAAATTTCAATATATTAAAAGCAATTTAAATGGATATTATGGAACAAACCTAAGTACTACAACTAATAGAGCTAATTATGAGGCACCAACATCAATAGCAAAAATTGAAATATTAAAAGCTAATATATCTACGCAAGAAACAACTGAAAATCAAGTAATTACAATAACAGCATTAGATGAAGGATATAATACACAAAAATGGAAAAATGGAACTTTTCTAGTAAAACTTCCTAAAGAGATAACAAGTATGGATATAAATTCAGTAACAATAGATAATAATGATGTATCTGTATTAGGTTATGATTTATACGAACAAGATGATTGTTATTTTATAAAAATTTTAACAGAAAATGAAAAAGAAAGTACATATAAGATTAATATAAATTGTAATATGACTCCAGACCCAAGAAATAAAACAACGTCAAAAAAAGTTGAGCTATATGCTATTAATGAAAGTGCAGTCGAATATTACTTCAAAGAAAATGATGGATATGATGTTGATGGAGATTCAAATTTAAATGAAATAATAAACTATACAACAGCAAATATTTCATTAATTTCGCCTAATGAGCTATTAACAAACCAAATTGCTTCAAAGTATGACAACGAAAATAATGTTACTATTGCACCAAGAGTTGCAAAAGTAGAAAAGCAACAAAGAACAGCAGAAATACAAATAAACATTACAAATAGTTATGCGCAAGAAATAACAGATGTAGTTATACAAGGTGTAATACCATTTAAAGACAACGAATTTATTGTTGGAAATAATAAATTGGGATCTACATTTTCTACTTGGATGTCAAATACAGGAATTAAAGTGCCTGAAGAATTAAAAGATTATGTAACAATTTATTATTCAACAGAAGAAAAGCCAACAAATGATTTGACAAATGAAGCCAATAAATGGAAAAAAGCTGAAGAAGTAACAAATTGGAAAGATATAAAAACATATATAATAGATCTTGGAGAATATAAATTACAAAATGGTGAGAGTCACAAATTTACTTATGAAGTAAATCTACCAGAAGGTGTAAATTATAATGAAGTTTCATATAGCGAACATGGAATATATTTCTCAATATTAACAGATGCAGGAAAATATTCAACATTTACAGCCGCAAATAAGCTAGGATTAATGATAGCAAAGCAATATGATTTAGAAATAGAAAAATATCAAAAAGATACTAGTAAAAAAATTCAAGGAATAACTTTCTCTATAACTGAAGAAGGAAAAGGAGATAGCAAAATAAGAGTAACAAATGCCAATGGTATTTTGTCTGTAAATGGTCTTTATGCTGAAAAAACATATATTATAAAAGAAATAAGGGCTACAGATGACTATGTATTAAATAGTGAAGAAATAAAACTATATACTTATACAGATGAAGATGATAAACTATATGTTAAATTTAAAAATGAAGATGGAACATATTCTAATCTAGAAAGCAAGTATAATTGGATAAAATCAGCAGAATCTATAAAAAATTCAAATGAAGAATATAAAGTGAAGTTACAAATAGAAAATGAACCAAAACTAAAATTAAAAGTTGTAAAGAAAAACGGAGAACAAAAACTAAGTGGTGTTAGATTTAAATTAACAGGAAAAGAAAAAGACTCAATTTTATCTACAGATTCAAAAGGAGAACTTTTAGCAAGTGGACTATATTTAAATGAAACATATACATTACAAGAAACAAAAGCAACAGGATATTATTTACCAAACAACCCAATAACATTTAAAGTTAATAACAATTCTGAAATAGAAATATCAGGAGATGGAATAGTAAACAGTAGTGTTACAAAGAAAGATGAGTTGCCAACTCTTAATATAGAATTGGAAAATGAAAAAATTCCTGAATATAGATTAAAGATAACCAAAAAAGAAACTGATACAGATACAACTTTAAAAGGAACACAATTTAAACTAACTGGAGAAGACAAAAATGAGAACATAATATATGAAACAGATGAAAACGGAAATATAGAGATAAATAATTTATATGAATATGTAAATGGAAAGAATATTGAAGCAAAATATACATTAACAGAAATTTCACCAACAGAAGGATATATTCTAAACAAAACACCACTCGTATTTAAAGCTGAAAGAAATGCAAGCAATGAATTAGAATTTAAGGTTGAAAGTGGAAGTATAAGAGGCGATGCTGAAATAGATAGCACTAATCCATCAAACCCTATAATTAATATTACACTTGACAACAACCCAATATTTACTCTTACAAAACTTGATGAAGATACAAATAAACCATTAAAAGATGTTGAATTTAAAATAACTGATATGAATAATAATACTATAACAGATGTTAATGGAAATGACTTAAGTAATGTAAAAACAGATGAAAATGGAAAACTAAGATTAAGTTTGGGACAAGGATTATATAAAGCCATAGAAACTAAGCAACTACCTGGATATGAAGAACCAACTCTATATACTGGTATAGGAATTGGTGAAAGCAAACCTGCAAAAACTGAGTTAAGATTTGACAAGGAAAATAATGAGTTAGAATTATATGAATTTATGGACATAACAAATGTGCCAAATGGATTTATCGGAGTTGGATATGATGGTAAAGTTGTAAAATTTGATAATGCAGGAAATATAGTTTGGATAAATAATGAAAAATCATACTCATATAATGGAGTTGCAAATATTGGAGATGGTATAATAGCAGTAGGATATAAAGGAATAGTTGCAAAATATGATTTTGATGGTAATGTTATTTGGGAGAATATAGAAAAATATTCTTACTATAAAGATATTGCTGTAACAGATGATGGAGTTATTGTAGCTTCATATAATGGAGAAGTAGTAAAATATAGTTTTGATGGAAATATAGTATGGCTAAATAAAGAAAAAGATTATAGTTATAATGCTATTACTGCAGTAGAAGATGGAGTAATTGCAGTAGGAAATAGTGGAAAAGTTGTAAAATATGGATTAGATGGAACTATTATATGGGAAAACACTAGTAAGTATTATAAATATGAAGATGTAGTAAAAATAGAAGATGGAATACTAGCAACAGGATATAATGGAGTAATAGAAAAATATGATTTTGATGGAAACATTATTAAAGAAATAAAAAAGAATTCGTATGTCTATAATTCAGTCATATATATCAATGATGAAATCATTTGCGTCGGAGAAAATGGTAAAGTCGTAAAATATAATTTAAATGGAGATATTGTTTGGGAAAATGGAACTTTAAGTAATTGTAATTTTGTTGGATTGATAAATGTTGAAGATGGCATAGTAGCAATTAGCTCTAACGGACAATTGATAAAATATAACTATAATGGCGAAATAATATGGAAAAACACAGATAAAAGCTATAATTACCAAGGATTAGTCAAAGTATCTGATGGGGTAATAGCTGTTAGTTATAATGGACAAGTTGTAAAATATGATTTTGATAAAAACATTATATGGAAAAATACAGAAAAAATGTACAAGTATATGAAAGTTGCACTTGTAGAGAATGGTGTTGTAGCAGTTGGCGATGGTGGACAAGTTGTAAAATATGATTTTAATGGAAATTGTATTTGGCAGAATACTGATAAAACATATACATATCAAGATATAACAAGTTTGAATGATGGTGTGGTAGTGGTAGATAATAGAGGACACATAGTAAAATATGATTTAGAAGGAAATTTTGTCTTTGAAAAAAAACCAAATTCATATTATTACAATGGTGTAACGACAGTAGCGGATGGAATAATAGCTGTAGGAAGAGATGGAAAAGTTGTAAAATTTGATTTTGAGGGCAATTTAGTTTGGGAAAATTTAGATATGACATATAATTTTTTTGATATAACTACTATTGAAGATGGAATTATTGTAATAGGATTACAAAGTGTTGTAAAATTAGATTTAGACGGAAACATTATTTGGAAAAAAAGTATAAATAAATATTATTATAGTGTAACTAAAACTAAAGATGGCGTAGTTGGAGCAACAGATAGTGGTGAGTTAACCACATATAGTTTAGATGGAGAAATTATTTCAGATAATGCTGAAAGAAAATATAAATTTAAAGAAATAGTAACATTAGATAATGGTATAGCTGGAATAACCCGAGATACTGGTATAGTATTCTACAAAAATGCTATTGTAGATCCAGAAATTCCAGAAGCTCAGAGTGCTGTTGTAAAAAACAAAAAGAAAAGAGTAAAAATCACAACAGAAGTAAAGGGTTCAGGAGGAACAATATCTGGACAAGATGATTCACCTTATGAAGAAGTAATATATGATAATAATAGTGTAAAAGAAATAAAAGCAGTACCTGAAAGTGGATATAAAGTAGTAAAAATAACAGTAAATGATAAAGAAATAGATTTTTCTGAAAATGCAGATGGAACAGTAACATTATCCAAATTTATTGAAATGAAAGAAGATAAACATGTTGTTGTAGAATTTAGTAATTCAGTATCTTCTATAGAAGTAAACCACTATTTGTGGAAAGAAGATACAGGTGTAACGACAACTAAGGTTGCAGATAGTAGCACTAAAAACGGAAATATTAATGATAGTTATACAACAGAGCCAAGATTTGATATAGAATATGAAATTGTTACAAATAAAGATTTTTATGGAAATTTAACCAGTGAAAGTCAAGTTATTACCAAAACTGGAAAAACATTAGCTGAACTTGGATACACCGAAATTACAGATCAAAATGACCCAAATTATGGAAAATCACCATTACAACAATTTTTAGAAGATTCATATATCCCAACAAACGCAAGTGGAAAATATACAGATACAACACAAGTTGTAGACTACTATTACAAAGAAAAAACATATACTTTAACAATAAAGCACTTGCTTGAGGGAACAGAGCAAAATGTACCAAGTAAAACAGGTGAATTAGTAGAAGACGAAATAACTGAAGGACTTAAAAAAGATGAAAATTATACAACAGAACAATCAAACAAAATAGATTACACAAAATATGAGCTAATAGATAAATCAGATAATTATAAAGGTAAAATAGAAGATGATACAGAAGTAAGATATTACTACAGATTAAAAGATTCAGCAGGAGTAATAGTACATCACTATATAGTAGGAACAGAAAATAAAGTACCATCAAATTCTGATGGAGTAGTAGAAGATGAAATTTTGCCTTCAAATGGAACAGCAAAAGTAGGAGATGATTATGAAACTTCAAATGCTTCAAGTAGAATAGCTCAAAACTACAAAGTTGCAACAAATAAAGATGTATATGGAAATATTATGCCACAAGAGTTAGTTGGAAAAGAAACAGAAGTATACACGCCAACAAATGCAACAGGAAAATATAAAGAAAATGTTCAAGAAGTAACATATTACTATGTATTAGAAACCCCAGAATATACAAATACAATTTCAAAAACAGGAACAGAAAATATAGTAAAAGAAGATGAAAAGGTAATTTACAACATTACATATAATGTTCAAGTTCAAGACTATATAGGAAATGCGACAGTACAAATAGTAGATAATTTACCATACAAAATTGATGTTTCAAAATCAAGCTTAAATGGTGGAGAATACAATGAAACAAATAAAACAATAACATGGAAAGATATGATAAGAAATATAGACACATATAATAATCCATCATCAGGAAATATAGCTATTTCAAAAGCTATAAGTGTTGTATACAAGAATTTAGACTATAGTAAGAATGTAATGACAAATAGAGTATCAGGAAGCACAAAGTTATTATCATCAAATGTAACAACAGATGTAGTACAAGCAGAAGCAAATACAAACTATCATTTCTATAGAGATATTACATTAAATAAGGTATGGCAAGATAATGATGATTCTTTAGGATTAAGACCAGAAAGCATAAATGTTACATTAAAGGCAACTATTGAAGGAGAAAATAGCACGCAAGTAGAATATTCAATACCAAATACTATACAAAAAAATGTAACATTAAAAAATACAACAGGAGAGACAAACGGAGAAAATTGGACATATAAATGGCAAAACTTAGATAAATATTCTTCAGAAGGAAAACTAATAAATTATACAATTGAAGAAAACCTAGAAGGAAATTTAGCAAATGTATATAGTGGAACACTAGAAGAGCAAAATAATGTATTTACTTTAACAAATAAATATGAAGAACCAACTGAAAAAATAGACTTAATTGTAAACAAAATTTGGGAAGATAATAATAATGAAAATGAAAAAAGACCATCAGAAATAAAAATAGTTGTATCAAAACCTAAGGCAACAGGCGAAGGTGTAGATAAAGTACAAGAATATTTATTAAACACAGCTACGGAAACATCACATACATTTACAAATTTACTTAAATATGATGAAAAAGGAAACAAAATAAATTATGTAGTTGAAGAAGATGAAGTAAATGAGAACGATTTACAATTCTACAACTCTTTAATTGGAAACATAGAAGAAAAAGAAATTGGTGGAAAACAAGTTTATGAAACAACCATAACAAATAGTTTCCAAGTATCAGATGAAAAAGTAAATGTGGTTGTAACAAAAGAGTGGGAAGATATTAACAACGAAAATGAAAAAAGACCAGATAAGATAAAAATAGTTGTTTCAAAACCTAAGACAACAGGCGAAGGTGTAGATATAGTAGAAGAATACACTCTAAATACTGCTACAGAAACATCACATACATTTGAAAATCTAACAAAATATAACGAAAAAGGAAATGAAATAACATACACAATCACAGAAGAAGAAGTAAATGAAGGAGACTTAAAATTCTATACAAAACAAATAGAAGAAGATTCAAAAAATAACTTTAAGATAACAAATACATTTACTGTACCGGGAGAACAGATTTCAATAACAGCAAAAAAAGTATGGGATGATGATGAAAATGTAGCAGAAAAACGACCTGCAAGTGTTACAATAAAATTAATGAATGGCTCTCAGGAGGTTGCAACAGATATAGCAAATCTTGAAAACAACTGGCAAGTAACATTTAGTAATCTAGCAAAATATGATAGCAAGGGAAAAGAAATAGATTACAAAGTAAAAGAGCAAGAAACTAACCAAAATGATCTTCATTTCTATAAATCAAGTGTAATTACAGGAAATAAAGAAGATGGATTTGAAATAAAAAATACATTTGAAGTCCCAGATGATAAAATACAAATCCCTGTAACAAAGACATGGAATGATGAAAACAAAGATAGGATTGAAAAAGTTGTATTAGTGCTTGAAGGAAATGGAAAAACATATACCCAAACAATAACTAGTAGTAATAAATTTTCATCAAATTCAAATATTTGGAATTATACATTCAAAAACCTACCAAAATATGATTCGAATGGTAATGAAATTACATACAAATTAAGTGAAAAAGAAGCAAATAAAGGTGATTTGAATAAATATATTACAACCATAGATGGATATAATGCAACAAATACGCTAATAGTTAAAGACACAAAAATAGAAAAAGAAGGAACAGAAAAAATCACATCTTTAGATGACAAGATAGTATATAGTTTAAAATATACAATAAGCTTAAATGAAGAATACAAAGATGAAGCAAAAATAACTATTATAGATACATTACCTTATGAGATTGACACAAGCAAAGAATACAACTTAGATGGTGGAGTATATGATAGCAAGAAGAAAACAATCACTTGGACAAGTCCATATAACAACGAAATGGCAATAACAAAAAATATCTCATTAGTATACAAAAATATAGATGTTTCAAAAACAAAAATCACAAATAATGTAAAAGGAATATTTGAGTTAGAAAATGGATATAAAGAGGAAAAAACAGCTTCATTTGACACAAAAACAGATTTTACAACATCAGTAGAAGTAAATAAAGTTTGGGTAGGAGACTCTAAAACTAATTCAGACGGAACTTTAACAATATCGAGTTCAAGACCAAATAAAGCAACAATTGAGTTAAATACTTTAAATGAAAATAATAAACTAACTCAAATAGACAAAAAAGATTTAACTTCTAACAACAATTGGCAAATAACATTTAAAAACTTACCAAAATATGATGCAAAAACAGGAAAAGAAATTATCTACAAAGTAACAGAAAACAATGTTCCAAAAGGATACTACAATAGCATTAAACAAGAAAACAATGTATTCACAATCACAAACTCAAAATATGGAAGCATTAAAATAACAAAAGTAGATAGTGGAGATACAAGTAAAAAACTAGGTGGAGCAGAATTCAAACTAGAAAAACTAAAAGAAGTAAATGGAAAGATGGAAATAGATAAAAGTTTTGCAACAAAAACAGCTACAACATCATCAAAAGAAGCAATACTTGGAAAACTTGAATTTAAAAACCTAGAATATGGAATATACAAATTAACAGAAACAAAAGCACCAGAAGGATATAGTTTGTCAAAGAATTCAACACAAATAGAAATAACACCAGAAAAAACAGATTATGTTGGAGAATTATCAAACAAGGAAAAAACAACACTACCTTTAACAGGAGGAACAGGAAGAAACATTTTAATTGCAGTTGGAGTATTTTTCTTAATATTATTATTTATGATAAAGAAAAAAAGAATTTATGTTATTAGAAATTAATATAAATTTTAAAAGGGGAGTGAGCTAAAACTTTCATTCCCTTTTGAAACATAGTTGTAATATCTAGTGCAATGATACAAAAAGGAGACAACAATGAGCAAAAAAACAATATTATATATTTTAATGATTATTTTTGGAATGTCATTAATTGCATTTCCTTTAATCTCAAATTATATTAATATATATAAGCAAACAATGATAATTTCAGATTACACCGAAAAAGTACAAGAATTGCCTGAAGAAAAGAAGAGGGAAGAATTAGAGAATGCTAAGATATATAATGAAAATTTAGAGAGAGATACAGCTATTGATTTATCATTAGCAAAAAAAGAAAAAAATATAAAAAGCACTGATGTTTTAAAAATAAGTGAAACAATAGGATATATAAGTATTCCAAAAATTCAAGTATATTTACCAATTTATCAAGGTATAACTAAAGAAGTATTGCAATTAGGAGTAGGGCATGTTGAAAAGTCTTCATTGCCTGTAGGTGGCAAAAATACACATTCTGTTTTGGCAGGGCATACTGGTCTTGCCAAAACAAAAATATTTGATGATATAGATAAATTAAATATAGGAGATAAATTTTACATCCATATATTTGATGAAGTTTTAATTTACCAAGTAGACAAGATTGATGTAGTTGAACCAGATGATACAGATACAATAAAAGTTGAAGAAGATGAAGATTATATTACTTTAGTAACTTGTACTCCTAGAAGAAAAAATACACATAGATTATTAGTAAGAGGAACCAGAATTGAAGCAAATAATGTAGAAGAAAAGAATTTTGAAGATAGCAACCTAGAAAATATATCAAACAAGAATGCTCAAGAAATTAAAAAATTTGAAAACAAATCAGACCCAAGTATTCAAGAACTAAAAAATGATAGCAAAAGTAAAATGGTGTTAAGTATTGTAATTGCAATTATTATATTTATTATAGTATTGTTAATATTCTTTTGGGATGACATCAAAAAAATGAACATAGATAAATAAGCATAGTTTTAAAAATTTGTAAAAAATAAGAAATTAGTTCAAAAGCAGTACAAAAAAGTGTTATTAACATTATGTATTTTTTTATACATAAAAAATATATATAGGGCAAAAGCTCAAATGAAAGGGGAAATAAATATGGAAATTAAAAATTTAGTAAATGAAGAAAGAAGAATTACAAATCAAAAAGGTATCTTTAGTGTATTAGAGTATGTAAGAGACTTAAGTGTTAGTCCATTTAATGCTACAGCACAATATTTTATGTCTAAAATGAATGTTAGAAGACGTCAAATAGTTGCAAAATTAGATAATGACTCTTTAACAATGCAAGCAGGTGCATTACAATGGATGACAGGAAAAATTGAAGTTAAAACAGATGTAAAAGGTGTAGGAGACTTTTTAGGAAAAATGGTAAAAGGAGCTGTAACAAAGGAATCAGCGGTTAAACCTGTATATACAGGAACAGGAATTGTTACTTTAGAACCTACATATAAATATTTAATCTTATGTGATGTAGGAGAGTGGGGAGAAAGAGGAGTAACAATAGAAGATGGAATGTTTTTAGCTTGTGAAAAAAATGTAGATATAGGAATTACTTCAAGAAAAAATATATCTTCAGCAATACTTGGAAATGAAGGATTATTTAATGTTAATCTAAAAGGTAAAGGAATAGCAGTTCTTGAAAGCAATGTTCCAGAAGAAGAATTAATTGAAGTTGAACTTAATAACGAAGAACTAAAAATAGATGGAAGACAAGCTGTATGTTGGTCAACTTCTCTAGACTTTACAGTAGAAAGAACAACAAAAACTTTAATTGGTTCAGCAGCATCTAATGAAGGACTTTTAAATGTATTTAGAGGAACAGGAAAAGTTTTAATGAGCCCTGTTGCACCAACAGATTCATTAATATCTTCTACAAATTCTGTAGGATCAAAAGCTGCAGATCCAAAAAGTAATGCATTTAATGCAGTAGGAAGCTTTATTGGAGGAGTAATAGGAAACTAGTTTGAAAGAATGATTTTTCATAACTATGTTTGCTTTCGAGTGAATCGAGAAAGGAATCGAATTTAAGATGAACTCAAATCAAAAGAAATTTGGAATATATGTATTTCTATCAACGTTTTCAAGAAACTTGATAGAAGTCTTTATTCCAGTAATATTATACAAAAATGGATTTGCTTTAAAAGAAGTATTATTTTACTATTTAATGGCCAATGTAATATCTCTTATTATAAGCTATCCATTTATAAATTTTTCAAAAAAATATAATAACAAAATATTATCAATTATTGGAATAATTGCATTTGTAGTACTTCAAATATTGTTAAATTTTATAAAACATAATATAGCATATCTTTTTGTTTTAGCTACATTTTTTGCAACATATAGACGAGGATATTGGATTGCAAGAAGATACTATAATCTTAAAATAATAAAAAATGAAAAAATTTCAACTACATATTCAATTATTAGTATTATAAATCAAGTAGGAGTTATAATTTCTGCATACTGTGGGTCAATAATACTAGATTTTATAAGTTTAAAATTATTAACTATAATTGCAATTATTCTATTTTTAATTAGTATTATCCCACTACATCTATTAAAATTTAAACATGAAAATACAAATGAAAAATTAAAAATTTCTGAGACTATTAAAAAGATTCCAAAAAGCGATATTTACTTATTTGGGTCATATGAATTATTAAATGTTGTAAAATTTTTGATTCCACTATATATTTTTATATATGTAAAAAATACTTATCAAACAATTGGAATTGTAAATTTAATAACAAATTTAGCTTTAATCATTTTTACATATTTGTTTGGAAAAAGATTAGATAATTCAAAAAATAGTTATTTAAGGTTATCTATTATTCTAGTAGTAGCAATTTACATATTTAAGGTAAATACTTTTGGATTTATGCTTTTTATAGTATCTTTTATTGAAGGAATCTTTGTTAAAATGTATGAGTTAAGTATAAATACACAGTTTTACACTCTTAGCAAAAAGTTTGAATATAGTAACTATAATTTGGTATATGAAATAGTGCAAAATAGTTTTAGAAGTTTTGTTGTATTTATATTATTATTATCAAGTTTTGACTTAAAAACTATGATTTATATAACACTTGGATTTATTGCTTTTGGGGTATTTTTAAGGTTTAAACAAGAGGTAAGATGAAACAAAGGTTTTTCTATGTCATAGTTATTTTGAAGGAGTTGTGTTACTAGCACATACTTCTTTTTTTTTTGAAATTTTAAAATAATAAAGACAAATAATCAAAGATATGATATAATCAATATTAATGAGGTGAACCAAATGAATGAAAATATAATTAATTTTTATATATTTACAAATAAGCTAAAAGAAAAAATACGTACAGGGTGGATACAAATTGGAATATCTAGTGAAAGACTTGAATCAGTTGCAGAACATATTTATGGCTGTTTAATGATTGCAATTGCTATAGATAGTGAATATAAATTAGATATAGATATGTTTAAAGTTTTAAAAATGCTATCTTTACATGAACTGGAAGAGATAATTATGAAAGATTATACTATTAGAGATAATATTACAAAAGAAGAAAAATTAAAGCTTGGAAAAGAATGTGTAAAAAAAGTTACAGATGGTTTGTTAAAACAGGAAGAAATAGTAGAATTATTAGATGAATATAATTTACGTAAAACAAAAGAAGCTGTTTTTTGCTATCATATAGACAAAATCGAATGTGATTTTCAAGCAAAAATATATGACTTAAAAGGAAACTTTGATTTGAGTCGTGCTTTAAAAGATATAGAGTATTATGGTGAAGAATATGAATGGATAAAAGATAAAGCAGTTTGCGCAAGTGATGTATGGATTGAGTATGACAAAAGATTATATAAAGATGATAAAATTTTTGAAAATTTGATAAATGATATTCAAAAAATTAATCCATAGGAAAGGAGAAAAAAGTGAGAAATATTTTAAAAAATCAAGCAACAACAATAGAAAACCCAAAATGGAATAACATAATAAAAAGAGAAAATGAATTATATTCAAGAGTAAATGACATTCGTTCTGAATTCGAAAGAGACTACACAAGGATAATACATAGTTTAGCTTTCAGAAGGATGAAACACAAAACTCAAGTATTTTTCTCGCCTGTAAATGACCATATATGCACAAGAATGGAACATGTTATATTAGTTGAATCAATAAGTCACACAATTGCAAATTATTTAGGACTAAATACTGAACTTACCAAAGCAATTGCAATGGCACATGATATAGGACATAGCCCATTCGGCCATCAAGGTGAAAAAATTCTATCAAAAATTTCTCAAGATGAAATAGGAAAAACATTTTGGCATGAAAAAAATGGAATGGAATTAGTAGATAAAATAGAGCTATTAGAAGATGATAAAAAATGTTTGCAAAACTTAAATTTAACTTATTCGGTTAAAGATGGAATAATCTCACATTGTGGTGAAATAGACGAAAATGGCTTAAAGCCTAGAGAAGAATATATTGATCTAAATGATTATAACTATCCAAACCAATATAAGCCATATACTTGGGAAGGATGTGTTGTCAAAATTTCTGACAAAATAGCATATTTAGGAAGAGATATACAAGATGCAATAACACTTGGAATTTTGGATGAGCATTTAGAAGAATTGCATAATTTAATGGAAATTGATAAAACTCAAGTTATAAATAATACAATAATCATAAATTATTTGATTTATGATTTATGTGAAAATAGTAATGAAGTAGAAGGATTAAAATTTTCAGATAAAGCATTTTCTTTTATGAAAAAACTAAAAGAGTTTAATTATAAATACATTTATTTAGATGAAAGATTAAAGCCAAGCACAGAATATTTTTCTTTAATTTTAAATAAAATATATAACACTCTTAAAAAGTACTATAATGAAAAAGAGCATATCAAAAAATTATATCCTGAAATAATAGCAGATTTTGAAAATTGGCTGAAAATGTATTGTAATGCAGAAAGACAAGAATCAAATAAAAATAAAGTGGTATTTAACATTGAAAACGAGAAAGATATTTGCCAGGCAATTATTTATTATATTTCTGGAATGACAGATAATTATGCTATAGATATTTTTAATAAAATTGTTAGATTTTAAAAAATATGAAGTATATACTAAATTTTTTGATAATGTACATAATAATATAATCATTTTATACGTATTAATAGCAAATGTTATTTCTGCATTATTAACTATTTTTATAAAATAAGGTATAGAAATCTAGTAGTTACAATTGAAGGATATGCAGTGATTGAAACTGGAAGTGTTGTAACTAAAGATACACCATATTATGGTGTTGCAGTTGGCTTTACCAGTTCAACGTAATAAAAATGCAAAAATAAAAAGTGCAGATATATTTAAATTTTTAACATTATTCCTAGATTACGTCATTAAATAGTGATCCACTCTAGGAAATTTTTATGCGAAATTTTGCCGAAATTAAAGACAAAATAAAGATTTTATGATATGATAATGGAAATAGAAAAATATAGAAAATTTGGTAAGAGAATGAATATTTATTGATAATTTAAAAAATTTAGGTAAGAAAATATAACTGAAAATAAGGAGAATAGTTTTATGAGAAATATTAATTGGATTGGAATTATAGATGAAAAAGAAATTGAGAAATACCAAAAAGGAAATTTAGATAGTAATGCAGTAAAAATGAAAATGCCCAAAAACATGAATCAAATGATGATAAAATCAATGCCATTTACTATACTTGCATTTGCTATAATGATGTTAACAGGTCATTTAAAAGAACATATATATTATATATAATAAAAAAGAAAATTTGAGAAAATTGGTTTACAAAAATCCAAAATATCATTATCAAGTAAATATCTATTTAAATTAAAGAATGCTGAAATTTTAGATAATTTAGCAAGAGAATAGGAGTGTAATTTAAATGATATAAATATAGATATGGTATCAGCACATATTGATACAAGAAAAATAGGAGATGAATTTGATGCAAAATTTAGATAGATTTATAAAAGCACAAGAGCAAGATTATCCTGTAGCACTACAAGAAATTAAATCAGGGCATAAACAAAGTCATTGGATTTGGTATATATTTCCTCAAATAAAAGGTCTGGGTTACAGCGAAACAGCTCAGTATTATTCAATAGAAGATGTTGAAGAAGCAAAAGCTTACTTAAATAATGAATACTTACATAATAATTTAGTTGAGATTTGTCAAGAGCTATTAAAGCTTAAATCAAATGATATTGTTGATATAATGGGCTATCCAGATAACTTAAAACTATGCTCATCAATGACATTATTTAATTTTATAGCACCTGATGAAAAGATATTTAAGCAAGTATTAGACAAGTATTATAACGGAAAACTTGATACAAAAACATTAGAAATATTGAAAATAATATAATTATTCAAGGGATAGGAGCAATAAAATATGAACAAACCAATAAGAAAAGCAGTAAGATGTTTTATAATAGATAATAACAAAGTTTTAGCTATAAAATATAAAGAACCAAATAAGAAAGCAGGTTGGTATGATATACCAGGTGGAAAAATTGAGAAAAATGAGCAACCTATTCAAACAGCAATTAGAGAGGTGTTTGAAGAAACAACTTTGAATGTTGATAAATTAGAGCGTAAAGGTAATTTGATTGTTGAATATCCAGATAGAGTATTTGATTTTGAAGTATTTATTGCTAAAAAGTTTGATGGAACACCTGCTGACTTACAAGAAAACTCTTCAGAATGGATAGATATTGAAGAATTATTATCAAATAATAAGATATTGTCTAATATACAATTATTAAACGAAAAATATATTGGGTATTTAAAAGATGATAATTCGGATTTTAAAATACATATTTATGTAGATAATAATGAAAATATTGAAAATATAAAAGTAGATAATTATTCTTTTAAGAAAAGCAAAAAAATTAATAGATAATCTAAAAATTGGAGAATAGAATGGAGATTCAAGTTAATAATGTAAAATTATATTATGAAGAATATGGAAGCGGACAGCCTATAATTTTATTACATGGAAATCAAGAAACACACGAAATATTTGATAAATTGATAAATAAGTTAAAAGATAACTATAAAGTATATGCTATTGATAGTAGATGTCATGGAAAAAGTGAAAATCCTAAGGAAATATCATATAATTTGATGTGTGATGATATTATAAATTTTATAAAAGTATTAAATATAGAAAAACCAATTTTATATGGCTTTAGTGATGGAGGAATTATTGGATTATTAATTGCAATTAAAGAAACGAATTTATTATCCAATTTAATAATTAGTGGTGCTAACATAACTCCTGATGTATTTACATTTTTTGATAATCTCATAACAAAATTATTTTATTTCTTTACAAGAAGTAAATATATAAAAATGATGCTTGATGAACCTAATATTCCATTAGAAGATTTACACAAAATTACTATACCTGTTCATGTATTAGCTGGAGAAAAAGATGTTATTAAATACGAGCATACAAAATTGATAGCTGATAATATAAGTAATAGCACAATAGAAATAATAAAAGGCGAAAAACATGGTAGCTACATAATTCATAGTGATAAAATTTATGAAATAATAAAGAAATATATTTAGGTGGTTATATGTTAGGAAAATTTTACAAAAAAATGTTGACAAATGTAAAATAATATTATATAATGCAAACAATAGTTCTTGTAATAATAGATAGAATAATTAAAAGAGATAATAAATGAATTCGAACTAAAATATATTGAAAAGGATGTGTTTAGTTATGGACGAAAAAAAGAATGAAATTATTTTATTCGAAAATCAAGGCATAAAATTGGAGGTGAATTTAAAAGATGAAACTGTGTGGCTAACCCAAGAACAGATGTCAAAATTATTTGATAAAGCCAAATCAACAATCAATGAACATATTAAGAACATTTACAAAGAAGAAGAATTAAATGAAGAAGAAACAATGACTAAATTCGGAAATTCCGAATTTGCTGATAAGCCAACAAATTATTACAATTTAGATATGATTATTTCAGTTGGATATCGAGTAAAATCAAAAAATGGTATACTATTTAGAAAATGGGCAACACAAATTTTAAAAGATTACATGTTAAAAGGATATGCAGTAAATCAAAAAAGATTGGAATATCTAGAAAAAACAGTAAAATTAAATGATATTGCTAATAGAATTGATGAACAACTAGAAAATGGAGAGGCTAGAGAAGTAATAAAAGTTATTGGAAATTATTATAAAGCTTTAGATTTACTCGAAGAATATGATAACAATAAAATAAAAAATCCAAAAGGCATTATAGACTCAAAAATGATTACATATGAAGAATGTAGAAATATAATAGACAATTTAAAATACAATAAAACTAGTCAAATCTTTGGAAAAGAACGAGAAGAAATATTTAAAGGAATTTTGGGAAATATATATCAATCTTTTGGCGGGCAAGATATATACGAAACTATTCAAGAAAAAGGAGCTAATTTACTTTATTTATTAATAAAAGATCATCCTTTTGTAGATGGAAATAAAAGAATTGCAGCAACTTTATTTATATATTTTATGAATTTCTATGGATTGCTTTTTAAAAACAATAAAGAAATTATAGATAATAAAACATTAGCTGCATTAACATTACTAATAGCTGAATCAAATCCTAAAGAAAAAGATGTAATTATTGATTTAGTAATGAATTATATGAATGATTAATATAAATAACAGATAATTATGTTTCTGAAGCAAATTATTATGAAAAACAATTTTGCTTCAGAATTTTTTTCGAATTTTGTCAAAATTAAAGACAAATTTCTAATTTTATGATATGATAAAAAATATAAAATTAATTTACTTAACATATATGACTTAATAGTTTTAAAGAAATTATTTTGTTTCATAAATATGTGTGTCTTTGAGCGAAGCGAGAAAGGAATGTAATTTAAAATGGAAAATTATACAAAAGCTTTTTTTATAGCTTTAATTATTTTTATACCAATAGTAGTATTACTTATATTATTATATTTCTTACCATCGATTATTGCAATAAAGAAAAAAGATAAGAATACGATAATTATAATACTTATAAATCTTTTTTTTGGATGGACATTTATAGGTTGGATTGGGGTATTGATATGGATTATTAATGAAAACAAAGGAGAGTATGATGGGTAGTATAGATTTTATGGGTTTTACTAAAGGCATTGTAGAAATAGAAAGAACAAATATTCATTTACCAAATAATGCTATTAAAATAACTGAATATGCCAATGATATTAGTTTATTTAATTGCATTTTATCAGTAGTTCCAATTATTTTAATAATTATATTTATTTTAAGTTTAAAAATCAAAAAATATAATATAAAAAAAGATATTAAAGAAAGTATTCATAAATACTTAGAGAAATATAATGGTAAAAAAAAGTGTCAAATAATTCTACTTATAGAATTAAAACTTATAGTTTTTTCATTATTTTTTCTTTGCTTTAACATTATATTTCATGAACTTATACATGCAATTTGTGAATACTTTTTTAATAAAAATGTTATAATTGGATTTGATATTACTTCTATGATTGCTTATGTAACAAGTTTATCTCCAACATACACTAAATTTGAAAAAATAATTATTCTAATTATGCCGATAATAATTACAGGTATACTTCCAATTATAGTCTGTTTTTTCAAATTGAAAAAATCCACAAAAAAACTATTTATATCCATTCTTATTTTATTTTTATGCTCCAATATAGCTGTATGTTGTTCTGATTTAATAGATATTTATAATTATATAAGATTTGTTCCGAACAGAGCCATAATACAAAAATATAATGATGATACTTATTATATACTAGAATAATGGATATTGAAAATATCAATTTGCAAGACATATTCAAAACATTTATAAAAATGAAGAAAATGCAATTTTATTTATATTTTTTATGTATTTATCAAATTAATAAAAAATATATGACTTGCAATAAATTAAAAGGGAAGAGGAATAATAATGAAATATGATGAATTAAATATACTTTTAGATGAAGCATCAAAATTATATGATAAAATACCTATAAAAGAAAAAACTTTTATGGACATTTCAGGATACCCACATTATGAAAATGTAAGTAGTAATATTTTAGCATTTTATTTTAACACACAAGAAGAACATAATTTTAAAAATTTACTTACAAATTCATTAATAAAGGTATTACAAAATAAGGGAATTGCTATTGATTTAATAGATGACGATTGTGTTGTAGAAGTATTTAGAGAATATACAACTATTAAAAAAAATAGAATTGATATAGTTTTACAAAGTAATGATTTAGTTATTGGAATAGAAAACAAACTAGATTCTTCTGTATATAATGATTTAATAGATTATGCAGAAACATTAAATCAACTAGATAAAAACTCTATAAAAATTCTATTGTCTTTACATGATAATTCTAAAGCAGTTGTAGATAATGAATTTATAAATATAACATATCAAGAATTGTTTAATCAATTAAAACAAGATTTGGCAAATTATAAAAATTGTAACAATAAGTGGTATATTTTTATAAATGAATTTATAAAAAATTTAGAAAACTATGGAGTTGAAACAAATATGGAAGAAGAAGTATTCAAATTTTTAAAAGATAATAAAGAAAAACTTTATAAAATAGATGAATTAAGAAAAATTCCTATGACTAGTTTTGAAAATAAAGAAAACGAATTAAAACAGCTTTTAGAATATAAGCTAAAAGTTAATTATATAAGAATCTCAAAAGAGCTTAATGAGATTACATGCTATATAGATTCTCCGAAAAAATATCATGTAGATGCTAATTTATCTTATGATGGTTGGAGATTAGGTGTATTTACATGGTCTGTAACAAATAATTATAAAATGAAACAGGTGATTTTAAACAGTAACTATGAACTCATAGAAGATGATGGAAAACACAGGATTTTTTATAAGTATGATTACAATACTTCAATTGAAGATATTTTAGAAAAAGTTATTGAAATATATAATTATTTTGAAGATAAATTTAATTTGGAATAAAATGATTTCAAAAGAAAAGAAAGTAATACTTCAACAAAGAATAATAGAAACGGAAAGCACTCAAATTGGATTATTCACATATAATGCAATATGGCAATATTCAGATAGCACATATCCTGAAAAAGAGTTTAGAGTAAAAAGTATTAGTAATAATAAAGTTGAGGTGTTATCTTTAGAAGATGATCTAATAAAATATTAAAATTTTAGTTATAAATTTTTTGAATAATGACTAATGTGGTAGAATTAGAATGATATTAAACTATTCATATGAAAGGTTTTATAAAAAATGAATTCTATATATGAAGATTTTGAAAAATGGTGTATTAGAAACAATAAAAATAATTTACTACATGAATGGGATTATGATAATAATCAAAAAATGCCCAATCAATATACTTGGTGTTCTGGACAAAAAATTGCATGGAAATGTAGTAAAAATCATACATGGAAAACTACAATTGCACATCGAGTAACTGATAATACAGGATGTCCTGTATGTTCAAATAGAGTTATATTAAAAGGTTACAATGATTTAGGAACTCTCTTTCCGAATATAGCTAAAGAATGGAATTTTAAGAAAAATGAAGGACTTGCACCAGAAAATGTGACAATAGGAAGCCATCGAAAGGTATGGTGGATATGTGAAAAAGGACATGAATGGCAAGCAGCAATATATTCTAGAAAGCATAATGGATGTGCAGTATGTTCTGGAAAAAGACTATGGAAAGGTGAAAATGATTTAGAAACTTATTGTAAACAAAATTTAGAAAAAATGTATTTGCTTCTGGAATGGAATTACAAAGAAAATATACAATCGCCTAGTGAAGTTACAGCTCATTGTGATAAAAAGGTATATTGGATTTGCAACAATGGACATAAATGGAGTGCTACTATTTCAAGTAGAGTTGATCAGGAAAATAACTGCCCTAGATGTAACTCTCAAACATCATTTCCAGAGCAAGCTATTTTTTACTATATAAAACAAGCTTTTCCTAACTCAGTAAATAGATATATTTTCGATAAGACAGAATTAGATATATTTATTCCTGATATAAATACAGGCATAGAATATGATGGATTTCAGTTTCACGAGATGAGAGAAAATGAGGATATAGAAAAAAACAAAAAATGTTATGATAAAGGAATACGACTAATAAGGATAAGAGAAGAAGGGCTAAATATGTTTAATGATTGCAAGTGTATTGTACGACAAAATTTAGATAATGATATAACATTAACAAAATGTATTTTAGAATTATTCGAATTCTTGGGTGAAAAAGTTAAGATAGATATTGATAGAGACAAAAATAAGATTCTTTTACAATATAAAATATTTAAGGAAAATCTTTCGGTTGAGAAAGCTTACCCAGAATTACTTCTAGATTGGGATAAAAAATTAAACAATAATTTAGAACTAAAAAATTTTACAAGAGGCTCGCATTATAAAGCAACTTGGAAATGCCATATTTGCGGATATAAATGGAATGCTGAAATAAAATCAAGAATTAGTGGAAATGGTTGTAAGAATTGTGGAAGAAAAAGAACCACAGAATCAAGAAGCATCAAAGTATTAAATATTGATAAACAAATTATATATTTGTCAATAACTGAGGCCGAGCACCAAACTGGTGTTGAAAGGCATTCAATATCAAAATGCTGTGAGGGAATAAGAGAAACTGCTGGTAACTATCATTGGAAATATGTACTATAAAAGTAACTGCCATGAAATGGTTAATCTATATCAATTTAATAAGATTACCCGTTTTTATTATGCAATAAAGCAGAGTAGGGAAAGATGTAAAACATATTTGTACATGAGGAATAATTATGGCGAAGGATTGAATTATTGAAGAATTTGGTTATACACTACAAGAAGTTGCTAAAATCATTAACGATATTGGGTTAGGAACAACTCACAAAGACACTCGATGCTGTAAAATTGAATATGGCACCATTAACTATTATGGACAAAACATTCTTGAAGTCCATGGCTTGCCACATTTATGTTACATCCAACAGTGGGACAGCTTTCTGGACAGATTTAAACGTGTTCGGTTTACGTATGAAGGAAAATACTTCTATAAGGATATGTATATTACCGATGTCAATTCATTCCTAAAGGATGAATTGAAAAAAATCCCTCCAGGAACAATAGTCAAACCGGAAAAACATGGCTATTGGGCTTTTAATGGTGGGTACCCGCGTAAGATTTATACATGTTCCTATTGCGGACAAGAACTGAGCGAGGAGTAGCTTTATTTGCAAATTATTGTCCTTCGTGTAAAGCAATAATGGATTTGGCAAATGTTAATAACAGATGATGTAAATTTATAGAAATAAAGATAAACATTTAAAATCTAAGTTAAATTTTAAATGTTTGATTTATAATTCAAAAAACAAACATTTGTTACTTGACAAATTCTTAATATTATTTTAATAAATAATTATAATTTTATAAATTTAAACCTCTGAAAATCGTTTTTAAGACATTTTTATATTATTCGCATAAAACTAATCATCTTATATGATTAAAACTTTATTTTACAATTACAAATATCATGATATTATAATACTTATATTGAATTATTATAAGATTTTTATACATATTTATTATAATAATATGTAGTTTTAAATGATTTATATAAATCCATGTAATTAATAGCAGCAACTTGGATTTAGCTCAAAAATCACTAAAATAACGACGCACGAGAATCGATTTTAAGTCGTTTTTAAAAATTAGCCATATAGTTTGTTGTCTAAAAAATAAGGCTATTGTAAGACGAATCGCTAAAATCGTTTTTAAGGCGTTTTTTTATTTAAGTAATATAAGTTGTTGTTCAAAATATAAGATCTAATATAAGAATATAAATATAATGAATTAAAATTATAATAATGAATACTAAATATAGTATAAATAAAAAAAAGCCGTTATACTGAAAATGGATAAAATGAATATAAATTATAAGAAAAATAACTAAATATAAGATACTATTACGAGCTTGTAAGCAAGTAGTATCAACACTTGAAGGGGATACCTGAACGAGGTATTCTATATTTTACTCCTATTCCTTTTTGCACAAAACTTTTATTTTGTGCAATGTTATAAGTAGAAGAATATGGAGATATTTAATCTCCTCTCTCTTAAAATATTTGAATATCGTTATTATATTAATCAATTCAAAAATACTTTTCAACTCCAGTATTTTTTTTGGTATTGAAATTTCTTAATACTATTATTATCATATTCATAATAATTTGTCAATGTTTTTTACGAAACTTTTTTAATTCCATCTAAACTTGTAATTTTGTTTGCAGATTTTGATTTTGAAAATTGATTTAAAATTTGATGGTAAGTATCTGTAACCAATGAGATCTTTAGCTCATCTTCCCTACTTGTATATTTCTTATTTCTATCATATAAGAAATTTGCAGAGTAGCAATAATATTCTAAACTTTTCAAAACAATTTCGCATTGACAATCTAGTAATTCAATTTTATTATTTCTAATTGTGTCTAAATTTAATTTCATTTACTCCCCTCCTTTTATGCGACTTTCACAAAATTATTAAGAGGATTCTTGTTTATAGCTTCTTTAACCAAATTATTATATGTATGAGTATAAATTTCTGTTGATAAAATTGTAGAATGACCTAGTATTTCTTTAAGTAATAAAATATCTCTGTTATTAAATTCAAAATATATTGTTGCAGCAGTATGCCTTAACGTATGAACTGTATAATTTTTGCTTTCTAATCCCATTAATTTATACGCTTTCTTGCAAATGTATTCAACTGAACCTTTACTTATGCGTTTATTTTGATTACTTAAAAAAAGAAAATCTTCTTTACAATTTGCATTGTTTCTTATATCTAAATATTCTAATAACTGTTTTTTGCAATGTTCTGAAAAATATACAACTCTTTCTTTATTTCCTTTGCAAACAATATTGATGCTTTTCTTTTCAAAATTAATGTCTTGCAGTTTTATGTTTATCAATTCATTAAGTCTTATTCCTGTTGTAAGAAACAATGTAATTATAGTATTATTTCTAATATAGTAAATACAATTTCTTTTATTGAAAATATTTTGTATTGTTTTTGCTTCTTTAAGTGAAAGATATTTTGGAAGTCTTACTATTGATTGAATTATAGGAATGTCTATTGTAGGATTTTCTTTCTTTATTCCTGGAACATTTATATAGATCCATTTAAAAAAAGTTTTTATTGCTGCAATTTTTCTTTTTCTTGTGATAGAACAATTACTTTTATAATAATTCAAGTAAACTAAATATGCAATTATATCACTCTTGGTTATTTGAAATATTGTAAAAATTGTAATTTCTGAAAATGAGATTTCTATGTTTTTATATTTTAGAATAAACCTAAAAAATATATTCAGATCATTCTCATATCCTTGTATAGTTCCAATAGAATAATTTCTCATATTTCGCAAATACTCTAAGAAATCATTTAAAATAGCAGGATTTTCCTCATAATTAATAGTGTTTCTCATATTTTCTCCTCCTTTCTTTTTTATGTTAACAATTTCATTATAAACCATTTTATGTAAATTGTCAAATTTTTAATTTTTTTTATTGACAATATATTAATAATTTTGTAAAATATTTTATATAAAATAGAAGAATAAAAAGGAGAAAAACAATGGATTCAAATATTAGAATATGTAGTAGAAAATTTGAAGGAGAAATAACTGATGAAGAAAAGAACAGACTTATATTTTTAGCCAAACAATATCATAGAAATATAGAAAGATTAGAAATAAACAAAAGAACAATTAGTTTTAAAAGTAAATTCTTTCCACCTATTATCTTAATAATGTTTTTATTTAGTTTGACATCTATAGCTGTATTTGTATATTTATATATAAAAAGCTTGATTTTTCAATTAATTATTGGATTCCCAGCAATTATTGTAAATGGTTATGCTTATTTAATATTCTATATTAATTATCTTTTTCAGGAAAAAGAAGAAGAAAAAAACATAAATGATAATATAAATAAAACTTTAGAAGAAATAAATTTTATTTTAGATAAATATAAAATAACAAAAGAAGATTTTTATAAAGAATATACCATAAATTAAAAGAGGGTTTCCCCCTCTTTTTTAACTTTCTGGTAAAAGTAGTTGTCCATCTATATATGCACTTTCTATTTTTTTAGTTCCATTAGTTAGTATCGTTTTATATGTAGTATCTTTGGATAAAATGACATTGTATATGTTCCAATAATACACTACATTATAACCGCTTAAATTCATTATCAGTACTTTTTCCGTTAACGACTATAGACCATATACCATTAATGCATTTACATATATAAATATATTTGTTCGTCGACCAATGATATATAATTACAACAGTATAATCATCAACAAAATAAGCATAACAATAACCAGCAGAATAATAACCAAGATTTAAGTTTAACACTTCATTATTTAATTGAATTTCACCAATAGCATTTTTTGAACAAGAATATATACTAACATTTCCACTACAATAAGTTTGTTTATTTAAATCTGTAAATACAACACCTCTAACAACATATTTACAATTAGGACTGATTGCCAAAACAAATTTCGCAGAATCTTGATTTGAACTATAGTCTGTATTTTCATGTGTAGTCAAAGAATAGGTATCATTTTCAAAAAAATCAAGATAATATTTAGGCGCTCCTATATCATTGCAGAAAACTATTCTATACGCACTTAACCATTTTGAATTTTTAGCATAATCTAAGTTGTTTTCATATACTTTTGTAATTGAAAAATCGTTATTAATTCTATATATAAATTGCCTACCATTATTAGTTACTGCTAATAAATTCCTATATGGATTAAAAGAATAAGAAACCGATGTATTATCAACAGCATCTTCAATTGTTATTCTTTTAAGATATGTAAATTTATTCGAACTATAGTCAAACATATACAAATCAGCAATTTTTTGTTTTGAAATTAGGAACAAGATACTATTTTCCTTAATGACTCCATCTCCTCCTATTATTAAAGTCGTTGGTTCGATATTAATATCTATTACTTCTAATTCAATAGAAGCCAATATATTATTTTCGTCATTTTGAGCATATAGTGTTGTATAAGTTGGATTTGTTCCAAACATATAATTTTTATAAAATCTTGTATAGTTTGTGATAACACTCCTATCTAAAGTTTTAATATTTAATTCATTGTCTGAAATATCTGCATAATTTATCACAACTGATGGTGCTAATCCATTTATTAATTGACCTGATTTATTATAATACTTTTTACCTTTTTTTACATCAGTTGGCATGGCTGTTGTTAAATGAAGATCCACATCTCCACTTTTTCCATTATTTATAAATCTAATCCCCATACTATACTTCCCCCTTTATAACATATTGCACTTTTGTATCAGCTTCTGTTGCAGATAATCCTACAATACTAACTATTTTATTAATTGGTAAATCTAAAGCTACATTTGGAGCTATAACATAATTTGTTTCATCAGCTGATATGGTTACATTAGCTGTTTCAGAATAATTTGCAATTGATATCTCTGTAATTTTTTTTGCTACTCCAATAGTTTGTTCTTCTAATCCTATATTCAATACTCCTGCATATAAAGTAGTTTCTTTTGATTCAGTTATTACTTTTGCTCCTTCGTCTTCTGAGCTACCTCCAATTTTTACAAAGACTTCTCCATTCTTTGAAACTTTTACTCCCTTTAAATTTCCATTTTCATCAAATCCTTGTAACATAAATCATTCCTCCTTATAATTAATAATAGTAGCAATGAAGGAAGTAAATTATATTATTTCTTTTTGCAATGGTCTAAACATATCCAACCTGATGCAGTTAATCCCCAATTGCTATTCACTTTAGTAACTGTACAAACAACACCTTTTAAATATCCATTAGCTTTTTCATTTCCTAGTTTTTTATTCTGTAACCTTGCATTAGCCGTAAGTTGTTTATATGTTTTAATTTTTCCTTTAGTTGATGGTTCTGTTCTTACATTCAATATACTATCCTTTTTAACATTTACAATATATGTACCTGTAAAATATTTTGTTTCTTCTTTGATTGCTGGATTTATTATACATCCTCTGAATTTATAAGCACTACCTGCTCCCCATCTTCCATTAGAGTTTTTTCTTGTTACATTATAAAATGCTCTGCCTCCATAAGAACTTTCACTTGTATAGATTTGATTATCATTGTCAATTCTTTCTACTACTGCTACGTGTCCTACTCCATCATTGCCACTTAATGAACCTTTTTGCCATACCATTATTCCACCTAATACAGGCTTATTACTTATTTTTAGTCCTATGCTTTTAGCTCTTTCTATAAAGTTTTCTGCATTGCAATTAAGTTCTGGATATTTCATTTTGCCTATGATTTCATTGAAACGCCCACACGCATATCCTACACAGTTTGAAAGTACATTTGCTTTTGGATCAGTTGGCTTTCCTTTTATACAAGTTGAATATCCGCCGTTAGCTTTTCGTATATAGAATTTATTATCAGATGGTTTAGTTGTTCTAATCTTCATTCTCAACAACTCCTTCCTCAATTAATTCTTCTTGTGTATCGTAATTAATATTAGTTTGTACTTGTTCTTTATAAAAATTATCATTTGCTATTTTTACTACTCCTGCTATTAAAGCATTTAAAGCATTTAATGATAATCCTATTTCTACTGCATAAGGTATATTCCATATTTTCATTATCGCTGTAATAAAAGTAATAACTAATGGAAGTGTTAAAGCAATCTTTTTCAAAGTATCATATAATTTATTACTCATAAACAAATCCTCCTTTATACATGAGATTTTTTCATTAAATAGTTTTCTATTTCTGAGATGCTGTTGCTTACTGCTCCATCACAACCTTGTTCTTGAAGTCCTTTTAAACAAGCCAATAATCCTTGTAACATGATTATCCTTTCTTCTTTATCATCTTGCATCTCACTTTTGAGCCAACCTACTTCTGATTTTAATTCTTCAATATCTTTTGTATTCTTTGCAATTTTATCAGTAGTCTTTTTCTTAACAAAATTGTATATTCCTATGAAAAAACCTACAATTACAGATATAGAAGTTATAATGCTTACAACTGCTCCTATGGCTTGTCCTAAAGTAACCTTATCCATAATACCACTTCCCTCCCTACTTTGACTTCACTAATTGACTTTTATATTTTTTCATAAGTGTTTTCTTTGCATAATCTTTCGCTTTTGCTTTTATTTGCTTTAGTTTATCTTGACTATATAAGCCTTGCTTTTCGTACTTCTTATAGAACTCACTTGCTAATTTTGAATATTCTTCTTTCATTTCAAGAGTTAGTTCTAAAGTCATTTTATTTAAACTTAATGAAGAATTTGTAGGATAGAATGAAGTTGTTTCTATTTTTTCTGAGTTTGTGTTATCTAGCAAATCTTTCCCTAATGCTTGTCTTGCTATATCAGTTCTTTGTTTTTGAAGTTCTTTAATCTGTTCTGCTTTTTCTTTTCCTGACATAGTCAAATCTCTTTTTATTTCCTTGATTTGCTTATTTACTTTTGACATGTTAGAAACTGCTGCAGTTATGTTAGAAAGCTCTGTTTCTTCTTCTGATGTTATTGTTCCTCCATTCTTTTTCTTTGTAAGTTCTGTTTTTCTATTGTATATCTCATCTACAGAAGCAGAGTTACTATTTACATTTACAATAAACCTTTTTCCTACTGCGTTACTTTCTGCCCCCATTTCTGCCTTTTGTGCAGTTATGCCTAGTTTTCCTGATGCGTAGTCCATTATGTTTGTTACTTGTGTTCCTAGTCCTGCGAAATATCCTGAGATTAGGTTATCTATTTTTGCTGGAGAATAATTAAATACTTTTCCTAAAAGAATAGCAAGTTGTGAATTATATTCATAATATTGTTGAGAATCTGGTAATTCTAAATCATAACTCTTTACTATATCAGTATTGTAATATAAGTCTTTATTTATAGCGTTTTCAATTAAAGGTGCTACCATATTTGGAACAAGTCCTGTTACGCTGTCTGCTGGTGCGTTATCCATAATAGCATTGTTTATCCATTCTCCAAGTCTTTCTCCTTCTTTACCTTCTTCTATATGTCCTGTTGCAAGATCTTCAATATATTCAGTAAGATTTACTATACTTCTTAATAATCCTTGTGGCTTTTTAATTGTAACTATTTTATCTCCAACTCTCATAACAAAGTTATCATCTTTCTTACGTTGAATTAATTCCTCTATTTCTTTGTCGTCATAACCTAATGCTTTTATTGCTAGTGCTATAGCTGAAAGTATTGCTATTCTCATTGCTGTTCGTTTAGGATTGGCTTTAACTTTTTCTGCGAATGTATAACTACTTCCTACTCTTGCAGCAGAGAATGGTATCAATTGATTTATTTCTCTTGTTAAGTTTCCTGTTCTTCCAAAGTCCTGCGTTGCATCTCTTGACTCTAAAGCTGCTAAAATTCTTGCATCCATTTCACTATTGCCCTTTGATTTATACATATCATAGTTTCTTTCAAATACTCTAAATCTTGTTGATTGCTCTGATATTTCAGGAATATATGTCATTATATCTAATAACCTTTTTAAAGGTTTCCATTTTTCATGTATTCCTAGAGTTTCACTATTCTTTGCTCCATAAATATCTTTCATATTACTTTGTGTTGAATCTCTGAATTGACTCATTCTTGTAGAACTTGTTGCTCCAGATTGTATATATAAGTTATACATATTTTCTATTCTATTTACATATTCTGGCGAATAGTTTTTAACAAAGTTTCTAACATGTTTATTTGTTGCAGTTAATATATCTAAAACTCCTAAAGCATTATCTACTACAGGTATAAATCCTGCGTTAGAGAATATTGCTGCTTGTGCTGTATCTGAAATCATATTAGGAATTGCAAATCCTATATTAGCCATTGTTGCTCCATATCTTAAAGGCATATTTAATTTGCTGTTTATTTTTAAAACATTACTCATCATTTTTCCGTCTAAGTTCATTAAGGAATTGAATAATATTTCATCATTAAATTGTAGATATACTCTTTTTCCATTTGTATCAATAAAACTTGTTATTAGATTTTTTGTGTCTATTTTGTTATTAGGTGCGAATATATCAACAGTTTTCTCTAAATCCAATTCAGTTGTATTTACTCCTTGTTTCTTTAACTCATTTTCCCACATACTTAAATTTGCTGTTCCTACTTTCATCATAGGAGCTGGAATTACATCATATATAGATCCTGTTAATCCTGCTTCTTCTCCTTGATTGTATAATGCTCTTAATACATTATTGTTTTCTACTTGTTGAATAATGTTTGTAGTATTAGAAACTATATTTTCTAATACATCTTTTATGTCAAGTTCACTTCCAGTTCTTGCCTTTATAATATCTGATACTGCTCCTTTTCTTCCTAGTTGATTTCCTTTTCCTTCTATTACTCTTTGCATTGGAACATAGAAAGCATTACTCTCTTTAAGACTCTTTACATCATCTTCACTTATTAATCCATTGTCAACGGCATATTGCATAACTCCATCTAAAGTATCATATACTACTTGTGCTGCATCTTTTATTTGAGTATCATTTGCAAATTTTTCTAGTACATATTTTGTGTCCATATCTCTAATACCTGTTTTTAAAGTCTTTGCTTTATAGTCTGTATCTCTTTTTGCTACTAAGTAATCTCTTAAATCATTATATCTTTGTGGATCATCTCCTAATATTTCTCCAACTTTATTTAATCCAGGCATTATCTTTTCGCCTTTTTCGTTTATATATCCATCAGAAAGCATTGAAGTTACTTTATCATGTATTCCTGTTGCAAGTCTTGTTAAGTAATAAGCATTGTTACTAGCTTTAATTTGATTAGTTGTTTTGCCACCAATCTTTGCAATTTCACTTACCACTTTCTTTACTGCATAATCTTTATCCCATATATTTCTCATTACTTCTTGTTCTAGCCATGCTTTTGTCAATGGAGTTCTGTTTGATTCTCCTACACTAATATTACTATGTACTCTGTTTTGTGGATTTTGATGTATGTAGTTATATGTCTGTTGTTGCACTTTTCTTATAAAGTCGTCGAATGATTTATCTGCTTTTCTTATTTCTTCTAATACTGCTACAGATTGAGGATAATCTGTTTTAGCTTGTTCTGGAATAATTGAATATGTTCTTATGACTTCTGCAAATCCTTCATCTAATTTTGTGCTTCTTGTTTCGTTTTCATATCCACCATGTTTTTGTATAGCTGTCAATAATTCATTTGCAATAGATTCTTTATCAATTTTAAGTCTGTTTCCTAAGTCAAGAGCATGTCCTGTTTCATGTAATATGTTGTCTATATCTTTTAATTCTTTTCCTCTTATTACATCTCTACCTTCTTTGTATATTCCGTATGCTCTTTCTCTAAAATGTCCTTTTTTAATTCCTAAACCTAGATAATCTTCAATTGTTTTTCTTATATCTGTTAATTTAGTTACAGGAATAGAATTATCCCAATTTCCTGATGTTTCAATTTTTCTTATTTCTTGTTCTATAAATCTGTTTACTCCTTGTGCATTTGTAGCTCCAGGTGCAACATTAGGATCTTCTTTTCTAATTGTTTCTTTGCTTGTTGCATTTAATACTTCTCTATCATATTGTCTTGACCTTTCAATATATTCTTCTAGTGTTCCTGTATTATCAGCAGTTATAGGATTAATGTCAACTTTTATTCCTTCAATTTCTAGTGGCTCTTCATTTAAGATATTAAATAAATCATCTTCTCTAATATCTCCAGAATATTCTACGACTAAGTCTAAATCAGAATTAGTTTTTGCATTTCCTCTATTCCTGCTTCCTATTATTTCTGCTCCATTTATTGATATATCTTCTAAATCATTTTCTACAAGTTTATCTTGAATATAGTTGCTTACAATATCTTTTATTTCATTTCTTGAATATCCTTCTAATCCTTGTATATTTTCTTTTTGCTCTCTTAATTCTTTTATTAGCTCTCTATTTTTTCTTTGTATTCTTTCATCATAAGTAGATGCTTCTTCATCAAGTTGTCTATTTGAGAATAAAGGTTGTCCATTTTGCTTAATGCTATTTCTCATTTCGTCTGTTATCTTGAATCCCATTTGTTTAGATTCTGTTTTTCCATCTGCATCCATAAGAGTTATTTCTTCTACCTTGCTATTCCATTTTTTCAAGTATTTATTTAAGTAACTAGGAATTTCCTGGTCATAGAATAGATACATACCGCTGTTGCCGTTTTCTCTTATTTCTTCATCTAAATTTGAAATAGTACCTTCATTTTCTTTAGAGTTTATAATTTTTGTTGCTAAATCTTTTCCGATATAATTTTCTAACTCGTCTGGAGCTATTGCTCTAGTAAAAACAACTTCGTCTGTGTCAAAATCATCTATATTAGTTTTTCTTGCTTCTATTTCTATTTCAAAAGGTTTATTATTTTCTACTGCATCATTGTTAGCATAATTCTTTATATACCTAATTTCATCTATTACTTTTGATAGATTATATCTTTCTCTCTGCTGTCTTCCTGTTGTCCATGCAACTTCATCATATCCTTGTTCTACCGCATTGTTTATCATTCTTCTTAAAACAAATTCATGCCAGTTCTTTTTAAATGGGAATATATCTGAAATACCATAAGTATTTATTTCTGAAATTTGATTTTGTATCTCTAAGTTCTTATTGGAAATATCTTTGTATTTATTTTCTAATTCATAATATTGAGTATATAATTTTTCATACTTAGGATTTTTTCGCCATTCTTTTCTTTCTTCTTCTCTTAAATATATTTCTCTACTACTAGCATTAAAGGCATTGACTCTTTGTTGTAATTCTGTAGGTAGCATTTCGTATATCTCTTCATCTGTTTTATCAACAATCTTTTCATAGATTTTATCTACAACATATTCATTCTCTCTTTCAAACTGATACATTTGTGTAGAGATTTGACGTTGCTCATCCATGATTTTCGCCTCTTCATCTCTACCTTTTGATAATTGTTGCCTTAAATTATTAAGAGATTTTATTTTTTCGTTGTTGATGTAACCCTTTTTTCTGCCTTCTTGGTGTAAATCTGATTGTATTTCATCTATGAATAATACTTTGTTTCCTGAGGTATCTTCAAAGTCTTGTGTTCTCGCATGAGCTAAAACATTCTTTTCTTGCCAATGTGGAGAGTTATATTCATTTACATTTGCTATTTGTAAGTTCTTTACATCATTTCCATTTTGCTCATAAGGTAAAGTATATAATATTTCTTGATAATTTGTTCCACCTTCTAATTTGTAATTAGAATATTGAGGAGAATCTTGAATATCATAATTTTCTTGAAACTTTTCATCAAAGTTCAGATAATTATTGGAGGTTTCTAAATATTCGTCAGCTAATCTTATCAATTCTTTAGATTCGTTTTCTGACATCTTGAAATGGATATTTTGTTTACCGCTTATATTTGAATATACATCATTAAGTGTTTGAATAACTAATTCTTTGCTATCTCCCTCTCTAAAACTATTTATTCCATATTTGGTTGAAAAAGTATGTACAATTCTGTCTTGTTCGCTAATATCATTAATATTATTCTTTTCTCCAATTTTAGATAGATAATTGCTTAAATTCGCTGTTGCTTCTGTATATTTATTTGATGCAATTTTTTTATCATTTTCGTATCGTCTGTATTCTGCATCAGATTTATTTACTGTTTCAATATTTATCTGATTTGCTTTTATATAATCCTGCAACTGCTGCTTACTTATCTTTTCTAGTGAATGTTGTTTTAAATAATCATCTAATCCAATCCATTTTATTTCATCTTGTTTTATTCCAGAGTTTTCTATAATACCTTTTATTTGTTGTGCATTTGAAGTATTAGGCATTTTTTCTTCTATTACTTTTTCTAGTTGAGAATAGAATCCACCTTCGCCGTTTTCTTCTGTATCATATCTATTTGAATATCTTATGTCTGGATTATTTGTAGGTTTTTTATTATCTACTCTTTTTATTTGATTCTTATTGAAAACTGCATAATTAAGTTTTCCTTTTTCATAAATCTTTAATCCATCATAACCTAAATCTTTTATTATATCTATAACATCTTTTCCAACTTCGTTGTTTTCCCATGCGTTTGAGCCTTCTATATATTCCCAATTATCAATATCTGTTAAATGTTCTGCCTCTTGTGATGCTGTATAAGGAGAAATCTTATAAGTAGAATCATCTAACATATATGATTTTCCTTCATCTAAATATCTTATTGTATCTGCTAAATAGCGTTTATCCTGTTCGTTTTCTAATTGAGAATATTTTTCTCTTATTGCATTTTCCGTCATCTGTCCAAATGGAGTCGCATATATAGTTACAACATAATCTTCGCCATTCAATAATTTCTCTTTTGCTTCTTCTTGTTCTTTTGTTGTTAAATGCTCCAAAGCTGTTCCGTATGTATGTTTAGCATAAACTACTTCATTATTTTTATTTACTCCTATAAAAATATCATTGTTATAACCATAGCGATCATCTCCAATAACTCTTCCGAACTTTGCATTTTTTATTTGTTCCTTTGTCCACATTGGAGGTAAATCATCTATTCTTTGTATTCTTTGTAAAAATGTTTCTTTGTCAAAAGTAGTTGCAAAAAATCTAATTTGTTCTGGCAATGCTTCTCTTAACTTTTGAATATCTGATTCTTTTGATGGATCAAATACATTCTTTGCTTTTAAATATACTTCCATTACCTCTACGTCGCCATCAAGAGCTTGTTCAAAGTTTTTAGCATAGGCGTAATCTTCTGCAAATCCTCTATCAACAGAAAAGAAATAAACATTTTTATCATTAAATTTTGTGAATTTTCCGAATGGTGTTCCATGATATACTACTTGTAAATCTCCCTTTTCATTTACAACATCATTTCCTTTATAAAAGTCTTGCTGCTCTTTTGTAAGTGTTCGTCCTTCACTATCAGTTGTAATAGTATTTTGAATATTGTTTTCATTTTGTTTTTCAAGATAGCTTTTTATAAGTTCATTTTTGTACTTTGCATCTCTCAAAGTGCTATCTTTGAACATATTACCCCAATAAGAATTACCTTCTCTTTCTATAACTGTTCTAATAAATTGTTTCTTGTTATTTATTTGTTTTATGTCATTCGCCTGTATAAGTTCTCTCATCTTGGTATTTGAATATGTTGATGTGTTCTTTCCTTTTACTTCTTCTGAATAATCATAATATAAGTCTTGATTATTTCTATCAAACAAAGTTCTGTCTGATTTCTTTATAGTATTATTTTTGCTATTTTTGACATTTTTGTTACTTTGTGATATACTATTATTAGTCGAAGATTTATGTTCAAATACCTTATCTTTACTATTATTAGTCGGATAAGGGGGAACTAAATCTTCGATTTGTTTTGTTAAATTATCTAAGCTCTCCACTTTTTGATAGTAAAAACTGTTTGGTAGATTTTTCTGTGTAGAATATTCCTTTATAATCGTTCTTATTAGTTCGTTTTTATTATCATAGTTTACCACGCTAAAATAGTTATGATATAATATTCTTCTTTTATCATTCTCTTCTATTGTTGTATATCCATATATACCTTCTTCTATAATTTTATTTAAGGTATCTGCTGTGTTAGCTTTTACTTTGTCTGTTTTCGCATCATAATTTTTATTGTAGTTTTCATCTAAACCTGACTTTTTAATTTGAGCATTAGTATTGGTATCTTTAATGTTTACAGTACTATCTCTAAACAATGACATTGATTTATTAAAAGCATTATTTAAAAATGTTTTTAAAGTTTTTCTTGTTATATTAGGATAAATATTATTTAATTTTGTAATATTAGGGTTCTTATTGTGTCCAGCCCTCTGTTCCATCTTTTCATCTATTATTTTTACACTACCTTTTTTTATGTAAAAATCCACGTTGTTTATAATAGTTTCAATGTCTTTTCTATCTACGACATTTTTTGATTCTTTTATATTCTTTATTGCATTTTTTAAATTATTGTTATTTGAACTACTATCAGAAGATTTGTTTTTAGCAATAAAATTATTCATCATTTCATTTATTTGGTTATAGACTTGTTCTTGTTGTTCCTGTGTACCAAATATATTATAATGAGTTGAAACATTTTCATCAGAGATGTCTATAAGTAATTGTACATATTCATCAGAAAGCATTTTGTTTCTAATCATATCAGCCCAATTGCTAATATCATTAGCCCAGTTTCCAAAGTAATCGCTTTCAATTTCTTCTATTATGTAATCTCTAATTTCCGCTTCTGACATATTATCAAACATTGATTTATCTTTTAATACATTTTTATATTCTTCTATTTGATTTTTAGTAATAGTGTTATCTATAATGTCATGTATTGCAGTCCATTCTGTATTTCTATTTACTTTAAACCAATGTCCTAATTCGTGGAAAGGTAAGAAATTAGATTTCTTTTTACTCTGTAGGCTATTATGTTTTACAAGTATATTATCATTTACATATACGGCATCTTCTGTTCCTTTATTAGATTCATATACTCCATAATTCAATCCTGTAATATTTTCAAATTCTTTTTGTATAGTTCTTTCCGTTCTTGTTAGTTTATTCTGTTCTGTTAAAGAAATCTTAGTATCTTTTCCTAATTGTTTTTGCTGCTCTCTTTGGAATTGTTGTACACTTTTGGATAGTTTTTCTTGACTAACTCCATTACTTCTTGATATTTCTTTTTCTCCTCTGGTGTTCTTTCCCTTTTGATTTCTACTAATTTCTTGTTGTGAATTATTGTTGTTGATTTTTTCTGCTCTGACATTTGAGTTTCCTCCCTTTTTATTTATTCTTTCTTCAAAAATTCTATTTTCTTCTGGATTAGATTCAATTTCTATAGATGTTTCTGTTTCATTTTGTAGATAGTTCTTGCCTTCTATCTTTCCTTTTTTAGTTAAATATGATTCATTAGGCATTATATTTTTACCATATATGTTTTTATATCCCTCTGATAAGGCTTTATCTAAAACTAATTCTACTTTCTTTGCAAGTGCATAATCTCCTTTTCCTTGACTTATATCTTCTAGTGCTTTTTGGATTTTACCCCAACTTGCTCCTGTATCATCTTTTATTTCTGCTAGTTCTTTTGTTGTACTTCTCTTTGTTCCTGTCCATTCATCTCCTGCTTTGTATCTTTCTCCAAAAGTAGAATTTGACAAATCTTCTTGGAAGTTATAAGCCATTTCTTGAATTTCTTGACTTACTTCTGGATTTTCTGTTTGATAAGATTTTACATTTTTATCAGATACATTCTCAAAAGTGCGTTGTTCCATAGTAGTTTTTATTTGATTTGAAAATCCGTTTTGAGCGTTTTTATTATTTTTACTATTAATTTCTTGACCTTGAATATTATTTTGCTCTATGGTATTATTCTGTTGATTTTGTGAGGTTATATTTTGTGATTGTCTTTCTTGTATCATTTTTCCTATTTCTGCATATAGAGCTAAGGTAGAATCTGCAACATTGTTATTTACACTTTCTATTTGAGCTTCTGACATATTAGTTATTATTTCTGTAAATCCATCTACCGCTTCTTGTACAGATGTATATGGAGTTGTATCTAATAACATTCCTGTTTGTCCATCTATTACGTTAAAAGTTTTATTCTGTTGATCCTTGATTATTACAGGTTGTATATCTAAATTTGAATTTGGATTCTCAATTGCTTTTCCTAATGTTTCTACTACTTCTCCTACTTCTCCATTTTCGTCATAATTTGCAACAAAATAATTTCCAACACTTTCTTCTCCATCTTCAAATAATTCTTTATTGTCATACTTTATTAAAGCATCTTCTGTTATTGCTTTTATTACAGATGTTTTTTCTTGTGGAGTTAGTTCTCTTCCTAATTGTTCTTCTGCTGTCTTTATAGATTGATTGGTGCTGATATATGATTCTCCACCTAGAGATATTGCAGAACTAACAAATGCCAATGCCATTTGTTCTCCTACTTCTCCCCAATCCCATTTAGTACTAAAATCTGTATCTCCTAATCTATCTATTAAAGCATTATCTACAATATAATTACCAGCATAAGATAAAAATTCTTCTAGTGCTTCCCCTGTTGATTGAACTCCTAATTTTGCTAATATCTTTCCTGCTCCTGTGCTCATTTTACTAGCAGCTTTTGATGCCCAAATATCAGTAAGCTCAGTTCCTCCTACTCCAAACATTCCAAATAATCCTTCTGTTGTTCCTTCAATTAATCCTCCTGTAATTGCTTTACTCCATCTTTCTATTTCTGATACATTTTCTCTTTTTGAATCTGCCTCTTTTAATCCTCCTGATGCTCCTCCAACAACTGCTAATGTAGGCAAGTTAAGTGTAGTATTACCAATAGCAACAGGGATATTTCCTGCTCCACCTAACAATTGAGTTCCAACAGCTAATCCACCTGTATATCCTATAAGTTCTGCTACTTGACCTGATGTTTCTCCAAGCATTGATTCATCTTTATAATTCTTAGGAGTTTTATTATCTATTTCAGGATATAACTTTCCTAATAAATCTAATTGATTTTTTTCATAAGAGCTTAATTCTTTTCCTTCATCTTGTTTTTCTTTTATTTTTTGTAATTGTTGTCTTTGCATATTTTCCCAATATGTGCCATTTCCACTTGCAAAGTTATAGAAAGCCTTGACAGGAGTATATGGATTTGATTCTGCTTCTTCTTTTATAACATCTTTATCTGCCCATTCTCTTGTTTTCTTTGATGCTTCTTCGTGTCCAGTTAAAGATTGAATTGTTGCTACTGCATGAGCTCCTATATCTACAACACTTTCAAACGGAGAACTAAATCCTTCTGCTAATCTATTTGCAACATCTGTTACAGTTGCAATTGCAGACCTACTTATATCTCCAAATTGATAACCGTCGTCTAGTGCTTTACTGCTTTTAAATATTTCAACTTTCTTTTTATTCTCTGTTTGTTCTTCATTTTGAATAGTACTATCTATAGTTGATGTATATAAATCAGGAGATTTGTCTATATCAGAAGAAGTTTCTTCTGTATAAGGATTTATACTGTTTGTGATATTCATTGCCTCTTGAAGTCTTTGAGTATATTCATCATCAGAATTTATATTATTAGTAGAGAAATCATCTTGATAGTTATTAGAATTAATATTATTAGTAATCTGCATTGCTTCTTCTAATCTTTTCTTTTTTTCTTCTTCATCATTTATTAACACTTCTTACCTCCCTATCTGAATCCTCCGCCACTTCCATAACCAAACGAATTAGATCCATTATTAGAATTTGTTTTAGTAGTAGTGTTTGAAGTTTTTTGAGATGGTACAGTTATTCCATATTTAGCAATTAAAGCTGCAAAATCTTTTTGACTTATTCTTCCTGTTGCATACGCATTTGCTAAGTAACTATATACTGCATCATTATTGTTTGATGTTCCGTCATTTACGCTTATCTGTCCTGTTACAGGATCTTCTATTCCCCATCTATTTTTTATTACTTCATCATGTGTTGAATAACTTGTATAGTCAGAACCAGATGATTTAGAACCTGTTGTTCCATATTTTGTTGCTAATTGATAGTCATACTCTTTATTGCTTCTACTCAAAGAGTTTTGATAACTTGCTAGTTCTTTACTACTTGCAGTATCAATTTTAGATTTATACGAATATAAGTCTTTTTCAATTCCTGCTTTATATTTTGCAAGTTCTTTACTAGAACTTAGTTCTAATTCACTCTTTAATTTTGCAATAGCAGAATCATTTTTATATTGTAATGTATATTGTTCTCTCATTTTGTTTAATTCAAATTCTCGTTGTTCTTTAGCTTCTCTTGCTGCTCCTGATAATGTTCCTACTTTTACCCCTAAAATTGTACTAGCTTTATTATCAACATATCCCAACTCATCAACTCTTTTCCATGCGTTTTCAAGTTCTTGTTGTTGCTTTTTAAAGTTAAATTCTTTTTCTTGGAACTCTCTATCCTTAGCATCTTTCCAATATTGGAATTGTTGATTATCATAACTCATTACAACATCAGCAGTATTTGCCAACTGATTTAAGTATTGTACTTGTCTATCATAAGCAAGTTTTTCATATTGAGGAATTAATTCAGAAACTATTCTAGCAACTCTTTCTGCAGTTGATGAACTATTTAATACTCCGCTTCCTGCAAGACTTTGCATAGTAGAGTTTGCAGCATATTCAGAAGCAACTCTTAGTGCCATATCTTGTGATGGATCATAATTAAATCCATTTTTCATATTTACTGTTTCTGTAAGTAATGTACTTATAATACTATTTACTGTATCTGCATAAGCACTTTGATATTGACCTTGTATTGAATTAATGTTAGAAGTTTTAGGTGTTACTATAGTTGTTCCTATAGAAGTCTTTTTAATTCCGCTATTTACTGCGTTATTATTTGAATTATATGTATTTCCATATTGGCTTTGATAAGCAGAGTAAATTTGGTCGAAGTTTATTACATTATTGTTTTGGTTATTCCTTTGATAAGTTTGTGGAGATGGTGCTGATTGAGATTGTGCTGGAGGTTGAGCTTGTATATTATTTGCAACTTGTTGTCCTCCTGTTGTTTGAGAATAACCTGTAGTAGCAACTTGTGGCTGTATTTGAATAGGAATCGTTATAGGATTTATTTGACTCTGTCCTTGTGTTGCATTTGGAACTCCTGGATTAGCAACATTAGATTGAACTTGATTTATATTTGTTTGTGGATTACTTGTTGCAACTCCTGCAGTTCCTTGATTAACCAATGTATTTGCCATGTTATTACTCCTTTCAATTATTATAAATTCCATTTAATTTATCTTGCCAATTTCTTAGTGTAGCTTCTGGAGTGCTTTCTACTCCGAATGTATTTATTCCAATATTCTTATTCAATTCATTTTTCCAATGTCCAATTGTATTTTCTACGGTAGAATATAGAGGATATATTCCTTTGTTAGCAACATTTAATTGCTTCGCCCATTCTTTTAGTGTAGAAGCATTGTCGCTATATTGCCTAAATCTCATCTTGTATGAGTCCTATCTACTCTTTCTATTCCGTATATTGTAATATCCCCTGTACCGTAAATCTCAAAAGTATAACTATTTGAATTTTGCAATTCATTTGGAATTAATACACACTCAGTTTTGTTTGTTCCTTTTGACAATATGTTTTCTTTTGTTATAGTTTTTCCATCATCTGTAGATATAATTAAATTTACTGTGCCATCTAAGTCATAGTTGAACCATAATGCAGATAAAGACTTTTTCTTACTTAATACTCCATTTTTAAATTCTTTTGTTTTTATATAGAATGGAATTTCTTCTCTTGCTGTTTGTCCGTCTTCTCCTACATATTCATCTTTACCATAAGCTCTAATATATTTATTTCCATCTCTTCTTCCACCTGTTATCTCATAGATTACTCCATCTTGCGTTAAAGCATATATTGGAGTTGGTGTTTGTGAGAAGTTTAAATCTACATAAGCATCACAAATATTTGTATAATACATTTCATCTTCTTTTTCACATTGAAGTTCCTTTGTCCACTTTCTTAGCCTTTGGTCAAAAATTAGGAAGTAGTGATAATCTGGAATCCAAAAATATACTTTGTCTTCACTTCCTGCAACTGATATATTTTTTGCTTCATTGATTGTTATTCCATATATAAAGTTTTGTATTCCTCCTGTTACTCCATTATTTGATGTAGGCTTTTCTATATTTCTTATTGTAGAACCATCATATTCATAAATGTTTCTACCATATAACCAATATAGATATGAGTTATGTACTTTTATAGTACATTGATCGTAGCAGCCTATATTGTTATCTAATGATACACAAGTATAAGAATCATATTGTCCTGATATAACATTGCTTCCATAATACAAGTGCATATTCTTTTGACTAAATACAATTAACTTATCATCAAAACTTACTAATCCTGTTACTTGATTACAGTTAGGTACTCTGTATTCTGCTGAATTTTCTGTTGCACTCCAATCCATTGGATTCTGTAAAGCAGAAGCATATAACATATTTCCTACACTTGCAAACATTCTACTTTTGTGATAGCACATGTGTTCAAATCTTGTTGCTCCTGTAGGAAGCGGAATTATTTCAGGTGTATTCATTGCTGATAATGGTAATTTATGTCTTGTTGCTGTTACTCCTTCTCCATATAAAACTAAGTATTCATTGTTTCCGTCTGCATAATACACATGAGAGAATTTATCTCCTGTAATTCCAGTAGATATTACTGTTCCTGTCACATCCTTTAATTCTGTACCTTGTATATAGAATAAATATTTAGTTCCTGCAACTCCAAAATACTTTACTTGATTTCCTCTTAATCCTGGATTTGCTTTTAATGTTCTGCCAATTTTTGTACTCAAAGCTGGGTATTTATCTAAACACATATTGTACATATCTTGACATTCATCATCCTGTATAAATTGAGGTGGATATATATTATTTATTCCTCCAGCTAAATAACTTACTTGATTATCACTTTTATAGTGAATATCATTCAAATATGTATTTGGTTGCATATTATCCCCTCCTTGACCTTATGCTTCTTTTTAAATCTCTTATAACAGGGTATCTTTGTTGCTGCTCATGTTTATTCTCATTAGCTTTCATAACTAAATTGTTGTAAAGAAGAATATATTCATTTGCTAGTTCTATGTCTGGATTGTAACCTGACATTGCTATAATTGACATTACATTGTATTTTACTAAATCTATATAGTTATCATCTAATTCTATAAAATCTTCTCTTCTAGTAACTAGTTTAGGCTTTTTAAGATAATAAATATCTATTTTCCTTATATCTTTTGGTGTAGGATATAAAGCAATTAATCCTTCTCTTCCGTCAAAATATCCGTCTTCGTGCATCTTTTCATTTGGTAGATATGATCTTATTTCTTGAAAGTTACCCCAATCGTAAGGATTGTCTTGCGTTCTTGCCTTAGTTGATTTTGTTACATGTTCTACCATGTCAATACTGCAATCATCTGGTAATACATATAAGTCTTGTCCTGCTCTTGTATTAAAGGAATATTGTTCTTGAATTGCTAAGTCTTTATATATCTTTTTCATTGTTTCATTTATCCATAAGAACAATGTATCGTCTATATATTCATGAGGCAATCTTACTTGAATATCATCTAATACTTGTCCTACTGTTGTTCTACTTACTATTGCCATTTTCTATCCCTCCTTACTTTGCTCTTATAATATATTTTGTGCCTGTTGTTCCTGTACTTAAATTTGGAATTGTAAATGTTTCAGGATATTGCTCAGGTATATTTTCCGTTATTGCTTCATATAAACATGTATAATCTGCAACATTTAAAGTCTGTCCATTACATTCTAAATAGTATTCTGGAATGTTTACAGAAGCGGTTAGTATTATTCCTCCTATTGGAGTTATTGCTCCTGTTGTTGCTTGTGCTTCATTCCATAAATCAGGAAATTGTCTTATTTCTATTCCTTCTATAAATGTATCTACATTGTTTCCAATGAATATTACTTCATCAGTTCTAAGTAAACTTTGTGAATAATAGTAATTTCCTTTTGGAACAAATATATATTTTGCTCCTACTTCTATTGCATCATATATAGCCTGTTGTATTTTTAGTCTATTATCTGTAAATCCATCTCCTATTGCGTTATAATACTGTAATGGTACAATTCCAAACGTATAAAAAAATAAGTTTTTTAATTCATTCATTTTTAATTCATTAATCATTTTTTATTCCTCCTTATGTTGTAGTTTCAAGTGTTCCTGTTTGTACTGTTCCATCATATCCTATAAATGTTTTTCCACTTGCAACATCATTTGTTGCTGCAGAAAGGACTCCACTTTCACTTTTTCTAAAAAAACTGTTTTTATAGATAATTCCTATTATTCTTTTATCTTCATTGGAGATAATACTCCACAATTCTGCTAGAATAATGGAAAAAGATAAACCATTATTTATATATAATTGCACTCTTCCATTGGAAGAAGTAATAAAATTGACTATTGTCCAAGGAAAGCTTTTTCCATAATTATTAGATTGTAATTGCTCATAATTATTTATAACTATTGTATCATCATTTAAATTATAAATATCTTCTACATTAAGTATATTTAATCTGATATTTGAAGCATTAATATAGGTATTTCCGCTTAATGTTGTTATAAAATATATTTTTTTAAAATCGCTAGAAATAGTTAGTCTTCCAACAGATAAGTATAATAATTCATCTGAATATTTAAAAGATATAGAATTTGTTTTACTCCATACATTTGAACTGTTTTTAGAATAAATCCATATTCCTCTGCTTCTTCTTAATAATATAACTTTATTATTTTCCTCATCCATTATTGCGCTTGAACCTTTATCTTCAAAACATATTCCATATAAAACATTTAAGTTATTATCCAACTCAATTAAACAAGCACTTTGAACATCACTATCTGCATTAGTTAAGATATATTTGTCATTTGATGTAATTTTTATATTCGCTGAACCAGGAACTGTCGAAGTAGTTATTACTGTTTGTTCTACCCCACCTCCAATATTAATTACGACCATATCACTAGAGTTAATTGTAGGTACAATTGTATATTTTCTTATTGCAAGATAATATGTATATCCTCCAGAATTCGAATATAATCTAAAAGAAAAGAAAGTATTTGCATCCCTATTACTAAAAACAATATTATCAATCTGTGAATTATTCTCAATTTTATTATAGCTTATAGGAAATCTTTCTTCGTTATATTCTCTTCCTATTACACCATTATCGTTTAAATGATAACTATAAATATGGAAATAATATTTTCCTGTAGATTGTACATAAGTTCTTATTAAAAGAAGACATCTTGTTGAATATCCTAGAAATCCAGAAGCGGATAGCTTTATTAAATTAATTTCTTCTTCATCACTAATCCCTAGTTCTTCTTTAGTGTATCTGTATTTTTTATATATTGTTTCTCCGAATGTACCAGCACTTGCATTTATAATTAATCCAGCATTAGTAACTTGATGGCTTTCTATACAATAATCAGTATCTGATGTATTATTATTTAATTTAACAGCACTTACACAATAATTTCCATCTTTTGAAAATTCAATTGCATATCTACAAGTAACAATATCTTCTGTATCTGGATATTTTTCTAAACCTATGTTACTTTTTTCTATGGTACTATCATCTGAATCAACTGCATATATTTCTTCGACTTCTGGATTAACAGGGTTAGCTGTTCCTGTAATATATTCTCCATTTGCATAAGCTGTTTTTCCAAACATTATGTCATCAGCTGAAACATTAGCATTACTTGTATCAGTTCCATAAGTTGGATAATCAGTTGGAGGAATTAAAAGTCCTGTGATTTTTCTACCATTTACATAAGCAGTTTCTCCAAGAACAATATCATTTTCTGTAGCTGTCGCATCTGATGTATCTATACTACCTGTTTCTATTTGTCTTATATTGTTTGCCATAGTTTCAAAAGTTGCATCACTAGCCGTTTCTTGTCCTTTGTCAGTAATAGCGGCAGCGACTACTTCTTTTCCATTACTGACAGAGGTAAAAAGCTCATTAGTTCTTGTATCTAAAGTATCTATAGCTCCATTTACATCATCAAAATTTTCGTTTACATCTGAAACTACAGCATTTATTCTATTATTTAATTCGGTTTGAAATTGAGTTTTACATGCTTCTATTCTTGCAGATAAAGTTGCACTTAAAGATTGTAAATCAGTTAGCTTTGCAAAGGTAGAGAAGTCTTGGTTTCTTATCATTGTATCAACATAATCTTTTGCTTCTTGTAGTTTTGCTAAGTCTTGTGAATCTATATATTCTTTTAATAATTTCTCTTTATTATTGTGATAATCTTGCACATATTTTTTAGTTGCATAATCTTCTGCATCTATTCCACCTAATTGTAAAGCATCTGTTGCTAAATTTGCATCAGGTTTACCGCTAGAATGTGCGTGTTCTTCACTCCAATATTCACTAGGTCTTGACATTCAAAACACTCCTTTCTTCAAATAAAAGGGAACAAAATCATATTGCTCCCTTTTGATAGTTTTTATTATTTTCCTTATGGATTTTCTGTGTTGCTAGTATCTCCTGTTGTATCTGTATTACCAGTATCTCCTGTAGTATCTGTATTACCAGTATTTTCTGTATCAGAACCAACATTTATTGATTCTCTAGTTCCTGTAGCTCCTACAAGTCCTCTCCAATCACAATATCCAACGTCGAAACGTGTATATCCAAACATTCTATAATCCATTTGGTCTTGTATTCTTTCTGAATCGAAGATAGGCTCTTCTCTTCTTAGGAATAGTAAGTTATCAAATGTAGGATCTTGAATGAACCATGCTGGTCCTGTTAAGAAATCCCATACAACTACTTCAAGATTTGGTATAGTATTTACGTCGTTGTTGTTTGTTCCAGATTGTAATATAGAATTTACAATTGCTTTTGCAGTAAATTCTTGCTCAGGAGCAACTATTAATCTCTTAGCAGATGCTTGAATAACTATTCCAGCTTCGTCTTTTTGTTGACGCATTAAAGTCATAGCGTTCTTTAAAGTAGTATCAGTTAAAGCTCCTGTAATTAAATTAGAACATGTTGAACTAGAATTGATTAATGGGTGGTCTGCTGCAAATAAGGCTTTACCATCATAACCTACATTAGAGAAACCATTTGCTAATACTCCTGCTGTTTCTGTTTCTTCTGTAGCTCTTAATCCTCTACCTAATCCTCTAGCAGATCCTCCTTTTCCTAAACCTTTCATAACATTATATAAATCATCTTGTACAAGTTCCCATGTTAATTCATAAGCCTTGTCAAATCTTTTTGCTTCGAAAGAAGCTACAGGTCCTTGGTCGAATTTGTCATGATTGAATTTGCTTCCTTCTGTATTTTGTGCCCATAATCCCAAAGCTCCTAAATGAGGATATGTTTGAGTTTTGGCATCCATTTTTTCAGTTTTGAATATTTTTTTGTACACACTTGGAACTTCATTATAAGAGTCAAAGAATATTTTTTTGTGTATTGGTGTTAATAAATTTGCAAAATTTGCTCTTGTCATCATTGCTGCTGTTGTTGGCATAATTATCATCCTTCCTTATATTTTATTTGTAGCAATATAAGGAGTAATAAACTGCTTACTTTTTCTTTGTAGCGTTATATTTGTTATAATCTTTAACACTATCCATATCACGAATTGCAGCATATTCTTCTGGTGTCATTCCTGACATAGCAGCAATTGCTTTTTCTTCACTACTTAAATTAATTTTAGTTTTAGAATTAGTTGCTGCTCCAGAATTGCTATTATAATTTCCTAGAATTTCTTTTCTAGCTTGATTATTTTGCATTTTAGCTTCATACTTTCGTTCTATTTCTGATTTAGTGTCGTTTGTTTTAGGTTTAGAATTATAGGTTACGGCATAATAGCTTTGTTCAATTGAAAGTCCTTTATCGACTAATTCCTTGATTTCATCACTATATTCCTCTATATCTTCAAAACCTTGCTCTTTACTCTTTTTAGTTAGTGCAATTTCAAAATTAGTATTTGCTATTTTTCTTTCTAATTCTGAATTAGTAGTTTGCTTTTTGTCTATTGCTGCAGCAATTGACTTTGCAATACTTTCATCTACGCCACTTTCTATAAGAGTATCTAAGGTAGTTTTTTCAGGAGTTCTATTAGCTTCCTCTAATGCTCTTATTCTATCTTCAAGTTCTCTAGCTTTCTTTTCTGCTGCTTTTCTTTTAGAACGCTCAGCATTTACTCCTCTTTTTAAACTTTCCTTTTCTTCGTCTATTTTTGTAGTGGTTTCTGTTTCCGTTTCTGTATCAACTGTTTCTGTGTCAACTTCTTCCTCTACACTAGGTAAGACAATTCCCTCTGCTTCTGAATCAATTGTTTCTAATCTGATTCCTTCTTGTTCATTCTCCATGTTGTACTCCTTTCAATTTTTAGCCAGGTTTTTTCCTCTAATTTTTTTTGATTTTTAGCCAGGTTTACTCCTCTAATATATAAATTAAAAATTTAATAACTACTTTTGGTGTGTCTTCATGTGTGCTGTAAGTCCTATTTTGTTTTTACAGACTTTTTGACATTCAGGACATATAAATTCTTGGCTTTGATTATTTTCTTCTTTATTTGCCGTTTCTGTTGCTTCTGGTGTATTCTCTGTAAGTTGCATTTGTGCATCTTGTTCTGTATAAGAAGCATTTTCTTCTTTTTCTGCCTCTTGTTCTTTTACTATAGCTGTATTCATAATTTCCCATGTTTGTCCTACTTGTTTTAGTAATACTACTGTTTCTCTATTACATTCTGGACATTTTACAATTGAATAATGCTTTACTAGGTTTCCATAAAAGCCATGTGCATCTTGTAATTGTTCTACACTTTTTACATCTTCAAGACTAAATTCATGGTATCCACATCTGCAGTCTTTTTGATTTAACATTTTTAATTCTTTTACATCTATCATTTTACATTGCTCCTCTCATATAATTTAATGATGGTTTTCCGTTTTGTGTCAATCCTTCAACATTCCCATTCATTTGTGCTTGTTGTTGTAACATTCTTTGATTTTCTTCATCTATCAATCCTATTTCTTGTTGTTCTTGAATTGTTTCAGGATATTCTTGCACATCTAATCCTAGTTGCTTAATTAAATATTCTCTGTATTCCTTAGTTGTAATTGCATGGTCTAGGAATGATTGTCTTATAATCGTATATCTATAAGCCTTATTATTTGGAAGTCCTGCTCCTACAGATATTTCTAAATCATATTGTATTTTTCTAGTTTCTTTATTTCCGTTTTCATCTTCTACTTGCATATATTTATATTCGTTTGGATCTAAGTCTTTCATAATATCTTTATCAGGATTTCTTTTCTGCCATTCTTCTTTATAATTTTGTCTATAATCTGTGTCTGCTTCTATCATTACAGGAACATTATTCAAAATATCAGGATTAAATTCTGAGAACGTATCTTCTCCTTTATCTCCAACTATTCTAAATAACATTGTTGTATTCCAATTTTGTAAAGCTAACTCTAAACAATATTCAAATAACTCTGATAGAGTTTCTTGCAATAATCCTTTTTTATGGTCTATCATTGCATTACCACTATTCTGCAATGCAAGTGCTTCTGTCGCTGTGTCTATTCCTGTTTGAGATTTACCTATCTGTTGGTCTGTAAATCTTCCTACAATCTGTCTATCATTGTTCATTAGCTCTGTTCTTTTATTGATTATATATTGTGGTATGTTTGGAGGTGTAAGCCATTTAAAGCTATTTACATCATTTGTTGGAATAATTTGTCCAGGTTCATTTGTTATTTTAGTTATATCAATTCCAGAACTATTTGCTGCAATTCCCATTGGATTTCCTGTTAGTCTTGCATTTCTTAATAAGTTATCATCTAAATCGTCTATTTGGTCTGATATGCCTAACATTAATTCTGCTGAACCTTTTCCCCATACAGTATTCTCTCTGTGCATATCAGGAGTTAAGAAATATGGATAATTAGCATTTGGAAATAATTTTAATGGTTCTCTTTTATCTTTTCTTTTTCCTTCAAAGATTTCTTGCTCATCTTCCTCTTCTTGTTTTTTATTATGCTCTTGTAGAGCTTTTTTAGTATCTCTTAGGATTACTCCATCTCCAGACATTTCTACAAGTCTTAATTTCTTTTCTCCGTTTTCTTTATATTTAGTCCATATCATTAAATGTACATATTGATCTTCTTCTATGTTTTCTAATATGTTTCCAATTGGATCTAAGTTAGGTATAATAGCATCTGCTTTTTCTTCTCCATATTCCATTCTTGCAGAATATATTGATTTGTTTTTAGCTTCTATTATGTATTGTGCTTCTTGAATATCGTACACATCCGTAATAGCAGGATCAACAAATAATCTACTTGGATGTATTGGAGTTATAACAGGTAGTCCTTTACCATCTAATTTGTCAAAATCCCATAGAACTCTGAATATTCCTGTACCAAACATATCTCTTCTACGCTCATGTACTTCTATTTTTCTGAATATCTTATTACGTTCTTTAATAAAATCTACTATTGTTCTTGCCATTTCACAGAATGGTTTATCTCCTGGCTCTCTTGGATTTACTTGTACTGCAATATTTTGGTCGCAAAGTAGAGCTGTTTTTCCTTCAACATTTGAGTTTGTTATATTTGTATTAGGAGCTGCTTGGTCATCTTCATATTCAAAATCTCCTTCCCAATACTTTTCTACATCTTCCCACTTTTGCGTTACTCCAATTCTTTTCTTGTCCTGGTCTGCTCTTCTATACCATAAAAGAAATTGTTCCGCTTCTGCTAATTCAGATTCATTCATAATTGCTTTTTTCTTTAATGTCTTTTCTTCAATCATTTTTTGGTATTCGTTTTCTTCCATTTATTATTCCTCCTTCTTAGCTTTTAGTTCAATTCCTTGATGTGGTTTCTGAGGTTCATATAAACCATCTTTGTTTTTATATCTATCATATCCCCTGGTATTATAGGAATTATTGTAATTAGATGTTTTAACAGACGTATGTCGTCTTGTTGCTTTTGCAACTTTCATTTGTTCTTGTTCTTTTTTTTCAAATCTTTTAACAAAATACAAAATAGTTATTATATTTGCTATTGTCATTACATCAAATATTGCTAAATAAATTATTAATAATACGTCTTTCATATTATCTTCTCCTTTTCATTACAGATTTTGTTACATTTACTTTTATTGGTGTTTGTGTATCTCTATATCCTAAATCTTCTAACTCTGTTGGAGTATATGTTCCTTTTGGTAAAGTTTTAGATATTACCATTGGAGCTTGGTACATTGTACAAAAATATCTAAGAGCATCAGGTATGTGTGTTAGTTCGTGCGGTTCATTTGCTACATCATTTGGATTTTTCTCATCAAATTGCAATGCAGGTAAAGTCCTTATAAGGTTTACACAATTGCTGAATATATGTAACCTACTTGTCCTTTGTCCTTGCTCATCTTCAATAATCTTTAACCATTCATGTACTGCTAACCATCCTGTTACTCTGTTATTATCTGCCTTAGTTAAGTATTGTCCACTTTCTGCAAATATATCTGCTGTGCTTTTACCTGTGTCCTTATTTCTATTCCATAAATCAGGCGGAGCATAATCTATAGATATTTTTTCGTTTGTCATTTCGTTTATTTTTCTTCCAGCTTCTGATACAATTAAATTGCTTTCGTATAATTCTTTATATATGTAAATGTTCATTCTATAATCCATAGCAATCCATATAACCGCACACATATCAAGTCCATAATCTCTTGCTCTATATATTCTCCAATCTTTAGGAATTGCAAAAGGTGTACATACATGAATTGATCTATCAAATTCTGTAAAGAACTGTCCGTCAAATATATCCCAATCTCCATATTTTAATGCTTTACGTTCCTTTTCAGGAAGTGCATCAAGTCTTTTTACATAATCAGGATCGTTTTGTAATAAGAATATATTATCTTGTACTAGACTAGGAATAAATATTATTGTTGTCTTTTCTCCTGTTTCAAGCGTTACTTCATGTACTACATTAGGTTCTCCAATATCTATAAATCTTGCTTTTACCCAACTATGTCCAACTCCTCCAGGATTAGTAGAGCTTTTTATTCCTTTAGGATAAGGATTAGCTCCACGACATCTTGAAATCATATATACATACATATATTCTGTAAAATGAGTTAATTCGTCGAAGCGGATTATATCGTACTCTGCTGATTGATATTGATATACGTCTGACTCTTTATCTATATATCCAAAATCTATAATGCTTCCATTCTTAAATCTCCACATGTGTTTACTTGAATTATATGTTGCAACTTCTTTGGGATAAAATTCTTGACTTACTCTTATAAGAGATTTCTCTAAGTCAGCGAAAGTTCTTCTAAATATGATTTGCTTTGACTTAGGATATTTTAAAGCAAATACTAAGGCATCTACTAATTGTCCAAAACTTTTGCCGCCCTCCTGCTGCTCCACCAAATAAAGTTTCAAAAGCTGTAGAGTTCATAAAAGCATTTTGTTTTTCAGTAACATCTATATCCATTTGAAACTCCTTTCACTTTATGTAAAGAATTATTAGAATATTATCAAAAAAGTACGGCTTTATACTTTCTAAATTGCTTTTTAAAACATTTTTATTTTAATTTAATGTATTATCATTAGAGCTTTTTAGTGCAATCGTTACCATAATATCTAAAATATTATTTTTTATCTATCTAAATAATCTTCTGCCATTCTTCTATCTTCTTGTTTCTTTTTAGCTCTGTTATACTTTTTTTGCTTTTTATCTTCTATAACAAAATCAGTAGGTATAATCTTAAATGGAACATCTAAATCATCAACCAAAACAACTTTACAATCATCAACTAAACGCTTGTAATCTTGAAATAATTGATTCATTGTGTCTTGTTTTTCTAGGCTTTGTTGATGAAACCATGCATGATTTTCAGAACTTAATAAAGCTCCATTTTGTATTGTTGTTTTTCCACCTTTACTACGTTCTAAAATATGATGATAAGTAAGTTGTTGCATTTTCTTTTTCTGTCCTTTGGATGTATATTTTAAAGGCTTATTTTCTTTTCTTAAATGCAACTTTTCTATAAAACATTCTTTGCCATATCTTTTTTCTAATTGTTCTCTTACAGATTTATTACTACTCATTATTTGCTTCCTTTGACATTTATATTTACTTCAAATGGTTTATCAGAATTAATTTCTACTTTTTCTGTGAATATTCCAAAATACTTTCCTAGCATATCTAATGCCTTATCTTTACTTGCTATTTTAACTTTCTTTGTATATCCTATTTGTTCTCTATCTTCTCCATATCCATCAAATTCTTCCGTTGTTTCAATCCCTGCTACTATTGCTGCTGCATCATCATCTAAATCTTGGATATTCTTTAATCCTCCGTTTTCATTATAAAGTTTTCTAATATCTCCAAAAGCTATTCTTGCAATTTGATTTATGACTTGTTCTTTTGTTATATTTATTTTTTCTTTCAATTCTTCTTTTTGTTCCTGAATATATTGTATTACGTTAACATTCGTTAACAACCTACTTGCAGCTGCTTTTGCAGTTTCATCTTTTTTGCAATTTGGATATGCTGCTTTATATGCCCTTGTTCCATTAAAGTCTATAACATATTCATCACAAAATCTTTTTTGAGCTTCTGTCATATTTACCACCTTGCCTTTTAAATTAAATAGTTATTGCTAGGTTATAACTAATACAAAAATTACACAAACTTGATAATTGACACCTTTTTAATCAATAATGATAATACTAAATATAATAAAAATATATATTAATGTTGCCTAGCACTTTAATATCGCTTATAAATATTTAATAAATTTATTGTATGATGTTGCTACTTGATGTTCTATAATACATCCTCTTGCAGTATTCCATCCTGGCATAAATACAACACCATCTGCTTGTCCTAATAATTCTATTGACTTACTTAAATAATATATTGCTTCATTTACTCCTTTTGGAACTGTATCAAATACTGTATCTATTACTACATGTCCTTCCGCTTCTAATTGCTTTACTACAGTTTCTCTTTCTTGTTTTATTTGCTCATTAGTCTTTCCTCTCATAGGTTGACTTATCATTATTTTCATTTTTTAATCTCCGATCTTAAAACATTTATTTTCAAATTTTTTATATGCATCAAAATATAATTCTTTTTTATCTCCGTTGTAAGTACATTCATAATACATTCCATCAGACAAGCTTGTACTCAATAATGCTTTGTGATTTTGTAATGTTTTACTATACCAAACAACATATACATCAAAATTAGGAATTTCGTCGCTTTTATCTAAATGTTCTATTGCATATTCATTAACTTTTTCTATGCAATTACCTATAAAATCAACACTTGACATCTTAATTGTCCTCCCTTGTTATACCTTTTATTGCCCAGAATTGAGCTTCTTCTAATTTGTCATATACTAATGATGTTTCTCTACTAGGTTTGCAAAGATTATCTATATCATCATATAATTTTGAAAATCTTTCCCTTATCTCATTTATTCTATAATTTTGTTCATCATTCACTTCTAAATACTTTGCTCTATCATTCATTGTTCTTCTCCTCTTTATATTTTTTAACTACTTCATTTATAAAATCATTTATACTTGAAACAAGATCACATACCATTTCTTCATTAAAACTTGGTACGTTATATAATCCATAATTAAATATATAGCAATGAGTTAGCTCGTGTTTTAACGTCTTTATTTGTTGTTCTCGACTCATTTCTTTATTAATCCATATTTCATGCGTAGGATATTTTGTAACTCCAAACGCAAAATAGTAATCATCTCTATCTGAATGAGAATTTAACTCTTCTAATAATGTTTTACAATCTTTATTTAAGATCTTCCATGTATCATTGTTAATTTTAAATTCCATAATACCTCCATATATAAACACTATGTAATGATATATCGGCAATTCAGATATTGTCGAAAGAAGGTCTTTCCGCTAAAAACAATATCCTTATATATATCACTACATACTATTTATAAAAATACAAGCAGGAATGGGAGCTCCTGCTGTATAAAAAATAAGGGCTTTTATAATAATAAAATTTGGCATAAGCCAAAAATAATAACATATTAAAGAACTTGTGCTAGGAAAGTTCTTGTAACAAATATATATCAAAATAGCTTTTAAAGGAAATCTTTTGACATTTTAGTATTTATTAGCACTCTTTATAGGAGTTATATATAATAATTGCCTAGCCAATTACTAGCAAAAAAATAGAAGTCGCAGCAATAGCGACTTCAATAACGACTTCAAACAATATTAAGCAATTTACTGCTTCATTGCTACTGTATTTAATATACCATAAAAAAGCATATAAATTTTCCCTAATTTTTCTGCAATTTAAGATAATAAAAAAAGAGAAATATTATATTTCCCCTATCTCTTTTGCTAATAAATATAAACTTTTATTATAAACATGATAATATGTATTCTTGTTTATTTGCTTAACAGATTCACAATATAGCCAATTATAATGTTTTTTAAATATATAATCATATACTTCTTTTTCAAAAGTATCTAATTGATTATATGCGTTTTCAACACAATTCAACTTATGTTCAATGAATAATAATCTTCTTGTATTCTCGTTGTTTTCCTGGAGTTGCTTGAATAATTTTAAATTATAATCATATTGTTCTATCTCTGTAAGCATTTTCTCTTTAAGATCTTTATGTAATTTATATTTCATATTATCATCACTCCCTTGCTGGTAATAAATCTGTTTCTCCTATAATGTCAAATTCATTTCTTTTGCAAAAAATATATGCTGTTCCTTGTTGTGGTATAGGAACTCCTACCATAATTCTTTCGTCTTTAATTTCATTTATAAATCCAAATGAACCACACCATTTATGGCTTTCATTAAATTGTACTACTTTTTGTTTCATTTAATCTTCAACCCTTTCTATATCTATTAAATCTTGTTTCATTACACTTCTTCTTATGTGGTATTTGTCATAAAATTGTATGTAATTACTATATTCTTTTATAAAAGTACATTCTCTTGATTTTCTCATTCTTTTACTTGTATTGTATGCTGCTTCAACATAATAAACAATTATTTTAGTTCCTTCCTTCATTTTCAATCCTCCTAGGTACGCCATAGTCTTTAACATATTTAAAACTATAATATTCTTTATAATCTTCTATTTTCTTGAAATTTTTGCAATAAAATTGTTTAGCACAACTTTGGCACTTATTCATTTATTCCATCTCTCCATCTATATACTTTTCCTGTTCTATATAAATTGTATTCATCTGGGTTACTACTATCATGATATTTCATTACTCTTGGCATTAAATCTTCAAAATAACAATCTACTTCTTTCCCATCTATTTCTATCTTGTTATCACATCCTACAAACCCACTACACATTCTTGTCATTCCATATTCAGTAGGTTGTCCGCAGTTGTTACATCTTACTATTCTTTTCATTTCATCTTCATTATCCTCTAATAGTTCCATTTGATTACCTTCATCTAATATATTTGGATTTATATATACTTTACTCAATATTATCAGCTCCTTTCAATTCCTCTACCGACTTTGTTGTCCATATTGATAATATCTTATAATCTATATCAGTTTCAAGTGGTATGTAGTTTGCTATAAATTTATCATATACATAATTCCATCTATCTTCTGGTGCTTTATATCTTAAAGCATTTTCTATTTCTTTAATTACTTCTAAAAACTCTTCATCATTAGACAAGTCTTTTATTTGTTCTAATACCTTAAATATATCTCTCATTTCTTCCTCCTAACTGCTGTATATTACAGCTAAACTTTTTCTACTTTATTTTTTAGCAATAATCTGCATCTGCTCCTAAATATTGTAATAAATCAACAATAAAATCCTGTCCAAAATTTTCAAAAGTTTGATATTCTCCATCATCATCATCATGATCATCATGTACTTCTTCATATAGTGAAATATCATCATTAT
>JAFROW010000012.1 GCA_017429505.1 Clostridia bacterium | reverse complement strand
TTGGCATAATATCTTTTCCAGTAAGTATTGATGATATTGAAGTAACAATTAAAAAGATATTAAATAGAAAAACAGCTTAATATTGAAATAACTTATTTTAAGGGGAGAATGATTTTAGTGTACTTAACTAAAGCATTCTCCCCTATGAGTTATGACGTGCCATCATAACTCGGGGGCTCTGCGAGGCGATAAATTTTCTCTCCAAATGGGAGAAAATTTATTCAAATTACCTCACACTAAATTTATATTGAAAACGCAAATATAAATTTGTATTCGCTAATTTGCCTGTTGCAATAGCCATGTCTTTGTAAGCAGCATTGCAACAATTATTCTGCTTCTTCTTCGGAGTATTTTACTGGCTTTACACCTATAGGAATAGGAGTAGGCTCTTTTGTATAGATTACACTATCATTACTTTCATCTGGAATATAATCAAAAGCAGTATCTATTTCTTGCATTTGAAATTTATCTTCTTCGTTAATATAAATTATTCCAAATTCATAAGTTTCCATTTTATTATCTGGATCTAATTTATAATAATCTTTTAATGGGAATACTCTGACAATAGCGGAGTTATCTTCTTTGAAGTTAAAGAAAAATACTTGCTTATCTAAATAGTATGTTGCTTCTGTGTAATGCACATCATAGTATTGTCTTAATCTCATTATTATTTCGCCGACTTCTTTTTCTGGCAAATAGTTACTAAATCTCACACTTCCTAATACATTTCCAAATAGAGTAGGTTTTGTAGTATCAATATAACCTTTTTCATATAATTCTTGACAAGGTCTGCAAATTGAGTCTCTAAAATTAATTTGTTTTACTGCTATTACATTTCCTATAAGAGCAAGTTCTATTTCATCAACATATTTCATTATAAGTTCAGATTGTTCCTCTCTTGTATAATCTTTCCAAGTTTTAGTTCTTTCTTTATATTCTTTATTTAATTTTAATTTGTTTATATAATCAATATCTCTTTTTAATAAAATATCTCTTGGTGTAAATCTTAATTCTTCTGTACAATCAGTATTATTTAATTGGGTTTCTAATTCAGCAATAGCCTTTTCTACAATTTTCTTTTCTTCGTTATATTCTTTTAGCTCAAAAGCACCGTTAATATATGCTTTTTTAATTCTCTCTAATTTATTATTTTGCTCATTTATTTCTTTTTCTAATTGTTCTTTTGGCTCATCAAATTTTTGCTTTATCATAGGCAAGAAGAATTGATTTACAACAGAGTCATATTTAGTTAATTCATCTATAAACTGGCTGAAATAGTCTGTTATTAAATTCTCTTTAAATTGAATTTTACAATTGTGGCAATAATAGTAGAAGTAGGCATTACCGTTTTTCTTTGTAGTTGCTTTACCACCTAAAATGCGATTACATTTTGGACATTTAAGTTTCTGTAAATATAAATAGGTTAAAGTTCTTTTATAACTTCTTGAATTTTTCTTTTTCTGTACTTGACAATCTGACCACATTTCTTTTGAAATAATTGGTTCAACAACATCTTCATAATATGTAGGATGTTTAGTTTTCTTGCCGTGTATAAAGTCTCCTTTATATATTTCATTTTCAATAATTCCTACAATAGTTGAATCTCTCCAATTATCTTTTCCTAATACTTTTTCTTCATTGAATAGATTACTTATTTTCTGATAAGAGTAACCATTATAATATAAATCAAATATTCTAACTACAATATCTTTTGTAGAATAATCAATTACTAATTTTTTATCTTCGTGTTTATAGCCTAATGGTGCTTTGTGGGGGATATGTCCTGACTTTATAGCTCCAGCCATACCTATTTTGGTTCTTTCACTTGTTCTTTCAATTTCATTTTGACTTACACTCATTAAAAGCCTTGAAATCATCTTACCATTTGCTGTTGTAGTATTGATTTCGTCATTAGCACAATCAAGGTAGGCATCATTTTCATCTAGGAAAGTTATTAGATTTTCCCAATCATAAATACTTCTTGTTATTCTATCTAATTTAAGAGCAACAATAGTATTTATCTTTTTAGATTTAATATCTTTTTTTAGTCTTTCAAACTCTGGTCTATGATTACCAGTTTTTGCAGATATTCCTGCATCTTCGTAATAATCTATAATTTCATAATTTTTAAATTTGCAAAAAGCCTCTAATCTTTCTTTTTGTTCTGGTAAACTAAATCCGTTCTTTTGCTTGGTCATCTGTTGATACTCTCATATACAATCCACATTTTTTCTTATCTTCGTTCAATTTCAAAACCTCCAATCAATATAAAACAAAAGAGACATCAAAAGCACAAACTACTGGCTAATGACATCTCTTGATTTTATGTATTTTTAAATGTTTTTCTAACTTTATTAAAAACATAATTCATCTCCTAATACTTAATAAACATTATCTTTGCAATATTGTTTACATAAGTATTGTATCACAATTTTAAGAAATGTCAAATTTTTACATGTATTTCAATTATTACAGGCTATATTGTTTTCAAATATTCTTCTAATTCAGATAATTTTATCTTTTTAGAAAGATTAGAAATATACACATCATAAGAATAATTGAAAACTAGAAATGTTGTGTCTTTTATAATAACTCTATGTGGTTCAATATATGAAAGATTAGTATTTTCAATCTTCCTAATACTTCCATTTATAAAAGTTGGGGTAACTTTTGCAAACTCACATATAAATTCTAGCCTTTGTTTTAGACTTTCCTCAAATTGCAATTCTTCTTTAATTATCTTCATTAAAAAACACCACCCTTCTTGGATGACATTTTTGCAACAAAAAAATATCATCCATTTTCAGAATGATATTTGTATCTCTATTCAAATTTTAAAAAAGTTCGAACAGATTCGTTATTGGAGCGGGTACCGGGAATCGAACCCGGGCTAAAAGGTCGGAAGCATTTCATTCTACCACTAAATTATACCCGCATTTTAATATAATAATGTTGACAGAAGTTATGTCAATACGTTTTAAATATTCCTATTTAGGTTGTGTTAATAAATTATATTTTTCTATCCAAGCTATACCAATACGTCTTAAATTTTCTACGCTCCTATATTACCATTATACTTGAAAAATAAAAAAACTTCAACAAATTTTATAAAAATATTGAAATTTAAGTCAAAGTGTTATAGTATAATAGTGTGCAAAAAAAAAAAAAAAACGGTTCCAAATTGAACAAAAAAGAACCGGTCCCAATCAACACAGAAAGGAACAGAATAAATGGCTAATAATATAGAAAGAAGAAAAAATACAAGAAGAAATAATGAGCGACGAGGCAATGACAGAAGAGAGTTTGACAGAGGAACAGGAGACAGAAGAAAGCTTGAGCGTAGGAATTTTGAAAGAAGAGAAAATAAAATAGGTGACAAACAAGGAAAAAAGTTTAGCCAAAATAATTTTAAAGCAGAAAATATAACAAAAAAATATCAAGAAAAAGAGAAAGAAACTGTTGAAGAGAAATATTCTGACCAAATAGAAGGCAGAAATGCAGTAATAGAACTTATAGAAAGTGGAAAAGACATTAATAAATTATACATAACAAAAGGAGATAGGACAGGTTCTATAAACAAAATAATTGCGATGGCAAAAGAAAGAAAAATTGTAATTGTAGAAAAGGATAAACAACAGATGGAAAAGATGGCTCAAACAGACAATTACCAAGGAGTTATTGCAATTGTTCCACCTTATGAATATTGTGAGATTGAAGATATTTTAGATTTTGCAAAACAAAAAGATGAAAGTCCTTTTGTTTTAATACTAGATGGAATTGAAGATACACACAATCTTGGTGCAATAATTAGAACAGCAGAAACAGCAGGAGTTCATGGAATTATTATTCCAAAAAGAAGATCAGCTCAAGTAAATAGTACAGTAAGTAAGGTTGCGTGTGGTGCGGTAGAGTACATGAAAATCGCAAGAGTTAATAATATAAATGATGCAATAAAAAAATTAAAAGATGTAGGTTTATGGATTTGCGGAACTGCTGTAGATGCAGAGGAGTATTACTTTAATCATAATTTAACTGGTCCGATTGGAATTGTTATTGGAAATGAAGGAAAAGGGATGAGTGACTTAGTTAAGAAAAACTGTGACTTTTTAGTTAAAATTCCAGTAAGAGGACATGTTCAGTCTTTAAATGCTTCTGTTTCAACAGGTATTATTGTATATGAAGCAGTAAAACAAAGAATTTTTTAAATTGAAAGAAATATAAAAGCAGATGCAATATGGTTTATAGGTATCCTTTTAAAAACCTAAACTTATTATACAATGGATGATAGTTTGAAAGAAATTGTCTTTTTAAACTATGTGTGACTTTGAGCGAAGCGAGAAAGGAATGGATGATTATATGAATAAAAAATCAATAATATTAGTAGGAATGCTATTTGGAATAATAATTATAGGTTTAATTGTGTATTTAGTTCTTAGCTTAACAACAGACATTTTCAAGCCTGCAAGTGAAATGTTTAATACATATTTGAAAGAAGATATTTCAAAGATAAATCAAATTACAGATTTATCTAAAGAGAAAGATTATTTAAATACGCTAACTCAAAGTAATTTTAGAGAAAATATAAAAGCAGATTTTAAATATACAAATAGTCAAGAAATGCAAGAAAAATTTAGTATTATATCAAGTGGAATTACAAATAATTTAGAAAAAAATTCATACAAAGCAATAAATATAAAATATGGTGACAATTTAGACATTATGGATTTAGAATATTTACAAGAAAATCAAACTTATGGACTATTGTTTGCAAATGTTGTTAAGCAATTTGTAAGTGCAGATGTAGAAAGTTATAGTGATTTACTTGATATGCTTGGAATTGATAAAACAAATCTAGAAAAATATAAAGTATTAGAAAAGTGGGATTTAATTGCAAATCAGAAAGAAAAAATTGAAAATGTAATTGCAAGTTATATAAAAGATACTAGTAACGCAAGGTTTAAAAAGCAAAAATCTTCGCAAGTTACTCTAAATAATGGAGAAGAAAAAACAGCAAATGTATATTCTTTAACTTTATCCAAAGATGAAACCAAAGAGCTATATATAGAAATTTTAAAAGGACTAGGAAAGCAGGCAGAGATAAATGATATTAATACAACAAAGAAACAATTTACAGAAACTAAAATTTTTATTTATGTTGCAGATAATAAAACTATAAGAATATCGGTAGAAGTTGAAAACAAACAAGCAAAAATAGATTTTTCTGAAAATAGATTGAGTATTAAATATAATGACATAACTGAAGAAGAAATAAAAACTAAAAGTATAGATATTAAACAAGAAGAACAAAATAAAAGTATAGAATATAGTGATTCATATAATAATAAAATAAGTCTTGTATATATCTTAGGAGAAGATATTAACCAAAAAAAACTGAATTTAAAACTTAATGCCCAAAATGACTATATAAAAGGTGTAGAATTTAATTTAGCACAAAATTTAGAAACTTCAAATAGTGCATTAGAAGGAATTCAAAAGAAACTTGAAAATCAAGCAAACATTAATATAACTAATTTAAAAGTATCTGAAAGAAATACTGCGTTAAATGGTTTATTACAAAGAATTGATAGGGTTCTTATAAAAAAGAATAATCAAATTAATTCAGAAGTTTTAAAAATGTGGATAAACATCAACAAAACTTTAGAGCAAAAATATCAAGGAATAAAAGAAAAACAGAAACAGATTTTTAATAATCAGTTTATAACATATAAAGGACAAAATGTTAAAAAGGAAATAATATATAATTTACTTGATTTAGCAGGAAGAAATATGAAAAATTACAAAACAATTGGAGAAAGCTCATTTGAAATAAATATTTCAGAAGGTAAACAAAACATTGAACTAGCGCAAGAAATAATAAAAGCAATTAAGGAATCAGATAATAATTTTAATATCGATTTTGGATACGATTCAGATGGAAAATTGAATTTGATAAAAATTCAAGGTTATAAAGAAAGATAAATGTTTGTATTTGATATGTATAGAATAGCTACTTTTTACAAATAAAGATTTTATAAAAATAAATAAGAAGGGAAGTATAGAAATGGAAAGATTAAGAGGATTTGAAATAGCAAAAGGATTTGAAGATAAAGGAATAAATATTCCAGTAAGAAAAACGAAAAATGCTGCAGCTTATGATATAGAGGCTGCTGAAGATGTGATTGTTCCTGTATATAAACCAGGAATCAAACCAACACTAATACCAACAGGACTAAAGGCATATTGCCAAGATGATGAATGTTATCTATTATTAAGTAGGTCAGGAGGTCCTAAAAAAGGATTACTTACACCACATGGATTAGGCTTAATAGATGCGGATTATTACGAGAACCCAGACAATGATGGACATTTTATGGTACAAGTATTTAATTGTTCAGATCATGAGTTACATATAAAAAAAGGTGACGCAGTTGCACAAGTTATGTTTATGAAGTATTTAACATGTGATGGAGATAATGCAACAGGTAAAAGACAAGGCGGATTTGGCTCAACAGATGCACAATAGTGTGATGAAACGGAGTGTATATGAAAAACTTTTTTAAGACATTAGAAAATAATAAGGTCAAAATTTTTGAGCTAATTGCAATTATATTAATTTTAATATTTGCATTTAGTATAACACCAAAGCAAATGCAAAATGACATTTTTTATACAATAAAGATAGGAAATTTAATTCAACAGAATGGAATAGATGGGGTAGATCATTTTTCGTGGCATGAGGGTCTACCTTACACATATCCGCATTGGCTATATGATGTTGGAATGAGTTTGATATATAATTTTGGTGGATTTAATGCAATATATATTTCAACATGTTTTTTTTCATGTATTCTTGGAATTTGTATTTATTTTGTTAACACTAAACTAAATAAAAATAAATTAATTTCTTTTGCTGTAACTATAGTGGTTTTGTATTTAATAAAAGGCTATATAACTGCAAGGGCACAGCTTGTAACATTTATACTATTTATTTTACTTGTTTATAACATAGAAATGTTTATTAAAAGCAAAAAAGTTATAAACGCAGTTGCGATATTTTTTATTCAAACTTTAATTGCGAATTTGCATGCTGCTGTATGGCCATTTACATTTGTGCTATATTTACCTTATATAGCAGAATATCTAATTTCAGAACTTCAAGATATTGTATTATATAAAAAAATTGAGATTAAAATTTTAAAAATTAGAGCAAAAAGGTTTAATCAAAGATTGAATCACAAAGAACCAAGTGAAAATAGAATAAAAAAAGTTACTGATCAAAGAGAGTTAAATAGTAAATCCAACAAGTTAAATATGAATACAAGTACAAAGAAAAAGGAAATTAGCGAAAAATATGTAAATAAACTTCAAAGAGTTACAGAAAAGTTATTGCAAAAACAAGAAAAAGTCCAAAAAATCAGATATAGAAGAAAAGAGAATGAGGGGAAAGAATATAAAATTATAATCAAGAAAAACAAAAATGTAAGATGGTTAATTTGGATTATGGTAATCACAATATTTACAGGATTTTTAACACCTTTAGGAAAAACGCCTTTCGCTTACACATATTTAACACTTAAAGGAACTACAACAAAAAGTATTAATGAACATTTGCCGTTAACACTTGCAAATAATGTACAAATGGCTTGTACCTTAGTTATAGTTTTAGCTTTAATTACTTTTTCTAAGGTGAAAATAAAATTATCAGATTTGCTTATGCTAGGTGGACTTGTGTTTCTTATGTTTTTATCAAGAAGACAGCAAAGTATGTTTGTGTTAATTGGCTCGATTGCATTTACAAGACTTAGCTTGCAATTTGCAGAGACTAATTGGAGTAAGCCGGTAGACAATGTTATAAATAAATTTTTTACCAAATATACAGCAATTATATTAATTGTAGTAATGCTCGCATGGAGTTTACATCTATATGCAAAAGTAAAAGATGATAGTTTTGTTAATGAGGAAACTTATCCAGTAGAGGCATCAGAATGGATTTTGCAAAATATAGATATTAAAAAAATTAAGCTATATAATGAATACAATTATGGAAGTTATTTATTATTTAAAGGAATTCCGGTTTTTATAGATTCAAGAGCTGATTTATATGCACCTGAATTTAATACACCTACAGGAAAAGCGGAAGATGGCAACGATATTTTTATGGATTTTATAAATTCTTCAAATATTAGCACATATTATGGAGATATTTTCGAAAAATATGAAATTACTCATGTTTTGGCTTATAGAAATTCTAAAATTGCAATGCTTATTAGAAAAACAGATTCAGAGAAATATAATGAGATTTATTCAGATGAAAATTTTGTGATTTTTGAAGTTGGAAATAACTAAAATTTTATATCTAAAAAAGACATAGGGATAAATTTGTGAAAATTGGAGATACTAAGGGTAATTATTTTTTAATAAACAAATTTAATAGTTAATATATAAACAATTGTAAATAAAAAAGAGAAAGGAAGATTGAAAGTGGAAGAACAAGAGCAAAAAGTAAAACAAATGATAGATAAGTTGATGGAAAAGGCAAAAATTGCATCTAAAGAATATTTAAAATTAGATCAAGAAACAGTAGATAATATAATAAAAGCCATGTCTATGGCAGGTTTGGAACACCACATGGAGCTTGCAAAAATGGCTGTAGAAGAGACAGGACGTGGAATTTATGAAGATAAAATTACTAAGAATATGTTTGCAACAGAATACATTTATCATAGCATAAAATATGAAAAAACAGTTGGAATAATAAATGAAAATGATGAAGATGATTATGTAGAAATTGCAGAGCCTGTTGGAATTATTGCAGGAGTTACACCTGTTACAAATCCAACATCAACTACAATGTTTAAGTCTATAATTGCTGCAAAAACAAGAAATGTAATTATTTTTGGATTTCACCCTTCTGCACAAAATTGTTCAGTAAGAGCAGCAGAGATTTTAAGAGATGCGGCAATTAAAGCAGGAGCTCCTGAAAACTGCATACTTTGGATTCCAGAGCCTTCTGTTACAGCTACAAGTATGCTAATGCATCATCCAGATGTTAATTTAATTTTAGCTACAGGTGGAACAGGAATGGTTAAAAATGCATATTCTTGTGGAAAACCGGCACTAGGAGTAGGACCGGGAAATGTTCCATGTATTATAGAAAAAACAGCAAAACTAAAAACTTCTGTAAATGATTTAGTAATGTCTAAATCATTTGATAATGGTATGATTTGCGCTTCAGAGCAAGCTGTTTTGGTAGAAAAAGAAATTTATCAAGATTTTGAAGATTTGATGAGAAAAGCAGGATGCTATTTTGTTTCTCTAGAAGAAAAAGAAAAATTAAAAGATGTGATGTTTGAACATGTAGATGATAGAGGAGATAAATTAAAATCTCATATTCCAGGAAAAAGTCCTTATGAAATTGCCGAGATGGCAGGATTTGAGGTGCCAAAAGAAACAAAAGTATTGGTTGTTTATGAAGAAGGAATAGGGGAAGGATATCCATTTTCTAAAGAAAAATTAAGCCCTGTTTTAACATACTATATAGTAGAAAATTTTGAAGAAGCATTAGATAAAGCTGAGAGACTACTTGAATTTGGTGGACTTGGACATTCAGCAGTTATACATTCAGAAGACAGAGAAAAAATATTACAATTCTCAGAAAAAATGAAAGCTGGAAGAATTATAGTAAATTCTCCTTCAACTCATGGAGCAATTGGTGATATATACAACACAAATATGCCATCACTTACACTTGGTTGTGGTTCATTTGGTGGAAATTCAACAACAGCAAATGTATCATCAGTAAACCTAATAAATATTAAAAGAGTTGCAAGGAGGAGAGTAAATATGCAATGGTTTAAAATACCAGAAAAAATATATTTTGAAGCAGGTTCAATTGCCTATTTGGAAAAAATGCCAGATATAGAAAGAGCTTTTATTGTAACAGACCAGGGAATGGTTAATTTAGGATATGTAGATAAAATTTTATATCATTTAAGAAAAAGAGAAAAACATGTACATTGTGAAATTTTTGATGAAGTAGAATCAGATCCATCATTTGAGACAGTAAATAAAGGATTAGAAATGATGAGAAACTTCAAACCTGATGTAATAATTGCTTTAGGTGGAGGAAGCCCAATAGATGCAGCAAAAGGAATGTGGCTATTCTATGAACACCCTGACGCTGACCCTGAAGGACTAAAACTAAAGTTTATGGATATAAGAAAAAGAACATACAAATTTCCTAAACTTGGAGTTAAAACAAAAATGGTTGCAATACCTACAACTTCAGGAACAGGCTCAGAAGTAACATCATTTGCAGTTTTAACAGATAAAAAATTGAACAAAAAATATCCTTTGGCAGATTATGAGTTAACACCAGATGTTGCAATTGTTGACCCTGACTTAGTTTTAAGCCTTCCAAAAATAGTTACAGCAGATACAGGAATGGATGTATTAACACATGCGCTAGAAGCTTATGTTTCAAACATGGCATCAGATTTTACAGATGGACTTTCAGAAAAAGCAGTTGAATTAGTTGTAAATTACTTGCCAAAAGCATATACAGATGGCGCAAATGATAGATTAGCAAGAGAAAAAATGCATAATGCAAGCACAATTGCAGGAATGTCATTTACAAATGCATTTTTAGGAATATGTCACTCATTAGCACATAAAATAGGGGCAGAGTTCCACTTAGCACATGGAAGAATAAATGCAATTTTACTTCCTTATGTTATAAGATACAATAGCACTATGCCAACAAAATTTGTGTCTTTCCCAAAATATGAGTATTTTATAGCTGATCAAAAATATGCACAAATGGCCAAAAAAATAGGACTAAGGGCAGATACAGTAGAAGAGGGAATAAGCTCACTTATATCAAAAGTAAAAGAAATGAATGAATTCTTAGGAATTCCAAAATCTTTTAAAGAAGCGGGAATTGAAGAAACTGAATTTATGGCAAAAGTAGATATGCTTGCAGATAGAGCGTTTGAAGATCAATGTACAACTGCAAATCCTAGAGTTCCACTAGTTAGCGAGTTAAAACAGATTTTGATTGATAGTTATTATGGAAATGAGGTAAAATAAAAAAATTGGACAAAGGGACGGTTCCTTTGTCCAAGATTTTCGGAATTGGAAGGTAAATATATTTATGAATTACAAAGATCAAATAAATTCTCTTATGAGAGATTTTGCAGTATTTTTAAAAGAATCAAAATTTGAAATAAAAAGAAATGGCTTAAGTAGGATAGCTTTTGAAAAAGATAGACCAAGTAGGGAAATATCAACAAAGATGTTTATTGAAAAAAAAGAAGATATTTTGCTTTATTTATATACTGTGGTTGTAAACCTTGCAAATGAAGATTATGTTGCAAATATTAATACTATACCAGAGTTTTCAAATATTACTTTTATTGAAAATTCTAATAATTACGTTCCAGGAATAAGAAATAAGATGATTTTAAAAAATATAAGAAATGCATTTGATCATGCTTCTGGTATAGTAGAAACTGATAAAAGTGATATTACAATTACAAATAATCAAACAATGAGGAATGGAGCTGTTGTAAAGTTTTCTGTAAAGCAATCGAAACAAAATTTAATCAGTTTATTAAAACAAAGTATAGCTAATCAAAAACAAAGTAATAATCCAATAATTAAAACTTTAATGGACGATATTGGAAAAATAGAAAATGAGGATTTTGCCAGTATTTCAGACGAATTATGTTATATAATTCTAATGAATTTATTACTATGTTATAATAAAGAGAGCTTAATAGACAAATTTATTCAAAGTCAATTGTCATTTTTAGATATGTCAAATTTTAGTATAACAACGCAAAAAAATTGGGACAAAGAAGAAATACATGATGATTTTTTGAAGCTGTATAAACCGATTTTTAAAGATGATTCAGACAGGAAAAACTATAATCGTGAATGGAGAAATTTAGGGAAATTTAATTCTTCCTCTGATAAAGCATTTATTTATGATGTTTCGAAGTATCCAATTGACAGTAGAACACACAAACATATTCCTACGCCTATTGTTTTAAAACATTTAAGGGATGCTAATGCTCATGGGTGGATTGAATTTAAAGATGGAAAAATTTTTTTATATGATAAAAAAAGGAAAAATTCTCCATCATACATTGAAATTTCAATATCTCAAGAAGATATGTGGGAACTTTTAAATCATGATATTTTCTTTGAAAGTATGTATACATATGTTGATACATTTTCTAACCAAAGAGATGAAGAAATGTTTTTCTTTGAAAGAGCAAAATCAGCAGAAGACTTTGAAAACTATATTAGAATATATCAATTAAGGTTAGCAAAAGAAAGCAAAAGAAAAGTTATTGACTATTTATTTAAGAGTAATAAGATTTCTTCATATATCTTAGAACATCCAGAACAATTAAATGCCGCTTTAAACTATAAAGTAGATGGGGATAAAACAATACTTCAATATGCTTTAAGAAAAAGTAATATGACCCTAGAAGAGTTTTATAAGAATGCAAAAAAATTTGGTGAAAATGATAGAGAATGGGCAAAAGATTATATGTTTGTTTCAAAAAAATATATGGATGCATTGTGTGGAAAAGATATAGAGTTTTTTAAAGCTTATTTTTGCTTTTTGTATAACAAAGATAGAATTAAAAATTTTTTGGATTACAATAATTTGACACCTGAAGAAAATGAATTTGTAGAACGCGAAGCTGAAAAATTAAAATTACAGCTATCTAATAGTAAGCTAAGTGTAGGGAAAAATCCTATTATTTTAACAGAAGTAATGTTTACAATGTTTCCTAGAAATAATGCTACAGTTTTTAAAGACGTATTATATGCAGTTTATACATATAATAAATATCAACAAAGAACTGAAAAAAAACAATTTGATGTTATGAATGTTGAAAGGTATAGTTCTCTAAGTAAAGAAAAGGAGAATGGGATAGAAGAACAAAGAAAATATAATGAAATACGTAAAAAAATTGCTGAAAAAGGATTAAAAGGTGCAGTAATTATTATTGCGTCACAATTATTATTTTCTTATGCTATAAAACATGGAGTTGATATAACGAATGTAAAACCAACTGTAGTATTTGGAGGAGTTTTGGGAGTTATGGCATTGAGAAATTCATTGATAATAGGTGCTAAAAATTTGTTAGATAAATATAAAAAAAGAAAAAAGGATATTAAAGAGGAACATGACCGATTGCTTAATGAAAAAGGAAATCCTGATTTTAATAAAGGGGATAGATAATATGTATGAAATTAATGATATACTTACACTTTCGGACAATAATAAATATGTAATAACAAATAAATTATTATATAATGATAAATATTATTATATGATAATAGATTATGAAGATGATGATATTTGGTTTATAGTGTATGAGGACAATGATAAGTTGAATATTGAAGAAAATGAGGAAATACTATATAATGTTATAAATAATTTTAAAATAAACATATAAATTGGACAAAGGGACGGTTCCTTTGTCCAAGATTTTCGGAATTGGGAGATAAATAAAATCATGAATTACAGAGATCAGATAAATGAACTAAATTAGATAAAGATAAGATGTGTTTTTTCTTGTCCTTTCTTTCTGTATATAAATTGCAAAAAAATATGCAGAAAACTATTGACTATATGCAGAAAAAAAATATAAAATATATGCAAATTTGTATATAATATAT
>JAFROW010000011.1 GCA_017429505.1 Clostridia bacterium | reverse complement strand
TATTCTTAACCTTGCTCCAACTAAAATATTTTTTTATTTACTGTTTTATATGTTCTAATTCTTACATAATAATAAAGTATATTTTATACTAGAAACTTAGAGAGATATTTTTTTATGAATCCTACTTAATTCCAAGTGCCTTTAATGCATCTACTAAATTTTTAACTCCAATTATTTCCATCTTATATGAATTTTCTAAATATTTTTTATTATTTTCTGGTATAATGCAAGTTTTATATCCCATTTTTTCTGCTTCTTTAAGTCTTTTTTCTATCATGTTTATGCGTCTTACTTCTCCTGTTAAGCCTACTTCTCCCATAACTACTGTATCTTTTGGAATTGATACATTTTTAAAACTTGAAGCTACAACAGCACAAATTCCAAGGTCAACTGCAGGTTCATTTAGTTTTATTCCTCCAACTACATTTAAATATATATCTTGTGATCCAACCATCATGTATGCTCTTTTTTCTAAAACAGCAACTAGTACAGATAAACGATTATAGTCTATACCATTTCCTGTCCTTTTTGGAATTCCATAAATACTTTGTGTAGTAAGCGCTTGAAGCTCTATAAGCATTGGTCTTGAACCCTCCATACTTGCTACTATGCAAGAACCAGATGGATTTCCTTCTCTTTCTGAAATAAGTATGTCTGAAGGATTTAAAATCTCACACAATCCTTCTCCTTTCATCTCAAACATTCCAAGCTCATTTGTTGAACCAAATCTATTTTTAACACTTCTTAGAATTCTGTATGAGAAAAATCTTTCTCCTTCTAAGTATAAAACTGTATCTACCATATGTTCTAAAACTCTTGGACCAGCAATTGTTCCATCTTTTGTTACATGTCCAATTATAATTGTTGTAATTCCTTGTGATTTACATACTCTCATTATTTGTGATGTAATTTCTCTTACTTGACTTACACTTCCTGCTGCAGCTGAAAGCTCTTCTGAATACATAGTTTGAATAGAATCTATTATTACAAGTTTTGGTTTTATTTCTGTTATTTCTTGGTTTATTATTGATATATCTGTTTCACCTAAAAATAAAATGTCATCATTATTTATTCCAAGTCTATCTGCTCTAATTTTTATTTGTTCTGCAGATTCTTCTCCAGAAACATATAGAACTTTTCCTTCTCCTTTTATTTTATCACATAATTGCAAAATTAAAGTAGATTTACCAATTCCAGGCTCTCCTCCAAGTAATACTAAAGAACCTTTTACTAGTCCTCCACCTAAAACTCTATCTAATTCATCTATTCCTGTATTTATTCTTATAGCTTCTTTTCCCTCATAAGAATTTAGTTTTTTAGGTTCTTGCCTTTCTTTTAATTTCTTAACACCATTTTCTACAACTGTGTCTATTTTTTGCTCAAAAAAAGTATTCCAGCTATTACATGCTGGACACTTTCCTAACCATTTTGAACTTTCATATCCACATTCATTACATACAAATATAGTTTTATTTGTTTTTGCCATCTTATTCCTCCGTTACATTTATATAGCATATTTTAACATAGAAAACATTTCTTTGCAAGAAAAATTTCTCTTTAAAATTATTACTACTTAAAAACATAAAATGAGCCACCTAGAAAGTATTATAATAATCCCTTCTAGGTGGCTCATCTGATTGGCTGGAGGAATCATTAGCTGTAAATGCTAAAGTCCTCCTTCATTCCCATCTGTGAACACGCCCATTTATAAGCCTGTACGTCTCCTTTTGCATGCTCTTTTTTCTCTTTGAACCAATTCAGTATTTCTTCAGCGCATGCAATAGTAAAGCAATCGTGGTGGTTTTGAGGCACTGTATCCCTGCGTGGATCATCCACAATCTCGATGAATTCTCTCATCGTTTTGACAATCCTAAAATCCATTCCCTCAATGTTGTTTTTCTTAATCGTCTGGTAGATAGGGTCTTTTTCTTCAATGTTTGTTATTAAGCGCATAAAATCCTCCTTAAGGCGTGTCGTCGGTTTCCCGACTACTGATATTGTAACTATTATTATTATACCACTTTTTTACATATTTTGCAAGTTTTAGCTAATGAACTTCTCCTTCTTGCATTATATCGCTTCTATATTTTCTTTCTGCTTCTAAAATACTTTTAGCTATATAATCCACACTTAAAAAAGAAGTATCAATTATTAAATCATAGTTTTCTTCATCTTCTATATCAATTCCATAGATTTCTTTATATCTTTCAATTTCTGCTATTCTACGTTCCTCTCTTGCTCTTTCAGCTTCTTCAACTGTATCATATCTATCTTCTTTTCCTCTAGTTTTATCATTAAATAGTCTTTCTCCTGCAACTTTTGAATTAGCAATAAGTCTTACGGAAAAAGCTTCTGGAATACTATTAAACGCCATTCTAGAATCAAAAATCCATACTTCATTTGGTCTTTCTTGTTCATTTATTCTTTGTCCCATTGCCTTTGTATTACCATCAATCAATTTATCTATAACATCTCTTATTTCATCAAAAACTTCACTATCATTTAATTCAGCTATTTTGCTTACATTATCTAAATTAATATTACTATTTTTTATTTTAGTTATAGTTCTAGTTAAAATATCTCTGAATTCTTGAAATTCAAATACTTTACGTAATTCTTCATTTTTTGATAGTTCATCCATTTTTTGTGGATCATCAATGTTTCTAATAAGTTCAATTATTTTCTCAAAAAATTCTCTAAATTGCTGACCTGTAGTAATAATATGTATTTTTTCTTCAGAGTATCCATCTTTTTTTAGCTCTTCAACAATTTTTTTAATTGTTGTTCCTTTTCCACTAACTGGTTCTCCTGATATAGCTATGATTCTGTTTTTTATTTCATTATTCATAGTTTTTCTCCTCATTTAATATTTTTTTCATCAACATTTAAACATATCTTTATATATTTTCTGTCTGAACTTCATTAATTCTTTCTTTTCTATATTTTAGAATATAGTCAATTATTGTTATAAATTGCATAATATTTGTCATAACTGTTACAATCGTTATAGCTAAATCTTGAATATGAATAATATAATCAAAATAACATAAAGCTATTGAACAATCTAAAACTACTGTTTTTGCTTTTCCTATTAAAGATGACCTTGCATCAATGCCTTTAAGTCTATAATGTGAATTTATTATTGAGATAATTAATTCTAAAACAAGTATTAAAACAATCCAACTTGTATACTCAAATGCTAATGGGAAAGTTAATGTAAGCACAAATAATTTATCACATATAGCATCTAAGTCGGCTCCAAATTCACTTTGAGCATTATAGTTTCTTGCATACCAACCATCAAAACAATCTGTTAATCCGCATAAAGCAATTAAGACAAATGCTAAATAAATATTTTTGTTTAGAACTGCTGGTATAATTGTTATAGGTGCTAAAAATCCTCGTATTAAAGTTAATGTATTCGGAATTTGTTTTCTTCTTTTTTCCTTATCTTTGCTTTTTAAATCTGATATAACTATTTTTATATTTTTTATAAAATACTTCCAAAATTCTTTCATATTAAATTTCATTCCTCGTTTCTCTCGAAGGCACACATAGTATAAAAAAACAATTATTTCATACTAATTACTCCTATCGAAATTAATTACTTTTTTTCTTGTTTGTTTAATAAATCTTCTATTGTATGCCAAGCAAGTAAAGCACATTTAACTCTGGCAGGCATATTTGATACATTTTTAAATGCTATAGCATCTTCCAATTTTTTTAGGTCATCTTCATTTTTTGTTTCTCTTTTTATCATATGGATAAAAATACTAATAATCTCTCTTGCTTCTTCGATTGTTTTTCCTTTTAATGTATCTATCATTATTGAAGTAGAAGCTTGTGATATTGCACATCCATGTCCTGTAAATGCCATATCTTCGATTATATTATCATTTAATTTTAATTGGATTTCTATTTCATCTCCACAATTTGGATTATGTCCCATTTCGCAGAATGTAGGATTTTCTATTTTCTTTTTGTTGTAAGAATTCATACTATGTTCCATAATTAAGTCATTATACACATCTGTAAGTTCGTCCATTTAATTTTATCCTTCCTTTTAATACATTTTCATATTGTATATTGTACATTAAAATTAGAAAAATATCAAGTAATATTTTAAAAATACTTGTATTACAGATTTTGGTACCTTTTTCTTTAATACAACCTATTTATGTAAATCACATCACGATTTAGAAAAGAACCATTTTTTTCTATAATGCACCATTTTTTTGAAACGTAAAAAATCGAACTTATGAATAATTTCAAAGTTCGATTTCATGTCAGTGGTGCTGATGACCATTTACATTCCTATATTTATCAGTACTTTGACATATATAAGGGTGCAGTAGGGGTGCAGTAACTTTTTTTATTTGTATTTAAATCTAATTTCATTTTTATACCATATATTAATATACCAATCCAACTTTTGACTCTGCTTTAATATTTCATCGTATGTATAATTTGAAGTAATCATCTTGTCCAATTTTCTTTTGTTAATCCAGATAAGAAAATTTAATAACATATTAATCACCTCTTTATTCTATTATACTACATTATTTTTGCAAAGTCTGTCGAAGTTTGTCGAAGAAGTAAAAAAAATTAACTTGAGAATCCGTTTTAAGGCATTTTTATTTCAAGTTAAACAAATTACTCAACTAAAAAAGAGGTAGCCTAGATTTTACCCTAAACTACCTCTAATTTTATTTATAATATTTAACATTTATATATGCTTTTCTTCCCGTAGCGATTACTTTTACGTAGTCAATCTTAGACGAAATATTTTTTAATACCTTAACTCTTGTATTCTTTTTATAAGTATATTTCTTCCCTGAAAGATTTTTCTTCTTATATAAATAGCATTTCTTTTTAAGAGTCTTTTTCTTTCCTACAGTATTTTTAACTTTCTTTTTAGTTGATTTTTTTGATGTAGATTTCTTAGAAGTATTCTCTTTATTGGTTTTGCTAACTTGATTGTTATTTGACTGCTCATTTCCTTTGTCATTTGAGAATATCCAAAAGCTCTTTGCGTTGGCATACCTTTCAAAGTTAGCTTTGCTTACATAAGCTGATGTGCCTTTTACTTCTACGTTAGCATTTCTTCTGCTTGCTGTATTAAATTTACCATTATATAAATATGGGTCCATTACTCGAATTGTGTTTCCATCTAAACTTGCAAGTACTATGTAGTGTCCTGAACTTGTAAATAGTCCACTTCCACAGCTACATATTATATAATATTTAGATGATCCTACTGCGTTCTTCTGTGACAAATATGTCATAGCTTTGTTAAAATCATCAGTTTTATAATATTCTTTAAATCCAAAGTAATCTGCTACGAATGGATAGAAAGCCCAAGCTGTTCCACTTGAAGCTGTTCTGTATCCGTTATCTACTGACAAACTTGCAAGAGTAGTTGGAAGTATAGCACCTTTTGCACTTGATACTACCATTGCAGAACAAGTTGGTCCACAAGCACTAGATTTCATTGTTTGTGAATGATTATTTGTAGAGGTATAAAGTTTTGTTGCCCATCTACTATCTGCTTGTGAGTAATATGTAAGTCCTTGCCATTTTCCTAATAAATCAAGTCCTTTTCCTGCGTTATCTCCATCATAAGAAATATTCTCTTGTTCTACTAGTCCATCGGCTTCAAGTAAGCTTTCATCTGCTCCCTCATCTGTTACTTCTTCCTCTTCTTTTATTGAAGCTACTGCGACTTCTTTTGTCTCTACTTTTCCACCATTCTCTACTGCATTTTTTGTATCAGCTACTTCTGATTGTGTTTCTTCTGATACTACTATTTCTTTTATTAATTCTGTCTGGACCTGCTCAATGTTTTTGTTTATTTCACTATTTGGCATTTTTAATTTACAAAATATCCCTATTACAATCGTACATAATAATACTATAATATATATTAATTTCTTTTTACTCATTTTACTCCCTCCTAATCGTGAGATTTTTTCATTAAATAATCCTCTATTTGAGAAATACTCTTTGTTACTGCTCCATCACAGCCTTGCTCTTGTAAACCTTTTAAACAAGCTAGCAGTCCTTGAAGTATTATTATTCTTTCCTCTTTATCATCTTGCATTTCACTTTTGAGTACACCTACTTCTGCTTTTAATTCTTCAATAGCCTTTGCGTTTTTGTCAATCTTATCTAGTGTACTTTTCCTTAATAAATTATATATGTACTCTATAAATTTAATTATTCCAAACATGAGTGCTACTCCTGCACCTATTTGACCTAATGTAATAAATTCCATATCTTTTTCCCTTTCCAATTAATTTCCTGTATATGTTCCGATTATTCCTAAAATGTTTACACCACTTTTAATATTTTCTGGTATTAATTTTATTGCTTTTTCGGTTAATACACTCTCTATTTTCGTATTTAATACATCTACATCTTCTCCAACAACAAAATCTCCTGTGCCCTCATTAGTATAAAATACACCATTTACAGTATCATACATTCCTGCCTCATTATCTGCTTTGCGATAACATGGTACAAAATTTCTAATAAGTATTCCGCTTTTATAAAATTCAGTTCTATATCTTCTAATATCATATTCAAATGAATTGACTTCGTCTTTGGTTGCATTTTTGCTAGCAAATAAATACATATTTCCACTTCCTGTAGACGTTGTTGTCCTTGACCCTACTAAATCACCATTTGCATACACTTCATTTGTAGACATATTAATTTCCAAATTGTATTTAGTATGTGTCTGAACAGGAACACTTGTGACACTACCTGCACACCAAGTCCATATTGACGTATTACCTCTTTTGCCAACTCCCCAGTATAATGTTGCAGATACACCACTTATTCTATAGATTGTTCTTGTACTTAATTCTTCATCTAAAACAGTATACAAAACTTTATCCTTTACTAATAAATCGTTAGCATAAGATACTCCGGTATTAATATATTGTGTACCTGTGCTTTCTAAATATTCTACTTGCTGGTAAGCATCAGGTAAAACATTCTCACTTTGATATAATATATTGTCTAAATCTGCATTTGCTTTTGCATATTCTGTATCCGTTAAATTTCCCACATATGTTCCAGTTACTCCTAAAATATTTATATCTTTCTTTATATTTTCGGGTAATGCTTTTATATTTTTTTCTTCTAATATATTTTTTATCTTTGTATTCAAAATATCAACATTTCCCCCTGCGATAAAACTTCCAGTTCCTGCATTCATATAAAATTCATTTGTCACTAAATCATATAATCCTATTTTATTGTCTGATTTCCTTATTACAGGGACAAAATTTCTTACTAATTCATTGCCATTCCAAAATTTAGCATAGTATATTTTACCCTTTAAAAATTTTGCACCTTCTCTATGTCCTAATCCTAATTTATAATTCAAAGATGTGTTAGCTTTATTTGATGTTTGCACTAATTCGCCGTTTACATAATTTAATAAATTAGTTCCTGTGTTGTCATGTATAATAGTATATGGAATATTTAATTCTAATATCCCTAACGAAGTTTTAGCTACACCAGTAAATCTAATATAGTAGTTGCCATCAGATGGTATCCAGATTTCATTATTAGCATTATATGTCTCCAATGAACCTATCATATTATTATAATCATAAAATTCATTGACATCGAATTTATATTCTATTTTCCAATTTGTATTTGTCCATAATGCGTAATTTGTATCAATATATTGCTCTCCTGACAATTGTATGTATTCTATTTGTTGATATGTATTTGGTATAATTACCCCTTCAAATATATCATCTAAATCATTATTTGCTTCTGCATATTCTTCGTTGCTTAAATTCCCTAATTCTATACTAGACATTTCTGTTGGAAAATTTTCAGCTACTATTGTTCCACTTGTTCCTTTTATTCTTCTTATTTGATTTGCTATTGCTGTAAACAATTGTGTTAAAGTCATTAATACTCGCCTCCAATCGCTTGTGTAATATTTGCGTCTATATAGTTAGCACAATAACTTTCTATTGCTGATATGTCAGAAGATGTCCAATAGTCCGTTCCTCTTTGTGGTGTATATCCATCTTGTCCGTTTGTTCCATTATCTCCTTTTACCATTGTAAAGTTTAGTACAGGATTTTCATTTGTACCTGTTCTTGTTACACTAAAATTAGAGCCTTGTGTTACAGTTCCTATTTGAATATTTGGTGTAAGTCCTGTTTCTCCTCTAATACCTGTTGCACCTGAAAAGTCTGTAATGAAAATCCATTGACTCTCTCCTTTTGTATACAACTTTGCATTATCTTCAACTTCAACTGAACTTGCTATCATTACATAATCGCCTAGTTTCATATTGTTAAAATCTGCGTTCATTTCTGTTACACTTGAATACGTTTTCTTAATTGTAAATGGTTCACCTTGTAGCCCTGTAGGGCCTTGCACACCTTGTAAGTTTACAAAAGTATATTCTTCTTGGTCTGTTGTTTTTATTCCTAAAGATGTTCCTTGCCATATAAATTGTAAGTCTGCTCCATCTTGTCCATCTACTCCATCTTGTCCATCTAATATGCTTACACTTTTTTCTGTGCCATCTTTTTTAGTTATTGTTATTGTTGTTGTTTTATTTACCTTTTGTGCATCTAAATCTAAATTCTGTGTTTCTTGAATTGCACTATTTACCTCATCGATTGCTGTATCAATTTCTGTTAATTTGTTATCAACTTGACTTTCAAGATTTTCTACTTTTGTTATCTCACTTTCTAATATAGAAATAACTCTTTCCATATCAGTTTGCTCTTCTGGTGTTATTTCTCCATCTACTTCATGATTTTTATTAAAGTACAATGTCTTTTCTATACTTCTAAAATCTTGCTCATCTTTTGTTAGCCATATATAAAATTTAACACTATCATATTTTGTTATATTTCTTTGTAGTTTATATGTATCGTTTTCTATTAAGTCCCATTTTACTCCGTCATCTGTTATAAAAACTATCTTCTTATAAAAATCTTCGTATTTTTCTGGTACACTTATTTGCAAGGTTTCTACATCATTTTCATTCTGTGTGTTCCTTGCATTTACCATTATTAATTCTCTATTTTCTTTTACCGTTATTTTCATGCTTTGCCTTGTCTCCTTTCGCTATCATATTTTTACTAAAATATCAAATTTTAAAATTTAATTTACAATAAAAATTAATTGTCCTCTTAGCCATTCTCCATCTATCGATGAATTACCCCTTTTATTAATATAAATAGTATCACTGTCCCAACCGATTGTTGCATCTGCACATAATCCTGTTGATTGGTCTACTATTGTTGAGGTTGCTCTTTCCCCTGCTTGAACGTTTAATTTAGCAATTGGATAATCAGTCCAAACATCTGGCATTTGACCTCTCATACTTCCATGTATTTCAACAATTACTATATTACCAATTTTAAAAGCACGAACTGTTCCTTCCGCTAAATATGATGTTACTTGTAAAGCTGTCCTTCCAATTAAATCAATTTCTCCTGTATCTGCATGAATTGTAACAAGGTCTTTCCAATTTTGTGGGTCTTCTCCTACTCCTCCTGTTGTACTTTGTATTTTCAATACATTATCACGACCTCCACCTGAAAAATTAGTGAGTATTCTAAGTTTGTCGCCAAATCCGTCTTCTTTCCAATAGATATTACCATCAGTTCCAAATCCTATTGGATTTCCTTGCATGTTTAATCCACCAGTCATTGTATCTCCTGATTTGTTTACTTTCTTTTCATAGTTAGGCAATGCCATAAGACATCACCTCTTTTCTGTTTATAAAACTATCAATATATATATATATATATATACTCTCCCAAGGTTTTCAAAAATTTCATATCTATCTATTCCTTTCTAAAATGCATTTATAAAAGATACTTTATATTCAAGAGTTTCACTACCTGTATTATTTATACGTAAGTGTATATTGGGTGTATCAGGGCTATCAAAAAAATCAATTGTACATTTTTTATTTACATCTCCTTGATATTCGTATTGTGAAAGTATTTCCTCTTTTTGTGCGTATTTATTAGGTGCAAACACAGATATATTTTCATAATATTCATAATTGGAAGCCCATACACGCACAATTATAAATCCAAAAAAATCTTGAATATAATCTGAAACATATGACTCTCCCGCATTTATTGTCCCTGTTTTAATATCTTTCATTAACATTTTATTTTTCATATTTTCAATTTCATTTTCTTTCTCTTCATAATTCGCTTGCATCACTCATACACCCCTCTCACTATAAACTCTATTGTTCTTCCACTTGGTACTGCTTGTCCCCAATTGTAGAATTGTATCGTGTTTGATACTTCTCCTGTGTTTCCTACTTCTATGTAGTGTATGTCCTTGATTAGCTTTTCTCCCATATATGATATTTCTAGGCTGTTATTTCCTACTTTATAGTTAAGTGGTATTGTGTAGTTTGTGTTCTCTGCTATCTCTTCTGTTGTGGTTATAATACTACTTTGTATGACTTGACTATTTTCTAAATCAGCAAAATCAGTATCTATTCCTACTTCTGTCCATTCTTCACCATTCCAACTATAATTGTCTCCTGTGTCAAGAATATTCCAAACATCTCCAACCTCTTTTTCTGTTATGCTTGATAAATCATTGTAAGTACTTACAGAACCTTTAAACGTATATATCTTTTTAACTGCGTCTAATTTTCTTTTATACTCGTTCGTAAAATCATTACTTGACATTCCTTTGCCTGGTATTTTATCTTGCTTATTTCCAATAGCATTATCTATGATTTCGTTGTTTGTATTTGCTACATCTACATTATAGTTTTCTCCTTGAGCAGGTTTTATTAAATTAAGATTATCTGTGTATTGTGCCATAGTTTTACCTCCTTTTATACTTTCATAAGAACTATTTTATACTTTACAACTTGTACTCCTCCTTCATCTTGTAAAAGTGTTATATGAGATGAATTTAAACTCAATGTATAATTTAAAGGTTTAAACACTACACCACTTATCTCAAAACTAATAGCAATACTATTATTTTCTGTAAAACCATTCGGATATGGAATATTACAATATTTTGTATATGAGTCAAATGAATGGCTTCCACTAACTATTGCAAAATCCCCTTTAGTCATGACATTATAAGAACTTAATATATTATCAATAGTTCTATGTTGTAATTTTCCACTATTCAAAACAGGTAACCAGCTGTCAGAAGTATTCTCTGTATCTAAATCAGATATTAAACCATTCCATTTTCCCTTATAATTTGTATTAGTATTTTCAAATTTTTCATTTAGTTCTTTTCCTTGTTTTGCAGAAAGTGCTTTGTCAGTCGCTGTGCTATTCAAATTATCCACAATGTCTGCGTTCTTTAACATTATATTCTCTTCAACTGATTGTACATATTCTTGAAATTGTTGATAAAGTTCTTCTCCATCAACAGAAATTAAAGAATTAACAATTCCACATAAAGTAGTGTCTAATCTAGTATCTACTATATCTCCATCTGCTATGTTAGATGTACTCTTTACCATAACTTCTGCAAGGCATATTTCGTACACATTATCCGTTCTTGTTAATTCTGCAGGAGTTGTTCCTGTTCCTTGTTTTACTATCAGTTTAGTCATTCTTGTGTCTAATGATGAGTTCATTTGAACTACTACTCTATCTACTCTGTTTCCACTCGCAGGTCTATCTAAAGTAATTAATCTGTCGCTTTCATTCTCATAGTCAACTCCTTCAATTATTCCGCAACCTTTTGCTACTTTTAATGTTAAACCTGTATCTAATGATACTTTCATAGAGTTCTCACCATAGTTTTTATAAGTTCCAAAATAAACTCCATTACTTAAAAACTTTCTGAAATAATCTCTAAATATTTGAGCTTCATATAATCTGTCATCTTCCATCTCTCCACTTTGTTCATTTAAAACTTTCATTGAATCAAATGGAAAGCTTTTTAATTCTATATCTGCCATAATTTCTCCTTTCAAAAGAAGACCTAAGCAATAGGTCTCTTTGTCATTTTCTTTATTTGTTCAGCTAGACTTGGTATTTTATCTCCAAATCCAACTTCTATTTTTATATTGTTTCTTTCGTATATTTCTTTTACTTGAATTATTCTTTTATCTTCATATATTCCATCACTTTCAATAGTAACTAAGTCTCCTAAGTTCCAATCTTTTTCGTATTCCATATTTGGAATTTCCCTGATATTGCCTTCTATTGATTGAACAATTTTATATTCTGCTAAACTCTTTTGCCCTTCTGAATTTAATTCATCAGGTTCTTCTATATTATTTAGATCTATAAATGTCTCTCTACGATTAAATCCTGTTTCATTTCCTATTACAGTTATAAGTCTATCCTCATTTTCTCCTTTTCCTGCTGCATAGCCTACATTTTTATAATTCGAATTATCATCAGTTATCTTAGCATTTAAAAGATTCTTCTTTTTCTCTGAAAATATTATATATGGATGTTCTATATTTCCTCGTAGTTGTTCATGCGTATATGCCTGTAATTCTTCGTGTGTCATATGAGATAGCATTTCATGCGTAGTAGGATTAGATACTTGATTAACTGTTCTATCAACTCCCTCTATACTATCAAAATAACAACATTTCTCATTTCTATTTAAAATAATATTCCAGCCTAATCCTGTATCTTCTGATATATGTTTTTCTTCATCGTGCAGATTAGTCAACCTTGCTTGCCATACTGTTCTTATTCCTCTATTTTTACTCGGTGCTATCTTCATAAAAGGAATATCTCTTTCAGGTGTCCTTGTTTCATCATAGTAACTTTCTACCATATGTTTTTTAATATAATGTTTCTGTATGTTTTCTGCTTCTGTCTCTGTTACTCTATCATAACCATTAGTTGCAATTATTCTTCTTTTTGTAATTCCTTTTATACAAGGCCCTGATATTTTTAGAGTTTTAGAATTTTGATTACTTTCATCTACTACCTTGTCTATAATTAATACTTTTTCATCATTCTTATTTACTATTAAAAAGTTATCTTTTACTAATTTATCTGTATTTACCTTATTTTTATTTATTGTTAATTCGAAACTTCCACATTCATAAAAATTCCTTATAAATATTAAACTTTCAAAATTTGTTATAATCCCCTCTAATTCAAAATCAGGATTCATTATTTCTATACAATTCTTCATAACCTAAGCTCCTGTATATCTATTTGCAAATTCTACTGATACAGTATCTTTTGTAATCTCACTATCAGAACTATATCTTAACAAGTTCTTTCCTACTATTAAGTCAAAGAATGTACTATTTAAGTCAATATTATTATATACATTTTCAGTTCCATTTGGAGTTACAAGTGTTACTGTTTCCTTACCACTTTCAGTATTTATGACTATTTTTTCTCGTTCTCCTATTTCTCTATTAACCTTTATGTATTCTCCTGTTGTTTCATTTGTTATGCAAGGATTAATAGCAGGTCCATTGAATATTATTGATAATGGTGTATCAGTATCACCCTCATTATTTACTTCTTTATAAAATGCTACCTGCGAAAATGTAGAAGGCAAGGCCAAAGGAAATACTATTCCACCTTTGCTTGATTTTATGTCTGTTAAAGTATCATTTTCATCTAGTAAATAAGGATTAGTACATAGGAAAGATATTATTGTTTTATCATGATTTTTTATTCTTTCTTTAAAATCAAAGCTATCCTCTACTCTTGCATAAATTCTGTAAGTTTTATAATTGTTTGTGTAATATAATAACAATTCCCCTCTTTTGCCTGTTTTTGAATTATATGTCTTTGGGTTAATTATTCTAAATATTCTTCTTCTTAACTGATATAATCTTTCTCTATCTTTAGTTCTTATAGTTGCAGATAGTTTGATTACCCTGTTATCTAGTAAAGCATCTTCGGCATCGCAACCATCTTGTACTACACCTTGACTTTTTTGAGATGTTGCTCCAGGGTGTCCTAGTCCTTCTATATGTGAAAGGAGAATATCCTCAGATATCCCCCCAAAACTATCAAATGTTATTTCTTCATTTAATCCTAAATTTAAAACTCTTAATCTTTGCATTTTACACCCCCGCTAATTGAGCTGCTAAGTTCTCATCTATAGTCTTTAATTTTCTATATGTTTCACTTGGCATTTCTGGATTTTGTTGTATATAGTTATTCTGATTTACAACTACAGATTTACTTGATACATTTGAACCACTTATTGCCTGTGTTCCTGTACCTGTCCATCCCATTATCTTTCTTTCTAAGTTAGTATCTATTGTATCTTGTAATGTCTGAATAACAGATTGTATTTTGTCTGCTAGTCCTTTATTAATTCCTTGTGCAAGTTTTTCTCCTAGACTTTGACCTGTTATTTCGTATTCATCACCATAATTTTTCAATAATGATAAAATTTGACTTTGATTATCTTTAACATTTAACAACATTTTTTCAGCTGTTTTTTGTGCATTATCTTGTTGCTTTTTATAATAATCTTCAATAGCTGTTATTTGATTTTCGTATTGTTCTTTTTGTGCATCAGCTTCGTTCTCTGTTGCTTCTATTAAAGAGCTTTGTTGATCTTTTAATAAATCTTGTTCTGCTCTTAATGTTTCTTTCTTATCATCTAATGCCCTCTTATCAAGTGTTTTTTGATAATCTGCAACTAATTTATCTAATTCTTTTTGATAATTAGCTCTATTCGTTGCATCGTGTTCAAAGTCTATTAAATCTTGTAATCTATTGCGTTTTCTTTCATACTCGGCATCTTCTTCAGCTCTCGTTTTTTCTTCTTCCGATTTATCTAATAAGTCAAGTTCTTTTTGAATGGCATCTATTCTTGCGTTATATTCTTCATTTATTGCATTTATTCTTGCTTCTTTCCAACTCTCAACTAACTTTATGTTATTTTCAACTATTTTCTTTTCTGACTCTTCTAATTCTTCTAGTCTTTTTGTAATAGCATTAGTTAATTGAGATACTGTATTATCTACAGATTCAACCATTAAACTACGTTTTTCTGTTTCATAGTCTCTTATAGCTTCTAGTTCTTCTTTATATATCTCTTTCTTCTTATCAGATGATATTTTAGTACTTTTTAAGACCTTATCTAAATACTTTTGATGTACACTTATTAACTTATCATAGTCTTTTTGTCTTTCTTTTGGATCATATGCTGCTCCCTCTGCTTTTATCCTTTTATCCATTGAAGCTTCAACAGTATCTACTTGCTTTTCAAGATTTTTTTGTAATCTTTCTGCCTCTGCATCAGATAACTCTTTTTCTAACTCGTGTAGTTTTACTCTTAGTTCTCTTTTTTCACTTGTTGTCTTAGCATATTTCTTTAATGCAGTCTGATACATTTTAATTTCTTGTTTAAGACTTATTTGGTCCATACTCTTCTTGTATTCTATTAGTTCTTTATAATTGTCTAGTTTTTTATTCTGATAAGATTTTGAGCCTCCTCCTGATGATCTTCTGCTTCCTCCGCCTGTTGATACTTTAGGAGTATAGTAATTTCCTGTTCCTCCTGTTTGCTCTGGTGTACTATTTCCTATAGCTGCCAACAAACCTAAAATGGTTGTTAATGTTGGAATTATTTTACTATACTCAATTCCTATAGACTTTGCTAAAGAAGTTTGTTTTGCTTCGTCATTTTCTGCTTCTCTTGCCATTGCAATTATAGAGTTAATAACATCTGTATTTCCATTTATAATTGCTTGTACTGCATTTAAAGAAGCATCTGCTTTATCTTGTTCCTTATTTATAAATTGTTGTGCTGTGTCAACCATAACACCTTCTGCATTTACTGCTTCTGGATATGCTTTTGTTAGTTCTTGTACAGCTGTTTTATAATCATTTGTTGATTTATTTCCTTTTTTTACGGTATTCAAATATTTTTGCATTTGATTTGCATTAAGTTTCAATTGTGCTGCCTGTTGTTTTTGAGTTCTAACACTATCTGTATCCATTGCAGATTTAATTTTTTGAAGTGCTGTAGCCTCTTTGATTCCTTTTTTATTTATCTTTAATTTTTCATCTAATTCTTTAACACTATTTCCAAATTTTGTACTTGATTTTACACTTTCATTATATTCTTTATTCACAGATGACAGACTTGCTCTTACTTTTAATAGTTCAGTATTTCCTTCTTTTACTAATCCTAAATTATTATTTTGTGCATTTGCTAATACACTTGTTTTTTGTCCTAATCCTGTTGTCTCTTCTCCTGTCTTTTTTAATAATTCCTGTTCTTGTTGTTCTAATTGAATCTTTTTTTCTAATAGTTCTCTCTGTTTTTCTATTGCTGTTGTTTCATCTTCTAACTTCGACAAGCTATCATCTTGATATTGATATGTTCCTTCTTTTATTTGTTTGTATCTTTCTGTTACCTCGTTTAGTTTCTCTTGTGCTTGTTTTTGCTCATCAACAGCTGTCTTTATTGCTGCTATTCCTGCAATCACAATTGAAGCTCCAAAAGCAACTCCCATTGTAGTTTTCAACGTTGTAGCTGATATATTTAATAAATCTACTGCTGTTTTTAATGATTGTGCAACTTTAATTACTGCTCCTATTGCTACTACTGCAGTTCCCATTGTTGCAACAAAGCTTACTACACCTGCTGTTGCACTTTTATTATCCTTTATAAAACTATTTAAACCTTTAGTTAAGCCAAGCCACATTTTATTTACTTCATTTAATGAAGATGTCATACTTTCTCCAAGAGTTCTACTCAATTCTAAAGTTGAAGCATTTAATTGTGCTTGTGTTCCTTGATATCCATCTGCCATTTCTTTAGCAGACCCTGCAAACATAGAAGCTTCTGCCATCGTTCCATTATATACTGCTTGAACTTTTTCTGCCTGTGTAAGCTTGTCAGTTGTCTTACCTATTGACTTAGCATATTCTTCATACATCTTTGCAATGTTCTTTTGAACACCTGCAGCATCAGACAATACAGAATTTTCCATTCTAATACCTTCTGTAGTTACTCTAACTGCTTCTGATAATGTATAATTTGCTTGCCTATTTCCTACCGCAGCATCTTGTAACACTTTTAACATATCGGATGTTTGTTCAATTGTAAAACCATATGTCAATAAGTTTTTAGTTGCTGTTGTAACATCGCTTTCATCCATAAGTTTCAGGCTATTTACATCTTCTACAGCTTTCTTTACTTCTCCAAAAGAATTTCCTGTTGCTATTGATGTTTTTTGTAATGCTTTCATTTGGTTTGTGTATTGATTGTACTTTTGTATACCATCATCAACAGCAGATTTAATTTTTGCCAAAGATGCAACTATTCCAGCTGCCATAGCAACAAAACTAGCATCTACACCTTTATTACTACTTTTTATTTGTTCATTTTCTTGTTCTAATTCTTTTAATTTTGTTTTAGCAGCATTTAATCCTTTTTCAAGTGCTGCAGTTTTTATTTGTAAATCAATTACTAAGTTACCTATTTGAGTCTCTTTAGCCATCTTCTCACCTCTTTTTGAGCATAATAAAAACACCTACCTAAGTAAGTGTTTTCAATTATATCATTTATTATTTATTACATTCATATTTAAATATTTCAAATCGATTTTCTTAATTCTATCATTTTGCCACAATTTTTCTCCTAATTTTTCTTCAAAATCTTCAAAACTAGGACTATATACAATTCCCGTACTTGCTAAAGTATTCCATTTATTAATAAGAAAATCAAAGTCAACATTTTTAACTTCAGCTAATTTTTCATTTTTTTCATTTATCACAACAATATTTAAAGTTACAGTTGGCATGCAAAACAATTGATTAATTTCAACTTTTATACATGAATATACCCCTGTTCTTATGTTATAACTATTTTTTTCATCTTCTACTATAGTTAAATTCAGTAGTTGATTTTCTTCATCAAATTCGTAAGTCATTTTCTTGTATATAATGGTACTTGCTTGTAGAATTTTATCTATCTCAGATTTATTCAATCTTTTATTTATTAACTTATCATATTGGCTATCTTCTAAAATATTATATTCTACATTTTTATCAAACTGTTTATATATGCATAAATATTCATCACTATTTAAAAGTATGTATCTTTGTTCAAAATTTGCTCTTAGCATAGCTCCAAAACTATTTTGACTATCCACATAAGATTCTACTTCTATTACATTATTGATATCTACTCTTATTGTCCATTCTTCAATTTTCGGAAAACTAGCTGTAGCCGGTGTCTTTAAATCGTCTGTTATATCTTTTTTTACTTTTTCATACAATTCTTTTTTTAATTTGTTTGTTAAAATAATTTCTTTTCCAAGTTTTGCATATTTTCCTATTTCTGTTGATTCAGTTTCTGTTGTATTAGTGCTCAATGCTCCTATTATGATTGCCAAAACAATTCCAACAATGATTACACTAACAGCAATAACTAATCCTGTATCTTTTTTTTCCATACTATCCCCTCCTGACAACATCTTACAATAAAATGCAAAATATTGTCAATGGGGTATTTAGAAGTCATCTGCAGCAACTTCTTTCTTTTCTGTGTTTGATCTATTTAATTCAACATATTGTGTTATTATCTCAGATATTTCATCAGGGTAATAATCCTCTAAAAACTCTCTTTTACTGATTCCAAGTTTAAGGCAGATGGCAATTGTTTTTTGAAGCCAAAAACGGTTATCAATTTGTCCATTGCTGACTTCATTTGGTCGAAAAAACTTTCTAACTCATTTAATTGCCAAAATTCTTTAACTATATCTACTAATTCTTTTGGTGTAATTTCATTTCTGATTTTTTCTTCATCTATATCCATTAATTTTGATAAAAAACTGAATGTAAAGTCAGGTAATATGATCATCAATCTTGTTACTGCTTTTATCATATTATCTGATGATAATAATTCTGATAATTTAAATTCTTGTCCATTGTCAGTAAGCTCCTTTATGAAGTCTTCTGGCAAATCCTTTAAAGTCTGTAGAGCTTCAAAATACTTGCCACAAGGCATCTTTCTTATCTCTACACCATGTATAGTTTTTGTTTTTGGTAAACTTAATTTTTCACTCGTTTTTGGCATATTCTTTCCTCCTCAAAAAAATAAGGAGAGTATCTACTACTCTCCTACTGCTGGTATTGTATCTAACCATGTTAAATCTGCATTTCCTTCTGCTGTGTCTTTAATTGTGAATAATTTATTATCGTAAGCTCTTGGCATAAACATACCAGTGATTTCTACTGAACCATTGTTATTATTTCCTTTTGTTTCAAGGTCCATTTTTACAGTATTTACTTTACAACGATATTGTCTAAACATTCTGTATGTTCCATCTGCTAATAATCCTCTATATGTACAAGCAAATTCTGGAGCAACATCAGTTGTTGAAAAATCATATTCTTTTGTTTCAGAATTATATTTTCCACCTTCTAATTTTTCTCTTAAATCGTTTGGTAATTCTTTAAGAGTTAATGTAAAGTTTTCTCCGTTTACTGTTTTATCAATATCCCATATTTCATCATCTGCATATATATTCTCTTCATTAGAATCTAAATCCTTAGATAATGTTTGTGCAGAAGGTACTGCAACTCCTGCTCCTATTATATAGGTTGTAAGAGTATTTTCTGTTAATGGAAATATTGTTAATTTACTAAAACCTTTTAAATATTTTCTATTCATTCTAAATTTCCTCCTCTAAAATTTCTTCTTTTTCAAAACGTATCGTTTTGTGATATATTTTTGTTTCTTGCTCAAATAAATCTGTAGCAAGAGTTCGTTCAAAATCTAATTCTTCCATTTTATTATTAACTTCAATGAATATTTCTGAACATTTGCTAGGGCTTTTTGCCCATATATCAATTTGGATTGCTATATTACTGCTATACTCATTATCATCTGCTTTACTTGATACAGAGTTGTCCATTTCATAATAAGAAATAGCAGGCTTATTCTCCAAATTAGTCCACTTTTGTGGATAAAAATAAGAAACCTCAACATTTGAGATTTCTTTTAATTTATTTAATACTTGTGGTTTTAAATTAATCATTTTCTACCACCTAACTTTCTTATATCTTGCTCAATTGATTTAATTACTTCTTGTTCTACTTCTCCTGTATTCTTTGCGTGCAAATATGCAGGTGTCATATATGGTTGTGGAGCCATTCCTTTCCAATCAGCCTTATATGATACTCCATCAGGTCTATCTATATTGCTTTCAGCACCTCTCTGTCCTGTTCCGAAATTCAGCATACGGAGCTTGTTCAGCATTAGTATATATTTGTGCTTTTGCTCCATCTTGAGTTTCTTCTGATTTAGTCTTAATAGAGTTACGAAGATACCCTGTATCAACAGGCGCTAAATATTTAGCATTTTTCTGTATCTTCTTCGCTCCTCTTTCAAGAGCCTTTTTAGAGCTCTGCTTTATATTTCCACCTAATCCAGACAAATTCGCAAGCAGCTCATCTAATCCTTGTAAACTAGACATTGGCATCATTCCTCTCTACTAAAATAGTAAAGTGACTATCTGATTTGATTATTGATTTAATCATATAATCCTCATTGTTATAGACAAGTATGTTTCCTATTTCAGCTATTGTAGTCTCACAAGTAACTATTGCACTTGCTTCTATTTCTTTTCCGTACTCTTGTTGAATATATTCCCTTGTACTGAATTGGAAATTCCCTAAAAATTCTTCAATTTTAGTTTCCTTTCCATCTCCAATAGTAGCTCCTTCATCGTCAGTTAGCTCTCCACAGGTCCATATTTCTATTTTTTTATCATAGAAAGTATTCTTTATTGTTTCTTTAAATATATTTGGTATTTTCATAATATCACCAACCCATATACGCATAATTTGCAATTTCATTCATATTTCTATTACAATATTTATCTACATCTACATCTGAAGCTGTTATAATCTCTGTTGACTTTAACCCAACAGATTGACCATTATCACTTGCTGATGTAACTTCGACCTTTTGATTTGAACCTTCATCTATATTTGAGTAATATAAATAACACTTTTTTGCAAACTCTATGCACATATAATTAAGTTTTTCAGGGAAGTCATCTCTTTTACAGATAGATTTTATTTTATTTTGAAATAAATCAATATAGCCTTTTATCTTATCTTCTTCATTATTTACATGTAATTGTTCCATTACTTCTTCTAAAATATCGTTCATTTAAACCTCCTTGAGAGGACAGAGTCAAACTCTATCCTCTTGAGATTATTCTTGCTATAGGAATAGCTTTATGATTTATATAACTTCTATTAGCAGCAACAGACTCACCACTATTTACTAATTCCCAGTTTTGTCCATTCTTTAATTCTGTATCTGTTGGAGATAAAGAAACTTGAGATTTCTTTGTATAAGAAATTCCATAAGGAGCAAATACTTTTCTTTGTCTAGTATATAGTGTATCTTCTCCTCCGTTTGTCTTTGGATCTCTACTCATTTCATAAGGAACTTTAGCACCGATATTTTCATAATCAATAGCTCCATCTCCTAATACGTATGTAGTATATTTGTTATAAGTAACTGCATTATCGCCTGAACCTTCTGTTACTTCTTCAACAGGCATTTCATCATCGATTACTACTAGTTTTCCGTTCCATGTTCCTAAATCTATATCTCTAGTTAATCCATCTTTGTCTGTATATGTTAAGTGTTTAACTAAATTAAGATTTTCAAGATTTGTTGCAACGTCACTATGTGTTATTACAACTGTGAATTTCTTTTTGTTAGCTCCACAAGCTTTGTTTGTTGCAGAATTTAAAGTTGTTGCTTCCATATTTCCTTCAACTTCAGTTGTATGGTTATTAACGAACTCTAAGTTTTTGGCACCTGTCATCGAGAATATACCATCTAAAATAGCTAATAATGTGTCTTGGTCTATTTCATCCCAATATTCAGCAACTTGGTCTGCAACATTGTCCATGAATTTTTCTCCACTTACGTCATCAGCGAAGTCTTTTTCTGTCCATGCTTTTGCACGACCTACAACAACAACGCCTCTTTCAAATGTTTTTGTGCTTGTAGCTGTAATATCTGTTTGTCCATCGTAGTTAACAGCATCTCCATCTAGTAAACCTTTCATTGCAATTACAGCATAAGCTGTTCCATTTTGAGCAGTAAACACTCCTCTAATATCTGAGCTTCCTTTTAAAGCTCTTGATTTCTTTAATTCGTTTGTTTTTAAGTTTGGTATTCTTGCATGTTCTACAGAATACTTAAATGCTTTTTCATTAAAGCTTTTTGCATCAAATTTTCCCATAATTATTACCTTCCTTTTCTTTTAAATATTAAAAAAAGAGCCTTTTTCAGCTCTATATTTCTACATCAGGGTTTTGTTCTAAATATTTACTTAATTCTTCATAACCCATCTTGCTAAAATCAGGTGTATCATCGGCTTTATCTTTTCCTTTTCCGTCTGGACCTTTTATAATTGTCTTTTCTTCGTTAAACAAATAAGCTTTTTTTGTTTTTAAGTCTTTTATTTGTTCATCTAAGCCTATAAAGTTATCACCATCTAAACTTATTTTTGAAATATCAAGATTTGCAATAATGTCTTTTGAATCTCTCGCATTTACTTCTTTTGATATAAGCTTCATCGCTAATTTATTATCAAAATTGTTTTGCTTGATTTTATTATCAGCTTCCTCTTGTATTTCTTTTACTTTTGCCTCGTAGTCATCTTGCTTAATAGAACCTTTTTTATAGTTCTCGTATTCGTCTTGAATACTTTTTTGAGTTTCTTTCAATGTATCAATCTCAGAATTTGCATTCTTCAACTTTTCATTTACTTCGTTAAACTCCTTTGTAGGTTTGAAATGTTTTGGCAACTCTTTAGAAATTTTACTTTCTAAATCATCTACATTTTCTACTCCTGCGTTTTTTAATAATTCTTTTAACCATTCCATGGCATATCCTTTCTAGCTTTTTTATTCTGGTGCTACCAGTACGAAAGTTATCTAATTTATTCTCCTAGATAATGAGTAATATTTCATTTATTTTATAAAGCCTGACTATGATAAAACGGCATCAAAAAAAGACGTATTTCTACGCCTTTGATTTATAATTTTAAAAATTTAATAACTATATTTATGAATAATTTTAATTATTTTTTCATAAACTATTGATTATTAGCTTAATTTGTTGTATAATTAAGTTAATAATATATTATTAAAGAGGGTATGTACTCCCCTTGGAGTGCACCACCCTCTTTCTATTTTCTTTTATATATTTTTAATATCTCATCGTTTTCAATTAAGATTATTCTATTTATCCAATCCCTGTGTTTAGATTCATATATTCTTTCTATTTGTTTTGTTGCCTTGCCTTTATTCATCTCTGTTTTGCTTATATCAAAAATGAAATTACTTGATTGCTTTTTCTTTTTATTTATTGCTGTATCCAATGTGTTTTTTCCATTTCCATATACTTCTTTCAAGTCAAATTTTTCGCCATTTATCATATAATCAGGTGTTTGTATTCCTTTTGGTTTTAATACAACCGGAATCAATTCAATTTTTCCGCCAAATATCTCTCCCATTATATTTGCAATCTTTCTTTCATTTTCATTTGCTTTTATTTTTATACTTTTATTATCAACAATATATTTTGTTCCATTTTCATCTGTAAAATATTCTTTTTCTATTAATTTATATTTTTGTTTGCCTTTATTTAGTATTTGCTCTGTTATATCCATATATTGCTTATCTACATATTTTTCTTTCCATTCATTATAGCTCATGTCTTGTGGAACTAAAATAGATTTTCCATCTTCATCTCTTGCTCTTCTTTGCAATCCTTCTGTCACATCATCATCAAATTCTGCAACAGTTGTGCAGCGATCATTTGGATGCAAAGGTGGATAATTTTTTCCGTGATTGTCTATCCTTTACATTAAATACTTTATTGTCTAATTCTGCGCAATGTTTACAAGTAACTTTGTCTAATGTTGCTATAAATTTATATTTCTCTATATCCAATTCTTCATATGATAACATTTCCCCCTCGTTAGCAAAATGATTAACTTCAGTTCTTACAAGCCTCGTTGCATTATATAATCCTACATTCATAAAACTCGCAAGTTCGCTTGATATTCTTTGTATGGATTTTCCTGACATTGTATCTGCTGTTAATTGTATTTGTAAATAATTACCTAACTTTTCACTATTATCCCATATTCTCTGAGAAAAGTTTTGTTTATCAATCCATTTTTCATTTAACAACATATTTATTGTTCTATTGTCTATTTGTGCAAAGCTAAATCCTATTCCTGTTCCTTTTTGAATATCGTACATTGTATGATAATATGCTTCGTTTATTGTATCTACATATCTAACCTTCGTAATATCTTGCTCTATATTTGCTAGCTTCTTTAATTCTACATCTATATTTTGCTGCAATGCTTCATATCGACTAATTCTATAAGAATAAGCAGGAGCATTATACTTTGCTAATAATTTTTTCTTTATTGTTTCATCTGTTATATTGTTGTTTATTACTTTTAAAAGATTTTTGTAATATGTATCTGTTTCTTTTCCTGTTAATAATTGTTTATACTGTTCTTTTGTTAATACATCATCTTTTGTATAATTCTTAAATATATTTGATATTTCTTTATTAATATTCTTTGTTGCTTGCTCATAAGCTTTTATTAAACTATCTATTGTCTTTTCTGTTCCTCTCTCTAGTCTTTGCATAAGCTGTGTAGAACGTCTTTCCCAATAGTCTTTTGGTATTCTAGCCATCTAAAACACCTCTATTCTTCATCGTGATTGTGTTCATCATCAAATCCACCAGAGTTATTAAATATTTGGCTTTGCATTTTCATATTTTCTTCTTTTTCTTCCTTTAATCTTTGTAGCTCTTGGTCCACATCATCTACTAATGGATGATTTTCTAGTTTTGTTCTTGTACTTATTGTATTATCACTATTTATTGTGTTTATTTGCTCCGTTGTATTGAATATTCTTGACTTATTAAATGTAAACTTAAAATCAAATACATCTAAGTCTTGTGGTATTTCTCCTATTCTTTTTAAATGTTCTGCTATAAACCAAAATAGTTGATATAATCCTTCTGTAAGATTAGCAATACATTCATCAGCTTTTAAGTCTAAATCTGTATATAAAAACTCTAAACTTATTCCACTTGGAGCTTGTCCGATTAATTCTGACCTGTTTGTATTTACTCCTCTACCAAACTCATATATCTTTTCTTCTAATAATTTTAATATAATTTGTCTAGCTTCATAAGGAAATGGAATTGTTTCTGTTTCTATTTTTCCTGTTGCATCATTATTTCTAACAATTCCCATTATTTTTATTCTTTCAACTAATTCAACAAGATTTTCAGCTCCATATCCATTAATTTTATAAATAAATTCTTTCAAGTCCTCTATTGTATTTATGAAGTTAGAATTTATCAAATCATAAGCATCTATTAAATCTTTTATTGGTTCCAAGTCTGTTTGCTTTTCTTCATTATTCTTTATGATTATATATGGGACCTTACCCCAACCATGTGGCTCCACTTTTGAAAGTTGTCCGTTAAATAAATGCTGTGTAATCCAATGTGGTTCTGGATTTATTCTTGATACATCAGGTAAATATTCTTCTGTTCCTGCGATTTCATTTGTGTCTTCTATATAATATTTTGTTTCTTGAGATGTCTCCCACTCCACATATCTTTTTTTCTTTTCATTTTCTATAATTTGATAATTATGTAATACATCTGTTAATATTTTTTGTGTCTTTGTATCATATATATCAATTACTTCTAATGGATCTACATTGCAATAAATTAACTTTCCTTGTTCATTGTAATATGGGTGCCATACTGCTAATGCTTTATTTGACATATTCACTATTGATTCTTTTATAAAATTATCAAATCCAGGTCCTAATATATCCCAAAACTTACCTACAACTTTTTTATTATCTTTTTTTATTTTTTTTACTTGTTCTTCTTCTAAATCTTCATCTATGATAGGTTCATAAGTTATTGTTATGGGTTTTCCTGCTACATAGTTTTGTTTTTGCTTTACTAATTTCCAATGGTATCTGTGTGCAACTTTAACTAATGATTTATTTGGTATTTCTATTATTTTTTCTACTTCCCTTTCGGTTCCATCATCATTCTTTATAGTCCCTTTTATAGTATACTCATTTAGCTTTTTAAAACAAATATCATGTTTTCCTTCGAAATAGTTTTGTCCTATTCTCATTTGCTTTTTTAAAGGACTAGCCATATCATCTTTTATAAACGATTTTATTATTTCACTATCTATATTAGGTAATGAACTTTTTATTATTTCTGCTTGTGTCATCTTTTCCTCCTATCTTGATAAATATAAATCATCACACCCATATCTTAAAGCATCTATGTAGTGATTGTTTTTATCTTCTGGTATTTCTAATGGATTGTCTAACTTATCTACTTTCCATTTATATAATCCTAGTTCTTGTATCAATCCTTTACATTTTGGATCTACTATTATTTCAAAACCTTTTAACCATTTAATACCATGTAACACACTATCAGGTCCTTTCTGTGCAGGTACTGCATTTATTCCATAATTGTTTAATTCCGCTATTGATTTAGGTTCTGCAGCATCTGCTTTTATTAATCCATATTGTGGTATTCTTTCCTTTAATTCATTTGCAAGCATTTCATTCGTTAATTCTATAGCTCCAAACTCATCAAATACTACTATCTGTTTTGTCTTAAAATTAACATTAAACTGCACAAAAGCAGAGGGGTCTGAACTATATCCAAAGTCCAAACCTCTTCTTACTAATTCGAATGTATTTTTATATTTACTTGTATCTTCTATATGCCAATTTCTAAATATAAGACCTTTGCTTACTCCCGGCATTCCTAATCCTGATGTTTTATAATCTTCGTAATCTTCCTTTTTCTTTTGCTCAAATCTCGCATAATCTTTCACGTCTAAAAATTCATTCAATTTATAATTAGTTATCATCAATAATTGACTTACTTTTTGCTTTACTCTTTTACCTTGATAGTCAAATTCCTGTTCATCTTCAGTTATTATTTCTTGTTTTCCCTCTTTTTCCAGTATTTTTTCATTTGGAGTTAATTTATTAGTTATTGCTTTTACTATGAAATGTTGGTCTGACCATGGATTTAAACTCGCTACTGTTTGATTAAAATATCCCTCAGGCATTTTTCCTCTTATAGATTGTCTTACTCTATCATAAGTTTCTTTTTTTTCTATTTCAAAAGCTTCCTCAAACCATCCGCCAACATAAAACTAAATCAGGATCATCTATCGTTATTGAAGCAATCTTTTGCCAATCATCTAATCCTCTGAAAAATATTTTTTGTCTTGTTATTTTATTTGTAGCTTCTAACGGACTTTTTATAAAGTCCCATTCTTCATATAGTCTTAATTTCTTTGCGGCCCATTTTAAATCTGCAAATACACTATCTCTGATTGTTTTTTCTGTATCTCTTGTAGCAAGTAAGCAAGCTCTTGGATATTGCTTTAATAATTTCATCCATCTCAATGCTATTGTCTTTGACTTTTTGCTACTTTTAGAACCCATTATTATTGCTTCATCACCTTTAAAGTTCCATAGTGTAGCATAGCCTTTTCCTATTTGTTCTTGTAAACTTATTCTTTCACTCATTGACATCATCTACTAATTCTACTTTATATTCACCAGATACTTCTTTTTTTTCTACAAATGTTCCATATCTTTTTCCTAATAACTCTGCACATTTAGTTCTATCTTGTAATGAAGCATCTAATCCAAACTGGTCCTTTTCTTCTCCACGCATTACTTTTGTAAGATATTGTAATACTTCATCTTGTGAGGCTATTCTTTTAGACTCTTTTTCTTCAAGCTTTATTTTTATGAATTTGTCTAGTTTTGACAAGTTTTGAGAACCTATCCTATTAAGATTTTTTCCAGTATATCCTGCTTTCTCTGATGCTTCTGTTGCATTGGCTGTTTCTATATAATAGTCTATAAACCTCTTTTGCTTTTCTGTTAAATTCTCATATTCTTGCTTTACTTCTTCATTCTCCATCTGCCTCACTTCCTTTTCTGTATTCTTCTGCTAAATATTTCATTAAATCTACTTTACTATAACATTCATAGTCTTGTTTATATTTTTCTACTAATTCGTATTCATGTGTTTTTATATTAAACTCTTTGACTTGTTTCAATTTTAATATCTTATAACTTGTACTATATTTATCATTTTTTTCGTTGTAAGTTTTAAATGTATTTATCTTATAGAATTGTCCCTTAATCTTTAAAGCATATAATAATTTATTTATATTCTGGCTTATATTCATTCCTTACCTCTAAACCCCATTACTCTTTCTTTTTCTCTTTCCAAAGTATACTTGTTATCTTTAGTTTGAATTTCTATATAAACAGATTTATAGTCTAACTTGTCTACTATTTTACTTATTTGATTCAATGCTGTTGTTTCTTTCATATTCTACATCCTCACATATCTTTTGATACTTACATATAGTACATTGTTTTTTCTTATCTACTATGCACTTTGCACGTTTCTTATCCTTGTAGTATTTATCTCTTTGCATATCTCTTATTATTTGCTCAGCTATATAACTACCTTTCATTTGTTTACTCCTTATACTTTACTTCGTCGTACTTCTTCTGTAGTTTCTTTATTACTTCATTAGGTGTATTAGGATATATTATTGCTATTCTTTTATTTAGCTCATCAAAGAATGTATATCTTATATAATTATCCATAATCTTACCTCTTTTCTTAATCTGTATAATTAGCTTTATCTAATCTTTTTAAATTTTTATATAACCTGTTTTCTCTGCACCAATCACAACTACCATTATTTCTACAAGCACTATCAATTGACTTTGCACCTTTATATTCTTTTCTATGTTCTTTTCCATACTGTATTGCTTTGTTTAAACTCATACTCTTTCTCCTCTATAAACACAACATAAGGCAATTTCTCGTAACTAGGTAGCATATACGATTATTATGGGCTTATACTCCGAACCTATTGTTAGCGCCGTCCGATTTAGCCATCTTACCTAGATTGCCCTATGCTCTATTTATAGCTATTAACTAGGATATAGCTGTGTAACAAATTTTAAGGATGGTATGAACATCACTATTTTATTGTTCTGTTTATATTAAGTTGCCTAGTACTTTAATACCAATACCGGCTATCGCTTACGATGCCGTGCGTTTATATACTCTTTTAGTATATAAAAAAAGACTATCATTTTACTGATAATCTCTACTTTTTAATAATGCGTTGCAATTGCAACAGATTTTTATTTTGTACATATTATAATTATGTTGTCCTTTACCTCAGGAAGGAGGTGAAAACATGAAGGACTTAATTAAAACGTTATTAAAAGTTGTTGCTTTAGTTCTTATACTCGAGATTCTTGAGAAATTCGATTAAAGCAAAAAGACTAGAGTAGGCGCTCTAGTCTTTTTTCGTCCTCTAACATAAAGAACATTTAAAACGTTATTTTCTGAATTAAGGAGGTTCCAATGGATTAAATTTACTTCTCTTAATTCGTATGAACATTATACTAGAACAACATTTTTTTGTCAACACCTTTTTGACAACTTTTTGTTATAGTATATTCAGTTCATATTAGTATTATACCACATTATGTTAATTTTTACAAGTTTTTTAGTAAAATAGAGCCATGCTATAATCTATAACACAGCTCCGCAAAAGGGCTTTTTTTAACTAATTCATTTAAAGATTATTTTAACAACCTTTTTCTAACTGTACTTATTATACCACGAATTTTAGAAAAGTTACGCCAAATTCACGCCAACTTTTTTTATTTCTTTATGTACCATATTAATCAATTCGCCTTTTCTTCTTACAAAAGTTCTTTCTGAAAGTCCTTTTTCATTCATTACATCCCATTTATTTTTACTTTTTTGGTATAATTCTTCAAATATTACCTTGCTATCATCACTTACTAATTGTAAAGCTTGCACTACTATTTTATATTCGTTTATAGATCTATTTAATTCTTTGTTCTCCTGTAATTTAATTACACTATTGAATACACTATCACTTATTGAGTATGGTGCTTTTGGTAGTCCATCTAAGTTTACTGCTCCTATACTCATTATATCGTTTCTTATATTCAATATGTTGATACAATTATAATTATATCTTTTTAAGTATCCCTCTGCTTTTTTGTATTCTTCTCTTGAAAGCCTCATTCGTTTACCTCCTACACTACTACTTTTTCTACATTCAGGTCATACTTTGGTGGTTCTATCATTTCTTCTACTAATCCTAATTCATGATAACTAAAACATTCTGCAATTCCATTCTCTGTTTGATACATTACAAAATTAGGATATTGCTTTACAAAATAGTATTTTCTATTATTACTTTTGTATATCTCTGGTATCTGCATATTTAACCTCCCCATAGTTCTTTGTTTGAATCCAACTCTTAAATCTTTCACATTTTTGATTATTGTTTGAATAATATGTAATTAATTCGCAAAAATATTGCTTACTGCAATTTTTACAATTCATTCGTTACTTTTCCTTTCTATGACTATTTTTACTTTATCATTTTCAAAATAGTTTTTTTGATATTCATTTACAAAGTCGTTTACTTCTTTTAAGTGGCTTATTATATTTACAAAGTGTTTTTTAGTTATCATTTATTTTCCTTTCTATATAGTTTATTCTTTTTACTAATTCATTGATTTTATCTCTATTCTCTTTAATGCTATAATTATAATCTGGTAATTCGTCTATCTCTTCTGTATTATCTTCTAATATTTCAACATAATAATTTAATATTCTCATATAATCTATTTTGAAATTAAATTTAGAATCATAACTTGTTATACACCAAATTATTCCAGGTTCTGTTTTATCATATTCACAAATATATGGTATATCGCTTTCATCTTTACAACTACTATAAACTTTAAATTTTGTCTTATCTTTTAGTTCCCCTCTACAAATCATATTTAAAAGTTCAATCATCTTTATCTTTTTATTCATCTTCTCCTCCTATCCAGCCGAGTTCACGACATTTTAAGTTTATTGCTTTTAGTTCTTGCATTGTCAAGAAAAGTCTATCATCATATATCTCGTGATACTTAATAACTGATTTTACTTCTTTATTAAATGTTAATGTATAACTGTATGTTCCAAAGTCTACTCTTTCGTATGTAATGAAACTATCATCTTCTTTTACAAATTTGTAGTTTAATTTGTTTAAAATCTCATCTGCTTTACTCAATATTATCAGCTCCTTTCAACTCTCTTCCGACACATTGGGCAATAATTTATTCTAAATATTTCATCATCTTCTCCATATAAAATTCCGTTTTTGTTAATATTAATTTGACCTGCACCATTCCAATTAACACTTGTTATTGATTTTTTATCTTGACAATATTCACACATATTCTTCCTCCTAACTGCTGTATATTACAGCCCTAATACTTAAAATGCTTTTTCATTGCATATTCTTCTGTTTCTAAAATATGATCTAATTGCTTTGAAAAATCTTCCAATAATCTTATATATTCTTCTTTCCTACAATACGGATTGTAAAAATTTCCTTGCTTTGTTGTTTCGATTTCATAATTATAGTATGCTTGTAATTTTTGAATTTTTAAAATTAAACCTTTATAACTCATTATTACTCCTTCTGCTGTATATTACAGCTAAACTTTTTCTAAAATCTTCTTTCAAATCCGTTATGTTTTTCCAGATAATTTATTAAATCTTCTATTGTATCTATATTACTTCTCATTATTGAAGTATTATCAGGTCTCATATATTCTTCAAAACTATTTTGTTTTAAATATAAAATCCAATCTGCTTTTTGTTCCAAATCAGTATTTATATGTAAATGATATTTTTCTCTATTTATTATTCCTTGTATTTTTATTAGTTTTTCTATTTCTTCACTCATCTTTAATCCTTCCTTTCTACTTTAATCTTCGTGCCATTCTCACTCTTCACAAGTCATTCCTAAACAATGTTCTCCAAATTCATCTTGCTTTTGTTCTAATTCTTCGCTATCTATATCACATTTAAAATATTCACAATATCCCATATTTTACTTCCTTTCACATTTTTCTAATGACTTTTTATATGTTTTATCACATTTTTCTAATGAGTTTCTATAAATTTTATCTTTCATTAAGTCTATATCTAAATCACTAATAAAATCTTTTCTACCTTTTGTATGTCTATTCCAATTAACAATAGCCACTCCTAATTTTTTACTTGGCATATAAAAGAAATCAGAACAACCTGTTATCATACAATTTACAAAATATCTACCACCTAATATTTCAGGTTCTTTACATATTTGCCCATCATAACCACAACTAGGACACTTGTTTACTTGTGTATAAATCCAACCTCCCATGTATTACTCCTTTTCTAAAAGTGATTGCAAAGCTTGTTTTACTGCTTCTCTTAAATCTTGATGTCCTATCATTTTGTAATGTACTTCTTCTATTTTTTCTTTTATTTTGTCTTCCCACTTCTTATTACATAGTTCATCTGCATCATTTGTTCCTTTTATATAAGCTTTTCTTTCTCTTTGTTCGGATTCTGTTTTTAAGATATAATTGTGATTGACCCATCTCATATTTACCATTTCTTCTGTTCTTTCAATAGGTTCTGCACAATCTGGCTGTGTTTCGTTGTTCTTTTTTAATTCTTCTATTTCTTTTTGTTGTTTTTCGAACATATCTATTAATTTTCTTTTTCCATATTGTGATATTGTTCCTGTATATAATAAACTTTTTAATTCTTCATATTCTTTCTTTTCTTCATCACTTAACATTGTTTTATTCCTCCTTACCAATTACCATCTAAAATGTCTATTAAATCAGTTGCATTTGTATTATAATCAAATTCTAATTCTATTAAATCATCTCTTTTACAATTAAATTCGTGACTGTTTTCTTTTATAAATTCTTTTGCTTTTTTATTTTTTTCTTTTTCTTTTTCAAGCTCTGCTTCTAATTTAAAATATCTTGCTTCCAAATCTCCTGCCTCTTTATTAGCTTGGTGTTCCAAATCTTCTGCTACCCTTAATGCTTTTTTTGTTCCTCTATTATATGATTTTAAATTTTCATAAGCTGTTAGTAGAGTTTCTATGGCTTCTTTATATATTTGATTTTTTTCATCTTGTTTTAAACTTTTTGTTAAATATTTTAACAAATAAACTGCTTCTTCTATATTCATTTACTTACACCTCACAATTCAAATTCTTCATTGCAATCTTCTAAACTGCAAATACTATCTATTTTTTGTTGCAAATATTCTGCTTTTCTTTTATAAAACTTATCTTCTTTTATTTGTTCTATGATTTTGTCTATTTCTTCTAATACTCTTCTTTTATCTTCTCCACTTAATAAATCCTCTTCTTGTATAAATCTTTGTTTATATCCTCTTATTCCTCTTATAGCAAGTCTTTTTGCTAGTTCTTTATAATCAATCCTTTTCATTCTTAATCTCCTTTTCATAGTATTTAATAGCTTCTTCTTTTGTCTTATACTCTGGAAAATATTCGAAATCTGCTAAATCATCTATATATTTTTCATCATCAACTAAATCATCTGCCATTAAATCTATTATCCTGTCTCTGTCTCCTAAAATAAGTAATAAATCTGTTATTCTATGGTTAGCTTCATATAAATCTGATTGAGTATTCTTCAACTCTTCTATTACTGCTTTTATATCTTCTATATGATTATCGCAAAATTCTTTAAAATCTCCGTCTTTTTCAAATAAATTATCGACTTCGCAATATTCTTCTAAATTTTTAATATGTTCATCTATACTCATTATTCTTTCCCTTTCCTTTACACAGATTTTTTAATGCTTTTATACAATTCCTGCACAAATCTGCTTCTTTTTTGTAGTTGATACTTACTAGTTTTCTACTTATTCCTGTTAGCTTTTCTCCACATCTGTCACATATATACCAACTTTTTCTTTTATCTTTTAGGTTCTTCTCTATTAACATCTTCTTTCTCCTTTATTACTATTGCAATTTTACAATTTCTAGCTTTTCCACTTTTCCTTAAGCTGTCAATTCGTTTTTTATAAGCTCTTGTATTCCAAAAATGTATTGTATTAATACTTACTCCTAATTTATCAGCACATTCTCTTGCTGTTCCATCAAATAGTTTTTCTTCGCCTTTATATACTGCATATATCTTTTTTTTGCTCATTACTATACTTCCTTTATTTTTAAATTAAATTTATCTTCAAAGACTTTTTTCTTTACAATGTACTCTTTTGTTTTCATTCCTTTTACATCTATTATTTCTGATGTTCCATCATTGTTAAATACAATAAAATCTGCTTTGTATTTCAAATTAGGTGCAAGTATAAATGTTGGTTGTATGCAAAATCCTTTTATTTCTCCTACTCTTAATCTTAACTTTAATTCCTCATAATAATTGGATTCTTTTAAACTATCAAATCTATGTCCATCTATACTTGTTTTCTTTGCTTTATATTTACTATTTCCTTTTTGTTGTAATTGTTTATATTCTTCTAAAGTTATATGTTCCATTATTTCTTCAACACCTTTACAGCTTCTTCTAATTCAAATTCAGTCTCAATATACTTGCAATCTTCATCTTCTTTGTAGAACGGACAATGTTCATCACAATATAACTTTGGACTTATGCAAACTGCCATTCCAATTAATACATTTATAGCTTCTTGTTTATTCATCTATTTATCCTCCAATACTTTATACTTTAAATTCCAAAGCTTTTTTGTCTAATTCTCCCATTGCTACTAATATGTATTTTTCCATTATATCTGCTCCAGCTTCTTCTCCAAATCCTTTTGCTTCCATTATTGCCTCTCTCATTGCTTTTTTTAATATATTCTTTTCGACATAATTTTTATCTACATATTCTTTAGCTATTACTTTGTTTTCCATATTTCCTCCTAAACTATAAGCTACTTGTTTATATATTGTGGAAAAGTACTTAATATTTCAGTGGTTGTAGGTATTTCTCTTGTATTTAACCATTCTCTTAATTTCTTCTCACAATTAGCACATAAATCGAAGTCTTTTGTTATATTATTACTTGGTATTTGATGATAATATTTGTTTAACCCTTCAAATCCTTTTTGTGGTTCATAATAAATAAATTTCTTACACTTATCGCAAATGTATCTTGGATGTCTATTATCTTTACCAATGTTCATATAAACAATATCCCCTTCCTCTTATAGAAAAAATATCCAAAACACCTTTCAATTTTTTTCTTAATGAAAGCATAACATGTCTAATACTATCGTACTCTGATTTTTCCATTTGCTTAGCAAATACACGAAAACAAATCTCTTGATATGTTGTGACTTTTTCTTTATTTTCAATAATCAAATTTAACATTATATTCTCCATTCTTGAAAGCTCTATAACTTGTCCGTTTATCATAGTATCTCATTCCATAAAAATCATGCATAAGTTCCTCTTTCTGTAATATGCTATATTACATTTTAATTTTTTCCTGTTTCCACTCAACTTTTTCATTCCATTTACATTTATAAACTCCAATGAATTTTTCATTTTCTAATCTTTGACATCCTAGGCAGTCTTTACATACTCCTATTAGTTTTGGATATTTCATAAGTTACTCCTTAAAATCTTGTTTTAAAACCATTATGTTTTCTTAGATAATTTATTAAATCTTCTATCGTATCTGTTTCACTTTCTAATATTGCTCCATTATCCATACTCATATATTTATCATAATCTGCAAATACTTGATATAAATCCCATTTTGCTTTCTTTTCTAAATCTGTATTTATGTATAAATGATATTTATTTTTATTTAATATTCCTTGTATTTTTATCAATTTTTCTATTTCTTCACTCATCTTTCTTCCTCCTCATTTTCTATCCTTTCATACACGGCTACTGTCTTGCCTGTATAATCACATTTCTTTTTTCCAACTACTCTTACAATACCTTTCTTACATAACTCTGTAAGTCTTGGTTGTGTGTAATTTCTTTCGGTAGATGGAATATAGCCTAATTCAAATAATTCTACTGCAATTTCCTTAGCTGTTTTAGGTTTGTCCATTCTTGAAAGTATCTGCTCATATCTTATTTTCTTCTTTAGCTGTATATCTTCAAAACTCATCTGTCGAGTAATCTGCGTTACTGCATTCATTTGTACCATCTCCTATATATTTTACATGTCCTAAGACTATCATTTTCAATATTCTCGCTCTATTTACATTATCAAAACTTAATAACTGTTTTTCATTTATTTCTAACATTTTTTTACCTTTCTAAACTTACAAATCTGCTTAAATTTTTATAAAATTTAAGTTCTGATTTTCCTACATTTCCTGCTCTTTGCTTTTGTAAATCAACTGTTACCAAATTATTTTCAGAATTTTCCTGATATAAGAATATTACATTGTCAGCATCTTGCTCAATAGCTCCTGATTCTCTTATATCTGCTAATGATGGTGCTTGTCTACTCGCATTTCTATTTAATTGGCAAAGTGCGATTATAGGAATATCTAAGTCTAAGCTTAATAATTTTAACGTTCTTGATATATCAGCAACTTCTTGCTCTCTCGAATTAAATCTTCCGTTATTTCTTACAAGTTGAAGATAATCAATTATTAATAAATCTAATTTATCTTGATTCTTTAATCTTCTTGCTGCTATTTCTATTTGCTGAATTGTACTAACTTTTGTTAATAATCTAAATTTCAATTCTCCTAATTGCATACAATCAGCTCCTACTAGCATTTTTTCTTCTTCTGTCATATCTCCATTTCTTATCTTTCTTGAATTTACTCCTGTTCTTAAAGACAATAACTTTTGGATTATCTGAGTTTCAGACATCTCTAAACTTACATAGCATACATTTTTTCCTTTTTTTGCAATGTTTTCCGCAAGTTGTAATGAGAATGTTGTCTTTCCTACTCCTGGTCTAGCTCCTATTACTGTTAACTCTCCATTATGTAATCCATCTGTTAAGTCGTCTAAATCAATATATCCGGTATATAAACTTAAATCTTCTTTTTTGTTTATATTCTTCTCAATTTCGTTTGCTGTCTCTACGACCTGTTTAATAAATGTTTCATCTTTTTGCGTTTGAAACTCTATTTTTTGTAGTTCACTTATTAATTTTTCTATAAATACATCAACATTTTCTATAGTTTGAAGTTTTATTTGATTTTCTTTTAATAAGCCAAACATTTCTCTTCTTTTGGTATATTCTTTGAGTTTATAATAAACACTTTCAGCAGTTTCTTTGCGAATATAATCTCCAAGATGAGTTATGTATTCTAGCATTTCAGGATTTTGTATCTTCTCATTAAGAGATAATATTGTTATATCTTCTTTTTTAGCTTGTAATTCTATAATTGCCTTTATAATTGTTTTATTTTTATAGTCTAAAAAATCTTTTTCACCTAGCTCATACTTTTCATCCTGGAAAATCAAATAAAATAACATTGCTTTTTCTAGTTCTATATCATTCATATTTTTTACCTCTCTTTAAATATTCTGAATCTGTTAATGTTATTTCTTTATAATCTTTTTGTTCTTCCGGAAATTTATATCCTTCTTTTCTTGCCCAATTTCTTAAAGTAGCTACAAAGTCTTTGTACTTTTTTCCATGACTCTGAATATAATCATCTAAGCTCTGTATTCTTTTAGCATAATCTTTTGGAAACATCTTTTGTAGTTTTAAATATTCATCGTCTGTTAATTTTACATTCTTAAATTCTCCAAATTCTTTTTTATTTATTTTTTCTTTTTTTTGTTTAGTTTTGTTTTGTTTATTTAATGTGTTCGTTGTGTTGTTCGTTGTGCTATCGGTTTGTTGTTCGTCTTGTTGCTCGTTGTGTTGTTCGTTCTGTTGTTCACTTTGTTGCTCAAATTCTATAATCTCATAAATTCCAGCATTGTTGCTTTTTCCTTTTTGATACTTAATATATCCTTTTTGTATCAAATTGTTTCTTGCTCTTTGTAATGCTGAAATATTTAATCCTGTAAACGTCATTAGAGTTGTATTTGCTACTGTAAAATTCTTTATCCAATTACATCTATTGTTTATATTTAACAATGCAAAATATAAACATTGAGAATTAGCATTTAAAGGATTTATTAGTAGTAACTCATAAAATTTGTTTACTTGTTTTAAATAGTTCATTGAGTTTTCTCCTTTCGTGCTTTTCTACTCTTCATAATTATTTTTAAATTCATCTAAAAATTTTTCTTTACTATATTTTTTTATAAACTTCTTTTTTGCAAAATCATGTAAATATTTTCTAATTACTATATCTACATCTGCTCTGTTATGGCATCTTCTGCAAAGATAATATATTAATCCAAATTTCATACTCTTTTGTCTATTTGAACCGCCAAAAGCTTCATGTTTGTCCAATTTCTTTTGTTCTTTATTGCATAGAAAACATTTTGTGTCATTTTTTTGCAATATGCTAAATCTATTTCGTTCTTTCTTTGCAAGTTTATTGCTTTTTTGTTTTATTTGTTTTATTATTATCTGTTCTGTTTCTTTTGAACTTTTTTTCATATCTTTTGGTTTAGGATATGGATTAAAACTGTTTCTTAAATCAGTTACTACATTAAATTTCATATCTAATCGCCTCTATTTTCTTTTTTAAGGCGTTTTGTTTGCTGTCTATACTCTCGTATGCCTTTTTAAATCTAAATAGCCTTGCTCCTAAATTTGCTAGTTTCTTACTATCTTCTTTTACGGTCTCTTTTGCAATAGCTTCAAAGTAACTCATAGCTGGTGCTTTCTCTTTTTTAGTTTCTTGCCATAATTTTCTTTGTGTATATACTTCTTTGTTCTCATTGATTGATATTTCTGTTTTTAGTAAGTCATATTCTCTTTGTATTCTTGCTATCATTTCTCCTATTAAATAATTCATATTTGCATATAGCTCTATATTTCTTGATATTAAAAAACATGTATCTGCATCTTGCACTATTTCGCTTTGTAATTTGCTATATGTATCAGCTATTTTCTGATTATCTGCACTTGCTATTACAAAGGGATTAAACATATATAATTTTTCAAATTCCATAGTACCCTCCTACTTTAATACATCAGGCAATGGCTCTCCTCCATTTGGATCATCTAGTACATTGAACGGATTATCTTCTTGTTCTCCAAGTACAGGTTCCTCGATTTCTTGATTATCAACATATTCAAATGTACCATCTGTATTTATTGCTGACATATCTTGCTCCATCGCTTTCTGCATATCAATGCTCATAATTCCCCATTTTGAAATCAATTGTCTTAACATTGTTTTATATGCCATTCCGTCAAAATCTTTTTCCCAAAATGTATAACCTTTATGTGCTTTATATCCCATTGAATATTTTTCAGCATGAGCTTCCATATGCTTCTTTGTCCAATATAAAGTTTTTCTAAATCCGTTTGAATATTCAAACATTGCATAATATCCAATAGTTTCAGTATTCTCTCTTTCCTCTTCATCTTCTATAAGATTGACTTCAATTTCTTCATTTAATGGATCATATTTTATTAGCTCTCCTTTTTTTATCGCTAACACATTTAGTTTTTTATATTGTCCACTTCTAATTGCTAATTGAATATACCCTTTATACCCTAATTGAAATTGTGCTACTTTATAGCCTTTTTTGCTATCATTAAATGGTACTAAATAATATTGACCTAATTGTGGGCTAGGACTTAAATTTAAACTTTCTCCTAGTAATGCACCACTTAATATTGAACCTGCATCACATTCCTGTAATGCCTTATTTGTTGCTACTGCACTTGATATACTTGCTATAAATCTTGTCGCTCTATCTTTATCTCCTAAAGTTCTATTAATTAAATTCTTATATGTGTCGCTTTGTATTGCAACACTAAATTTTGGTTTATTTATTACTTGTAACTGACTCATATCTAATACCCTCTCTTTCCATAAAATCTTTTAACATTTTTAATTGAACTGATGTACCTGTTGCTTTAAATGGTATTGTGTATAATTTTTCCTGCTTTGGTGTAAATACTTCCTCTAATTGTTCGTAACTTTCTTTAGTAATTTCGTGATTTTCGTTCATTTCAATATGTACTACTTTTTCTTCTTGTTTCTTTTCTTCATTTTTAATTGCTTCAACTCTGTTTAACACTGTTGTTATTGCATTGCTTGCATTCAAACTTTGCTTATATTCCACCAATATTTCTGCTTTATGTTCTTGTGTTTCAATTAACTTTAAGTCATCTAATATTTTATTTATAAAATTCTCTACCTGCTCTCTTAAACTCTTTTTACTTGCCGTTAAGGTTACATTTATTTTTGCTTGTTCGTATGTAACAAAATCTATATTATTTGCTGTTTTTAATTCTTCAAAATAATCCTTTATTTCTTGCTCTTTTTTTGCTTTCAAATCGTCCTCAATAACTTTTACTTTTCCACCTAATATTAAATCTGCATTTTTATATTTATCTGCTATATATTGCTTATAAACTTCTTCAAACTGCATATATGGCGCTAGTACTTGTTCTTTAATCTTTTTCCTTTGTGTTTCTACATCTCTATATTCTTTATTTAAATCTGCTCTTACTTGCTTTACTACCTTTACATTTTCTTCTGTACAAACTAATGCTTCAGCATTCTTAACTTTCTCATCTACTTTCTCGCTTAATTGTTTAAATCTTTCTTCTATAATTGGTAATTGTTTAACTACCATTAATTCTTGATTCTCCATTAAATTACCTCCAATTTATAACTTTTTAATTCTATTTCAGCATTCATCTTCCTATTTTCTAATTCATCTATAAATTTTTCTAACTTATCAAACTCTTCTTGGCTTACTAAATCGCTATCTGCGAAACAATCTATTGCTTTTGATAAATGGTCAATTCCATCTTGTAATATTTCGATTTCTAAAAAATTCATAATAACTCCTTGATTTCAAATACTTTTTGTGATATACTAAAAACAGAGGTTTTAAGTATATCTTTTGAATTAGTCAATGTTGGTAGCGTTGTCTAATTCTTTTTTAATCATTTTTCTTGCTTCATACATTAAAGAGTTTATTGTCATTGTCTTGAAGCTTTCTTCGTTTTTCCATTTTGTAACTTCTGAAATACTATCAAAGCATTTTAATACATCATATAAAACTCTTTCGTACCTGTTGCCCTTAATAATTCTATAATTAAGTTCTTCTTGAAGCATTTTTTTATCTTCATTCAATTGCTTAATTTCATTATGTTGATTCCAATTTTCTTCTCCTTGTCTTATTACTGTTGTTAAAAACATATTCTTTTCCTCCTTTCTATCCAAAATATCCTATTGTGCTTATCCAGGCTATACCACATGTTGCAACTTTATAAACTAATATTCCTACTGTAACAACATTTCCTAATATTGTTACATTTCTTAAGAACTTGTCCTCATTAAATCTGTACTTTTTCATTTTTTTATCCTCCTTTTAAATAATCATGTCTTGTATCCATATAATTTACTACTGCCATTCTTTTTACTTTAAATGGCTTTGTGTATGTCTGTACTGGTAATGCTTTGTCATTGAACATCTCTCTTGTTTTATTAGGTCCTATTTTAAATTCTTCTGATACTTGTTCTATTGTTAATAACTCATCTGGATCTTTTCCTTTATATCCCCATTGAAGTAATTTATTTGTTTTTTCTGTTTCTTCAATGAGTTTCTTTATTAGCTCTTCCATCTTTCTCACTCTCCTTTCTTTGTTGATTTTCTGTAAAATTCTTGCTATAATCATCTCAATTGGAGGTGATTATATTGGAATGGTATTCTTATGTTGTAGCTGTTATACTCTTGATTTCTTCTGTAGTTTCTCCTTGGCTAGTCAATAAAGAAAACAATAAACATCAGTTAAAATTAAAGAAAATCGAAATTTATGAACTTTCTAAACGTAATGCTTTAGAAAATTTTATTAAAGCTTCTAGTTCTCTATACAATTCTAGTTCTCTTGGTCTGTTAGATAAATTTTATGACTCTATAAATTGTTTATATATTTTCTTTAATAATGTTCCAGATGGTCTTTCTTCTTTAATAGACCTTCGAAACGAAAATCATGAAGATTTTTTCAATGAATTGAATAACTACATTCGAGTCCTATCACAAGAGATAGACAAAGAATAGTTTGTATCATTACATAGATTCCGTATATCCATGTTGTTTCGGAATCTATTTTTTTGTGCCAATATATTAAAACGAAAGTATCAACTATTGTAAAAATAACTATTGCTAAAATAATTCTAAAAATAGATATTCCTTTCATCTCTTCCTCCTTTAAATTTGTTTTTACGATTTTTTCGTAATTTTAAAGTAAAAAATTAATGTCATCATATTTTACTTCATATACTTCTTCTATCTTTTTTAGCACTGGAATATCTGGATATGTTATTCCTCTTTCATAGTTACTCAAAGTATCGCTACCCACTCCAATAAGCTTTGCTGCTTCTTCTTGTGATAATCCTTTATTTACTCTTATTGCTTTCAAAGTCATCGCCATTCTCGCACCTCCTTTTACGATATTTTCGTAATTATATTATCACGATATTTTCGTAATGTCAATACTTTTTTTTAAAAAAATCGTAATTTTTTTATTTTTTTATTGACTTTTTTACGAAAATGGCGTAAAATATGCTTGTAGGAGGATTTTTAAAATGAGTGACTTAGGAAATATAGAAATCTTTGTAAAGAATTTAAAATTTTATATGAATTTGAAAGATAAAACTCGTATTGATATATGTTCTGATTTAGATATTCCATATACTACTTTTGCAGAATGGTATAAAGGCAAAGTATATCCTAGAATTGATAAAATTGAATTATTAGCGAATTATTTTGGAATAAAAAAGTCAGATCTAATAGAAGATAAACATTTATATACATCTAACCCTGCTGTAGTATTAGTCTATGGAACTATTCCTGCTGGAATACCTATGGAAATGATAGAAGATATTATAGATACAGAAGAAATAGATGCTAGTATGCTTAAAGGTGGAAAGCAATACTTTGGTTTGAGAATAAAAGGAAACTCCATGTATCCTGACTATCTAGATAATGACACTATCATATTGGAAAAAGTTGAAGATGTTGAAAGTGGTTCAGACGCTGTTGTTATGGTAAATGGTAATGACGGAACATTTAAAAGAGTTTTCAAAAATGAAAATGGTATAATCTTACAACCTCTTAATCCTGAATTTCAACCTATAGTATATACTAATGAACAAATAGAAAAACTTCCTATAAGAGTAATAGGAAAAGTTGTAGAACTAAGGAGAAAAAAATAAATCTGTTATTAATATTAAGCTAGAAAATAGCTTACTTTAAAATAATATATATAGTAAAGGAGGTGAAAATAAATGAGGACGTTTAAAAAGTTGATATTATCATTAATTGTAGCTTTATCATTAGTGACAGTACTTCAAGCAATAACACCTGAGTTACCTATGACAAGTGTTGTTCAAGCTTCTAGCATTAAAATATCAAAAACAAAATACATTATGAATAAAGGCGAAAAATACACATTAAAAATAAAAGGAACAAAAAAAAGTGTAAAATGGAGTTCTAGCAATAAAAAAATAGCTACAATAAACTCAAAAGGCAAAGTTACTGCAAAGAAAAAAGGAACTGTTACTATAACCGCTAAAGTTGGAAGTAAGAAGTATAAATGCAAAATAAAAGTAGAAACACCTAAAATTAATAAAACTAGAAAAACTCTATACATAAATAATACTTATACTTTAAAAATAAGTGGGACAAGTCAACAAATAAAATGGTCATCTAGTAACAAAGATGTTGCCACAGTAAACAAAAAAGGGAAAGTAACAGCTAAAAAAGCAGGTACTGCAACAATAACTGCAAAAATAGGTTCAACAAAATACAAATGTAAAATAAGTGTTGTTAATAATGCAAATTCCATTACTGTTGGACAAGCTAATGCTCTAAAGTCTGCAAATAGTTATTTAGATTTTTTAGCTTTTTCAAAAAAAGGATTAAAAGGACAATTAGAATTTGAAGGATATACTGATAGTGAAATAGATTATGCAATTAATAACTGTGATGCTGATTGGAAAAAACAAGCATTAAAATCAGCCAAAAGTTATCTAGATAGTCTTTCATTTTCAAAAAAAGGATTAATAAAACAACTAGAATTTGAAAAATTTGAAGACAATGAAATAGAGTATGCTATTAATAATTGTAATGCTAATTGGTATGAAGAAGCAGTTGAATGTGCTAAATCTTATTTGAATAGTTCGTCATTTTCAAGAGATTCTTTATATAATCAATTAGAATTTGAAGATTTTGAAGCAGATGAAATTGAGTATGCTTTAACTGAAGTTGGTTATTAAAAAAGAAAATGTACCCACTCTTACCTAACGTACATTTTCTTATATTGGATTATACCACATATTTTTATGTTTTGATATAAAATTTTACGAAAAGGCTAAAATCTTATATGAAAATATATATACAAAAGATACAATGCTCTAATGAGCATTTAATTTTTAATGTAGTAAACGAACGGAGGTTTTATGATGGGTAAAACAAGAACAGTAGGAAATGGCGAAGGAAGTTTATACAAAGACTCGAAAACAGGAAGATATATTTATGCTTATCATTATAATGGGAAAAGAAACAAAATAAAGCAAAAGCAGAATGAAAAAGTATCAGACTTTAAAGCTAGAGTTACAGAAATAAAGAATAGTGTAAACAAAAACACTTATGTAGATAAAGATGAGATTACTCTAGAAGAAGTAATAACAAAGCATATTGAATACAAACATAATACTGGAGTAACTTCAGATAGAAGTTATTTAAGAAATAAAGACTCTTTAACTCATCTAAAAAAATGTTGTCAATTCTTAAATAAACCTATTCAAAAAATTACTACAATTGAAATAAGAGATGATTTACCTAACTTTTCAGAATATTCTCAAAGCACTATTGATAAAGACTTTAGATTATTAAAAAAAGGATTTCAAATTGCTGTAATGGATAGAATACTACAATATAATATAATGGATTTGATTTCAAAACCTAAATCCAAAAAAGAAGTTATTCCTGTAGAAGCCTTAACTGTAGATGAAGAAAAAGCTCTTATAAAGTACTTAAATTCTACAGAACACGAATATAACGATGCTATTTTACTTATGCTTTATACTGGAATTAGAGTTGGCGAATGTCTTGCTTTAACTTATGATAATATAAATCTAAAAGAAAAAACTTTAACTATACAAAGAACTCTGACTAGAGATGAAAACGATCGTGTGATTTTAGGGAAACAACCTAAAACCCAAAAAGGAAAAAGAACAATAATATTATCATCGCAAGCCCTTACCATTGCAACGAGGATTAAAAATAAGGCAAAAATACCAAATATCTATAATCTTATATTCTATGATAACGGATTAATAAATCCTGGAGCTATAAACTCTTATTTACATAGAATAAATGAAGTTCAACATATCGCACCGAAATTACATAATCATATGTTTAGACATACTTTTGCAACTAGATGTATTGAAGCAGGAATGTCTGCTAAAGTTTTACAATCTATTCTAGGTCATTCAAAAATAGCAACTACATTAGATACTTATGCATCTGTTTTTGATAAATTTAAACTAGACGAAAACGAAAAATTAGAACAGTATATGCAAAATATTGGATTATAAATACTTTTAGAATAGGGGTGCAGTAAAGGGAGCAGTAGAAAAATTTTTTAAAATACATCTTAAATATAAATAAAATTAAAATAATGGCTAAAAGTATTGAAAAATAGGGTTTAAAGTTATTTAAAATAAAATAGAGATATAAACAAAATACCTCTATTTTTGGTGCTGATGGTGGGACTCGAACCCACATGATTTCTCGCAGCATTTTGAGTGCTGTGCGTATACCAATTTCGCCACATCAGCAAATATGACAATATTAATATTATCATATAATTCTAAAAATGTCTATACTTTTTTCAAAAAAATCTAAAATCATAATATTATGTTTACCTTTCATAGTTCTAAAATATTCTTGTCATTAATAACATAGTTAATTATAGCAGTATTATATTGTTGTAATTTCCACTCCTGTATAAAAATGCTTCAAAATCTCTTCATAACTGTTTCCTGCCTTTGCCATGCTATCTGCGCCTGTTTGGCTCATTCCAACTCCATGGCCATAGCCTTTTACTGAAAAAATCACATTATCTCCTTCTGAATTTATAGAAAAATTTGTAGATTTAAGCCCTAAAAAACTTCTTACTTTTGTTCCTGGAATTTCTGTATTTCCAAATTTTACAGTTCTTACTCTTCTGCTTTGAGTGTAATCTAAAATTTTTATACTTTCGCTTTCTTCAAAGTTTATTTGAATTTCTGGATATTCCTGCTTTAATTTTTCTAGCAAATCTTTTCTTTGAATTATAACCTCAGAGCTATATTGTGTATATCCATCTTCTCCCGAAGTTTCTACACTTTGCAAATATGGAAAGTCTTTTCCTCCAATCCACACATTTGAAGCAAGCTCTGTTTTTCCTCCACTATTTGAATGGAAAAACGCATTTATAGCTTCATTATTATATGTTATTATTTTTCCTGCAGTAGAATTTACGGATAAAACTATTTTACTCCAATTTTTTTCTCTAACTTCTTCGCTCCATTTTTGCATTCTATTTTCTTTAGAAATCCAAGCTTGGCAACAAGTTGAGTCATCGCAAACATCAGCCTCTCCATGTTTTCCATTATTATTTGAAATTTGATAAATTGTGTATGTCCTTGCTGCCACAGCTTGAGCTTTTAAAGCTTCTTCTTGATAATTTGCAGGCATTTCTGCAGAAACCACTCCATACAAATACTCATCTATTGGAAGCTCTTCAATTTGTCCATTTTCTTTATGCAAAAGTTTTATTGTACCATATTTAGAATAATCATGTTTTGCATTTTCTTGTTTAGTTTCTTCATATTGTTCTTTATTTTGTTCTACTTTTTCCCCTTTTTCCGATTTTCCTACTACTTTTTTTGTACAAAATGCAGGCAAAACAAAAATTATTAACACAAAAATCATAATATACATAATGTATTTATTTACAAATCTCATACTATATATTATGACACAAGTTCCCTTTTCATTCCTTCTAGAATCTTTTTTTCTATCCTTGAAACTTGTACTTGAGAAATTCCAAGTATCTTAGCAACCTCAGACTGTGTTTTATCTTTATAAAATCTAAGAAGAATTATTTTTTTCTCTCTATCACCTAACTTTTCTATCATTTTTTGAACAGCAATTTTATTTGTAATAAGATTTGCTTCATCTTTATTTGTAGATAAAGTATCAATTAGTGTTAAATCTTTATTTGCCTTTCCTCCACTATATTTTGCATTTTCAATTGATTCTGTTGCTTGAGATGATTCAATTGCAAGTACAATATCTTCTTTTGGAACTTTTAAAATTGTCGCAATTTCTATTAGACTAAGCTCTTTTCCTGTATTTGTATATTCTTTTTGTAATTCATTTATTTTTACATTTAGTTCTTTCAAACTTCTGCTTACTTTTACAGGTCCATCATCTCTTAAAAACTTTTTTATTTCACCTAAAATATATGGTACTGCATAAGTTGAAAGCTGAACCTCAAAGTCTGCATTAAATCTTCTAATTGCCTTTATAAAACCCATACATCCTATTTGATAGATATCTTCTTTATCATATCCTCTTCCTAAAAATCTTCTCGCTATATTCCAAACTAGTCCTTGATTGTCTTCAACTAATTTTGCCATAGCATCTTTATCGCCACTTTGAGCTTTTTTAATATCGTTTATAAAATCATATTTCTTTTCCCAGAAAAACTGATTATTTTGACACTTTTCTTTTTCATCTTCTTCAATAAAGTCAGTATTTCTTTCTAAAATAGGCTGTCCATTAAAATCATCCTCATTTTGTATTTTATTATCTTCTAAGTAGTTTTCCAATTTTCTACCCCCTTAGAGCTTCCTCCAAAGTTACGGGCATATCTTCTACTTCTTCTGTTTGCTTGATATTTTTCTTCATTGTAACCTTAGTTCCTAATCCTAAAATAGATTGAACATTAAGTTCATCCATAAAACTTTCCATTATTGTAAATCCCATTCCAGACCTTTCTAAATTAGGTCTTGTTGTATATAGTGGCTGTTTTGCCATTTCTACATTTTCTATTCCCTTTCCACTATCAGAAATTTCTATGTAAACCTCATTTTCATGTATTTTACAAATTAATGTAACTATTCCCATTTTATCTTCATAACCATGAACTATTGCATTTGTTACCGCTTCTGAAACAGCGGTTTTTATGTCTGAAATCTCTTCTATTGTAGGATCAAGTTGTGAAACAAATGCTGCAACACTTATCCTTGCAAATGCCTCATTATTTGATTTACTAATAAATTCCAGTTTCATCTCATTATCTTTTAATTTGTTTTTCATAAGTTAATTACCTCCTCCTCTTTAGATAATATATTTGCTAATTTCTCATCTAAGTTTATTTCAGGAATTATTTTTAAAACCCCACTCATCCTTAAAATTTTCTTTACCCCATTACTTAAATTTGCAACTTCCGTTTTGCCTCCAAGCATTTGTGCTTGCTTATACCTTCCGGATTACCATTCCGATTCCGGCACTATCCATGAAAGTAACACTATCAAAATCAAATACAACTTCTCTAGGCATAAATCTTTCAATTTCATAATCTGCTTTCCTCCTTATATTTTTTACTGTACATTCATCTATCTCCTCATTTATTTTAAAAACAAGAAGCTTGTCCTTTTCATAATAATTCGTCGTCATTTTTCCCTCCCCCATTTTACTTATTTAATTTATTCTACACTATAAAAAATAAAAAGTCTGTCGAAACTTGACAGACAACTAAAAAATTTTTAATTTTTTATAAAAGTTAATATATAAATTATTTGTAATGTAATATGGGGACCTTTCAATGATTTCCAAAAGTTTATAAAACTATTGATGAAATCATTAGAATAGGGATAAAGTAAAATAACTTATATATTAACTTTATACATAACATTATAGCTTACTCAATCAACCTTAAAGCCTCATCTTCCCCATTTGTTCCCTCAAAATTATAATAAGTATTAGGAATATCTCCAACAATAACGTTTTCTGCAATCAAAACCTGATTTTCAATCGTTTTTTGTATAGTTTTAAATGATGTTAAAATATTCACATTTGTTTTTATATCTAAATAAACTCTATGCATAGTTTGATTTACTCCTTGAGAAATGAACTCACTTCTTAAATCTGTATCTACAATTCCTGATGAAGAAATTCTTAAGGTTATTCTAGGTCCAAAGCCTGATAAAAATCTCACACCTGTAATTGCACCTGACGAAATATATACAGTATTTTTCAAACTTTCATCTAATCTATTTTGAATATTTATTGCTATATCAGATGTAACCTCATTTATTTTTAAAACATTTGCATTTATCATTTGTACATTGCCTTTCTCATCTTTTTCTATCGTAAAAAATGTATCATAATTGTATTTTTTCATGATATTTGTGGTTTCCTCATTTGTAATCAAAGTCGCAACAGCTTTTGCTTTATCTTCACACAAAGTTTCAAATATTGGATCTATAAAGTTCCATACTGAAAAACATGTTATAATCGCAATAAATATCACTAAAGCAAAAGGCATTGTCTTTTTTAATTTTCTTCTTGATTTATGTGATTTAGGAGAATTTTTAAAAACTACTAAATTAAGTCTTGGTCTTGAATAAATTTTGTAATTTTTTTTATGCTGGTATTGCATTAGCATTTCCTTTTCTACTTACATTTCTAAATTTTGGAATATATATTTTCTGTCCAATTTGAATCTGATTTGGATCTTCTATTCCATTTACTCTTGCGATATCATCTACTGTACTTCTATGTTTTTTGGCTATTTTCCACAAGCTATCACCTTTTTGAACAATGTAAATAATTAAACTATCATAGTCTCCTGAATCTGCATCATTTTCATCAATTTCTATATTATCAATTATATTCATACTTGTATTTTGTATAAAATCTACTTGTGCTTCCATATCTATTTGACAGTCTACATCTCCATTTGACTTAATGTCAAAATTTTTGCCTATAATATTTAATTTAGTTTCAATATTTACATTTTCATCTTCTGTAGGATTTTCTATACTAAATTCAAATGGTATTTTTGAAACTTTGCTATTTACATTTCCATTATTATTTGAAAATATGAAATTAACTGTCATTTCACCATCATACATAACTTTTGAATTTGTAGGTTGTTCTTTATTAATTGTACTTAAAACTTCTACATCTAAAAGATTTCCTTCTACTAAGTCTGGTATATTGGTTTTGCTAGTAACAGTAAAGTCTTTAGTTTTAGTTATTTTATTTGCAGAAGCATTTATTCTTTTTTGTGTAAAATTCAAATTTTGACTTGGACTATATAAGTCTTGAATCAGAGCAATTTCACGTTTTTCAAATGCTGTGCATGAAGTCTCAATTTCGATTTCCACATAAATTGAGTGTTCTTCTGCTGAATTTGGTCTTACTATAATATTGTTTATTTCGTTATTTATTTCACAAATTTTTTCTTCAGAAACATTTGGCATATCGATAAATCCTACTGCAGGAATTTTTCCTTGAACAGTATTTATTCTATTATCTTCTGTTAAATACATTATTTTTACATTTGCTTCACATTTAGAAAGAATTTTGTTGTAACTTATTTTAATATCACAATCTTCTAAAGTTACATCTGTTTTTAATATTTCTGCAATTTCATCATTTTGGTCAATACTTAATGTATCTTTTACATAAACTCTTGTATTTCCACTTCCCACCAATGAATTTACTTCAAAGTTTTTGTCTAATGTTTGAATATCATCAATATTATTTATTCCACTAATTATGTCTATATCTTCATTTGAATAAAGTTTAATTTTTATTTCTAGCCCTGCTCTAACATTTATTTTTCTTCCATTTAAAACTTTACACTCTAAGTCTTTAATATCTACACAAATTTGTGCTTGCATTCCCTCCTTACATTCAGGAATTGCAATATTTTGTGAAAATTCTATGCATGCATTTAGCCCTCTTATATTATCTTCATTACTATCTGGAAGATACATTATGTATGTATTTACACATCCATCAATTTTTACTTTACCATCTGTTATTTCTTTTTTATAAATACAAACATTTCCACTTAAATTTATTGAATTTAATATGTCAGGCTTTGAATCAGGAACTATCATATCCTCTTCTACAAATACTATTTCCTTTTTCTCACATACCATTTTATTAACACAGATTTGATCCTTATTTACTTCAAATTCCATATTTTTCTCATCCTTTCTTAATTTATTGTTCGCATAATATTTTTTGCAAATGATTTGCGCAAACTATAACTTTATTTATTGTTTGTACTATTTATATTTGGACGTTAAAATTTTATGACAAAAATTTCAAGAATTTTTGTACTAAATAAAATTTTGAATAATTTTGATCTTTTGAAAAATTTGAAATAATTTAAAAATATCTAAAAAATCGACATAAGAGTATAATATATATTTTTAAAAAATGAAATATTTAAAAGTTATATTCATTAAAAAATACTAGAAGATGAAATATATTATTTTCTAAAAAAATTTCTACGTACCCCTTTTTTTGGGGATAACATCAGTTTCGTTTCTAATGTAGATTTATAAGTTCAAATAATCATTTTGCACTTTTTTATTGTAAAATTACGTTATAGAGTATTTTAAAAGCATATTTATTCAAATTATTGTACAGTATCATATTGAAAATTTACTTTAAAAAATCCTTTACAAATTTTTTCATTTTTTATTATATATATAGTTTAGTATAATAGAAAAATCAAAATAAAAAGTTTCATATAATTTTCTATTATACTAATTTTTAATTCAGTCAAAGTAATTAATTAAATTACTTTCTTTGCAGAGCTGTAATTTTTCAACCGCAATTTTTTGTAGAACCCTGGCAATTGCAAATATTTTGTATTGTTGTACATACATTTTGTTGACCTATTTTTTTATCATGTTTAGCTAAATCCCCCATTGTTAAAATTCCAACAACTTTGTTTGCACTATCTACAATAGGCACTCTTCTTATTTGGTTTTGTGCCATAAGGTTTTGAGCTTCATTTATATCTTTTTCAGGATTACATGTATAAACATTTGTTGTCATTATTTCACTTACAGGAGTTTTTTTGGTTTCTTTATCACATGCAACGGCTCTAAGCAAAATGTCCCTATCTGTTATAATTCCAACAACTGTCTTTTCTTCATCACATACAGGAATACATCCAATATGATTTTCACACATTATTCTTGCAGCATCATAAGTATTACAATCTGGTTTTACAAAACATACATCTTTGCTCATACATTCACTTATTTTCATTATAATTCCACCTTTCAATTTTTTATTTAGTATTTCCAAAATTTTTAAAAATATACATATATCAAATCATATTAAACAAATTGAAACATATTTAAAAATCAGTGTATATTAAATAAATCAAACATATAAAAACTAGATTATTCAAATTTTAAGTAATTTAATAAAAAAAAAACACTATTTGATTTGTTCAAACAGTGATTTTTTAACTTTATTAAATTTATGCAAGACCATATTTTTTCTTGAATTTGTCTGCTCTACTTCCTGCTGTGTCTTGTCTCATTAGATTACCTGTCCAAAATGGATGACATTTTGAGCAAACATCTACTTTTATATCTTTTTTTGTTGATCCTACTTTTATAACATTTCCACAAGCACATGTTATAGTTGTTTCTTCATATGCTGGATGTATTCCTTCTCTCATGAAAATTCACCTCTTTCTTCCCTTTTTTAAACTGCTATATTTTATAATACCATAAATTTTTAAATTTTTCAAGTAGTTTTGTCTATTTTATTATTATATTTTTTAAATTTATATTAAAATCATAAACTATAACCTATTATTTTATTACATTTTTTTCATTTTCGTATTTGTATTGTTTATACATATACTGTGCTGAAGATAGTACTTCTTTGTTAAATGATACTCTATGTACCAATTTTGATACTACATTAAATAAACATGCAAATATTAAAATTGCTATACAAACTTTTTTCCAAATTTTTGCTAACATATTTTTTCTCCTCAAAATCAATTTCTATTTATATTATACTATAAAATTACATTTTGTCAAGTTAATTATTTAATTCAATTCTAGTTTTCTTCACTATTGTCGGCTATTTCTCTATATGTTTCAGCACTGGGTTTCGACATTTTTTCTTTTAATTCTTTAGGTAACATCTTTCTAATTTGACTCAATATTTCAAAATATTTTAATGTTTGTTCATAATCATTTTCTTTTATAGATTCTATAATATATTTTATCGGTTTTAAAATTGTAGGAACATTTATTTCAAATCCTAATTCATAAAACCATTTCATCTCATTTATAATTTCAATTTTTTCTTCTTTTTTCAATTTAGTTGAATCAATAAATTTATATAAAATATAATTCATACTTTTAGCATAAAAATATCTATAATATTCTAATTCATTATTAGCTTTAAAATTATTATATATTATATTATATGCTTTATTTATACCTGTAAAATATTCATGTGTTAACTCAACTGATATAGAGTCTGATTTTCTTTGTCGATAATTATAAACAATTGAAGGGATATAGCATACATTAGTTGACTTTATAAAACAATACGTTGTAAAAATCGCATCTTCTGCTGGAAGTCCCTCTTCAAATTCTATTTGTAAATCATCTAAAAAAGATTTTCTAAATATTTTGTTCCATACCCCTGAATTCATTATATAAAAAGATTTTTCATAATCTTTAATAGATAATTCAAATTCATTATACTTTTCTTTTGAAAAAACAGGTTTATCCCATTTAGTTCCGTCATCATCTATATATATATAATTTCCAATAACAAAATCTGCCTTATTTTTTTTTATCGCATTATACATTTTTTCACATGCATCTAATTCAAATATATCATCAGAGTCTATAAACATAATATATTCTCCTGTTGCATTCTTTAAAGCGGTATTTCTAGCACCAGATAAACCTTTATTCTTTTGATGAATAACCTTTATTCGTTTATCGTTTTTAGAATATTCATCACATATTTCACCTGATGAATCATTTGAACCATCATCCACTATTATAATTTCTAAATTTTTATAAGTTTGGTTTATTACTGATTCTATTGATTCTTTCAAATAATTTTCGACATTATATACAGGCATTATTACTGATATTTTTTTCATTTTAAATTTCATTCCTTTCTTGCTTTACTCCAAGACATATATTTACATAAGAATAAATCTTTTTTAGATCAACTTTCCTTATTAGAAATCCGAAAAATATTTTCTATATTTTTCATTATAACAAGAATTATTTATTGCTTTTGAGTTATTGTAATTTTCCTGAGATAACTCTTCTAATTCTTTTCTGTTTTTGTATAAATAAATAATTTTTTCCTTTAATTCTTTTTTTATGTTATCTTCATCCTTGCCAATCTTCCTTTCTGAAATAATATATCTTTTTTGTTTGGCTCCAAAGTATTGTTTTGCCACACCAATATCAGTAGTTATAATTGGCACACCACACCCCATTGCTTCTATAAGAGGTCTTGGTGTTCCTTCTGATATAGATGCACAAACATATACATCTATTTTATTAAAATAGTCACACATTTTATTATTAGGAATAAAATTCACATTTTTATCAGCATAATATGTTTCAATGTTGTATCTTTCATTTTTTAATTCTTCTATTACTGGGCTTAAAATCGTGTGAAATCCTTTGAAGTCAATCATTTTTCCGTTTCCATCTAATAATTTGTTGTTCCAGGAGCTATTACCTACCCAGCCAATAACTAAGCTCTTTTTACTTTCTTTAAATCTTTCTAAGTTTTTTGGAAAAAAAAGCTTCTCATCAAATGTATCTCCTAAAATTGCATAAGGATCTTTTATTTTTTTATTTTTCCTATATATTTCATACAATTTTTTTGAAGAAGTAACATATTTTTTACAAATATCATTAAATAATGGGTTGTATATATCTTCATCTAAAAATAAATGATCATATATGCCTGTTGATATCTTCTTTTTTAAATCTTCTATATTAATATTTTTTTTCTCTAACTTTCTTTGTATCTCCTTATCACATATAGGTAATATGGTTTTTCTCCAAAAAAAATGAATTATATCATAGTTCTTCACATCATCTAATATTTTTATAATGTCTTCATTATATGGTTCATGTTTACTATAGAATATATCTATTTTAAATTCGTCCTTTAGTGACTTCTTTATAAGTTGAGCTTGTATATCAAATGCCCAATTTTTTACATCTACAATCAATGCTATTGATTTCATATTTTATAGTCGAGTAGACAAGCTCGACTTTCCTCCTCTCAATAAATATTTAATTATTATTAGGCAGTTTGTCTTATTGTCCATCACAGAATCGTATGTGCATTTTTCCTACATGCTGCTCTTCATATAATTCTTTAAATCTTCCAAATGGTAATATTTGTGTTTTGTCTTCTGCTAATTCTAGCTTGAACTTCTTTAGCCTTTCCTTTAATAATTATATATTATATCATTTTTTATATTATTTTGTCAATTTTAAAAAGTTATAGGTGTTTTCCTGGTTCTATAATAAATGTCGAGGTGGTTAAAACTACTTCCATCAATTACAGAAAACGTAAATATGAATATTGTGTTTGTAAAAAAAATTTTAAGAAAAGTAACTTTGTCACATGTGCAGGTTGCTTTACAACCGCACGAATCAAATAAACTTAACCTTTTTCCTATGCAATAAAAATATTGAGGCAGAAAACCTTCATGGTTTTCCACCCCAACTATTGACGTTTAGCCTACTTTTAAAACGTATAATACATCACATTTTCTACAAAAACACCATGAGGAAAATATATTTGATGTGTTTTAGCATTTATTACAAATATCTCATCTTCAATTGCATCACCTGAAAAATCAAGTACATTTCTAGTCTCTTTAAGATGCTCATATTCTCTATCATATCCATAAGTTAATGTTAATCCACCTAATTTTTCCAAGTCAATAACAATATACTCATCACCATCTTTTGTATTTAATTCAGAATTAAGCTGTGCATCTTGCATTTCTGCTTTTTCTTGTATACTTTTTTCAAAATCGTCTCGGTTTTTAAAATTTGATATTTCAGTGCTCGTATAGTTACATAATATAGGCAATTCTCCATATTTTAAAAAATATTCATCAACTTTTGCATTTAAATTTTCTATGTCTATGCTTAAATTTTGGATCTTTCTCATTTCGATTTGATCTTGTGCATTAAAAATTAATGCACTTGTTATTATTAATATTACTATAACTGTAAGAATAAGAGAAATTAATGTTATTCCTTTATTTCCTTTATATTTCATAACTATTCTTCCTTCATTTCATTTTTTTGTTTTATAACTCTAGAGTATTTTTTCAATTTTTCGTTAACTAAGTAGTTTACAGTTCCCGCAGGATAATTGCCCATTCTATTTCTTTTTCCTGCTGGCACACCTGTTAATACTTCAATTCCTTCATCAATATTTGAAACTGCATAAATTGTAAACAGACCATTTTTGCAACTTTCTACTACTTCATCTGAAAGTTGTAGATTTCGCACATTTTGAGTAGGAATCATTACTCCATGAGAACCATCTAATCCGCGCATTTTACAAATTTGATAAAATCCTTCTATTTTTTCATTTACTCCACCAATTGGTTGAATTTCTCCTTTTTGATTTACAGAACCTGTAACTGCAATCGATTGGTTTATTGGCATTTCAGATAAACTTGAAAGTAATCCATAAAGTTCTGTACTTGAAGCACTATCTCCATCTACTCCATTATATAACTGTTCAAAACATATACTTGCTGTTAAACTTAAAGGAATTTCTTGTGCAAACCTTTCTCCCAAAAATCCTGAAAGTATTAGAACTCCTTTTGAATGAGATGTCCCAGACATATCAACTTCTCTTTCAATGTTTATTATTCCATCTTTGCCTGAATAAGTATTAACTGTAATTTTTGCTGGTTTTCCAAATGTATAGTCTCCTATAGACATTACAGTAAGACCATTTAGTTCACCTACTCTTTGCCCTGATGTACTTATAAGAAGGCTATCATCTTTAATCATTTGAGCATATCTTTCATCATATTTTTTTACTCTTTCTTTGCTTTCTTTTAAAGCCTTTTCTACAAAATTTTCTGTTATAATCTTAGATTTTGCCATTTTAGCCCATGTTGCAGCTTCTGCAACTACAACAAATAAATCATTAAATGCCGTAGAAATTTTTCTTTGATCTCCAGCTGTTCTTGAAGCAAATTCTACAATTCTAGCTACTGCATATTTATCTAGCGGTGGCAATTCTTCTTGCTCACAATAATCATGTATTATTCTTGCTAAGTTGTTCACATTTTCTTTATTTACAGGTGCTTCATCTTCCCATTCTACTTTTATTTTAAATAATTTTCTAAAATCTTCATCCATTGAAAATAATGTATAATAAATATTTGCATCACCTATAAGTAAAACTTTTAAATCAAGTGGAATCGGTTCTGGCTTTAAAGAAACCATAACCATTGAAGATCTTTGTTCAGCTACATTATCTATTGAAATTTCTTTTATTCTCAATACTTTTTTTAGGTTTTCGTAGCATGCTGGATTTTGCAATAAATCTTTAGCTTGAAACATTATATATCCACCATTTGCTTTTTGTAATAAGCCTGCTTTTAGCATTGTATAATCTGTTTTTAATGCTCCATAGTAGTTTTCATATTCAAGTTTTCCAAAAATATTGCTATAAGTATAGTTCCAATCCATTATAACTGGAGCTCCGGTTAAATTACTATTATCGACAAATAAGTTTACTCTATAATTAAGGCATGGATCTTGATTTTGTTGCATAGGATTTGGTTGCATGCCTTGTTGTGCATTTTGATTAGGCTCTTCTTCTAAAAATTTAGGCACATTTTTTAAAACATCTTGCTTAACCGCATTTAAAAAGTTTGTAATCTTTTTATTTCTTTTATATCGAGATTTCAGAAAATTTATGTGAACATTAACAGTAAGTAAAGCAACATTTGATTGCCATTCAGATATTTTTTTGTCAGATTCTCTTTCTATATTTTTTATTTCTCCTATTGCATCCATTATCATTTGTTGAACTATTTCAGACTTTTGCTCATATTCTGCTTTTATGTCCTCATCTAGTTTATCAAATTCTTCTTCTTTAAGAGCTTTTCCATCTAAAACAGGCATCATATAAATACCATTTTGCGCTGATTTCACTTGAAAATTAAACTTTGCTGCCTCTATTCCTAAATGGTCCATAAGTTTTTCTCTTTTTTCTTCATATTGCTTCTTGATAAGAGATTTTTCCTTTTCGAAATCATCGTTATTAAAAGTTGATTTTATATCTTTTTTTATTTCCTTTATAAAACCCTCCATACTATCTCTAAATTCTTTTCCCTGTCCTGCTGGAAGGCTTACAGCAATTGGTTCATTTGGATTATCAAAATTATATATATAGCACCAATCTTGTGGTACCTTTTTCTTTGGAGCAACTTTATTTAAATAATTTCTTGTATACATTGTTTTTCCAACTCCACTTGGTCCTTCTATATATAAATTGTAACCTTTTCCTTCTACATTAACTCCGAATTCAAGTGCTTTTATTCCTCTTTCTTGTCCAATTCCTGTTTCTATATGTTCCAAATTTTCTGTTGTTTCAAAATCGAACCAATTTGGATCACATGTCATTTTTAAACTTCTAGGGTTTACTTCATATTTGCTCTTCATTTGTTACCTCTCTTTCTTTTAATTGTATTATATACAAATTGACAATTTTTATCAAGTATATATTGAAAAAAAAATTAATTTTTTTGTTATAGTTCAGTAAAGTTATTTTCTTCTAAAAGTGTTGATTATTCTCACTGAACTATAACTTTTTTTACTATTACAATTAGCATTAAAACTAACTATGAGTTTATTACAATAATCATTATTTAATTTACATAAAATTTGACTTTCTGCTAAAAATTTGGTATAATAAAATTGTTTAAGTAATATCTTAATTACTTATTTCTTTAACTCACTAATTGAGTAAGGAAAACTTACTCCTTTAGTTTTATCATATATAGCAACAAATAACACCAAAAAGGAGGAAAAAATCATGTTACGTATTATCTTAATGTCATTGTTCTGGGGTCTGTGTGCCACATGTTTGGTACGGCCATGGTTTTGGATAGGAGTAATCCGTCGTGATCTCTATAACCATGGTGGTAAAAAAATAGGCTTTGATGATGATGTTTCTCATTGTATCTTCGTTGAAATCGTTGGATTTATCGTAGCTATCCTTATATCCATACTTGAATATAGTTCTGGATCCAGATATAATTTGTGGGGATCTTTTATTATGATTATATTCTGCTCGCTATGGCAGTGTTGGTGGTCTTATCAAGGAAAATTACGATATACTTTATTTATATCCATCGCAATAATTTCAGCCATATTATGGATACAAGATTATGCAGTCGGGGCTGCCATAAATACCTCATTGAATAAAGTTGACAGCGTTGAACTTGTAGCCCATGACAGAGCTGATGATAATTCACCAGTCAAGCTTTTCGTTTCAGCAAACGAAATAGCAAATTTGTTTAAAGTCAATTCTGCTACAGGTCCTACCTACAGCAATGGTAAATACATCTTTGAAGTAAGTGGTGGCGATACAGGAGATGGCGTAGTTGTAATTAATAAGAATGATTATACTAAAGCATACTTTATCCCTTGTTCTTACAGATTTGATATAGCAGGAATCAGATCTCAATTCCCCACAGCTAAATTAAAAAAGCTTTTTATTGCTGTATCAGATGACGATGTTCCTTACGGAGTATATGCAATTTCAAATAAGACTTGGTTATTAGGTACTTATAAAGTAGATAAATTTGCTCTTCGAAACCTGCAAACAGGGGAAGTCACAAACTATTATGAAGAACCATTACCTGAATTCGTAAAGAACAAGTAATACGAAGTATCTGCAAAACGTAATATGAACAGCAAGGCAGGAGTTTCAACATACTCCTGCCTTTGCTTTTTTTGTAATTTTAATATAGCTTTAATAGATATGCAAATAAATTATTTATAATCCTTGTTTTTTAGTAAATTTTGTAGTATCATATATTCATAATATTTTTTTGGAGGACACTATGTATAAAATAAATATAAAATCAACAAGCCCCGAATATACTCTAAAAATAGGAAAAACTCTTGCAACTCTTCTAAACAAAGGAGACATCGCAGTTTTGACTGGTGAATTAGGTTCAGGAAAAACAAAATTTGTAGAAGGTTTTTTGCAAAACTATAATTTACAAAACGAAATATCAAGTCCTACTTTTAATATTGTAAATGAATATGTTTCTGACAAAAATAACATATATCATTTTGATGTATATAGACTAGCAGATTCAGATGAATTCTACGCTATTGGCGGAGAAGAGTATTTCGAAAAAGGAATTTGCTTAATTGAATGGGGTGAAATGATTTCAGATGTTTTGCCTAAAGATTATATTCATATAAAAATTGTAAAAAGCCTTGAAGATGAAAATTTAAGAATATTTGAATTTGAAGTAACTGAAGATTCAAAATATGTAAAAATTTTAGACAAATTAAAAAGTATTATTCATTCATCTAACAATTCTCGCTCTGTCTAAAGTAATATAGATCAAATAAAAAGGAAAGAAGGAATTAAATTGAAAATTTTAAGTATAGATACATCTAGCAAAATATGTGGAGTTGCGGTTCTTGAGGGCACTTCTTTAATAAAAGAGGTCTCACAAGACAATGGACTTACTCACTCAGAAACATTAATGCCAATTATTAAAGAAATATTGGATTCAATAAATATGAGCTTAAATGACATAAATTTAATCGTATGTGACAAAGGTCCTGGTTCTTTTACTGGAATTCGAATTGGAGTTGCAACCGCTAAAGCTTTTTCAGATAGCTTAAATATTGGGGAGATTGGAATTAGCTCTTTAGAAGCTTTAGCATACAATGTAAAAACAACTGGAGTAATTTGTTCTTTGATTGATGCAAAAAATGATAATGTATATGCAGGAGTTTTCGAAAATATAGATAGAGACTATATTTCAAGACGCAACTTTTCATGCGAAAATATTTCTGATTTATTAGATGAATTTAAAGACTCAGAATACTCAGTTACATTTGTTGGTGATGGAGCTGTAAATTATAAAGAAAAAATCATATCTGTATTAGGCAAAAACTGTAATTTTGTAGAAAATAACGATTTATCTAGCTTCAATCTTGGACTTGCAGGACTTGCACATTTTAAAAAAGAAGATTTTTGCGATGTTATTCCTTTGTATTTAAGAAAACCACAAGCAGAAAGAATGCTAGAGAACAAAAAACCAATAATATATTAACTACTAGTACAAATTTATATTAACATTAACTATAAATTGTATCAATAATCTAATAGGAGTATAAATTTGAAAAATAATTATCATTAATTTATTTTTAGTAAATTTAGTGCCTTGTAGGAAAGGAATATAAGTAAAAATGGAAAACGTTTTGATTGAAAAATTCACACTTTCAGATTTGAATTTAATAAAAAACACTTTAGAAACTGACTTTGACGATTTTTGGAATTACAATATTTTAGAAAAAGAGTTACAAAATGATTCTTCTATTTATTTATGTTGCAAAGTAAATTCTGAAATCGTTGGATTTGCAGGTATTTCTATTGTTCTAGATACTGCAGAATTAAATAATATTGTAATAAAAAAAGATAAAAGAGGAAATGGCTACTCTTCTTTTCTTTTAGATGGTTTAATTAAAATTGCCGAATCTCGTGGTTGCAAAAATTTTAATCTTGAAGTAGCAAGCAATAATATAGTTGCAATTAATTTGTATAAAAAATTTGGATTTAAACAAGTTGGAATGCGTCCTAAATATTACAATGAAGTAGATGCTTTACTATATACGCTTTAGAAATTTTTTATAAATGATAAAATTTTTTTCAAAAAAACTATTGACAAACTATAAAAAATACTATATACTATTTTTTGTAGTCAAGTTTTGCTCCTTTAGCTCAGTTGGTCAGAGCAACCGGCTCATAACCGGTGGGTCCAAGGTTCAAGTCCTTGAAGGAGCACCACATCATAAAAGAAAGCACGTTTCTAGTGCTTTCTTTTGCTTTTAGTATAATATATTAATCATATTTTTTATTCTTCAAATTCTTCCTCTTCTAAATATTCTACTTCATTTTCCTCTTCATTCCAAACCTCAAAATCTATATATCTTAAAAGTTTACTTGCATATTTAACTCTTATTGTAACCTTATCTCCAATTGAGTATGTTTTCTTTGTATGCTCGCCAATCAAAATCTTTCTGTCTTCGTCATAAATAAAAAAATCATTACTTCCCATATCGTCAAATCTAATAAGTCCTTCTACTGTGTTTTCTAATTCTACAAACATTCCAAAAGACGTTATGCTTGATACAACGCCCTCATAAACTTCTCCGATATGATTTTCCATATATTCTGCCTTTTTAATTTTTTCGGCATCTCTTTCAACTTTTGTTGCCACACTTTCTCTTTCTGATGAATTCATAGCCGCCTTTTGTGCTAAGCCTTTATACTTTTCGATAAAATTTTCACTCACATCATAATCATCTTTTAAATATTCTGAAATTACTCTGTGAATAAAAAGATCTGGATATCTTCTAATTGGTGATGTAAAATGACAATAAAATTTACTTGCTATTCCAAAGTGTCCTTTATTTTGCGAATCATATTTTGCAAGCTTTAGAGTACGTAAAACTAAATTTGAAACAACCTTTTCTTCAGGTTTTCCTTTTACTTTTTCTAAAACCTGCGCAAATGCCTTAGAATGAACACTTTCTCCACTTGTTTTTATCTTCAATCTTAAATTTGATAAAAATTTATTTAATTCTTCAACTTTTTCTAAATCCGGATCTTCGTGTACTCTATAAATAAAAGGAGCTTCTAGCCAATAAAATTTTTCTGCAATAGTCTCATTTGCTGTAAGCATAAATTGCTCAATTATCTCATTACTAAAGCTTGTCTCATATTTTTTTACATTTATTGCATATCCATTTATGTCTAGTTCAATTTTACTTTCAGGAATATCTAAATTTAGGTATCCTTTATCAAGTCTTCTATTTTTTAAAATTGTTGCAAGTTCTGCCATTAATTCAAAATGCGCAATATATTTTTCATATCTTTTTAACACTTCTTTATCAGACTTGTCCAAAATTTTTTGAACATCAGTGTAATTCATTCTTTCTGTAACATTTATTACACCTTTATATACCTTAGAATCAACAACTTCACCATTTGGAGTTATTTCCATTGAACAACTTAAAGTAAACCTATCTTCTCCTGCATTTAGGCTACATATTCCATTTGAAAGTTCTCTTGGAAGCATTGGAATAACGCGTCCTAGCATATATATACTTGTTCCTCTTATATATGCTTCTTTATCTAAAAGAGAATCTTGCGAAACATAATGGCTAACATCTGCAATATGCACATCCAACATGTAATTTCCGTTTTCTAATTTCTTTACTGCAATCGCATCATCTAAATCTTTTGCATCTTCTCCATCTATTGTAAAAATTTCTTGGTCTCTTAAATCTACTCTGTTTTTTATATGTTTTGGATTTATTTTATCACCTTTTGTTTTTGCCTCATTTATAACTTCTTTTGAGAACTCTGCAGGAAGGCTATATTCTTTTATAAGAGAAAGCATATCTACTCCTGCTTGATTCACATCTCCTATAACCTCAATTATCTTTCCTTCAGCCTTTCTATCTTTTGATGGGTATTTTGTAATTTGAACAACAACTTTGTGATTATTTCTAGCTTTTCCAAAATCTTTCTTTGCAATATATATATCTGTTTCAAAAGATTTATGGTCAGGCTTAACAAATCCAAAATTTTTACTTTTTTGAAATGTCCCTACTATTGTTTCTTTTTTTTCTTCTTCCATTTATAAAATGTCCTTTCTCTTAATCTCCAACTACAACAAGTCTATAAAAAGTACCATCTTGTTCATTGATTAAAAAATGATTATGTCTATGTAAAAACCTAGTTTTATTTACATCTTCAATATGTACATCATTTTTATAATAATCCTTTAAAGCTACTATTTCTCCATAATAAGAACACTCAAAATTCCCATTTAAAGTTTTTTGTAAATAAGTATCTGTTCCTACTGCAATTGATGAATCTGAGCCATTAAATAATTCCGCTGTTTGTGATTCTTCATTTTCTGTTGCATAGTAATACATGTTGTAATTATATTTTTGAGTTTCTATTTTTAAAGCTATATCATATCCAGCTTCATTAGCTAAGGTATCATCTTGTACTTTTGTAACTTTTTCGCCAAGAATATTTAAAGATTGTCCATTAAGTAAGGCTTGATATTCTTCTGCACTTATTGTAGAAGGCAAATCTAAATATTGATAAACTCTTCCTTTTACAGTTATTGTACCATCATTATTATGTATTACATCTTGTATTCTAAAAGTTTTGTTATCTTTATTAGCTTCAGCATAATTTTCTGAGTTCATTTCTATATAATTTTTTTGACCATTATTTATATCTTTATTTTCTGTGTCTATAAATTTGATACTTTCATTATTAGCCTCATTAACGATAACTATTGAATCTCCATTTGGATCCCTTTCAAATTCTTCGTCATTATTTTTTTTCAATGAATTTAGAACTACTCCTATTATTATTATCATAATTAAAACTATTATTATTAAAATTGGTAATATTTTTTTAAAATTATTTTTCTCCATAAAACTTCATCCTTTCCTTTTTCACTTGTAATTGATATGTAATCTATAAATTTTTTCTTCTTAATTGTCCACATGCTGCATCTATATCTGAACCAAGTTCTCTACGTATTGTTGCGACAATTCCGTGATCATTTAAATAATCTCTAAATTTCATAATATTTTCGTTTGTACTCTTGGTAAATGTGCCATTTTCTATTTTATTAATTGGAATTAAATTAACGTGGCAATTCATTCCTTTTAAAAGTTTTACAAGTCTTTTTGCATCTTCTAAATTATCGTTATTTTCTTTAGCAAGAGCATATTCGAAAGATATTCTCCTATTAGTTTTTGCAATATAATCTTTGCAAGATTTTAAGAGTTCTTCTATGTTATATAAATTGTTTATAGGCATCATTTTACTTCTTTGCTCATCTGTTGTTGCATGAAGTGAAATAGATAAAGTACATTGGATATTTTCCTCTGCTAATTGATAAATTTTTGGCACAAGTCCACTTGTAGAAACACTTATATGTCTTGCTCCAATATTTACACCCTTTTGATTATTTATAATTCTAATTGCATTTACTACATTATCGTAATTATCAAGTGGTTCACCTATTCCCATAAATACTACATTTGAAATCTTTATTCTTGCGTCTCTTTCAACTGCTAAAAGTTGCTCCACAATTTCTCCTGATGTTAAACTTCTTGCAAATGCAATACCTGTTGAAGCACAAAATTTGCAACCCATTTTGCATCCTATTTGTGAAGATACACAAATACTATATCCATGGTGGTACTTCATAAGTACTGTTTCAATTGCATTTCCGTCTAATACATCAAATAAGTATTTAATAGTTCCATCTGATGCAACTTGTTTTTTTATGATATTAAATATACACATCGAAAAATTTTGTTTTAGCTTATCTCTTAATTCTAAAGATAAATTTGTCATCTCATCAAAACTTGTCACATTTTCTTGGTGTACCCACTTAAATATTTGTTCAGCTCTAAAGGGTTTTTCTCCCATTTGAACTAATTGTTTCTTTAATTCTTCTAGATTATAATCCTTTATGTTTTTCATTTTTCATTCCTTTACTGCGTGTTGATAGAGACCGGTTCTTTTTGGAAATGAACACTTTTTGTCGAATTTTTATTTAATAATTTTGTAATTTGGGACCGTCTCTTTTCTGCACGTTTTTTCTTTGCTTCTATTTTACTATATATGTGTAAAAAATTCAAGTAAAAAATTTTAAATACTATTTTATTTGAATATTTAAATCGGAATCATTTTTCTAGCTAAAAATATAGATAAAATGAAATATTAATTCACTTTATCTATACTTTAATTCATTTTAACAAATCATAAATCGTATCTTTTATAAATTCCGCAGATGTAACAGGCGCTATTTTTCCCGGCAATGCTAGTGCCCAAACAAATTTTAAATTCATCTTTTGCACATCTTCTGTATTTATTCCACCTGGTGTTGAAGCTAAATCTATAAGCAAAACGTTTTTCTTCATATATTGCATTTCTTCCTTATCTATAATCATTTGAGGTACAGTATTTATTATAATATCATATTTTTTTAAATCTTCTCCTAATTCATTAATATTTACTGCTTCATAACCCAAAGCTTTTATCCATGCTAAATCTATATTTTTTCTTGCAGCACAAGTAACTTTAGCAGATAATCCATGAAATTTATTTGAAACCTCTTTTGCAACTCTTCCAAACCCTAAAATTAAAACTTTACTTCCATGTATTATTATGTCTGTATTTTGAATCGCAACATCTATTGCTCCTTCTGCTGTTGCAATCGTATTTAATACAACTAATTGTTCCTCTTTCATTATGTCTATAACCTTTCCATAGCTTGTTTCAAGCATTTTCATTGCATTATTTGAAATATTCCCAGCTATAAATATTTTATCTTTGTATCTTTTACTTGTTAAATCTTCATCTTTATTTGAAATATCTATCTTATTTTTGTTTACTTTGCTTATTAAATCTTCAATTTTTATTATTCTATCACTAAAACTTGCATACATCTCTTCATTATTTCTTGAAAATGGTATTGAACCTATAATTATTTTTGAATTATAAATTACCTCTTCAAGAGTATTACACTTTATTATTTTGTTGTTTTCTTCAATTTCTTCTGATTTTTCCATTCCAAAAACAAAAACTTCATTTTTATCATTTGCCAAAAGTTTTGCAAGATTTACTAGTCTTAAATCTCCTCCTATAATTGAAAAATTCAAACTATTCGCCTCCTATTATCATCCAATCTTTGTATAATGCACAAATTACTTTATTATATTTTATTACCAATTTTTTTTATTATACTCTAAACTTTTTAAAAATAGATTTTGTTGCTCTGGAAAAATCATACGATTTTTCCTATGCAATAAAAAATGCAGGAATTTGCAAAATCCCCACATTTTTAATACTCATCTTCTTATTAAATATATTTTATTATTTTTAGATTTCTGAAATTTTCCTAAAAGTTCATGAATTGAGTTGGATCTAAATACTCATTTTCTTTTAATACTTCAAAATGCAAATGATATTCATCTTCAACTTCAAAAGAAGCAGAATTTCCAACTGTTCCAATGCTTTGTCCCATTTTAACTTTTTCATCTTTAACAACAAACTCTGCTGTAAGAAGATTTGAGTAAATGGTTTGATACCCATTGTCGTGGTTTATAATAACTGTTAAACCATATCTAGGGTCATTTTTTATTGAAGATATTGTTCCATTTGCGGCAGATTTTACAACACTTGTTTTGTCTGCTTTTATGTCTACACCATTATGTGTAATCCATTCTTGCAAAGTGTTTGAAAATACGAGTGAATCTTTTGCAAATTCTCTTAATATCTCGCCTTTTATTGGAGCTTCAAATTTGATATTTTCTTCTTTTTCTACATTTTTAGAGTTGTTTTCTATTGTTGCATTTTTAGAATTAGTTTCCGTTGTTGTATTTTTTTTAGTATTATTTTCAGAATTTGTCTCTATAGATAAACTATTCTCTTTATTAGAATTATTCTTGCTGGTTGTTTTCTTTGTATCCTTTGAAGAAGTATTGTTTTTTGCATCTTCTTTTTGTTCATTTAAAGAAGGTATCTCATATCCTAACTGTTCATCATTTTCTTCCTCAGCTTCTTCAATAGTTTTTCCTATTTGAGTACTCGCTGTATCAGTTTCACTTAAATCCTCACTTAATTTTGACATCTCACCCGCAAAATCATTTTGCCTTGCACTTTTTACACCTCTTGAAATTAATAATCCTATTAATAAGGATATTATAACCGCAATAACTGCAAAAATTAATATTATAAATCTAAACCCATTTTTTTCTCTTCTCATAACAACCTCCTATTTTTTAGCCAATAAGTTTTTGCATGTTTTATGTATTTTTTGCAAAAACTAACTAAGACTTAATTTAAAACTATTATTTACTTTTTCTAGAAATTTATACTTATGTTAAAAAATATTTTCTAAATTTACAGAATACTTATCATTTATATGTTGCAAAACAAATATTGTCTTTTCCACTTCTGACATAGCATCTTCATATTTTGCATTTTCTATAAAACTTTTACCTGCAACATAATTTGTTTCTACCTTTTCAAGCTCATTGTGTTCTATATAAAAAGCTAACCTTTTATGATATTCCAACCATTTTTCATAATTATCACTTGCCTGTTCTAAAACTTTTTCATTTTCTACAGATTCTTGCTTCATAGCTTGTTTTATTGAAGTTAAATCCTGTATTGCTTCATTTATCACATTGTCTGTGTATTTTTGAGTTATATAGTCAAGTACAAAAATTGAAGCAACAATTATTATAGAAATAACAAGTTCTTTATACATTTTTTATACTTCCTTTCATTTAAGCATTTAACTTTTTTATTCTTTGCGATTATCTTTCAAAGTGCACCATTTCACAAGTCTTTAAATTTTTTTATGCTATCACATAAATATCAAGTTCTTTAAGCTTCTTTTTTTTGACAAAAAATCTGTCCCTTTCCATCAATTGTGACAACTAAAGCCTCTTCAGGATTAAATTTAAATTTATTAACCTCTTTTTTTAACCAATTGTAGTCTTTGCCAATCTCTTTTAAATTTTGATACATAACTTTTCCATCAACAACCAAATCATACGGAATTCCTTCATATTCTGGCATTATTCCAAAATCTTCTGGAATAGCTTGTCTTTTGTTTGGCTTTTCTATAACTGTAATTTGTCCACTTGTTTCCAAAATTGCATATTCTACATCACCTAAATTTACTACATTTTGACTTCTTATTCTCTCCTGAAGTTCATTAATTGTAAATCGCTCTTTTATCATTGCTTTTTCTTGTATTTTTCCCCTATATATTAAAATTCTAGGCTTTCCACAAATGATTTCTCTAAGTTTTGTACTTTTTAAATTTATTAAAGAAATTAAAAGATGCATCACAAGAAGCCCTAAAATTGGCACAATTCCATTACCTATTGGAATTCCTGTATCTGTCATTGGAATTGTTGCTAGATCTGCAATCATTATAGAAATTGCAAGTTCAAATGGTTGAAGCTGCCCTATTTCACGTTTTCCCATCATTCTCATAACAATTAAAACTATAATATAAAGAATAATTGATCTAAAAAAATTTATTAACATATTTGCCTCCAAATTTTTTTATAATAATGCCCAATTTTTTTGAAAAATATTCAATAATAATAAGATTTTTTATATGATAAATAAATATTTATATAATTTAAATATGTTTTGTATATTTTTGATTATACACTAAAAAAATGAATAAAAAAAAATTTTTTGTAAATAATATTTGCATAACCTGATTTTAAAGGAGGTTGAATTTCATGGCAGAATCAAGAAGTGAAACTAATCAAAATACAGGTAGTGGCGTTTGGCAAGTAGTTGGAAGACTTATTGCTGCAGCCGTTGTTTTAGCTATAACTGCATTTTTCACACCTGGATTTACTATAAATAATATTTGGGCATTAGCAATTGCCACAATAGTTTTAGCTGTTATGGATTACTTAATTGCAAAATTTACAGGAATTCAAAGTAGTCCTTTTGGAAAAGGATTTGTAGGATTTGCTTTAGCTGCAATCACTTTATATGTTACACAATTTTTCGTTGCAGGATATAGTATTTCTTGGATGGCAGCAATTATTGGTGCATTGATTTATGGTGTAGTTGATTACTTTATTCCAGGAACAACAGGAATGTAGTTGTAATTTAATATGATAGGAAATATTACTTTTCTATTATATTAAATAAACCCGAATTATTAGAATTTTTCTAATAATTCGGGTTTGTTATTTTTATTAAATTTTGTTTGTTAAAAAACAAATATATTTAAATTTTCAATTTTTCTATCTCTTCTTTTGTTAATCCTGTAGCTTCTATTATCTTATTTATTTCTAATCCAATTCTTAGAAGTTTTTTTGCAATTTTTTCTTTTTCTTCTTGCTTGCCTTCTTTTCTGCCTTCTTTTCTACCTTCTTTTCTACCTTCTTTTCTACCTTCTTTTCTACCTTCTTTTCTACCTTCTTTTATAGCCATCATTTTATAAAATTGTTCATCCCAAGCCCATTTTTCTTGTAACTCTGCTAGTCTTCGTAATTCTGGATCTCCTGTTAGATAGTCTACTTCGTCTTGTGCTTTTTTTAATACCATGTTCTTTTTCACTGCCATATTTACCAACTCCTTATCTTCATCATCCAAAAAAGCCAACCATTGGTTAATTTTTTCACTCATATCTGGATGATGTTTTCTGAATTTTGGAAGTTCAATAAAATACCATTCTACTATGTCTGTTACAATATATTCTCTATGTTTTTCTAGTACTATCGCAGATTTTTGAATATATTCATCAAATTTTTCAGGAAACATGTTCTCTCCTAAAATATTTATCATTATGGTTTTGTCCATATCTTCATAATTTGTTCCAACCTTTGTTCCTCTTGCTATCTCTTTTGAAGCATAGAATACTGTTCTAATTTCAAAACCTTTTTGATATGTTCTTTGCATTTCTATATTAGCTATTATTCCATCATTTAAAGTTGCTTGTATATCTATTCGTCCACCTTTTTCGAATTTAGAGAGCTTTTCTACAGTAACCTCTTCTTTGATTATTATTTTGTTTATTTTAATCTTTAATAGTGCTTCAAGAAAATCGATTAAGAATATCTCGTTTCCTTTCTTAGCAAAGAATGCCTGAAATATAATGTCATTCTTTAAATTTAATTTTGCGTTTTCTTCCACATTTACTTCCTTTCTTAATTATACCAAAATTAATATATTTTATCAATAGTTTTAGCATAATTTTTATTAAATTTGCGACAAATATTATAACTATTGCTTATACTTCTATTATAAAACTACCCTCCTTTTATTTGTTTTTAAATTTAATTTCGTGAAACTTTTTAGAGAAAAAATTTTGAAATTGAATTTAATTTTTTGATAATTAATTTTTTTGTGTCATTCTCAAATTGTACTTTTAAATTAAAAATTTTGCTTATACATTTTTGGTTGTGTTTAAATCTTTGCATGAATCAATCGCAATAATTAAGATATTTATTGCATATATACAAATTACCATATTTTGGTAATAAAATCAAGTACTTTGTTAAATTTTTCGATTTTTTTGTTCGTTTGAGATTTAAAATTATACAAACTTTAATCCATATCTTATTTTATCTTTTATAGTAAATCTTAATTTGCATTATCTGCATGTGTCTTATTATATTTTATCAGAGTTTTTCCATCTTTTGATTACGCGGAACGCGCTTAGTACAAAATCAAAAATTCGAACTCATTTGGATAAAATTCAAGTGAGTTCGAAGAATACATCGTTGGTGCGATAGCATAACACATATAAGAAATATTCTAAGCACAAAAATCTATATTTAATCGTTCTAAACGTTGTTGTTGCAATGATTTGCAAATAATTAATAAAACTATTTTTGTATTTTTAACATTTTATATATTTACAAATCTAAAAAAATAAACTATATATTTCTATTCTGCAAATACTGGTAGTTCATTTTCCATTTTCCAAGTTTTCAATTTTGCTTTTGTTGAATCCTCATTGTTTTCTGTAACATAAGAATTCATTAAATTCACAAAATTTTGGATTGACATTATTTCGTCCATTTCTGATTTTGTTCTTCCAATTGCATTTTCAGTATTTGTGGAATTTGTATCTTTTTTTAAATAGTCATTTGTATTATCAACTTGTAGATAGTATATTTCCCCATTTATACTCCCACCAATAACTAAACCAGTATTATGACAGTATGTTATTGAGCCACCATATATAATTCCTGTAATTCCACCTGCTGGATTACTATTTTCTTTTACTTCAACTTTACCTGAATTAAAACAATTTGTTATTGATTTTGCTGAACCAGATATTCCTCCTCCTGCTTGAGTATTTGTTGTTATATCTTTAAAGTTGTAACAATTGCTAATTGTTGTACTATTTCCAGCTCCTATTATTCCACCTGCATAAAAAATGCCAATTATTGTACCATTATTGAAACAATTTATAGTCTTAGAATTAGAACCCGAAGTTCCTAGAATACCTCCTGATGAGCCATTTGATGACTCAATTGTTCCTTTATTAAAACAATTAATAATTGTTTTAACATTTCCACTTCCTATAATTCCCCCAACAGTACCACTAGAACTAATATTACCTGTATTATAGCAATCTATTGTTTCTCCAGTACATATTCCAATAATTCCTCCTGCATTATTTGTTGAAGATGTAACTTCTCCATTGTTACAACAATTATTTATAGTTATGTTATTACTTGCGTTCTGCGAAATAATTCCACCAACAACTCCATTTGCAACCACATTACTATTATTAAAACAATTACTTATCTCTAATTCTTTTGTTGTAAAACCAATTATTCCTCCAGCATAATCATTCGTACTTTTTATATTTCCACTGACACTAATGTTATTTATTTTTAAATTTCCAGCAGCAAATCCAACTAATCCAGCAGCTTGCTCTTTTCCTTTTATATTGCAAGAAACCAATGATAGATTTTTTATTTCTATATTTTTATCTATTAATCCGAAAAATGCACCTTTAGAAGATGAATTTATATATAAATTTAATAATGATTTCTCTTTTCCATCAAAAATTCCTGCAAATTTATTTCCACTAAATCCTTGATTTCCAATTGCAACAAATCCTTCTCCTTCTGTATTTGTCATAAATCTCTTTATAGTTGTTGTTGATGTAGTATCTGGAGTATATCCGTTATCATCTTTTTTATATTTAGCACTGGCATCTACATAAGACTTATCATTTTGGAAATCTAAATCTCTACCTAATGTAACTATCTTACCTTCATATAATTCTGTTCCACTATTTACATTATATGAAAAAGCAACTAAATCCTCTATACTATTTATAGTATATGTGTTTCCACTTTGTTCTAATATACCTGGTGCAAAATCTATTGGAATCTCAGCCAATTCACTTATATTTCCATTACTATCCATCTGATAATTAATACCAGTTCTCTTTACTGTTATAATATAACTATTTCCTCCAATTGTACCTGTTGCATTACCACTTCCAAAATTTCCGTCTACTATTGATTGAAATGCTGTGGTATCAACCGATTTTCCTTGTACCAAATCCATTTGTATTGTTGTAAATGATAATTTTGCAGCTTCCTCCTCTTGAGCAGTACTAGTTCTTTCTTTTGCATCTATTGCTTTTTGTAAAATTGAATTATCTCCTGATAGCATCGAAATTGATATTCCAGCTAATATCAAAAGGACGATAATAGTAATCACCAAAGCAATTAAAGTAATAGCTCTCTCATTTTTTATATTCTTTTTTAAAATTTTCTCTCTCATTTTTTCCTCCAAATCAAATTAATTTTATGTAAATTTAAATAAATTTTTTGGTTATTTTTTCTATAAATTTTAATTAAAAGTTCATTCATCTCTTATAAAACTAGTTTTTAAAAATGCCGATATATATACTTTTTCAAGGTTTTTAGCAATTTAGAATTTGTCATTATTCTTTTGTACCTCCGTTTATTTTATTACTTTTAGTTTATCATATTGAAAGGTAGCTTTCAACAATTAATTCAATCTGTAACAGAATTATAAAAATATTGTAATAATATTGTAATAATATTGTGATAATATTGTAATATTACTACACTTACTTTTATCGTTATTTCACTTATATCTGTATTTTCTTATTTTTATTATTTTTCTCAAAATTGTTGAAATTTCCATAAAATTATTATATAATATAAATCATCATTAAAGAACAAATTAGAACACAAAAAAATTTGACTATTCAAATCATTAGCACTTTAATGTAACTAATAAATTATGGAAAAAATCCACAACACAATTAGTAATAAATTAAACGAAAGGAAGTATGTATTATGATAGATATTAAATTTTTAAGAGAAAATCCAAATGTAGTAAAAGAAAATATCAAAAAGAAATTTCAAGATCACAAGCTAAAATTAGTTGATGAAGTATTAGAGCTTGATGTAAAAAACAGAGAAGCAAAATTAAATGGAGATAATTTAAGAAGTGAAAGAAAATCTTTAAGTTCTCAAATTGGTAATTTGATGAAAGAAGGCAAAAAAGAAGAAGCTGAAGAAGTAAAAAAACAAGTTGAAGCTATAAATAAAAAATTGGAATTAAATGAAAAGGTTGAAAATGAATATTCAGAAGAAATAAAAAATAGAATGATGAAAATCCCAAATATTATGCATGAATCTGTTCCAATTGGTGAAGATGACAGCAAAAATGTAGAAATTCAAAAGTTTGGTGAGCCTATTGTCCCTGATTACGAAATTCCATATCATGGTGAAATAATGGAAGCTATTGGCGGACTTGATTTAGATAGTGCTCGTAGAGTAGCTGGAAATGGTTTTTATTATCTAGTTGGAGATTTAGCAAGACTTCATTCTGCTGTTCTTACTTATGCTAGAGATTTTATGATAAATAAAGGATTTACATACTGCATTCCACCTTATATGATTCGTTCAGATGTTGTTACAGGTGTTATGAGTTTTGAAGAAATGGATGCTATGATGTACAAAATTGAAGGTGAAGATTTATATTTAATTGGTACAAGTGAGCATTCTATGATTGGTAGATTTAAAGATCAAATTCTAAAAAAAGAAGACATGCCATACACAATGACTTCATATTCTCCATGTTTTAGAAAAGAAAAAGGTGCTCATGGTATTGAAGAACGTGGTGTTTACAGAATTCACCAATTTGAAAAACAAGAAATGATTGTTGTTTGTGAGCCTGAAGATAGTTGGGAATGGTATGACAAAATGTGGTCATATACAGTAGAATTTTTCAGAAGTATGAACATTCCTGTTAGAACTTTAGAATGTTGCAGTGGAGATTTAGCAGACCTTAAAGCAAAATCTTGTGATGTTGAAGCATGGTCTCCTCGTCAAAAGAAATATTTTGAAGTTGGAAGTTGTTCAAACCTTACAGATGCACAAGCTCGCCGTCTTGGAATTAGAATTAAAGGTGAAAATGGAAACTATTTTGCACATACTTTAAACAATACAGTAGTTGCCCCACCTCGTATGCTTATCTCTATTTTGGAAAACAATTATCAACCTGATGGAAGTGTAATAATTCCAGAAGTTTTAAGACCATATATGGGAGGCTTAGAAAAATTAACACCTAAAAAATAATTTTTATTTAGTTATATACGCGTATTACTAAAAAAATAAATACTAAAATCATTTTTCACGGAGGTACTGATGAGAAAAAAAGATATAATCTTAATCTTTATATTATTAATTTGTATTGTATTATTAATAGTTTTAGCTCCTATTGGAGTTAAAACTATTAAAGTTCATGCTGTTTCAGATGCTTGTGCAGATAGCTTTATAAAATTTCAGCAAGAAAACACAGAGACTATTTTTTCTATTGATAAAATAACATATTTTAGTAGTTGTAATGCTAAAGGAGATACGAATTCTAACTCGTCTTTCACAATTTCAGATTTATACCAATACACAGATATTGCAATATTTTTAAACCCTAATAGTGAAACTTCAACTAGCAAAAACACTCTAAAATCAGTTACTATAAGTGATATAGAGTATGACCTAAAGCCTAGCTTAGGTACTCAAAATTTATATTACAAAAGTATTTCAGAATTTGCAAAAGCTGGTTTTGCTGAAGAAAATTTAATAAAAGATTCAATAACTTTTGAGACAACATCTGAAAACGAAATTGATTATTCGAAGCCTATTTTATACAATAATTGTGCAAATCCTATTACATTATGCTATGTGAACTCTAAGCTTAAGGATAATTATACATTTTCAAATGATATTTCAAATTTGACTTATAATGGTTCTTTACTTAAAATGTGTGGAATTACTTTAAGTTCGCTAAATTGTCATATTAGTTTTACAATTACAATTACAAACAATTTAGACGAAACATATTCTTGCCCACTTATTTTGAATATTCCACTTTCTACAGAGTCAAGCACAATTTATGATGGGAATTTGACAATTAAAGATTCTGTAAATTATAAATTTATTAAAACAAATAGTAATTAAAAAAGTTGTAATATAATTACAACTTTTATTTTTTCTCTACAATTTCATTTTGATTTTTATAAATACTATTTTCAGGAATTACACCTCTAACACAAGAAAGAGGATAAATATTTGTATTTTTTCCAATAATAGTTCCTGGATTTAAAACTGAATTACATCCTACTTCTACACCATCTCCTAAAAAAGCACCAACCTTTCTAAGATTTGTCTCTATTTTTTCTTCAATATAATTTGTATTTTTTTCTTCATTTTGATTAGCTTTATTTAAAATTCCATTAGTATTTATATTTTCTATGCCTTTTTTAGCTACTTTTATTTTTATTTGAACATTACTTTTATCAGACTTTAAATTTGTAGTTAGGCTCCCAGCTCCCATATGAGCTTTGTATCCCAATATTGAATCTCCTACATAGTTGTAATGTGGCACTTGTACATTATTAAAAAGTATAACATTTTTTAGTTCTGTAGAATTTCCAACAACAGTATTTTTTCCAACAATTGCTTTGCCTCTAATAAATGCTGAGTGTCTAATTTCTGCATCTTCATCTATTATTACAGGTCCTGTTATACTTGCTGTTGGAGCAACTTTTGCAGATTTTGCAATCCAAACATTTTTGCCTTTTTGCTCATAAATATTTTTATCTAATTTTGGTCCTAATTTTAAAATAAAGTCATTTATTTTTGGCAAAATCTCCCATGGGTATTTTTCGGTTATTAGCAATTCTTTTGCTATTGTTTCTTCTAAGTTATATAAATCCCCTATTTCCATTTTATTTCTAATTCTTCCTCCTTACTATTTTATTTAAAAGCCTTATTCTATCTTCTCTATTCCTATCTCAAATAGTCTTCTCTACCTTGGCATTTTTCACAAATTTTCTCTCATACAACGCTATTTCTTGTTTCATAATACTTTTCATAAATCTCTTTTGCTGTTTGAGGGCTATCTACTCCTGTTGCATTTTTTATAGGTGCAAATTCTTCTTCCCTATTAACTCTTAAGATAACCATATCTTCCAAATATTCGAAGCCATCAAAAATAAACGCTTCAAACTTTAAGCTGTTTGGTTCTTTTGGAAAAACTTCTTTTAAATTTTCATCTATATATGAATTTTTCTTTACAGCACAATGATAATCAAATTTGTAATCTGCCATTTTTTCAAGTGTTTCTATGTTAAACAAATGCCCTACTATGTTAGATTCTCCATACAAAAGCTCGCCTTCGTCGTCTTCTGCATAAATCATTTTTTTATCCATATCTATATATTCTATTATTGCAGGCTTTCCATTTTTCTTGCAAAAAATCCCAACTTTTTCTTCCGGATAAGCTTTTTTTACAGACTTTGAAGCACTTGGCACATTGTTCTTTATAGCTAACCCAAGTAAAATCTCATCTGTCATATTCGCCATAATATTATCTACTCCACAAACATATACCCATTTTATGTTATGTAATTTCATGTCTTCTATCATTTTTGAATTCTTTAATGCAATAAACACTCCACCATTTCCATCTGAAGCTTCTTTTACTTTAAAACTAGAATCTATTAATAAATTCCCATCAAAGTCTAAAATTGGTAAAACATTTTGTGTAAAAAACTTAACTTTTTCTTTATTATATCCAAAATATTCATGCTCTTCAAAAAAACTTATTGTCTCATCATTATTGTCTACACTTGTCATTATGTACCAATATACTTCTTTTCCATATTTTGCAGTTGTACTTTTTAATGTATTTGCTAAAATTTCAAAAATATATTTTCCGTTTTTGTCAACATCTAATTTAAATGTACCTTTTGGCCCTTTAAAACCAAGTCTTGTTCCTTGTCCTCCTGCCATTGTAACTACTGCATATTGATTTTGTCTAAAAACTTTTTCTCCAATTTTTTCTATTTCTTGTTTTTGCTTACTATTAAGTTTATTTTTATCTATATATTTTATTGGTTCTATATTATCTTTTCTTTTATTTTTTCCATCTCTGTTTTTGTATAGTCTATGCAATTGCTTAAAATCTACTTTCAAAATTTCTTTTGCAAGCTCTTCTTGTTTTTCTGTATCTATATTCTCTAAAAATTTTAATATTTTCAATTGGTTGTTTTCTTTTAATAATTTTTTTGCTTGTTCTACTCTCTTCAACTTAGATCCTCTCCTCATATAATGTATATGCACTCATTATACAATAATTGACTTATAATTTCAACTATTTTTTTAAAATTAAAATAAGCACATGTTATAGTTCAGTTAGAATAACCAATTATCAAAAGTATTAATTTATAAATATTTTTCAAAAATCTCAGTTTACTGAACTATAACAAACATATTGTAATAGTATTATAAAAAGTCTCATATATTTTAAAGGTGGTAATTTTGAAACGTTTTAAAGTATTCTTCCTAAATTCAATAATAATTGTAATATCATCTTTTATATTACAAGTAATAAAATTAGTTCTTAATATTTACGTATCCAACAAAATATCTTCAGAAGCTCTTGGAGTTTTTGGGTTAATAATGGCTACATATTATTTTGGAATAACCTTGGCAACTTCAGGAATAAATATATCTTGTATAAAGGTTGTATCTGAAGAACTAACATTTGGGAATTTAGATGGAGTAAGAAACTCCTCAAAAAAATGTATAAAAATAAGTATTTTGTTTTCTATAATTACAAGTACTATATTTTATTTAAATGACGACTTTATTGTAAGATATTGTTTTCAAGAAAAAGTTTCTAAATCTGTTATAGAATTAATTTGCATAGCACTTCCTCTAATTTCTGTATCTTCTGCAATAACTGGATATTTTATTGCTGTAAGAAGACCATATAAAACTGTTATTGGACAATTTATGGAACAAATATCTAAATTACTCGCCACTATTTTTTTGTTTAATATTTTGAAACCTAGTTCAATAGATAATATATGCTATATACTAATTTTGTGTGATGTAATTTCTGAACTTGTATCTTTTATATATTTATCAATTATTTACTATTTTGATTTAAAAAAATATTTCTCAAATATAGTCCAAATACACTCAACAAAATTTTTTGCACGAATTTTTAAAATACTTATACCTGTTGCATTAACATCATACATAAAATCTGGTGTTTCTACATTAAAACAATTAATTATTCCTTCGAGCATTACAAAAAGTGGAAAAAACATAAATGATGCTCTTAGTGATTACGGAAAAATATCTGGAATGGCAATGCCTATAATATTGTTTCCTTCTACTTTTTTAATTGCTGTTTCAGTTCTTCTTATTCCAGAAATTTCAAGATATTATATAAAAAAAGATTATAAAAAAATAAAGTATTATGCAGATAAACTTTTAATTATGACTTTTATTTTTGCATTATTATTAAGCTTCATTTTTTTTATCTTTGCAAACAAACTTAGTTCTTTGATTTACAATAGACTAGATATTGGAATTTATATAAAAATTTTATCTATACTTATTCCATTTACTTATTTAGATATTGTGATAGATAGTATTTTAAAAGGTCTTGATAAACAAGCAGTTGTTATGGTTATAAATATTGTTGATTTAATATTTAGCACTATTTTCATTATAATTTTTGTTCCAATTTTTGGCATTACAGCTTATATTGTTTCTATTTTTATAAGTGAGATTTTAAATTTAATTTTAAGCTTGTTTTATCTTTTAAAATTAGAAAAAAACTTTGAATATGGTGATTAAAATGATTTATGTTATTAAAATTAAAAAATATATAATACCTATTTTAATTGTACTGTTCACTATTTGTTTAATAGTGTTTTCTTCATCGAATCTGTTAGCAGCAAAATCAGGATTAATTTTATGGGCAACATCTGTTGTTCCTTCATTATTCCCTTTCTTTGTTGCTACAGAACTACTCTCTAATACAAATATTCCTCAGATTTTAGGCAGATTATTTTATATTTTTATGAAGCCATTATTTAATATAGGTGGAGAAGGCTCTTTTGCAATTATTATGGGAATTATAAGTGGATATCCAATAGGGGCTAAAATTGCATGTGATTTTAGGAAAAAAAATATTTTATCTAAAGAAGAATGTGAAAGACTTTTGAGTTTTACAAATAATTCAGGTCCTTTATTTATTGTTGGAACTGTTGGAATAAGTATGTTTGGAAGCTCAGAAATTGGATTTTTACTATTAATTACACATTTGCTTGCATGTTTTACAGTTGGTTTTATTTTTAGATTTTGGAAGAAAAATTATAAACTTGGTAATAATCATGACATTATTTCTTTTGAATCTAAAAATACATCTTTTTCTAATTTAGGTGAAGTACTTTCAGATTCAATTTTTAATGCAACTTCTACAATTATGATGATTGGTGGATTTATTGTACTTTTCGCTGTAATAATTTCTATTTTTAAAGCAAGTAAATTATTAAGTACAATAACATTTATATTTTTGCCTATTTTTAAATTGTTACATGTTCAATCAATCTTTGTTGCACCACTTTTTACAGGAATGTTGGAAATAACAAATGGAATTGTAGCAATTTCGAGTATTCATATAAAAGCAATTTCAACTAATATTATTTTATCTGCATTTTTACTTGGAATAGGTGGTCTTTCTGTATGTTTGCAAGTTTTAAGTATTGTTTCTAAAACTGATTTATCTATAAAACCTTATTTTATTGGAAAAATATTACAAGGAATATTCGCCTCATTTTACACATTTATTTTTATACAAATCTTTCCAATATTTAATTTTAATTTGTAATAAATTAAAAGTTATTGAATATTGTTTAGTAGAAGTTGATAGATAAAACTATTCAAGTATAAGATTCACTCAAAGAATTTTTGCACATCATATTTTTCTTAATACTAGAAAAGACAGTATTTTCAATCTTTAAGTCAAATTAGAAAGGAATGATTTCTTGTGGAAAAAGATTTTAATGATTTACAAAATAATTTTGGATTTCAAAATGGATTTGATACAAACGATATTTATAAAGACCCTATGTTTAACCCTATAGCTCAATATGAGCAAGCTTATACATATTATAAATATTTGTGTATGCAAATGGATTATAAAATTAAATGTAAAGAATACGAAAAATTATGTAATACTAATACTTCAATTAAAAACACCTAAAAAATTAAGTGCGGTTGAACTATTTTCAATCACACTTAATAATTATTATATATTATTATATTCTCTTATTTTTCTTAATGAATATCCAGCTACTATTGCACCAATTACAATAACTACTGGTATTACTTTATTATCTTCAATTCCTGTATAAGCTAATGAATTAACTTCCTCTTTGTTTTCATCTTCGTCTTCATTTGTACTTAATGTTGTTGTAGCACTTCCTGTGCTTATTGATGATGAAGTATCTGTTCCAGTTGATGTACTTGTACCTGCTGTATCTGTTCCAGTTGTTGTAGTTGCACCTGTTGTGTCAGTTCCAGTTGTTGTTGTTGCACCTGTTGTAGAATCAGTACTTGATGGTGTTGATGGTGTTTCAGCAGTATCTTCCCAAGTACTTAAAGCACTATCATCTGCTGCAAATACAACTGATGTTAAATTAGCAATTAACAATATACTTAAAATCATCACTAATACCACTTTTAATAAATTTGTTTTATTCATATTTTCTCCTCCTAATATTAATATAATATACTTTACAATTTTTATTATACTCTCTTTTTATTTTTTTGTCAAATATTTTCATAACTTTTTTTGTTACAATACTGTTACATATTTATTACATTTTGATTACATTTAGCAATAATATTTATGTATTAAATATTATGCTTTTCTTGCTATATTTGCTATTTCAGCAAATGCTTTTGGATCACTTACAGCAACTTCTGCAAGCATTTTTCTATTTATAGTAATATTTGCTTTTTTTAATCCTGATATTAATTTACTATATGTAGTTCCATTTAATCTTGCTGCTGCATTTATTCTTGCAATCCATAATTTTCTAAAATCACTCTTTCTATCTTTTCTTCCAATATAAGCATAAGATAGTGATTTTAGAACTGCTTGATTTGCATTTCTAAATCTATAATGTTTTGCTCCAAAATATCCTTTTGCTAATTTCATTATTTTTTTGTGTCTTTTTCTAGTAATTTTTGCTGTTTTAACTCTTGCCATTTTAATTATCTCCTTTCTAATTAATTACCATATGGTAATAATTTTTTTATAGTATTTTCACATGTTTTATCAGCATACGCACCAGGACGTCTTGCAGATAATTTTTGTCTTTTAGTTTTGTTTGCTAATAAATGTCTTCTATTAGCTGTTGTTCTTTTTACTTTTCCTGTAGCTGTTAAAGAATATCTTTTCTTTGCAGCTTTGTTTGTTTTCATTTTTGGCATAATAAACTCTCCTTGTATGTATTATATTTAGGTTTTTTAGGATACCTATAAACCTGTATTTAGTAGGTTATAGCAAGTTCATTATAAATAAATAACTTATCCTACTTCATTATTTTTTATGTATTTAAGCTTTTTTAGCTAACATAATAAACATATTTCTTCCCTCTAACTTTGGCGCCTTTTCTACAACAGATATATCAGATAATTCTTCAATAAATTTATTTAGAACTGCTTCTCCTGCTTTTGAATTGTTAATCTCTCTTCCTCTAAATCTTACTGTTATTTTTAACTTATTTCCACTCTCTATGAATTTTCTTGCATTTTTTGCTTTGAATCCAAAATCGTGTTCTTCAATATTTGGAGTTATTCTGATTTCTTTTATTTCCATTGTTTTTTGTTTCTTTTTAGCTTCTTTTTCTTTTTTTGCTTGTTCAAATTTATACTTGCCATAATTCATTATTTTACAAACTACTGGCTTAGCATTTGGAGCTACTAAAACTAAGTCTAATTTTTTCTCTTCAGCCATATTCATTGCTTCATTAAAACTTTTTACTCCTAGTTTTTCTCCGTTTTCTCCAATTAATTGAACTTCTTTTGCTCTAATTTGGCCATTTATTGGCAATTCTTGTTTTATATAAAACACCTCCATTTTGTTTAATTTTGTATATTTTCAGTTCTTATAGATAAAACTAAAAAATTGACTTTATTACAAGCCAATCCACACATAAATAAGATATATAATAATCTAATGATTCTTTATATAATTATAAATAAAAATTAAATACTTTTATTTAATATACTTATTTTTTCTTACCTTTTCCCTAATGGTTAAGGTGAAGAGCGGATAACTCTTGCTTGCAACAAAATTATTATATACTATTTTTAAATTATTGTCAACTATTTTTATTAATTTTTCCAAATTTTTCTCATTATTTTTCCAAACTTACTGCATTAGGATATAATTTTTTCATGCATTTCCAATGAACAATAAACAAATTTGAGATAGGATATAGTATTTTACCTGTCAATGTTTTTTTGGTAATATTTGCATATGTTTCTATATATATAATCTTTTTTCCGAATAATTTTCCTATATAACATATTGGCACTGCTGTATGTGTTCCTGTTGAAACAATAACATCAGGTTTTATTTTTATAAAAAGAAAAAAAGATTTAAAAATAACAAATAGATATTTAAAAACATAGTTAGAAATCTTACTTCTTGTGGAATAAGGCACATAATACACTCTTCCATTGAATCTATCTTGCAAGTACTCTGTTGTTTCACCTTTTTCTGTTATTATTGTATATTCATAATTTTCAAATAAAGGTTCTAACTTCATTAATTCACTTAAATGCCCTCCCATACTAGAAATAAACAATACTTTTTTCAATTTTTATTCCTCCATATATAATAATCAATATAGTGCATTTTTTATAGTTGATTTTATTTTATGAATTTTCATGCAAAATATACATAAAATATATGTAGTTTCTTAAATAAAATTAAAATAAAAATTTAATTATAATATTTGAGACGAGGTTTTTAAAATTGATTTTTTAACCCCGTCTTCAAAATCTAAAGTGAATTTTTCCTCCGTCCCAAAATTCACTTTATCCAAATATCCCTCTCTTTTTAATTGGTGGCTGTTCATTCATAGTTTTTGCAAGCTCTGTTAATAGCTCTCTTTGTTCTTTTGTAAGTTTTTTTGGAGTTTGAACAACAACATTAAACACAAAATTCCCAACATAAGAAGAATTAAGGCTTTTAAATCCCTTACCTCTAACTACAAATTGTGTACCTGTTTGAGTTCCTTCTGGAATTTTGTATTTTTCTTTCTTTCCATCTACCATTGGAACTTCTATATCTGCTCCTAAAGTAGCCTGTGTTATCGTAATAGGAATATCACAAACAACATTATTTCCATCTCTTTTATATATGCTATGTTTCTTTACTCTTAATGTTATGTATATGTCTCCTGCAGGTCCACCTTTTGTTCCTGGATTTCCTTGTCCTCTTAATACTACTGTTTGATTATCTCCAATTCCTGCAGGAATTTTAACTTTAACTTTTGGCATCTTTCTTACAGTTCCTTTTCCATGACACATATCACAAGGTTCTTGAATTACTTCACCTGTTCCATGACATTCCGGGCAAGTTCTAGTTGTTTGAATTTGACCTAAAATTGTGGTTTGCATTTGTCTTATTTGTCCTGTTCCATTACAAGCTTTACATTTAACAGGATTTGTTCCTGGCTTTGTTCCTGTTCCATGGCATGTAGAACAAGTTTCTTGCCTTGTAATAGTAACTTCTTTTTCCACTCCCATAAAAGCTTCTTCAAAGGTTATTTCCATATTTAAATTTAAATCTTCACCTTTACGAGGTCCATTATTTCTTCTTGAACTTGCTCTTTGTCCTCCAAATCCTCCTCCAAAGAATGATGAGAATATATCTCCTAAGTCACCAAAATCGTCCCATCCAGAGCTTGTATATGAATAATATCCATTACCTCCTCCAAATGGTCCTCCAGCTCCTCCAAAGCCAGCCTGAGGATCGGCAGTTCCAAATTGATCATACATTCTTCTTTTTTGAGGGTCAGAAAGAACTTCATAAGCTTCATTTACTTCTTTAAATTTTGCTTCTGCCTCTTTTTTATTATTTGGATTAGCATCTGGGTGGTACTGCTTTGCTTTTTTTCTAAAAGCTTTTTTTAGTTCATCATCTGTTGCTGTTTTAGATACTCCTAATATTTCATAATAATCTTTTTTCTCTGCCATTTTTATCCTCCTTGTATATTTTGCTCACTTTGATTTTTACTATTTATTCTAGCTTTTTCTATTTCTAATTTTATTAAGTCTACTATTTTTCTTATTCTTTCTTTTTCTGATTCAGACATATTAGAGTCATATATATCTGCAATAATAGGATCATAATTTTCCCATTCTGTTTCTTTACTTTTTACAAAATCCAAATTTTCTTTACTTAATGAATAACTACAATAGACTATTTCTTTTATTTCATCTTGCTTTATAATACCTAACAATCCATTTTTACCGCCTTCATCAACCAAAATATATCCAACATATATTAAAAATCGCCATTTTTCAATCTTTGCTCCTATTTTTGCCTCTACTTTTTTTAATACATTATAGTATATTTCTTGTTCAAAAATTCTGTCAGCAATATCTACGTGACCATTATCTATACCCACTCTAGCATATTCATTTATAGCATTTGGACGTCTAAAGTATTTTGTTTTGTCGTTTGAAACTCCTTTAACAAAATCTTTTATCCTTGCTAAAAAATCAAATCTTTTTTCTACCATTTTAGTTCTCTCTTTCTTCGCCTATTTCTTTGGATATGTCAAATGTATCATCTTTTTTGTACCCTTCTTCAGCAACATAATATTGTAGCCATCGTCTTTGTTCATCTGTCAAGGTTAATCTATTATAAATGATTAATCTTTTTATATCACTACCCATCATCCATTCTTTTTTCTTTAGAAAAAACTGCGATGGATCCTGTTCTTGGCTTCTTTTAAATTCCTCCTCATATTCTGGGTACTTCTCCATTATAAATAACGCTAATCCAACATGTGAGCTAATACTTTCATTGCTCCATTTTTTTCCTTCTTTGTCAATAAACCAAACCATTGTCAAGTCTTCTCTAATAAATGTTTTGGCGGAATTTATGTTATTCCGCCAAACATCTACTTTATTTATTATCATCTTCTACTTTATAATCTGCATCATAAACAGTTCCGTCTGTATTAGCATTTGCATCTGTTCCAGCATTTGCATCTTCTGCACCAGCTGCCTGTGCTACATTATCTGTAGCATTTGGGTTTGCATTTTTGTATAATTGTTCACTCATTTCATAGAATACTTTTGTTAGTTTCTCTGTAGCTTCTTTAATTTTTTCAGTGTCATTTGTTTCTAGTGCCTTTTTAGTAGATTCAATCTCTGTTTCAATTTTAGCTTTTTCTTCTCCAGAAATTTTATCTCCTAATTCATTTAATGTTTTTTCACTGTTATATACTAAGCTCTCTGCATTATTTTTAACTTCGATTTCTTCTTTCTTTTTCTTGTCTTCTTCAGCATGTGCTTGTGCATCTTTTACAGCTTTTTCGATATCTTCGTCTGTTAAGTTTGTAGAAGCTGTAATTGCAACATTTTGCTCATTTCCTGTAGCCATATCTTTAGCTGATACATGAACTATACCATTTGCATCTATATCAAATGTAACTTCGATTTGTGGTACTCCTCTTGGAGCTGCTGGAATTCCTGTTAATTGGAATCTTCCTAATGTTTTGTTGTATGCAGCCATTTCACGCTCACCTTGTAAAACGTGAACTTCAACTGATGTTTGGCCATCTGCTGCTGTTGAGAATATTTGTGATTTCTTTGTTGGTATTGTTGTGTTTCTTTCAATTAGTTTTGTAAATACTCCACCATAAGTTTCAATTCCAAGTGAAAGTGGTGTTACATCTAATAATACTAAGTCTTTAACATCTCCTGATAAAACTCCACCTTGGATAGCTGCACCAATTGCAACACACTCATCTGGGTTAATTCCTTTGTCTGCTTCTTTTCCTGTTAATCTCTTAACTAATTCTTGAACAGCTGGAATTCTTGTTGAACCACCAACTAATAATACTTTGTGAATATCATTCATAGTAAGTCCTGCATCTTTTAATGCATTTTGAACTGGAGTAGCTGTAGATTCTACTAAATCGTGTGTTAATTCATCAAACTTAGCTCTTGTTAATGTGATGTCTAAGTGTTTTGGTCCTGTTGCGTCTGCTGTAATAAATGGTAAGTTAATATTTGTTTGTTGAACTCCAGAAAGCTCTATTTTAGCTTTTTCTGCAGCTTCTTTTAATCTTTGCATTGCCATTTTATCTGTTGATAGATCTATTCCACTTGATTTTTTGAATTCATCTACTAAATATTTCATAATAACTTCATCAAAGTCGTCTCCTCCTAAGTGAGTATTACCATTTGTAGATAAAACTTCAAATACTCCATCTCCAATATCTAGAATTGAAACATCGAATGTTCCTCCACCTAAGTCATATATCATTATTTTTTGATCTTGTTCTTTGTCCATGCCATAAGCTAAAGCTGCTGCTGTTGGTTCATTTATAATTCTTAAAACTTCAAGTCCTGCAATTTTTCCTGCATCTTTTGTTGCTTGTCTTTGACTATCATTGAAATATGCTGGAACTGTAATAACAGCTTGTGTTACTTGGCTTCCTAAATATGCCTCTGCATCTGCTTTTAATTTTTGTAAAATCATGGCTGAAATTTCTTGTGGAGTAAATGTATCTCCTTCAATTTTTACTTTTTCAGCTGTTCCCATTTTTCTTTTTATTGAAATAACTGTGTTATCCGGATTTGTAACAGCTTGACGTTTTGCTATTTGTCCTACTAATCTTTCACCATTTTTTGAGAATGCAACTACTGAAGGTGTTGTTCTGTTTCCTTCACTATTTGCAATAACAACTGGCTCTCCTCCTTCCATAACTGATACACATGAATTTGTTGTTCCTAAATCGATTCCTATTATTTTTCCCATAATTTTTTACTTCCTTTCTTTTGAGGGGTTACCTCTATATTTATATAATTCTTATTTTCATTCCTTCTTTTGTGTTATATTTTTTAAAACTAATAACTATTTTATTGGTTAACGATTACCATTGAATGTCTAAGTATTTTGCTTCCAATTTTATATCCCTTTCTATATTCTTGCACAATCTCTCCACTTTGTTTTGTGTCGTCTTGAACACTACTTACTGCTTCATGGACACTTGGATCAAAAATTTCTCCAATTGCCGGAATTTCTTCTACTTTATTTTTTGTAAGAAATTCTTTAAATTGCTTTTCTACAAGTTCTACTCCTTGCTTATATCCTTCATCTTTACATTCAGCATTAACAGCCATCTGAAGATTGTCAAGTATTGGTAACATATTTACTATTATATCCCCAAGTACTGAATTGTATAAGCCTTCTCTTTCTTTTTGTGTTCTTTTTTTATAATTCTCAAATTCAGCAAATACTCTTTTATATCTGTCATCTAATTCATCTAATTCTATTTGCTTTTTTTGAAGTTCTGATTTCTCTTCATTTTCTTTTATATCATTTTTCACTTCTTCGTTTGTTACTTCTTCTTTTATTTCTTCTGTTTTATTTTCGTTTTCAGACATCTTTTCCCCTCCTTTGTTTTAGCTCTAGATAATATGCTTTGTGTTTTATCTTTACTTAAATCACGTCAAAGCATTTTTTAGCACTCTAAAAGTCTTTTTGCTAATTTCGTAATATATCATATAACTTTTTTTAGCACTTGTCAAGTCTTTTTGCTAAAAAATTATTTTTTCTCATTTAGTTTTTTACTAATATATTTCATAATTGAAATAACTTTTGCATAATCCATTCTTTTAGGTCCAATAATTCCAATTGTTCCCATATCTTTGTTATCAACTTTATGTTTAAAAGTAACTACGCTAAAATCTTTTAGTTCTTCTTTTTCATTTTCTTCTCCAATATAGATGTTAATGTCTTCTGCAAATCCTGAATTTAACATATCTGCCATAAGTTCTTTTGTATCTATAATGCTCATAAAATTTTTTGCAACATCTAGACTATTAAATTCAGGCAAATCTAGTTCTCTTCTTGCACCTTCTAAGTAAATCTTTTCTTCTTCAAAAAGAACCTTTTTAATTTGCTCTATAATTGGCTTTATAACTTTTACAGAGCCTTTCATTTCTTTATATAGATATTCTTCCAATGGTCCATCAATTTTTTCTATAGGTTGATTTTGCAATTTATTGTTAAACATGTAGTTTAAAGTTTCTACTTGTTTTTCTGAAATGTCTTCATCAAATTTAATGATTGTTTCTTTAACCATTCCTGTATCTGTCATTATAATTGCTAAAACCATTCTTGTTCCAAGCAATACAAATTTTATCTCTTTAATAATTTGCTCTGTCGTTTTTGGACCGATTGTAACAGCTGTGTAATGTGTCATTTCTGAAATTGTTGTTGCTGTAATTTTTGTTAAATCTTCTATTTCATGAACTTTAGTTTCAAGTTTTTCACTTATATATTTAATTTCATCTAAACTAATTCTGTCATCTTGCATAAGTTCATCTACATAAAAACGATATCCTTTTGCTGATGGCACTCTTCCACTTGACGTATGAACTTTGTCTAAAAATCCACCTTTTTCTAAGTCAGCCATTTCGTTTCTAATTGTTGCACTACTGCAATTTAAATCATATTTGTTCATTATAGAATTTGAGCTTACAGGCTCAGCAGAATTTATATATTCTTCTACTATTGCTTGTAATACTTTTCTTTTTCTTTCTTCCATTATTTTGCATTCTCCTTCCAAATTTTTCTCATTTACTACTAGTACTTATTTTACACTTTTATTTTAGCAAAGTCAAGAATAATTTGCTAAATTTTAAAATATTTGTAGCAACATAAAAAAGCAGAAATCTTTATTATAATCCCTGCTTTTCCTAATTTTAATATTCCTCTATTTTTACTTCTTTTCCATCAAATGCAAATACCATTTTTGTAATATTTGTAAAGCCTCTTTCTTTTAAAGATGTTTCATATTGTTTATCTTCTATTTGTTTTTTAGCATTTGCAATTGTTTCTTCAATTGTTTTTTCTTCCATATTTTCTAATACTTTAAATTCCATTATAAAGCTATTTGCATTTTTATCTTTTGGCTCTAACATTATGTCATATCTTCCCATTCCTGACTCTCTGTTAGAATTTACAACATAAGTATCTTTAAGTGATACTAGCATTCCTAATACAAATGCGTGATAAAAATTCTCTGCCGTATCATTTCCAACATCCATATAGCTAAACATTTGCATTACAAGTATTTGAAATTTCTTTTTAAATTCGCTTAGATTAAGTGTTACTAAGTCTTTCATTATGCTATTTAAGTCATTTCCTATTACTTTATTTGAGAACCATTCTCTTATTATTTGAGAAAATAGTATTCTAATTTCATTATTTACAATTTTTACTTTATATATGCTTTCAGCTAAATCAACTACTTCTGTTACTTTTAAATAACCTGTTCCTACAAGCAATCCCCAAATATTATCTTCATTATTTTCTATTCCGACTATTATAGTTTCAAGATTTATTTTTGCTTCTATAGCCTCACCTTTCATTAGTCGTTCTATTCTTTCTTTTACACTGCTTGACCTTGTTAAAATTAACTTTATTAAATCATTTGAGCTTGTATTTACCCAATATGGTACTAATTCTCTTTGTTTTAAATATTTTAGTATGCTCCATGGGTTATATATTCCTTCTGTTTGTCCTATTTTATAACCATCATACCATCTCTTTATTTCTTCTACATTTTCTTCTATCCCAAAGTCTTTTAATACTTTATCAATCTCTTCTGATGTTATCCCAAAATCTTCACTAAATTCATTATCTAAAACTGTATATACATCAAAATTATTTGCTCCACTAAAAATACTTTCTTTGGCAACTCTTGAAACTCCAGTTAAAACCGTTTTTTCCATATATTGATTATCTTTAAATGTAATTCCGTAAAATGTTCTAAAAAACTTTATTGCATCATCATAAAAGCCTTTTACATAAGCATTTTGTAGTGGAACATCATACTCATCTATGATTATAAATACAGGCTTTTCATGTTCTACATAAAGCATTCGAGATAGTAATTTTATAGCTTCTTGTAATTGAGGTTTATTTGCTTTCAAATTTAATATTGTATTAAATCTTTCTTTTTCAATCTCTAATACTTTTTCACTTTTTAAAAGTTGTAGATGTTCCATAAATAATTCTATAAGTTGTGTTTGGAAAAAATATAGCATTTCTTCAAAATTATCTCCTTGAACATCTTTCATTGTTACATATATACATGGATATGCGCCTAATTTTTCTGTGTATTTTTCTCCTTGTTCCATTATTTTTAAACCTTCAAAAAGCTTACGTGAATCTTTTTGATTGCAGTCTAGAAAATGTCTTAACATACTCATATTTAAAGTTTTTCCAAATCTTCTTGGACGTGTTATTAATGCTATTGCTGATTGATTATCTAATATGTGTTTTATAAATAGAGATTTGTCTATAAAGTAATTTTCTTTTACTCTTAATATTTTAAAATCACTTACTCCTATTCCTATTCCTTGCATTTTGTGTTCCTCCTTCTTTATTATTGTTAGTATATACTTTATAATAATTTTTAAGCAATTATCTTACACACTTTTCTCTCTTTTTTCTGTAAGTTTATTTTACACTAGAAATATAAAAAATGCAAGAAAAATTTTTACATTTTCAAAATAACCAATAGTTAAACTTTTATACTAAAAGCTTTTTCTTCAAGTAATGCATTCCTTATTGCCACATTTACTAGTAAACAAATTGAAACACCATACTTATCTTTCAAATCATATAAACTGTCTAATAAACTTTCTCTTACCAAAAAAGAACGAGAAACATAAGATTTATTTTTTCTCTCGTAAATTTGAATATTCTCTGTTTCAATTAATTTTTCAATAGCTGCATTTACTAACTTAGTAATAGATGCATCATATATATCTTTAGATAACCTTTCAAGCTCCATATATAGTTCTTCATCAATATTTAATGTTCTATTAATTGTTCTTTCTTTTTTATAAAATTTACTACTAAAATATGACATTTAATTAACGCCTTCTAGTATAAATTATATAATGTGCATGCTCTTATTTTAATCACTATTTACTACATATTTTACAACCATTTGTAGTGGTTAAAATTTTCTAATTAGTTTTATATAATAAATACAATAGAAGGAGGAATTCAAATGAGTAGTAAATTATATGCTAACTATATATCTTTAAAAATAAAAAGTCCATATAAAAAATATTTATTTAAAAGTGGTATTTTCTATATATTTATAGATGATAATGCAAAAGAACTCCACAAACCTTTAAACTTGAAATTAGGAAACTTAAATTCAAAAATAGTAAAATGTGGTTTTCCTGTTAACTCACTAGATAAATATATGAAACTTTTAAAACAATATGGTTATGCAGTTGAAATAGTAGATTTTTCTACAAATTCATTATTTAATTACGAGGAATATTTATTTAAAACAAAAATACATAAATTTATAAATAAAATATCTAATTTAAAAGTTGATAGTTTATCTATTAGTGAAGCATATGATGTCTTAGAAGAATTAAAACAAGAAGCAAATAATATTTTAGAGGTTACCCCTTATGAAGAGAAAAAGTAATTTATATGAAAATATTTATAAGATGGAAAATATTCAAGCTGCTTTTAATGAGGTTTGTAAGAATACAAAGAATAAAAGGAAAGTTGACAATTACAAACAATATAAATGTATTTATATAAGTAGAATATATAATATATTAAAAGATAAGAGCTATAAAGTAGGTCCGTACAATATCTTTACAATCTACGAACCAAAAGAAAGACGAATAGTAAGTCAAAATCTACAAGATAAAATAGTTAATCATCTTGTTAGTAGATATATTTTATATCCAGCGTTAATGTCATGTCTTATTCCTGAAAATATTGCAAGTATTAAAGATAGAGGAACAAAAGAAGGACTAAGACTTGCTAAACTATATCATCAAAAATGTAAAATTAAGTATGGAACTTATTATATTCTAAAATGTGATATAAGCAAATTTTTTGCAAGTATTGATAAAGAAATTTTAAAGACTAAACTACAAAAGAAAATCAAAGATAAGGATGCATTAGATATTGTATATAAAATTATAGATTCTGAAGAAAATGGACTTGGCATTGGAAATATGACTAGTCAAGTTCTAGCTGTTTTTTATTTAAATGACTTGGACTACTATATAAAAGAAGATTTAAAAATCAAGTATTATGTTAGATATCAAGATGACTTTTTATTATTTCATGAATCTAAAGATTATTTAAAAAAATGTTTTTTATTTATACAAAAATTTTTAGAAAAAGAACATTTGGTTTTAAATCGAAAAAGTAGGCTATATAAAAGTACAAATCATTTTATCTTTTTAGGTCGCGATGTCTCTGGAAAATATGCTAAATACAGAACTGTAAAAAGGAAACTAAAATATAGAAAATATTTATATGAAACAGGAAAAATAAGCTTTAGCTCTTATCTTTCTAGCCATATGGCATATAAAAATTTCAGAAAAAAGGATGCTTAAACAGCATCCTTAAAAACAGTCCTAAATTATATTCCCTTTCAATTAGTTTACTAACAAATATAATTATCTCTTTTTTGTTTATAGCAGTTACTACTACTAATGGACATAGTTTGTTTCTATATTATCTCTTGCATAATCTTTAATTATACAACCACAGTTTATAGAATCTACGGGGCGAACCGCATAGCTATTGTCATTCTCGTTGCCATTATTAGAATTGAACATGTTGTTAGTACCAGCATTGACTACGCCGTCATTCTCGTTAACATTAGCTGGACCAAAGTTAGCGTTGTCAGAGTTTGCATTGACTCCGACGGAAGCAAGCCACATCAACTATGCCCCAATTTATTATGCATTAATTGTTTTTTTCCATCCAATGCAATATTTTAAAATATCGTCCATCTTTTCGCCAAATTTTATATATCTTTTTTGATTTATTATTTGCTTATCGTAACATAAATTTAGTAAAAAATCTATCACTTTTATTTTTGCTATAATATTTTCTATATGTTCTGATTTATTTTTTTCTATATTATTTGCTTTATATGCTTCTTCTAAAATATCATAGCTTGTATTCTTTATTCTATTTTTTATTTCTATATCTTTTTTCGGAAAATTCTCTAAATATTTATCAATATAGACTATTAGTTCTCTTATAAAATTAATTACTTTGAATTTTTCTTCTTTCATTTATTACCTTTTCTATTTTATCAATTAGTTCTTTATCTTTTAAATTACCCATCAAATATTGGTTTATTTTTTCTACTCGCATTTTTGTGCTTATATACTTTTTTGCAATTTCATATATTTCATCATATTTATTTATATTTCTGTTATCACTTTTTTCTTCTAAATCATAATTATTTCTTCTATCCAGCACCAAATAATTAATTTTATTATTTTCAAGTGTTGCCATTACTTTATTTATTGCGTTATTTGGAAATGCACAAGAATATATGTTATCTTTTAAAATATTAATTTTGTATCTTAACAAATATGCCATTATATAGCAATCTCTACCATAGCAATAGTAGAAACTACCAACTTTAACGATTGTAATATATTTTGGATATAATTCTTTTGTATTTTTCACTATATTTATTATTCCCATTTTTTCTCCTAAAAAGCGTGGTCCCTCAGTAGTCCTAAGGACCTACTTAGGGACTTTTAGTATTATCCACCATAATTCCATGTTGTTTCAGTTTTATCTGTTGTTTTAGAAACTTGCTCGTTAGTGACTCCAGATTTTAGAGAAACTATTGGGCGAACCGCATAGCTATTGACATCCTCGAAGCCATTATGAGAATTGAACATGCCGTTAGTACCAGCATAGACTACGCCGCCATCCTCGAGAACACGAGCTGGACCAAAGATAGCGAAGTCAGAGTATGCATAGACTCCGACGGAAGCAAGCCAGTAAGCTCTTCCTGAACCATATTCGACATTATCAAATATCATACTATATGCTCTTGTATTTGACATATTTACATATGGAGCATCAGACTCAACTGCTTGGTTAATAGTATAATAATATCCATCGACTGTTCCTAATACTGTTGTAGTTGTTCTTGGTGTTGCAAGCCAACTCTCTGGTGTATATTGGCCAGTAAAACTATATGAATCACCATAGTTTATATTTCCAAAAAAAGCATCTAAATTATAATATTGTTTTAAAGCATCAGTTGTTACTCCTGTTAATTTATCTATATCATCCATGGTTATGCTTTCAGCCTTTGTTGCTAATGTATCATTTTTACAAATTGCACATATTTTGTTTAATTGCTCTATCGCATTTATATATGATTTTGCTCCTCTCATATATAAATATGGATTACTTTCATCTGTACCACTTTTATCTGCTTTTGATTTTTTCATTGGACTTCCTGCAATTAATTTTATATATGCACTATCTCCTGTTCCCTCTATTCCAAGTACTCTCTAGTTTAATTGGTTTTGTGATGCTAAGTATGTTTGAGCATCTTCTCCACCTAATTCACCTGCTGGAACTGTCCAGTCTCCACTTGTTGGATTTGTATAATTCACATAGTCCCCTATATGTAAATGGTCTTCTCTAGTACAGCTTCCATCTGCATTTGTGCATCCATCTGTTACTGCCTGTTGGAACATTGCAACTAATGTGTTTGATGAACCTACTCTACCTAACACACTAAAATCTATTGTTATTCCACCTATTGTTATTATATCGCTTTCTTCCAGTGTTTCAACTTCATCATCTGTTAATTTTCCTGCTGAATGTAATTCATTTATTACATCTGCTCTTGTTTTTTTAGTTCCTCCAATGTAATCTACTCCTTCGTTGTTTATTGCTGCTAAATTTACTGTTTCTTGTACTTCTCCTCCTCTTGTTGCATCTTTTGCTCTTGTAGCATTATTTAATATTGAATTATCTCCAGCTAGCATTGAAATTGATATTCCAGCCAATATCAATAAAACAATAATAGTAATGACAAGGGCTATAAGAGTTATACCATTTGTACCTTTCTTTTGAATTTTATTTGTCTGTTTTTTTAATGTTTTTTTCATCTTACGTTTCTTCCTTTCATTCTTTTATTTTATAAATACATTTTATACTATTATTTTTCATTTTGCAATGCTTTTTTTATATAATTTTTTTAGCAAACCAACAAACTATTTGCTAAATTTTTAACAAAATCCCTTGACTTTAGTCTATTTTTATTGTATGATAGAATGTATTAAAAAAAAGAAATGAGGAAAAATTATGTTATGTAATATATGTAAGAAAAATCTAGCTGTTATTTTCTCAAGTAAAGAAGAAAATGGCACAAGGAAGATGGAAGGATTGTGTGTAAGTTGTGCTAAAAAGCAAGGAATAAATACTGATGAAATTCTAAAAGCACAAACTGATGCACAAGCAAAAAATTTAAATAATGGACTTGAAGATTTATTTCAGCATCTTGCTGAAAGCTTAAATGGTATAGATGGCGTAAATTTTGAAGCTATGGCTTTTCCTGATATGGGAAATATGAATTTTGCAAATAACAGCAATGATGAAGAAGATGATGATGACGATGAAGAACAAAATTCTAAACGTCCACCTATTTTTGCAGGAGCAATTCCACTTGGTTCAATTTTTGGAAGCCTAAATAATTTTAGACAAAATAATGGTCAAGATGAAACATCAAATAGCGGTTCAAATGTTAAGAAAAAAGTTAAGCCTGAGAAGAAAAAGAATGCAAACAAAAAGAAAAAATATCTTGACACTTTCGGAACAAATTTAACTGTAAAAGCTAAAAATGGTGAATTAGATATGGTTGTAGGTCGTGACAGAGAACTTCAAAGAGTTATTCAAATTTTGAATAGACGTACAAAAAATAATCCTTGTTTAATTGGTGAACCTGGTGTTGGAAAAACAGCTATTGCACAAGGTTTAGCAATTAAAATTGCAAATCAAAAAGTACCTGTTAAGCTTTTAAATAAAGAAGTTTATCTTTTAGATATGACTGCAGTTCTTGCAGGAACTCAATTCAGAGGTCAATTTGAATCAAGAATGAAAGGTATTATAGAAGAATGTATCCATTATGGAAATATCATTTTAGTAATTGATGAAGTCCACTCAATTATTGGTGCAGGTGCAGGTGGAGAAAATGATTCTATGAATGCAGCCAATATTTTAAAACCTGCCTTAGCAAATGGTCAAGTTCAATTAATTGGAACAACTACAATTAAAGAATATCGTAAATATATCGAAAAAGATACAGCTTTGGAGCGTAGATTCCAACAAGTTATGATAGATGAGCCTTCTTCAGATGATGCAATAGACATATTAAAAGGTATTAAAAAATATTATGAAGATTATCATAAGGTAAAAATTTCAAATGAAGTAATTAAACAAACAGTTCTAATGTCTGAAAAGTACATACACGACAGATTCTTACCAGATAAAGCAATTGACATTTTAGATGAAGCATGTTCTAGAATTAACTTAGAAAATGTTGATTTATTCAGACTTGAAGTATTAAAAAATCAATTAAAGAAAATTCAAGAAGAAAAAGAAGATGCTGCCAATGCTGACTCTACAGAAGATTATCAAAAAGCAGCTCAACTTAAAACTGAAGAATGTAAATTAATTGAAGATATTGATAGAATAAATTCTACTATGAAGATTAAAAGCCTAACAGTTCAAGATATTGCAGGTGTTATAGAAAGTTGGACAAAAATTCCTGTTAAAAAAATTACAGAAAAAGAAACAGAAAAATTATTAAACTTAGAAGAAAATCTACATAAAAGAATTATTGGTCAAGAATATGCAGTTTCTGCTGTATCTCGTGCAATTAGAAGAAACAGAGCAGGCTTAAAAAGCACCCAAAGACCACCTTCATTTATATTTGTAGGTCCTACAGGTGTTGGTAAAACAGAACTTGCAAAAAGCCTTGCTTATGAGATGTTTGGAACAGAAGAATCTATTATTAGAATAGATATGTCAGAATATATGGAAAGTAACTCAACAGCCAAATTGATTGGTGCACCTCCAGGATATGTTGGTTATGATGATGCAGGTCAGCTTACAGAAAAAGTTAAACGTAAACCTTATTCAATTATCCTTTTAGATGAAATTGAAAAAGCTCACCCAGATGTATTTAATCTGCTTCTTCAAATACTTGATGATGGTAGATTAACAGACTCTCAAGGAAACACTGTAAGCTTCCAAAATACAATTATAATTATGACATCAAATGCAGGTTCAAATTTAAACAACAATTCTATTGGTTTTGGAAACGAAACTATTGATAAAGGCAAAATCGAAGACAGATTAAAAGATACATTTAGACCTGAATTTTTAAACAGAGTAGATGAAATTATAGTATTTAATTCACTAAATAAAGAGCAATTACTACAAATTGTTGATTTAATGCTTAATGATACTAAAAAAGTTCTTCTTGAAAAAGATATTACAATGGAAGTTTCAGAAGAAGCTAAAGAGTTTATATTAGAAAAAGGAACAAACTTAAAATTTGGTGCTCGTCCACTACGTCGTGCTATTCAAAGATATGTTGAAGATGAGATTTCTGAAAAAATCTTGCGTGGAGAGATTAAAAATGGGCAAACAATTAAGATTGAATATAATTCTGACAAGTTAGAAATTGTGGGAGAATAATATTTTAAGAGCTAGATATAATTTATCTAGCTCTTAACTTAAATCTTTCAAAGCCTGTAAATACTCCTCTTCATTTGGAGCCTTCCCATGCCATTCTACCTTATTTTCCATAAAAGTAACTCCCTTGCCTTTTATAGTTTTAGCTACAATACATGTTGGCTTTCCCTTTACTTGTTTTGCTTCTTCAAAAGCATTTATAATTTGTTCAATATCATTTCCATCAATATTTATAACATTAAATCCAAAACTTTTGAATTTTTCATCTATTGGATATGGGCTCATTACTTCTTCTATTGTTCCATCTATTTGCAAATTGTTATTATCTACAATTACACACAAATTATCTAATTTATATTTATTTGCAGTCATTGCGGCTTCCCAAACTTGGCCCTCTTCTATCTCTCCATCACCTAAAATAGCATAAACTCTATAGTCTTTGTTGTCCATCTTTCCTGCAATTGCCATTCCATTTGCAACAGATAAGCCCTGACCTAAAGAACCCGAAGTCATATCTACCCCAGGAGTTTTGTTTAAATCTGGATGTCCTTGTAAAATACTATCTATTTTTCTAAAAGTTTTTATATGTTCTTTTTCAAAAAATCCTCTTTCGCAAAGGGCTGCATATAAGGCACAAGAACAATGCCCTTTAGATAAAACTAATCTATCTCTATCTTCCCATCTTGGATTTTTTTCATCTATTCTAAGTTCTTTAAAATAAAGTACTGCCATAATATCAGTTATAGAAAGTGAACCAGCTGGATGTCCTGATTTAGCATTATATACCTGTTCTATTATATCTTTTCTAATTTCTTTGGCTTTTTGTTTTAATTCTTCCATATCCATTTTTCATTACCTATCCTTTCGTTTAAGTCGCAAAATTTGTTTAAAAATATTTATTTTTAAAAATTACTTTCAAGCTTCTTCTCATCAAATTCGCTTTGCCTTAATCTTTAGTTTCTTCAATTTTGCATTATTTTTCAGCTTCTTCAGATATTACTTTTTTATTGGTTTTCTCAATTATTTCTTGGCTTTCAGATTCTTCAGTGTTTTCTTCTAACTCTTCAATAACTATTTGATGATTCTCATCCATCTTGTACCTTGGAAGTTCTGGTAATTCTTCTAAAGAAGAGTATCCAAACATTCTTAAAAACTCATCTGTTGTTTTATATGACATTGGCTTTCCTGGTAAATCAAGCTTTCCAGCTTCTTCTATCAAACCATATTCCAGAAGCTTGTAAATTGTAGCATCTACACTTACTCCTCTAATTGCCTCTATCTCTGCTCTTGTAATTTTATGATTATATGCAATTATTGAAAGCGTTTCTAGTGCTGCATTTGAAAGTTTTGGCTTATTTCTTTTATCTATAATTTGATAGATATATTCGTAATTATCTTTTTTACTACATAATTGATATCCATTATTTAAGCTTATTAATTCTATTCCTCTATTTTGTGCTTTATATTCATCTTTCATTTTTTCTAATATTTTTTCTAAATCTTTTTTTGATACTTCTAATGCAAATTCCATTTCTTCTATTGCAACCATTCTTCCTGCTGCAAATAGCATACTTTCTATTATTGATTCTATTTTTTCTATTTCCATTTTAAATTCACTCTTTCTTTTTAACTATGTAAAAATAATATCATATTTTTATTTATTTTTCAATCAATAATAAAATATTTTTTCCAAATAAGTCTTGACAATACGTAACGTATGTAGTATATAATATAAATAATTCAAAAAGAAGCAGTTTTCAACCAACTGCTTCTTTTTCATTTTTTTTAACTATTTAATATCTCCCACCAAATCATAATCTCTAAATTCTGTAATCTTGCAAGTTACAAATTCATTTAGTTTTAAATCAGTATTTTTTATATACACCACTCCATCTATATCTGGTGCATCAAGCTTAGTTCTTCCTATTACGTATTTTCTATCAAAAGATTTAGCTTCAATTAATACTTCTTGCTCAGTTCCAATCTTTGCTTTCATCTTTTCTCTAGAAACCTGTTGTTGCAAACTCATAATTTTATTAAATCTAGATTTTTTCGTCATGTGATGTATTTGGTTGGGCATTGTGGCAGCTGGAGTTCCATCTTCTTTTGAATATTCGAAAACTCCTAATTTATCAAATTTTGTTTTTTCTACAAAATCATATAATTCTTCAAATTGTTCCTTTGTTTCTCCTGGAAAGCCTACAATTAAACTTGTTCTTAAGGTTACATTTGGTATTTCTTTTCTGATTTTTGAAAGTAGTTTTTTTATGTTTTGTTTTGAAGTTTTTCTATTCATTTTTTTCAAAACTACATTTGAAATATGTTGAATTGGAATATCAAAATATTTTGCAATTTTCTCCTCATTTTTTACAACTTGTATTAGTTCATCTGTAATGCCTTCTGGATAAGAATATAAAAACCTAATCCAATGAATTCCATCTATTTTACATAGTTTTTGAAGTAACTCTGCAAGCTTTGACTCCCCATACAGATCCACTCCATATTTTGTTGTATCTTGGGCAATAACGATTAATTCTTTAATTCCTTGTTTTGCTAGATTTTCCGCTTCTTTTATAATCTCTTCCATAGGCCTACTTATAAACAATCCTCTAATATATGGAATTGCACAATATGTACACAAATTACTACAACCTTCTCCAATTTTTAAATAAGCATAGTTTTTTCCTGTTGAAATTGTTCTTTGAAGATATTCTTGTTCTTTAAACATAGGCAACTTACAAAGTTTCTTTTTGGTATGAAGGAAAAAATCTCCCTCATCTTCCTTATAGTTATTAATATCATTTTCTGTATGTTTTTTAGTTTGCAAGTTGCTTTTTTCTTTTGAACAAGGTTCCTTTTTTCCTCCGTCCCCAAAAGGAACCTTATCCCACATTTTATCATAATCTTCTATTTTCAAAAACAAATCTACTTCTGGTAATGCTTTTACTAGTTCGTCATAATATCTTTGTACTAAACATCCCATAACAATTAGATATTTACATCTTTTCTTTTTATATTCTGCCATTTCTAAAATAGTATTTATTGCTTCTTCTTTAGCTGACTCTATAAATCCACAAGTATTAATTACAATTATTTCTGCTTCTTTAGGATTATTTACTATTTCAAATTTATGCTCTTTAAATTTTCCAATTGTAACTTCTGTGTCTATTAAATTTTTGCTACAGCCTAAAGATACAAATCCTACTTTCATTATTGTTTCATTCCTTTCAAAGTTTCTTTTTTTAAATCTGATACTACAATTGAGTGCCACTTAATTTACTTTTTCTATTACTATTATTATTTATCCTTTATACAACTTTAAATTTCCTTTTTTATATTGTTCTAATACTTTTAAATATATTTCATTTTGTACTATTCTTATTTTCTTAGGGTGAACTAAATATCTTAAACTTAGCTCTATATGAGATTCTTCAATTCTTGTGTAAATAATAGGATCTAGATTATTATAATAAATTCTATATTCTACTGTTGCGTCATCTACTTGATTTTCCATCTTTTTCGGAATTTCTTTTAAAACTTCATTGCTTTCCAAAATATAATATAAAACATTTTTCGTATCTTCTATATCTGAATCTAGTTCAACATTTATTTTTATTTCGTCCCATATATATTTAAAAGCTTTTGTAAAATTCTTGGTAGGTTCTGTAAATATTGCAGAATTCGGAATATGTACTATTTTTCCTGTACTTTGTTCATATTCATTTCCTTCTGCTATCTCTAACATTTCGAATCCTAAAGAGTGTATTGTAATTACATCACCTTTTATTCCTTTAATTTCTATTCTATCTTCTATGTCAAGTATTTTTTTTGCATTTATGTATATTCCTGCAAAGAAGTTGAAGATTATTTCTCTTAGAGCAATAGTAACAGCTGCAGAAACAAAGCTAATTAAAGTCATAAGTCCTTTAATTTGCTCTTTCCATATCAAAACTACCACTATCCAACAAATCACAGTTAAAGAAATCTTTATTTTTCTGTTTCTAAAATATTTCTTTTTATCACTAACATGTAGTTCTGAATATATCTTTTTTATTATTGCTTTTAATATAGAAAAAAATATAAATGTAAGTATTGTAAGTATTGTTAAATTAATATATTGTTTATCTAGCCCTGTGTCTTTCCCAATATACTCCGATAATTCTTCAATTAACTTTAGCATTTTCTCCTCCTTAATAACTCATTTAAAAAATAGTTTTTCATTAGAGTTTTTGTTATTCTGTATCTTTCACATTCTCATCTGGAACATAATATTTTGTTCCAAGCATTTTATCTGGTAAATATTGTTGTTCTACGACATGTCTAGGATAGTCATGAGGATATTTGTAGCCAATACTATATCCTAAATTTTTCATTCCTTCAGCTGGAGCGTTTCTAATATGCATTGGAATTGTCCCTGTATCTTTTGTCGAAACATCTTCCAAAGCTTTATCTATTCCAAGATAAGTTGCATTTGATTTTTTTGAATTTGCAACATATACAGCCGCTTCTGCAAGTATAATTCTTGCTTCAGGCATTCCTACCATGTGAACTGCTTGCATTGCAGAATTTGCAACAACAAGTGCATTTGGATTTGCAAGACCTACATCTTCTGAAGCACAAATTACAATTCTTCTTGCTAAAAACATTGGATCTTCTCCTCCATGCAAAGCTCTAGCTAAATAAAATAAAACTGCATCTGGATCTGAACCTCTCATAGATTTAATAAATGCACTTATATTATCATAATGAGAGTCTCCAGATTTATCAAAAACTGCTTTTTTTGTTTGAACACAATTTTGAAGTATTTCATCAGTAATTACAATTTCAGCATTTTCATTCATAGATGTTGTAAGTGTTGCAATTTCTAGTGCATTTAAAGCAGTTCTTACATCTCCTCCTGAGATATTACTTAGCTTTTCTAATGTTTCATCTTCAATTTTTATATTGTATTCTCCAAGTCCTTCTTTTTTTGTTAATGCCATTTTTAGTACTTTAAAAATATCATTTTGAGTTAATGGTTCAAGTTTTACTACCATAGAACGTGAAATTAAAGCTTTATTTACTTCAAAATATGGATTTTCTGTTGTTGCACCAATTAAAATTATAGTTCCATTTTCCACATAAGGAAGTAAAGCATCTTGTTGCAATTTGTTAAATCTATGTATCTCATCTATAAATAAAATTGCCTTACCAGTAGGATTTAGCATATAATTTTTTGTTTCTTCAATTACAGCTTTAATATCTGCTACACCTGCAGTTACTGCATTTATCTTGTAAAATTTGTATTTAGTTGTTTCTGAAATAACTTGTGCAAGTGAAGTTTTTCCACATCCCGGAGGTCCAAACAATATTAAACTAGATAATCTATCTGCTTTTATTGTTCTATATAAGATTTTATCTTTTCCTAAAACATGTTCCTGACCTACATATTCTTCAAGTGTTTTAGGTCTTACCCTATATGCTAAAGGCTCATTCATTTTCAAACAGTCCTTTCCCTTTATTTGAAAGAACTATCTTATATAAAGATAGCTCTAATTTTCCTATGCAAAAAGTTCTAAATATATTTGATTAGTGTGGCTCAAAAAGCAATTGCACATTTAGCAAAATCACTATTACTTATTCAATAAAATGGTTATTGTTAAATGTTCCTGATATTCTATTATTATTTGCTCCATCCATCGAAGAATTTCTAAGTCTTCTTTTATTTCTTACAAAGTTATCTATTTTTCTAATGTTTTTCATTTCTGATTTAGTCTCATTTTCATAGTGATGTCTTGCACCAGTGTTTCTATATTTACTATATTTAACAGCATAATATATTATCCCAATTAATAAGAATAGCCATGGCCACCATGTGTTTTTTTGTAATATTTTGTAAATCGTTAAAATTGCTGCTAAAACTCCTGCTAATTCTACTAATCCTGAAACTGCTAATAATTTAGGCATGTGAATTGGAACACTACCCATAGTTTCTTTTGTTCTTGCATTTACTGCAACATAATGTAATAAATTTTTATCTCCTTTTTTTTCTAAATAGCTGTATAGCCAAACAGGTAAATATGCAGATTTCCACTGTTGACCTTTAACTTCTAATTCTTCTGAATCCCATCTAACTCCACGATCATAAAATTCTATCGTAGAATTAGCTGAATGTCTTGCTATATCTTTACATTGTTCTTTAACTAATGGCTTTAATTCTTCCACATTTATATCTCTTTTTTCTGATGTATATCCTTTTATATAATTTGAATCCCATTTTACACAATTCTCTGTATCAAAAGGCATAATTGAATTTATAATATTATTTGTTTTTCCTTTTGAATTATCAATTTTATCTTTACTAGATTCAACTGTTAATCCTTCTATTGTTATGTCAAAATCTCTTTCTACATCGTATAAATCTGCATCATAATATGTTTCTGTGTGGTCATTATTTCTAACTGTATAACTTTTTGTCTCATGTTCTCCTTGACCTTTTAAAATGCTATGTGCATTTGCATCTACAATCATATATGGCAAATAAACTCCCATAACATTTTCAGCTTTAAATTCTTGTCTAAATTTAGGATGTGCAAAAAACTTTCTTTTTTCTACAAATCCTTCAATAGCTTCTTTAGCTTCTTTTTTTGAAATCTTAAATGGAAGTACTGTGTCTGGTACAGCACCATTTGGAATTTGTTCATTTATTGATAATGTATTTCTGCACCAATGACATCTTGCTTGAGTAGAACTTGCTGTATCTATTACAACTTCAGCTCCACAACTTGTGCATTTAAGAGTAATTATATCTTTTGTGTCTGCTATAATATCTGATGCACCAGATCCAATTATCTCACCTTCAAGATTTTCTATATTTGATTCCATACTATCAAATTTTTCTAGTTCAAACTCATGTCTACAGAAATTACATCTTAATTTTCCATTTTTAGTATTTAAAGAAATATCTGTAGCTCCACATTTTGGGCATTTTGTTTGACCATCTTTAGCTCCAACATCGGTTTTTATAACACTTTTTTCATTTTCTTCCATATATAACTCCTTATTTATAATACAAATGCTTTCGCAGTAATTATAATAACTCATCACGAAAGCATTTATATATTTATTCTATAATCCTAATAGTTCCTTTTTCTTTGCATCAAACTCTTCTTGAGTAATTATTCCATCATCTAATAATTTTTTATATTTTGTAATTTCTTCATATGGATCTTTTTCTGCTTGAGAGTTTTGAGTTGGTTGTTGCATATTTCCCATAACTCCTCCAACACTATTTACTCCCATTCCCATAAATGCCATTCCTTGAGCTCCTCCATTTTCACCTGCAGCTTGGAATCCTCTAGCTACGGATTGTTGCATAAATGAGTTTCCTCTAGCACCTGATAAAGCATCTGCTTTTTTAACATCACTAAGTAATGTTTTAGAATCTTCGTCATATTCTATAGCTGTAATTGCAACTTTAATTATTTCTAAACCTCTTGAAGATTTCCATTGATAAGCTTCTTCAACTGCTTGTGATAAGCTTTGAGCAAATCCAATTTGATCTCCTTGAATTTTTGTAATTCTATTTCCTTTGCTTGGGTCATTTGTGTAATTTGAAAATGCAGCAGATAAACTTCCTACTACTTCATTAAATAATTGCTCTCCTGCTGGATTATCCATATCTGCAAAGTCAAAAATTTCTCCTGTTGGTCTTAAGTATTCTATTGGAACAAAATTTTTAACAAATAATATTGGGTCAATTATTTGCATTGTATATGTACCTCTTGTTATTGCACCTACTTGTGCATTTATATATGCATCATCCCAATAAATTTCTGATTGTGTACCAAATTTATTTCCTGGTATTTCTTTTAAATTAACATAGAATACTGTTTGTTCACTTCCAGGAATTCCTCCGAATTTAAATCTTTCCCATGATGTTTTTATTGTAGAAGATATAAATCCATTTCCTGCAAATAAAGATTGTGAGTTTTGATCATCAGATTGGTATATGAACCCTCCTGGTTCTGTTATACATCCTGTTATGCTACCGTCTTGCATAGTAATTAATGCACATCCATCTGGCACAACTATTTTACTTCCATTTGTAATAATATTTTCTGATCCTTTTGTATTTGAACCTCTTCCATTATCTGTTCCTTTTCTTTCTGCACCAAATATAGCAGCTGTTGCTGGTACATTACTTCTAGGTACTATAAAATCCTTCCATTGGTCTGCAAATGTTCCTCCTAAAGCTCCTGCAAATGCTTTAATAAATCCCATAATTACTCCTCCTTATATTTCATTTATTATTATATATATATATTATAATATATTTTCCTTAATGTCAATTATATTTTTTTATTTAATAAACATTGCATCTCCGAAACTGAAAAATCTATATTTCTCTTTTACTGCTTCATTGTATGCATCTAAAACGAATTCTCTTCCTGCTAAAGCTGATACAAGCATTAAAAGAGTTGATTTGGGTAAGTGGAAATTTGTTATTAGTCCATCTATACATTTAAATTTATAACCTGGATATATGTAAATTCCAGTATCAGCTTCTGTAGTTCGAACAAGTCCTGTTTCTTCTGATGCTATTGTTTCTAATACTCTACAAGATGTTGTACCCACTGCAATTACTCTTCCTCCTGCTTTCTTTGTATCATTTATTTTATCTACATCTTCTTGCTTAATATAGAAATGCTCTGTATGCATTTGGTGATCTTCAATATTTTCTTCTTTTACAGGTCTAAAAGTTCCTATTCCAACATGTAAAGTAACATTTGCAATTTTCACACCTTTTTCTTCTATTTTTTTCAAAAGCTCAGGTGTAAAATGTAACCCTGCTGTAGGTGCAGCAGCAGAACCATCATATTTTGCATATACTGTTTGATATCTGTCTTTTTCTTTTAGACTTTCATGTATGTATGGAGGAAGTGGCATAAGTCCTATCTTGTCTAATATTTCGTTAAAAATCCCATCATATTCAAAATTTACTTTTCTTGTTCCACCTTCCATTATGTCTAATATTGTGGCTTTAAGTAAATATTCATTTTCTAATTTTGGATCTTCACTTTTTTGATCTTTATTTTTTGAGTCTACATATTTTGTTTCGCCAAATTTAACCACAGTTCCTGGTTTTAATTTATTTCCCGGTCTTACTATTGACTCCCAAATATCTCCTTCAAGCTGTTTTAACAAAACAAACTCAACATTTGCTCCTGTTTCTTTTTTTCCATAAAGTCTTGCAGGAATAACTTTTGTGTTATTTCTAACTAAGCAATCTCCTGGTTTTAAGTAATCTATTATGTCTTTAAAAGTTTTATGTTCTATTGTTTTATTTTCTCTATTTAGCACCATTAATCTTGATTCATCTCTTTTAGAAATTGGTACTTGTGCTATTAATTCTTCTGGTAGATTATAATTAAATTCTTCTAATTTCACTTTAACTGCTCCTTTTTAATTCTGAATTGTAACTATTTTATCACAAATACTAAGAAAAGTAAAGAAACAGAGTTGAGCTTTAAATTTTATCAATAAAAGTTTTTATTACATTAATAATCTCATCACATTTTGGTTTTTCATATTTTTTTGGGATAAAATCTCTAACATTTTTCAAAGCTATACCAAGTTCAGAAACATCATTTATTCCTACAAGCCAGCCTCTTTTGTTAAACTCACCTTCTATATCTTTTTGATGATCATTTACATGTTCTTTAAATTTTTTAAGTCTAGGAACTGCTATAACCTTTTTATTTTGTTCAAGTGACATCTCAATGGAGCCCACTCCCGCATGAGTTATTATCAAATCTGCTTTTTTTATTAAATCTTCTAAATTTTCTTTTGATATAACATCAAAAATTCTCATTTTGTCAGATTCATATTTTGTAAAACCTGCTTGTACAATTACTTCTTCATTGATATTTCCATTTTCAATATTTTTTTCAATTTCATCTAATAATCTGTGAAAATCATTATTTTGAGTTCCAAGCATAACAAAAATCATAGTTTAATCCTCTTTTTCTTTAAAATTTTCCGTTCTTTTCAAACTTTACCACAAAAATCCCTAAAACTAAAATTATCTCAACATTTAATCCTTATAATTATTTTGTTTTAAAAATTTTTATTTATTCATATTATATTTTTTTACTTTTTGGTCAAAATAATATTGTTTATTTTTTGAAAAAATTTATTTTGCTTGAATTAATTTTAACACCTATTTATGCATTTGATTAAAGCAAGAAAGGATTTTTATATGAAAAAATATATTTTATGGATAATTTTAGCAATAGCAATCGTTTTGGGGCTTATTTATTTTTTTAATAGAAATGGAAATTCCGAAACTGATACAAATTATAATTCTACACGTACCTCTCAAAATATAGCAGGAGATGTAAATTCAGCTGATAACACTGAATATGATTCAAATGATGAAGAAAATAACGATGAAAACATAGATGAAACTGATAATAGCGAAGATGCATCTGATGAAAAAGACTCGGAAAAAAATTCTTCTGATGAAAACTCTGATAATTCTCAAGAAGCTGAGGATTCAAATAAAGATGATACTCAAAATAATAAAAAATCTTCTAAAGAAACAGAAATTGCCTCTTTTTCAACCAAAATTTATACAAAAGATTCTGGCAGGCAAAACAATCTTACAATTGCTTGTTCCACTTTAAATGACACAACTGTTGAAAATGGAAAAACTTTTTCTTTTTCTAAAACTGTAGGAAAAGCCACATCTGGCAAAGGCTACAAAAAAGCTGACGTTTTTAGAAATGGAGATGTTATAGAAGCTCTAGGTGGTGGACTTTGTCAAGTAAGTACTACTTTGTATAATGCTGTTTTAAAAGTTCCTGAACTAAAAGTTACAGAAAGACACCCTCATAGTAACAAAGTCCCATATATAAAATCTGGCAAAGATGCTGCTGTATCTTTTGGTGCTCAAGATTTCAAATTTGTTAATAATACTGGAAACACTATAAAAATAAAAGCTTCAAATACTAAAAACAATGTAACAATAAAAATTTTAAAATTAGAATAAAACAAAATCTCTTGTCATATTTACTATACGAGAGCACATAGAAACTCATTAAAGTGTTGACTATTCAAATTATCAACACTTTAATATTACTAAAAAGCTTTGATTATTAATACGTTCCATAAATTTGTTCAAATGCGAGGTTTATAGAATAAATCTTGCACATCGAATTTTATCTTAATAAAGTAAACCATTTATCTAAAACATATTGTTCCATATTAAAAAAATTAATTTTATTAACATCTTCATCACAAACTAAATTACATTCTCCTATATCTTCTCCATCTAGTATGTATGTTAGTTTTCCTATAATATCACCTTTTTTTATAGGAGCCTGAACCACATCAGGCATTTCAATATTTTGCTCAATATTAAAATCATTTCCTTTTGTTATAAGTGTGCCTAGGTCTTGTTTTGCTATCGTCTTTACTTCTGAAACAACTCCTTTTTCAACTTTTATATTTTTAACCACATCACCTTTGCTAATCATTTTTTTATATTCAAAATTTGCAAATCCAAAATCCAACAGGTTTGAAGCATTTTTAAATCTTTTAGCTGAAGTTGGAGCTTTCATAACAACCGCAATTAATGATAAATCATCTCGAGTTGCTGATGCAGATAAATTGAATAAAGCTTGTGAGGTTGAGCCTGTTTTTAGTCCTGTGCAACCTTGATAATTATGTACTAATTTATTTGTATTTATAAGTTCAGACTTTCCATCTCTTAAAGAATCACTCCAAATTGTTGTATATTTTGTAATTTCTTGATATTTGCTCAAAAGCTCTTTAGACATTAATGCAATATCATAACTTGATGTCTCATGTCCATCTTCATCTATTCCATGACAATTTTTAAATGTTGTATCATTCATTCCAAGCTGCGAAGCTTTTTCATTCATCATTTTTACAAATTCTTCTTCTGTTCCGCCAAGATACTCTGCCATCGCCATTACGCAGTCATTTGCAGATACTACACAAATTGCTTTTAACATTTCTTCTACTGATAAAGTTTCTGTTGTATCAAGCCAAATTTGCGAACCACCCATTGAAGCTGCATTTTCTGAACATGGAATTTTTGTGTCATAGCTTATTTTTCCATTTTCTATTGCTTCCATTATAAGTAAAATGCTCATAACTTTGGTAACACTTGCAGGTCTAAGTTTTTCATGTGCATTATATGAATACAAAACCTTTCCTGTATTTTGCTCTATTAAAATTGCAGAGCCACAATCTAAATTTAAAGGATTTGATGTGTCATTTGTGTATTCTTCTGTAATATTACTTGAAACAGCAATTGCTTGTGTAGCTGGACTACTCCATATATATCCAGAAAAATCTGCATAACAATATGTTGCATAAAATATTAATAAAATACCAATAATAAAAATAGCAATTATTTTTTTCATAAAAAAATTCATTCCTTTCGGTTTGCTTTTAAACTCTTATAGTTATAAAAAAGTATGACTATCCTAATTCAAGTATGGAATCTCTATACATTTAAATAGGAAAATATAACTTTCCTATTACATAATTAAAAAACTTGCATATATCTATTAATATATATGCAAGTTTTTGTTAATTATTCTTATTTCATTAATACCTTTCCTTCTATGCTCTTATCTAATAAACTTATAAATTGTTCTGCATCATTTTCTGTTCCAACAATACTTCCATAATGAATTGGTACAGCAATTTTGGGCTTTATTTCATTTACAAATTGTGCTGCTTCTTTATAGTCCATTGTATATGTTCCTCCAACAGGCACAAAGCAGACATTACATTTGACTTTTAGATTATCTTCATTTATATCAGTATCTCCAGCAATATAGTATCTTATGCCATCTATTTCTATAATGTAACCTACCCAATTATTTTCTTTTGGATGAAATTTTTTATTTACATTATATGCTGGAATTGTTTCAAATTTTATACCTAAAATTTCACATGTTTGATTTGGTTTTACTGATATAATTTTGTCATTACTTATTCCTTTATGTAGTAGCTCATTTTTCACATCTTCAGGTGCAACAAAAAATGTATTCTCTTTTTTTACTTTTTCTATATCTTTCTCTGAATAATGATCATAATGGCTATGTGTTATAAATATTATGTCTGCATCATTGAAGTTCTTCTCTATATTGAATGGATCAATATAAATTATTTTATTTTTACTTATCTTTATACTGCTATGTGTTAAAACTTCTATATTTTCTAGCATAGATTCCATACCTCCGTCTTTTTCTTATGAAAAAATTTTGCTTTTTTTATAATTTATTTTACTAAATTCAAATTGCCATTTATAACTTCAGGTGCAAATCCACTTATCTCATCATACAAAATACCCTCTGGTATTTCGTTCCACAAATATATTTTTTTGTTCTCCATAAAGGCTTCGTATAATTCAAGAAATGTTGAACCACCAACATAATTCTTTTTTCCATTTTTATCAAAGTTTAAAGTTAATACCGCATCCATTGATTTTATTCTTTCTCTACTTCTCTTAAACATTTCACCTTTCATCTTTGCATGTTCTTCTACGCCTTTTGCGTACCATTCATTTTCCGCATTAGGATTATCGTATGTATGAGGTAAATAAACCTCCCAACCATTTTCTTCTAATTTGTCTTTAATTGGTGGGATATCCTTATAAAAAGCTTTGCTACATATTACAAATATTTTTTTCATTACATCCATCTCTCTTTCTAACTTATTTACACCTATTATATAAATTTCTAAAATTTCTGTCAATATGATTTTCTGAAAATCTATTTACTAAGCTTATACACTGCATATTGATTAAGAGAAACTCCCTCTCTTTCAGCCTCTATAGATAGTTTATAGTGTAGTGATTTTGGAATTCTTACAACAAATTTTCCACTAAAATTATCTTGCCCAATTGGAAGAGGTACTTCATATCCTCCCTCAATTTTTGCTTCAATCCAGCCCTCCATCGCTTCTCTTATATTTTTGTATGCTTCTTCAAATGTTTCTCCTGTACTTTGGCAACCATCTAATTCTAAGACTCTAGCATAATAATAAGAGCCACTTTCATCGTTAATATAATTGATTATATAATTATATGGTAAATTCATATATTCTTTTACTCCTTTCATATTTGCCCCCTAACTAAAATATTATTTTTCTATTCTTTTAAGTACATCTTTTACATATACTGCTTTTAACGGATTTTCTTCTTTTATAGTAATTACATTTCCGCATATTATTAATAAACTGTCTATGCGATGTACCTGTTTTTGTTTTCATTTTATAACCATTATATTCTAATACTTTTTGTAATTCTTGAAATCTAATTCCATTTGGCTGTCTTTTCATTTTTGTTATAATTTTTTCTATATTTGGCATTTATATTTTTCCTCCTTTATGCATAATTATTTTTCCCTTATAAAATATAAACCCCATCAATATTATAATACTATATATGATATCAATTGTCAATACCTTTATTTGATTTTTTCATCGCAAATTTTGCCATTTTTCGACAATATTTTTATTTATGTAATTAGTCCAATGCAAAAAGCCTTGAACTAATTTCAATTCAAGACCAAATAATTATCCTTGGCAATAAATTTTCATATATTAATTCATGCTTCTTTTATAATTTATTATCTACCCATTCATAATACTTAACTAAATATTCCCAACATCCATCTTTATCTGTTATACCATTATAATTATCTTTAATTCTTGCTATAATATCTTCTTTATCAACCCATTTAATTTCAGAAACCTCTTCCTCTTGAAGTTTTAACTTAGTTTCATCTATTTCTTTATTCGCTATATAAAATTCGTTAAAATGGTTATTAATTATTTCACCTTTTATATTTGTAGATTTCACAGAGCCTATAAAGGTTAAATCATTTTTTTGTAATTTTATTCCGATTTCTTCCTCGCATTCTCTAATTATAGCTTCAAATCCAAATTCTCCTGTTAGTACATGTCCTCCTGCTGTTATATCCCACATATTTGGCCATAATTTCTTTTTTGCGCTTCTTTTTTGTAATAATACTTGTCCCTTTGAATTTATTATAAAAACTACAACTGCCTTATGCCATAGTCCTTCTTTATGGCATTTTTCTCTGCTTTCTATTTTCCCTGTAAACTCTCCATTTTCATTTAAGACATCAAATAATTCTTCCATACTTTTTTCTCCTATTCTTTTTCAAAAAATATTGAATTTTCTTTTAATAAATTCAAAAATTCTTTACTATTGGCAGCAATATGAATTTTTTTATTATTATAAATGCATCCACCTGCTTTTTCTACTAAATATTGTCCTGGAACATAGTCCCACATTTTGTCTGATGTAATATTTGTAGCACAAATCTTTCCTGATGCTATCCAAGCAAAACTGACAGCTGAGCACCAAAATATTCTATAATTTCTGTTTGTTGAAATCATTTTGTCATGCAACACAAACTTTCCTGGTCCTTCTATAGTATAAATTCCTTTATCTACTCCTGTTTGATTTACTAATATTGGCTTATCATTCATAAATGCACCATTTTCATCTGCATAGTAAAGTTCATTTAGTTTAGGTAAATATATAACAGATGCACAGGTCTTAAAATTTCTTATACATGCAACCTGAATTCCCCACAAAGGAATACCATTTGCGAAATTTATTGTTCCATCTATAGGGTCTATTGTAAAACAATTTTCTGTAAGTTCATTTTTACTATTATATTCTTCACTAATTATAGAAAAATCTGGGTATTTCCCTTTTATTCTTTCTATAATATAGTTTTCTATTTCATAATCAAAATTTGTTACTAAATCTCCTTTGTCATCTTTTGCTTTCACTTCTAATTCATCATTAATCAATAGGCTTGCGCTTTTTACTACATCTATTAAAAATTTTAAATCTTCACTCATTTTATGTCCTCCAATAATTATTAAAAATTCAATTTTTTTACTTTCAAATATTATATAGATTTCTAAAACTTCTGTCAATATGATGTTGGATTTTCTTTCCTATTATAAGAATCTTATTTGTATAAAAAATAATACCATTTTATGATTTAATTCATTAAATGGCATTATTTTATATTAAAATCTAGTTATTCTTTATCGAAAGAATTTGTTCTTTTGTTAAACCTGTTGCTACAATTATTTTTTCTATTTCGTCTCCAAGTTCAAATAGCTTTTTTGCAATTTCAATCTTGTTTTGTTGAATTCCTTGTTGAATACCTTGCTCAATTCCTTGTTTAATTCCTTGCTCTATTCCAGCTTCCAACCCCTTATCATATCCTGCTGCTTCTGTAGCTTTTTGATCCATTATATATTTTTGTCTTAATTCTGCTTTATACCTTTCATATTCGTTTTGGCTTATCTCTTCTAATACTTCTTTTGCTTTTTTTACTTCTTTATTATCCATATCATTTACCGCCTCCGGATTATTTATAAATTTAAGCCAAGTGTTAAGAGAATTTTTCGTTTGCTCATTCTTATCTATAATTTTTAATAATACCTCACCTTTGCTTAACTCTATTATATAAATTTCTAAAGCATCTGTCAATATTATTTTTGGATTTTCTTCTTCTCTTATGTTCCATTTGGTAATAAATTTGTTGACTTTTTCTAATTTTTTTAAATTATAATCTGTAAATAAAATAACTATGCTTTTTTCTAATTTTTCGTAATCATCTCCACTTTTAATGCTCATAGTGTACATTTTACTCCAGTAAAATAGAATCCTTTTTTCAATATTCTTTTTATCGACTACTTGCATTTCGATATTACAATTTATGTTGTTGTTTAATTTAGCTTTAATATCAAGTATTCCCATTTTGTCATCTAATAAATCTTTTTCTGTAATCGGGTTGCAGTCAACTCTTACATCAGAAATTTTGTCTTTTATGATTGACGAAAGTAAAGCTTTTGTAATATCTTCATTGCCTGTATGACCAAATATTCTTTTAAAAACATAGTCAATTTTAGGATCTAATAAATCTTGCACTTCCCTTCCTTTTTTATTTTGTTTTTTCGTTTGATTTTCAGACATAAACATTCCTCCTTGATTTGCTATATTTAAACTGCTTATAGATTTAAAACTTAGAAATTAAATTCAAAAACAAAAGAATAAACTTTTTTGATAAAAAAATATGAATAAAATTTTTGAAATAATTTAAAAATTTTGTATCTGCTAAGTTGTTTATGGTAATATAATACCATATAAGTATTGAAAAATCAAGAAAAATATTTCGACATAATCCGACAAAATCTGATAATTAGTTTGTTTTTAGCAATTATTTTCATACAAAAAGCCTTGAATTTACTTCAATTCAAGACTTAAATAATAACCTTTTTTAGTTACACTTAAAAATTCTAATTTATAATTATAAATATTCCAACAATTCCTTAAACTCAGTATATCCACTTTCCGAATTTAAATGTCCTCCATCATCAATTACTATTTGTTTTGTTGCTATTATATCAGCGAATTCTTTTTCTGCCTCATATTTTACATAAGGATCATTTTTTGAGTAGAAACAAACGATCTGTTCTGCTAAACCTTTTACATCTTTTAATTTATCAAAATACATTGTATGATTTACTTTGTCATATTCTTCATTTATTCCAAAATAATTGTTGAATCCACATACAAAAACTAATCTTTTAACTCGTATATTATGGTCTACTAGAAATTTACAGACAAATATAGGAGCAATCGAATGGGCAAATATTACTGTATTTTCATTAATAATATCGCTACTAATATATGCTTCTAATACCCTAGACCAATTTTCATAGTTTTGATACCCTACACCTGTTGGAAAATCTGGAGTATATACCACATAATCTCTTTTTTCTATCTCATTTCTTAAATATGGAAACCAATTTACAAATGGACTTCCAAAACTACCATGTATTAATAAATAATTGTTCATATAATAAATCCTTTCTCTTTTTAGTCCATGAATAAGCGATTAAATTTTTTTTAATAATTTTTGTTGATATATTCCATGGTCTTTTAATTAATATATTGCTTCATAACTATAATTGTTTTCTGTGTCAATATCTTATCTTAATTCATATTCAGATTCACATAATTCCGACTCATATTGTTTTTCTTCATCTTCTAATATTCTGCATAATTCATTAAAACTCATATAATTTTCCATTCTCTCTAAATATTTATGTGGAACAATATTTTTTTCTGATAAATATGTTTTAAATTCTTCAATTGTAACCCATTTAGCTTCAATTGCCTCTTTTTTATTAATATTTTTATTGATAATGGAAATATCTATATCATCTCTTTTCATAAGATAAACCATTACTTCTTCATTATTAACTCTAGACTCATTTTCAATCGTAAATGGAAATATCTCTGACAATTTTACTTTCATAATTACTGATCCCCAACGATGTTGTATTTCTTCTTTAAAAGCTTTGCGAGCAACTTCATTTGGTGTTCCATTTCCAACTTCAATATGACGCCCTACTGCAATATCCCACATTTTTGGATACATTTTTTTATTAGCCCTTTGTACTAATAAAATTCTTTTACCATCCTCACTAATTACAACTATATGAATAGCTAGATGCTTCAGTCCAGCTTCATGTACCACTTTTTTGCTAAGATTGATACACTCACTTCCCATTCGTACTGGCACCATATCTTTATTCTTATTTGGATTTTTGGTTGAAAAACCTTTCATCCAATCTCTCCTCTTCCTCCCAAAATTAATGCCCATTCTCTTCCTCCAAATTTTCTTTATTATCATATTCTCTCTATTTTTATTTTATTTAGTTTTTATTATATCTAAAGTTTGTATTTTGTTATTCATTTTGTTTCTTATTGCACTTAAAAAATATCCATCTGCTCTAAGTTCATTTTTTGCTTTCATATTTAAAACTTCGTCATAATTAAACCATTCTGCATTTAATATTTCTGTTCCATCTACTTTAATACTTTCATTAACAATTTTGGTATCAAATAAAAATACCACTACATTAATACCTTCAAGGATTTCATTTACTATTTCTAGTATTCCCGTTATCTCAACTTTACAGCCTGTTTCTTCAAATATTTCTCTTTTTGCACCATCAATTAAAGATTCTGTTTCATCTAGCCCTCCTGCAGGAATACACCATTTTCCTTTACATATTTTTTGGCTCTCTTGGACCAATAAAAACTTTCCGTCTTTTTCTAGAATACCTCCGGTGACTACTTTTATTTTCATTTTTTCCTCCTTGCTTTTTATAGCACATATAGTTATAAAAAATCTTTAAAAGTATGAAAAATATTATTTCATATAATCCCTTATCTTAAACAACATTTCATCATCTAACTTGTCTACTGTTCCAAAATTAATTAGAGTATTTCTTGCATCTTTATCTTCCCATTCTTTTCCAAACATGTTAATACTTCTATCATACCTTGGAAAAGCATGATAATGAACAAATGGGTCTTTCATCATCATAATCATATAATTAAATTTTACTGCTCCAAATTTTTCTCTACAAATGTTTTCATACCATTTAATAACTTCAGGAAATTCAGCCCCTTCCTCTGGTAACATACCACTAACATTTTCAGTTTCTCTCTTTAATAAAATAACTACATCTCCTAATGTTACTTGTTTTGCTCTAACACAAACTATCCAATATTTAAATTCTTTAACACATAATTCATTTGGTCTAAATTTTTTCATAAACTCTAAATCCATATTTTCTCTCCTTCTTTCCTCTAATATATTATAAATAAATAATTTTAACTAAATCAATATCTGCTACTTTATTTTCAATTAATGTAGAAATACTATTAATAATCCAATTATATTCTCTTAATTCGTCTTTCATATTAAGTAATTCTTCATAAGTAAACCATTTTACATCTAAAATTTCATTTTTATCATATTTAATATTTTCTTTTAGTAATTTGGTTGAAAAAATTACTGTTATAATAATATCATCCTTTAAAACAATATTTCCTATTTGTAATATTCCTGTTAATTCAATATCACAGCCAGTTTCTTCTTGTACTTCCCTTTTGGCACCATCTATAATACTTTCATTAGTCTTTAAATGCCCTGCTGGAATATTCCATTTTCCTCTACATTTTTCTTTTGCTTCTTGTACTAAAAGAAACTTACCATCTTTTTCAATTACACCACCGACAATTACCTTTCCCATGTTAACTCACTCTCCTAACTTCTTATATACTTCTATTATTTTAACATTTTTCTTTTTGTTTTTTCTCTAATCTTGTCCAATTATAAAAGCCATATGTATCATTTAGAAAGTTAATTACAGGATCTAAAAATATTGGTAATAAACTAAAATTTCCATTTATAATAGGAATTCCCCATAATACAGATAGAATAATGTCATTTATAATAAAGAAAGAAAAAGTATATCTGCTTCTTCTTATTTGAAAATAAATTCCAAATAAACTAGCTAAAACAGAAAGTGTTGATACCAACAATTCGTTTGTATTGAATGCTTTTAATAAATAATAAACTCCTGTAAATACTATAACCGATACTATTGAAACTATAATCCATTCGCTTTTGTAAATATTGTTTATTTCTACTGAATTGGTTTCTTTATTTTTATGTTTTATCCATGATACAATACCAATCAAATACATTGGAAGCATCATAAATATATATATTATTACTTCTCCATAAAACCCATTTTTAAAAGACACTATAGAATATAATACTGTTATTAAAACCCCTAATAATTGCCCAATATTTTTTCCTTTTGCTATTAATAACATAGCTATTATATCTATAATTGAACATGAAGTTGTTAAAATATCAGATTTAAAAATAATTCCTACTATCAATACAATAATACAACTTCCATATAATAGTGTCTTTTCTAACTTTGTCCATTCTTTTAACATAAATTACCTCTTTTTTACGCAATTATATCATAATTTATTGATTTTGCATAGTATTTTGCAGACATTTTTAAAGAGCTAGTATGTAATCTAGTTCCATTTTTTAATTTTTATTCATCATAAACTCACTTCAGTATTATCTTCTTTTTCACTCTTAATAGAACCTGTTGCAACCTCATATTCAGGATATTTTTGCCTTTCTTTATCAATATACCATGTATCTGTTGCAATATTGCTATCATAATCATATGGATATCCTTGATTCATATTATGGTACTTTTGCATTGTTTTTTTTAGTTGCTGTATTATTACTTTTTTTCGTAATGGGTCTGATAAAACTGTATATAAAATTTTTTGTACTTTTTCAATATAATTCTTATTTGATAAACCTATTCCACGTATCATTGAAGTAAACATATTTCTTAAATTCTTATTCTTAAATGATTCATATTGTTCACTTAAATCAGTAGAACTAGTGCTTAAACTATTTCCAAAAATTTCAGATAAGGCAACATCAGCCAAATAATTAATGTAATCATTATAAGTCATAAAATTCTTATATATACCTTTATCTAATTCAATTACAACTCCCATACTGCAGAATCCTACTTGCTCAATTCCATCAATTGTAGAACACGCAATCGGTGGTGTACCCAATTGCATATTAGGATATTTTTTTTATAGTTCTTTTATAATCTTTAATCTTGTATTAATATCTATATAAGATGAGTAAAAAATTGTAGTATCATTTGCTACTTCTTCCATATTTTTAAAAGGCTTCATTTTAAATGGTATACCTGCTTGTTGACAAAGGATCTGATAGTCTCTTATAAATCCTATCGTTTCCTTGTTTTTTGGCATATTAAAATATAGTCTATATACATCTTCTTTATCGTCAAATGTATGTATTGGTTGTTCTCCTATCATTGTGTCATTCCCATTAGAATCATAACAACTTTCAAAAACTTTTTCCAAGAATAATCTTAATTTATCATTATCACATATTCCAGATTTTAAATATTCTTCTAATTTATCTATTCCTATCTCATTTATTCTTTTATACCATTTAGGATCCAATAAGTTATATTTTTTTAATTTTATATTATCTAAAAAAATCTGAAGTCCAACATTCATTGATTTTAGCTCTGCTTCTTTTAGATACTCACTATCAAAGTCATTTTTTCCTCTATGCACATAGGTACCGGTTCTTATTTGTCTAATTTCAACTCTACCTTTCTCTAAAATTTGATTAAGAATTGCCTCACATAGCTCATCTGTTAATGGATTTAGAAAATCTGATTTTATTTTACAATTTGAAATTTTTCTGACTTCATTATATATTTCTGTAAAATTAAATCCATTTTCTACAGCCATTTTTTTCATTTTTTCCATTTCAATATGAATTTTATTATAATCTCCTGTAGCAGACATAGTATCAAATAAACTAACAAATTCTCTCATTCTTTGATAAAACTCAAATTTATTCATTTTTTTCTCCCCTCTTACTATAAATTAGCAATTGTCTCTCAATAACTCCATTTTTCTTTGTTTTTTATTAAAGATTTTTATTTATCTACTCTAGTATAATTTCCCTAATATATCTTTTATTATTGCATCATACTTAATAAGTGTAATGCCAAAACATTTCTTACCTAAATCTTTGATTGATGCACCTATATGATAAATATATTTTCTATCTAATATCAAAAATCTATCATGAAAAGTCTCTGTATACTTAACTTCTAATTTTGGATATTGTAAATTAAAATTATTAATATCTTTTGCAGTTAGTTTTGTATTACTTTTTGTATATATTTCTACATTTACAGTATCATTTTTCTTCGACAATATATTTAGTGTATCTATATCCACATAATTATCTATTAAAATTATTTCACTTTTAGCTTTTTTTATTAAATCAATAACCATACTAAAAGCATCATAGACTTGTCCATCAAAAAATACTTTTTGTTTAACATTTTCTTTATGTTGAAATTGATTAAATACTTCTTGAAATTTATTATCATGTTCTAATAGTTTATATTCTACAATAGTTAATCTTTCGAATATTTGTCCATTATTAGATAAAAATTTTCTCATCTCAACAAAAGCATCCATTATACTAATACTTACTTTTATTGCTATTTCGGTTTTTATAACAGTTGCAAGCATTGCTATGCCTTGTTCAGTAAAAGCATATGGTAAATGTTCTTTTCTTCTATATTTTTGCATTTCGTTACCATATGTGGTCCCAGTTTGGGACCACATATGGTTATATTCGTCTTCATTTAATTGAAACATAAATCTTTGTGGAAATCTATCAGTATTTCTTTTCACAGCTTGATTTATAGTTTTTGTACCATTTTTACATTTATATAGCTTTGCTAAATCACTATCTATCATTACTTGCTTTCCTCTTATCGTATAAATCAAATTTTTAATATTTTCTGGTTCATATTTTGCTACATTTAAATCTTCGTTTATTGGTGCGATATTATTTTCTTTATTCATAATTATCACATCCTATTTCAAGAACTCATGTTTGTATTGTATCATCTTTTTTATTATCTTTCAACAACTTTTTCAAAAAATTATAAATACTCTCACAATCCAATCCATAAACCTTTTCTAACTCAGGAACTGAGCCATGTCTTATAAACTCATCTGGATAAGCAAAGCATTTTATTTGTACATCTTCTATATTATTATTTACAATAAGCTCTTTAACAGAACTTCCAAGTCCACCAATTTTTGTTCCATCTTCAATTGTAATTACAAATTTTGTTTTAGAAATAGATTCTTTAATCGCCTTTTCATCTATAGGTTTTAAAAATCTTGCATTAATAACCTCTGCATGAATCCCATCTTTTTCAAGTTTATTCGCTACATTCATTGCAGTAGCTGTCATTTTGCCAATTCCAATAATTGTAACATCTTCGCCCTCTCTCAAAATTTCAGCTTTTCCTAACTCAATCTGTCTTAATTCGTTTTGTACTAATTTAACCTGTCCTGATTCTTCTTGTCCCAACTCTATTCCTTCATGTTTTTCAAATTTAATATCCGCTTCTCCACCTCTCGGATATCTAATAACTACCGGAGCTTTTAAATCAATTGCAAAATCCATCATTTGAGCTAATTCCTCAAAATCTTTTGGAGCCATAATTGTAATATTTGGAACTAGTTTAAAAAATGCCATATCATATAGTCCTTGGTGAGTTTCTCCGTCATTTCCAACACATCCTGCTCTATCTACACACATTATTACAGGAAGTTTTTGAATACAAATATCGTGAATTACTTGGTCATATGCTCTTTGATAAAATGATGAATAAATCGGTACAAATGGAATCATACCTTCTTTTGCAAGCCCTGCAGCAAATGTTAGAGCATGTTGTTCAGCAATTCCTACATCAAAAAATCTTTCAGGAAATTTTTCAGAAAAGTTTTTAAGTCCTGTTCCGTCTCTCATTGCTGCTGTAATTGCAACTATTTTATCATTTTTTTCAGCAAGCTCAATTAGTTTTTCTCCAAATGCTTTAGAATAATCTTTTGACCTTTTCTTTGTAGACTCTCCTGTTTTTATATTAAAAGGTCCTGTTCCGTGGAATCTATCTGGATTTTGTTCAGCTGGCTCATAGCCTTTTCCTTTCTTGGTTAAAACATGGATAAGCACAGGCTCGTCAAGTTCTTTTGCTCTTGAAAGTAAATATTCTAAATCTTCTATATTATGGCCATCAACAGGTCCTAAATATTTAAAACCAATTTCTTCAAAATACATTCTAGGTAAAATAAGTTGTTTAATACTTTTCTTTAATTTTGTAACACCTTTTACTATAGAATTTCCAACTAACGGAATCTTCTCAATTATTTTTCTTCCTTTTTTGTTAGAAATAGTATATCTTTTTTTAGCTCTAAGCCTTGTTAAAAGTTTATTTATTCCACCTATGTTTTTTGAAATACTCATTTCGTTATCATTAAGAATTACTATCATTCTTGTTCTCGAACTTCCAACATGGTTTAATGCCTCAAGTGCCATTCCTCCGGTTAATGCACCATCTCCAATTACTGCTATAACAGAATGGTCCTCATTTTTTAAATCTCTTGCTTTTGCCATTCCCATTGCAGCGGAAATTGATGTACTGCTATGTCCTGTATTAAAACAGTCTGTTTCAGATTCACTTGTTTTTGGAAATCCTGCAATTCCATCTAATGTCCTAATTGTTTTTAGTTCCTCTTTTCTTCCTGTTAAAATCTTGTGCACATAAGATTGATGTCCGACATCCCAAATTACTTTATCTTTATTTAAGTCAAATACATTATGAATTGCTAGTGTTAATTCAACAATTCCTAAATTTGATGCTAAATGTCCTCCATTTTTTGATATTACTTCTAATATATATTCTCTTATTTCTTTTGCTAAAATGTTTTTTTCATTTAAGTTTAGATTTTTTAAGTCTTCTGCATTGTTTATTTTTTCTAGCATTTTTTACACCTCTTTTAATTCATTAATAAAAAACTATAAATTCATTCTATACTGTATCTTTAGCATAAATGTTAAATTTTTTATTTTATATAAAACATAATAATTATATCATGTTTTATTGTCAAATTCCATATTTTTCTTTACTTTTTGTTTTTAAAAATAGTCACCTTATTTATTGGCGACTATTTTTTATACCACTATGTTATTAACTTATAGCTTCTATTTCTTCTTTAGAAAGTCCTGTAAAACTCATAATATCTTCTATTTTTACATTTTTTTGTTTCATTGTTTTTGCAATTTTTATTTTTTCTTCTTTAGCTCCTCTTTCAATTCCTTGTTGTATTCCTTTTTTCCTTCCTTCTTCTTGAGCAACTTTTGCTTCTTCTTGAATAGCTTTTATTTTTTCTTCACTAGCTTTTATTTTTTCTTCACTAGCTTTTATTTTTTCTTCACTAGCTTTAATCTTGTCCTCGTATTCTTTCTTCTCTTTTTCTCTAATATATAATTCTGTATTTCTATCCAATCTTGCTTTCAATTCATACCAATAATCTTCTTGCATGTCTTTTTCTAAACTTAATATTCTATTATCTTCATTTGCCTTTTTTATAGCTTCGTTATTTTTACTTGCCATAAATATCCCCTCTTCATCTCCTATTATTAGCTTCAACCATGCTGCAAGTTCACCTTTAGGATTTTTTATTTTTTTAAATTTCTTTAAATCTATTATATGCAGCTCAAACTTATCGGTTATTATTTCACTTACTGATTCGCTTAATTCTTCTGCTATTTCGTCTAAATCCAAACATTCTTCAAATTTTAAATGCGCAATCTGATGATACTCTCTTCTATTAAAATAACTAAAATCTGTTATTATTATTGCTACAGTTTTTCCTATATCTGTATATTTTCCTCCACTTTCTATTGTGTTTGTATATAGCTTACACATATAAAATGTAGCTCTTTCACCTATATTATGTTCATCTTTCACTTGCATCTCTATAAAACATATTGTACCATTAGATAGTTTTGCTTTAACATCTAATATACATTTTTTATCATCTTTTGAATTTCTTTGTGTTTCTGGATTTTGTATTTCTAAACTTTCTATTTCTATCTTTAATATTGCTTGTAAAAGATTTCTTAGGTTTTCTTCTTTTCCATTTATTCCAAATAGATTCTTAAACATATAATCTTTAGTCGCTGGAATTCTAACGATTTTCCCATCCAATAATGTTGCTCCATTTACATCTTTGGTATATCTTTTTATTTCTTCTTCTGTTGGTTCATTTATTAAGCCCATAAGCCTGTCTCCTTTCATTTTATCAAAAAATACAAACTAATGCAAGTATTTTTTGATATTTTTTATAAATTTCGCAAAAATAATTATAACTATTGCTTAACTTTCTTATTTTTTACCTCTTTTTTCTTATATTTTTTTAATTATGGATTTCTTTTTGATTAAACACCCCTAAATAAAATCTTTTTGAAATTCAAATTATTAATCTTAAAACTTTTTAGATAGAAAATAATTAACAATTTACAATTTTTAATTGCTAATTAATTAAATTTTTAAAGTTAACGCAATAATTTAAATATTATTGCATACTTATATTAACATAAATGAGCCAAAAAATCAAGAAAAACATTTCGACAAAAATCGACAAATGTGCTAAAAATCCCATCTATATATAATCAATAAAAAGCTAGAACATTAAAATCCTAGCCTTTTAAATATTTATATAAAAATTAATAAATAGTAACTGTTGTTCCTGGTGTTATAGTTTTTAATACTTTAACCAAATTTTCTTCTGAAATACCAACACATCCATGATATATCCACCTTAAACCTTATTATTTCAACAACTTCTCTAATGCATTTGCATTTAGAATTGTATTTGATATGAATTCACCTTTATAAAAATTAGCCCAATTATTAAATATACATGGTGCATTTTTTGCTTTTTCTAATGAATCTATTTTTATAAAATTTAATTTTATACCCTTTTCTTTTGCATAATCTGATAATTCTTTAACTTCATATTCTACATAAGGACATTCATTACTATAATAAATTGTAAAATTTTTGGTTTCTATTTTCATACTTCTAGCATTTTCATTAAATTTAGGTGTTTCGCTATCTTTAAATTGTAATGCTAATAGTTCAAAATCTCCAATGCTATCTACAACTTTAAATCCAAAATGTTCAAAAAATTTCTTTTCTCCTAAAAATGGCTTTTTCTTTTTTGCAACTAAAGTACAAATACCACTCTTTCCTTTTTCTTTTGAATCATTTATAGCATATTCTAGTAGTTCTTTTCCTATTCCTTTTTCTTTAAAACTTCCTGCAACCCACAAGCAGTAAATATACTCGTAATTTTCTCCACCTATAGGCACCCAGGCAGTTTCTAGTGGCTCGTATTCTATAAAAATTTTTCCTCTTGCATCTAGCCTTCTAAATACATGTCCATCTTTTAATTTATTTTTTATCCATTCTTTTTTTCTGTCTACTCCAGCTTGATGCTTTGGATCACCTATTGCACAACATATATGTGCTTCATCAATATTTTCCATGCTTAAGTTGATGTACTGGTTCATCTTTACTTACACTCCTCTCTTTTTAGGCATATAATTTGACAAAAACAATTTGTTAAAAGTTTTTTTCAAACTTTTGCCCCCCTTTCTGTGTTAATTATATAATATATTTTAAAAAAATAAAAGACTATTTTTTAAAAAAATTTGGACAAAAGAATCGTCCTTTTGTCCAAACTCTAATCCACATTCACGCCTTTTTCCAACTGCATTTTTCCAATTAAATAATAAATGACATTATAAACCATATATATAGCAATACCTGCAATCATAACAGATTTTATAGCATCTACATTTACTATATCAGTAGTATTTACTATATTCATAACATCTTGATTAAACAAACCAATAATGTATATAACTACCAATGTTAAAGTAGATGTTACTAAATATAGCACAATTCCTAAAATTACGCTTTTTAACATCTTATTTCTATTTGATTTATGACCAATAATAATTCCAGCATATCCTATTAAAATAATAAATAAGATTTCTAAAAATATAACTACAGATATTATAGCTAATAATCCCATAACTGTAATATCATAGCTTTCTGCTGTGAGTTTTAAAAATACTTTTAAAACATCCATATTTGCTTTAGAATAATAGCTTATAAATAAGCATCCGATTGCTACTAAAACTGTTGTAAATGAGCAAATAATTGCAGTTAAAACCTTAGATAAATATATAGTCTTCTTCTCTACTGGTAAAGTATGTGTTAAATAAGATTCATCTTTATAAACATTATGTATAAATCTTACCCAAGATCTCATAAGACAATTTATCAAGCTACTTATAAGCATACTTATCATTGCTCCATTTACTATTTGTCCAATAATCTTAAATAATAATGAATTCTCTATACTAAAAAATATTCTTGTTAATATTGCAAAAATTAAAGCTAATACATAAAATACTGCTACCACCTTATAAACCCATTTCAAATCATATTTTAATAATTTTCCTAGCATTTAAAACACCTCCTAAATATTTCATCAATCGAAGCATTTTCTTTACTTCTAAGCTCATCTGCTGGAGATGCTAAATAAATTTTGCCTTTGTCAATGAAAATTACTTCATCCAATATTCTTTCTATATCTGCAATTAAATGTGTAGATATAATAACACTTGCACCTTCATTGAAATTAGTTAAAATTGTATCTAAAATATAATCTCTTGTTGCTGGATCTACTCCTCCTAATGGCTCATCTAAAATATATAATTCAGCATCTCTACTCATTACCAAAATTAGTTGTAGTTTTTCTTGCATACCTTTTGACATTTGACTTATTCTTTGATTTAATTCTAAATTTAAATCTTTTAATAGTTTTATTGCTTTTTCCTTATTAAAATTATCATAAAACTCTTCAAAAAAAGTAATGACTTGAGATACTTTCATAGTTTTGTCTAAATATGTTCTTTCTGGCAAATATGAAATGATTTTTTTTGATTCCACTCCTGGCTTTTTGCCATTAATTAAAACCTCTCCAGATGTTGGTGTTAATAAATCATTCAAAAGCTTTATTAAAGTTGTTTTTCCAGTTCCGTTTTTTCCTAATAATCCAATTATTTTTCCTCTTGGAATGGTTAAATTGATATTTTCTAAAATTTGTTTTTCATCAAATGTCTTACATAAATTTTTACATTCAACTAATTCCATTTATAATCACTTTCCTTCCCTTTTAACCTTACATTAATTGTGTTTATTTTTTAGTTTATCTCCTAATTCCTGCAAGTATTTTATTGCTTCATCAAAAGAAATTCCTATTGAATTCATGCTATTTATATAATTTTCTATTTTTTCTTTTGCCAATTCGCTTTTTACTCTTTCAATTAGTTTCTCATCTTCTGTAACATATTTTCCATTTGTTCTTTCAGTATAAATCAATTTCTCGTTTTCAAGCTCCACTAATGCTTTTTGCATTGTGTTTGGATTAACCTTCATCATAAGTGCTAGCTCTCTTACAGAAGGTATTTTTTGTCCTTTTTTTAATTTACCTGAAACAATCTCTATTCTTATTTTTTCTACTAATTGAATGTAGATTGGCCTTTCATTATCAAAATTATAGTCCACTTTTTTCTCCTTTTTATTGATTTTTCTCAAAAGCAACATATTATTTTTTTGTGCAAGAACAAATTGATTTGTTGCTTCAAAAAAATAGTATCGTTGTGTTACTTGCATAATACAATGATACTATTTAATTTTTTATTTGTCAAGTGTTTTTCATAAATAATTGATAAATTCTTCTAACTATCACCCATTTTCTCCTTAAACAATTATATTTTGTTATATTTTAAATTCCTTATAAACAAATTCTTCCAAATACTGAGAATTAGAATTTGAATCTGTTCTTATCTTGCTGGCAGAAACTGGAAAAGATGTTCTTTCTTTATCAACTATTCGATTTTCTATGTTTAAAAATTCTGCAACTTTTTCACCATATGGTTCACTACTATAAAAATGTGTTACTGGAACATCTTTTATTAATTTTGATAAATAGTTCATTTGAATATTTACACTTTCTTTATCTAAACCATATTGTTTTGGACTATTAAATGCATAAATAATATTAGCCTTAGGATATAGCTTTTTTATCCAATCAGCCCTTTCTTGAACAGAATTCTTTATTAAATCTGTATCATATACCACAATATAAAATTCATCCATTTCCTTCATTGCTGTTTCTATTAAAAATTGGTGTCCTTTATGCAAAGGAGCAAATTTTCCAATTGTAAATCCTATTTTTTTCATATCTATTATTCCTTCTCTGCCAAATTGCCCCGTCCCCTTTGGCACTAAACTATTATATTCTCAAAACTCTTATCCCCTGTCTTATGTAGAAACACTTCTAACCCAAAATAAATAACTGCATAAATGCCTATAAAAATCAGCATTATCGCAATATTTGAAATACCAGCCTCCAAAGCCTTATATAGCAAGAATATAGTTATTCCAATCATAACCATACCAATAAAAACACTAATTGTTGAACTCATGCTTTGCTTAACAACCTCAGTATCATTTTTTGCATCCATTCTAGGATATTTTAAATTTATAATAATCCCTATTGTCTCTGCAATTAATGGAAGTAAAACAGATGCAACTAGTATTAAAACAATGCTTAATAAGTCAAATTTAAATGTTATAAAAACAACCATATCTCCAATTAATATACAAGGAAGCATTATTAATAAAGCTGTTAATACTTTTGCTTTTATTATTTTACAAGGTTTTATAGGTAAGCTTTTTAAAATACTAAATGATTTTCCTTCTATTGAAATCATTGAACTTGTAATTGATGTCATAAAACTTGTAAAGCATATAAATCCCATAAATAATGTTGGCAAATGGCTTGTAATCATCTCTAAAGATATATTTATATTTTTTTGTGTAAACATATCTGAAATATTATTAAATTTTATTGATATTAATATACAACCTATTATAAATAGTACTAATCCAAATCCTGCATTTGTAACAAACACCGGCGAATTTATAAATCTATTAAATTCTTTTTTTATCAAAGCACGCATAGGAGTCAAGGTTTTTATTTTGTAGTTTTTGTTTGATTTACTGCGTTTTATAGATTTTACACTAGAGTTTATATTAAAGTAAACTCTTCCAATTATAAAAATTGTAATAATAAATAATCCTAAATTTATACCAATAAATTCTATAAATTTTATTGCATTAAACTTGGTTATTAGCTCTATATATGCCCCTGCTGGATAATACAACTTTGTAATAAAATCATTTATACTAGATGCATTTTTTGCAAGATTTGCAAGTAAGTTATCTGAATTATATGAAAAGAACATCACTCCTAATAATAATATAACTGTTATTACAGTTTGTACAAAGTTTTTGCCTTTAAATTTAGAAGCAAAAAATGTAATAATTGTTCCTATAATGCATGATATTAAAATAGGAATAATTGGAAATATTATAAGACCTACAATTGATACAATATAATATACAATTCCTGGCTTAACATATTCAGCATATACTATCATTGATGGTAATAAAAATACTGAATTGTATATTAATTCAAAAACATAAAATTTAAACACTCTTATAAATAACACTGTACTTCTCTTAATTGGAAGTGACAAAAGCAAATTATCATCTTTGCAATTAAATAATAGACTTCCAGATTTATATATTCCCTCAATTACTGTCATTACTGATGTTAATATAATAAATAAAGTTAATACCACAAAATGCATATTTACAGGTGCAAATTGTTCCATCATTGCATCTGCATATAAATACATTATTCCCATTAAAACAAGGCTTAAGAAAATTGGTAGTCCTATCTTTGTAAATTTACTATTCTTTTTGGTACTTATTTTAAATAAATTCATCCCTTCTGTCATACTTGCTTTAATAAGTGAGAAAAATCTTTTCATACCCAATATCTCTCCTTTCGTTCCTATTCGAGTTAATTCAATTAAAAACCACATAAGTAGTTATCTATCTTTATTCTCCCTCAAGCTCAAGGAAAACCTTTTCTAAAGATTTATCTCCTTTTATTTCTTGCATATTTCCAACCTTAACCAACTCACCTCTTTTTATAATTGCAACTCTTGAGCAAAGTTTTTCAGCAACATCTAATATATGTGTTGAAAAGAAAATTATCTTACCCTCTTTTATCATTTCATTCATTATTTCTTTAACATCAAAAACGGCTTTTGGATCTAGTCCAACAAATGGCTCATCCATTATTAATATTTTCGGATCATGTGCAAGTGCTGAAATTAAAGCTATTTTCTGTTTCATACCATGAGAAAATGATTCTATTGTGTCATTTAACTTATCTTCTATTTCAAACATCTTAGCATATTTTTTTATATTCTTTTCCCTAACATCTTGTGGAACTTCGTAAATATCACATATAAAATTGATAAAATCTATTGCTTTCATTTGCTCATATAATTCAGGATTATCTGGCACAAATGCCATCTCTTTTTTGCATTCTACTGGCTCACTTTTAATAGATTTACCATTAATTAAAATATCTCCTTCATCAAATTTATGAATACCTACAATCGCTTTTATTAATGTTGTTTTTCCAGCTCCATTGTGCCCAATAAATGCAAATATTTCTCCATCATTTACATTAAAAGAAACATCTTTTAAGGCAACATTATTTCCATATTTTTTTGTAACATTTTTTATTTCTATCATGATCTTTCCTCCTATCTCTATGTATTCTTCAAAATAATCTCCCCAACAGTATTTGCAACACTTTCATAAGCATCAATACAATTTTCTAAAGCATTGTATATTGTGTTCCATTTTAATATTTCAATAGAGTTTGTTTCATTTTGAAATAAGTTTTTTATTGCTTTTTCATATATTGTATCTCCATTTTCCTCAATATTGTTTATTTCAACTATATATTTATGAACCTCTCCATAGTTCTTTTTATCTTTGAATTTTTCTAGCATCTCTTTAAGCAAAACAGCTAATTTATTAATAATTTCAATAAATTCTTTAAAATCCACCCTTATAACTGTTATATTTAAAATATTAATATTAATAGCAATTTCATCAAGATAATCTATAATATCATCAATCTTATTTGTTAATAAAACTATATCTTCTCTTTCTAAAGGTGGCAAAAAGTCTTTAACAAGATAGTCAAGTGTTTTGTGCAAATTCTTATCCGCATCATTTTCTAGGCTATGAACCTTTTCTTCTATTTCTTTAGAATTATTAATATTAAAGTTTTCTGAATATGCTTCTAATATTGTAGATATTTCTACTGCAATCTCTGCACTTTTTATAAACTTATCATAATAACTAAAATTATTTTCTTTTAATCTAAAATTTTTCATTTAAATCTCACATTCCTTTCACTATTTGTTTAATGTTACATATAGTTATTAAAAACTATTCTCCCCTTACACAAAAATTTTTAAGAACACAAATGTTGTCAAATATCCCAATAATCCACATGCTGGAAATGTTATAATCCATGCCAAAAACATATTTTTTACAACACCCCAATTAACATTTGACATTCTTTTTGAAGCTCCTACTCCCATAATTGCTGTAGTCTTTACTTGGGTTGTGCTAACAGGAACTCCCAATAACGTACATGCAAGTAAACTTGAAGAACTTGCAATATCTGCTGAAGCACCTTGGTATGGCTCCATTTTTACCATTTTCATACCTACTGTTTTAATAATTTTATAACCTCCAACAGAAGTTCCTAAAGTCATTACAGCAGAGCATAATATCATTAGCCAAAATGGTATTTGAAAACTTCCTGTTCCTGTTATTCCACTTGAAAGCTCAATTGCAAGTAAGAATATTCCAATAAATTTTTGTCCATCTTGTGCTCCGTGCATAAATGCCATTGAGGCTCCACTAAAAACTTGAAGCTTTCTAAAAAATGGAATTGTTTTTCTTCTATCTATATTTTTGCAAATTTTTTCAATTGTTTTAGTTATTAAAAAGCCTACTACAAAGCCTATTATTACCGATAAAATTAGCCCAATTAATACTTTTTTCCATTCATTTAAATTAATTCCTGCAATTCCTTTTTGAATTGCAATTGCAGCACCAGAAACTCCTGCGATTAATGCATGTGATTCACTTGTTGGTATTCCAAAAAACCACGCTAAAACAGCCCATAAAACAATTGCAACTAATCCTGCACACAATGCAATTAAAGCTTGTCCCGTGTTATCTCCAAAATTAGCAATACTATGTAAAGTCTCTGCAACTGTGGAGCTTATCATTGTTATAACCAATACACCTAAAAAATTACATATTGCAGCCATAAGTATGGCTTTTTTAGGTGACATGCTCCTCGTTGAAACACATGTTGCTATTGCATTTGGTGCGTCTGTCCATCCATTAACTAGTATTACACTTAATATGAGTAAAGTTATTACACATAATGGAAAACTATGACTTAAATTAATTATGAATTCTCCAAAACTCAACATCATTAGTACTCCTTTTTTTAATCTAATATCTAATATATATTTTTAAATCCTTTCAAATTGCCATTTATCGTTCAACAGCTTTTTCTTTTAAAAAACCATCTTCTATTAGGTCTGGTATTATTTTTAGTTTTAGCGTCGGATTACATAAAACACCTTTTCTTTCATAATCCAAACCAATCCATAAAGCTTCTTTTATTTCATTTCTCACATCTATATTATTAGAAATTAAACTAGTAATGTATGTGGTTTGTTGAAAATCTTCACCTTCTTCAAATACTGCCTTATCTAAATATTGTTTATAATAATCTATTTTTTCGATTTCAGCTCCTAATTCTTCTGCTAACTCTCTTCTTAATGTTTCTTCATCGCTTTCACCTTTTTCTCTTTTTCCTCCAGGCAAAATACATTCTTTTCGATCATTTGCTGTTTTCTTTCTTAATACCAGCAATTGCCCCTTTTCATTAAATATTAATGCCGCTATATGGTCAATCATTTTTTATTTCTCCTAAATAACCAAAATTCCTAAATGTTCTAATAAAATTTTCACTCCAATTATTATTAAAATAATTCCTCCTGCCAATTCTGCTCTATTCTAAAAAAAATATTTCTAATTACATTTTCCCTATTTTATCCAATTAATATATTCTTCATTAGATTCATTTCCTGTAAATCTTTTACCACTTACAAAATTCAAATTTGGAAAATTACTTTTTAAACTTTTATATGTTGAATCAATTGAAGATGACCCACTTGTTACAAATACATAAATAGTCTTATCTGACATATCATTTTCTTCTAAGAATTTATCAATAATAGTTGGTTCTTTGTACCACCATATTGGAAATGCTAAACAAATAGTATCATATTCTTCTAGATTTTGCACTTTATTTAATATCTCTGGTTTTATATTTTCATTCATTTCAACAGATGACCTACTATTTTTATTTGTCCAATCTAAATCTTCATCAGTATATTTTTCTACTGGCTCAATTTCAAATAAATCTCCACTAATTGCTGTTGCAACCTTTTCTGCAACTCCTTTAGTTACACCACTTGCTGAAAAATAACTTACTAATACTTTACTCATAATAAATTCCTCTCTTTTTCATTTTTTATTATTATACTATAAAGAGATAATAATTTCAACATATTATCAGCCCTATTTTTTACTTTAAATTTGTTGCGCACATCTTTAAAATAATAAAAGACTATCCTAGAATAATCTAGAATAATCTTTCAGTTTTTAAACAGATTATCTTTCGTCGTCCTTATTTGGGGTTCTTGCTCCCTCTAGTAAAGCTTTTAAACGTTTAATTCTTTCATCATGTAGATTTTTAAAGTAAGATTGTCCATTATTTTTCAAATCAGGAGCTCCTCCGATTTTCTTTCACTCTATTTCTAAACGACCAATATTTTTCGGTATCTAGTGGAGGCAAAAGCCCCTTATTAAGTCTATAGTCATACTTTTGAGTAGAAACATCTACAGGTGACTCTCTAGACCTATATGGACCTCTCATATAATCCCCATCAGGAAGTATTCTTCTAGCAAACTCTATCTTTCTATGTGAACGTTCAATACCACTTGCCATATATTTATTTTCTCCTATTCTCGATTTATTATAAATATATTATTTCATTATTAATTCCATCATAAATAACTATATCTAAGCTCTGCTACATAAAAAGTATTAGTTCTATGCGTTTTTACCACAGCAATTTTTATACTTCTTACCACTTCCACATGGACAAGGATCATTTCTTCCAACCTTTGGTTCTTCTCTTCTTACAGTTCTGTCTACATCAGGATTTTCTAATGTAGATTGTCCGCCATCAACACTTCTAATAGCTTGAAGTGCTGTGTTTGTTATTTTAGCTTGTTCTGCTCTTCTTAGGTCTTTTTGTTGTCTTAGATTCATCATTAATTTAACAACATCAACTTTAATTGCTTCAATCATTTCGTCAAACATATCTGTTCCGACAATTCTATATTGAACAACTGGATCTTTTTGTCCATATCCTTGAAGTCCGATTCCGTTTTTTAGTTCATCCATTGCGTCAATGTGATCCATCCATTTTTGGTCAACAACTTTTAACATAACAACTCTTTCAATTTCACGCATTTGTTCAGCTTCAATCTCTTTTTCTTTTTCTGCATATTTTGCGTGTGCTTTTTCCTTTAAAAGTTCTGCTATTTTTGTTGGCTCTTCTGCATTTTCTTTTATTTCGTCAAACATTGAAATTCCAAATATATTTTGAATTTCTGTAGCTAGAGCTGTAACATTTAACTTTAAGTTTCCTCTTTCATCCATTTCGTTGAATGTGTCTACTGTTGAGTCAGCAACCCAATCTATCATGTTACTAATATTTGAGCTTAAATCCATTCCATCAAGAACTTGTCTTCTTTGAGAATAAATTTCTTCTCTTTGAACATTCATAACATCATCATATTTTAATACATTTTTACGAATACTGAAGTTTCTTCCTTCAACTTTCTTTTGAGCATTTTCTACTGCTTTTGAAATAAATCCAACTTTTATTGGCATATTTTCATCAACATTTAATGTGTTGTAAAGTGCTGTTACTCTGTCTCCACCGAAGATTTTCATTAAGTTGTCATCAAGTCCAATATAGAATTGTGAATCTCCTGGATCCCCTTGACGTCCAGAACGTCCTCTTAACTGATTGTCAATTCTTCTTGATTCATGTCTTTCTGTACCAATAATCCTTAATCCACCTGCATCTAAAACTTTTTGTTTTTCTGATTTTATTTCTTCATCAAATTTTTCTTTTAATTTGATAAACTTTTCTCTTGCTCTTAAGATGTCTTGGTCATCTGTTTCATAGTATGTATCTGCTTCTTCAACAAGATTTTCAGGTACTTTGTCTTCTTTCATTTGCTCTTTTGCTAAAAATTCACTATTTCCTCCAAGCATAATATCTGTACCACGTCCTGCCATGTTTGTTGCAATAGTTACTGCTCCAAGTTTACCTGCTTGCGCTACAATTGCTGCTTCTTGTTCATGGTATTTAGCATTTAATACAACGTGTTTAATTCCTGCTTGTTTTAACATTTTGCTTAATTTTTCTGATTTTTCTACAGATACAGTACCTACTAGAACTGGTTGTCCTTTTGCATGTGCAGTTTTTATATCTTCTATAACTGCTCTAAATTTTGCTTCTTCGTTTTTGTAAATAACATCATGTTCATCATTTCTTATCATTGGCTTATTTGTAGGAATTGCAACAACATCTAAGTTGTAGATTTCTTCAAATTCTGACTCTTCTGTCATAGCAGTACCTGTCATTCCAGATAATTTACCATACATTCTAAAGTAATTCTGGAATGTGATTGTAGCCAAAGTTTTTGACTCATCTGCGATTTTAACTTTTTCTTTAGCTTCAATTGCTTGATGTAATCCGTCATTATATCTTCTTCCATACATTATACGTCCTGTGAATTCGTCTACAATTAAAACTTCTCCATCTTTTACGATATAGTCTGTATCTTTTTTCATAACTCCATGAGCTCTTAATGCTTGATGTACATGGTGTACCAATGTTGAATTTTCTATATCATTGTAGTTTTCAAGTCCAAAGAATTTTTCTGCTTTTACAATACCTTTTTGTGTAAGTGATGCAGATTTTGCCTTTAAGTCTATAATGTAATCATATTTTTCATTATCTTCTTCTTGCTCTAAATCTTTTTCATCTTCCTCGATTATAACTTTTTTCTCTAAAGTTCTAACAAAACTATCTGCTTTTTTGTATAAATCTGAAGAAGCTGCAGCTTGTCCAGAAATAATAAGTGGTGTTCTTGCCTCATCTATTAAAATAGAGTCAATTTCGTCCACTATTGCATAATGCAATTCTCTTTGAACAAGTTGATTTTTATATATAACCATGTTGTCTCTTAAGTAATCAAATCCAAATTCGTTGTTTGTACCATATGTAATATCACAATTATATGCTTCTTGTTTTTTTCTAGGATCTAATCCCGGTATTACAAGACCAACACTTAATCCTAAAAATTTATATAATTTACCCATCCACTCACTATCACGTTTAGCTAGGTAATCATTTACTGTAACTACATGCACACCCTTCCCTTCTAGTGCATTTAAATAAACTGGAAGTGTTGCAACTAATGTTTTTCCTTCACCAGTTTTCATTTCTGCGATTCTTCCTTGATGAAGTATAATTCCACCAATTAACTGAACATCGAAATGTCTTAGTCCTAAAACTCTTTTTGAAGCTTCTCTAACTACTGCAAATGCTTCTGGTAATATATCGTCTAATGTTCTCCCTTCAGCTAATTGCTTTTTAAATTCTGCTGTTTTTCCTACTAATTCACTATCTGTAAGTTTTGCCATTGCTTCTTCTAATCCGTTAATTTTGTTAACTATAGGCATTACTTTTTTTACTTCTCTTTCACTGTATGATTTGAATAATCCCATCTTTTCACTCATTCCTCTCAATGTTATTTTTTTACACTATATACTATAACACTAAATTTGAGATTTAGCAAGAGTTTTTTCAAAAAAAACATCACTACATTTATTCAAAGTAAAGTGAAAAATATTTTCATAGTAGCTGTTAATAATTTTAACAAATTTATATTCTCTAAAACATATTAATATAGACCTTTATATTATTATTTTAAACTTTTCATGATAAAGCACCAATTTTCTCCGTCCCCAAAAAAACCTTATTCAAAATCCTCTAACATTTTATTCAAAGCCTCGGTTCCTACAACTTCTATTCCAACTTGCAAATCATCTATATCTTCACTTGACAAATATTCTGTTGAAATATCTGTTTTTTTATATAAATATTCATCATTATTCTCATCTAAATAATATACTTCTATATATCCATACACATCTTTTAATAGATAATGTGTATCTTGTTCTAATATATTAGTGCTTGCGTCTTCAACTCTTTGGCTCATATACTCGTTATAGTCATCCCACTCATCTAAACATTCATCTGTTACTGCATCTTCACTTGAATTAGAATAATTCGAAGATATTTCTACCATATTTTTTGTGTTTTCATTTAATTCTTGTTTTCCTGTATTTTTACTAACTATTTTATATGTTATAAATCCTGCAATCACAGCAAACACAACAATCATTGACCAAATTAAAACTTTTTTATTCATCTTTTCATCACCAATATTATTGTTACCATAATTTAGAATTTTATGCACTATCAAAATGTAATAAAAAGAATGAAGCAATTTTGCAAAAACTTGCCAAATCGCCCCATTCCATTTATTGCTTTGTTAATTTGTTTTTAAATATGCTACAACCGCTTCTTTTATCAATTCATTAATTGAAATCTTTTTTTCTATTGATTTCATTTTTGCCTTTGTGTGAAGTTCTGTTCCCAATCTTACATTTAAAGAACCCTTACATTGTTTTTCTGGTTCTTTACCTAACTCTTTGCAGGTTTGTAGATAACTATTAATCGCATCTTTAAAATCTTTTTTTAATTCTTTTACTGTTTCCCCTTCAAATGATATTAAATCATTTTTTAATCCTTCTACTTTTCCACAAAAGCATTCATCTTCATCACTATATTTTATTTCTGCCCAATATCCTCTATATTTCATAATACTATTCATTTAAATCATTCTCCCTTCTTTTAATTTTTCTATAATATCTTTTATTTGATAAGGTTTTAAAATATTTCTAGGGTGAGGCTTGTGTAATTCAATTTGTACATTTTTTTCATTTATAAACTTAACTCTTGAACCTGAAGTCTTCCCTTTATTATACTCGAAAAAACCTAATTTATTTAATAAGCTTTTTGCTTCATCATATGTATAGTCTTTTGGTTTTAACTTTAACCTTTCTATCTCTTTTTCTAATCTACTCATAATTATACCACCTTTCTTTAAATTATGCAACTATTTTTAGTCGCATTTTTTATTATATAGGAAACACTATGAAACTTCTAAATTTTGCAACTTGAAGTGAAAATAAAATTGATTTTATTTTCAAAAGAAAAATAATCAGATTTTACATATATATAAAGACAAAGTTTCCTATATTCGCGCAATTACTCTGCTTTATTTTATAAACTTTTTAAACTTAATCCTATCTCTACCATCAATTTCAATACAAATTTCGCCATTTTTATCTGTTCTATATATTTTACAATCGCAACTTTTGAGCCTTTCTATTACTCCTTCATTTGGATGACCAAAAGTATTATTTGCACCTACTCCAATCAAAGCAAATCTTGGCTTTACACTATCTATAAATTCCTGAATTGATGAACTTTTCGAGCCATGATGTCCAACCTTTAAAATTGTTGAATTTAGCTTATCTAAATCATCTTTATATTCTTGAAGTATTTGTTTTTCAGCTATTTCTTCTATGTCCCCTGTAAAAAGCATAGAAAAATCTTTATATTTAAACTTACAAACAATTGAATTATTATTTAAATCATTTTCTGAAATAAGATTATCTTTTTTTGGCCATAAAATATCAAAATACAAATCACGCTCAATCTTTAGTCTATCTCCCTTTCCTACAACCATCACTTTTATATGTTTTTCTTTTGCTATTTGTATAAATTTTTCATAATTTTCACAACTTTCAGCTTGTTTTGAAACTATAGCAGTATCTACTTTTAGTTCTTCCATTACTGTAAGAAGTCCACCTACGTGGTCAGTATCAAAATGACTAATCATCATATAGTCTATACGTTTTATTCTACGTGCTAATAAATATGGAACTAAAACATTTTTTCCAACATCATAAATTTCGCTTCCTCCTCCATCTATTAAAATTTTCTTGTTATTTGGGGTAACTATTAAACAAGAATCTCCTTGCCCTACATCTATAAAAAATATTTTTAAATTCTTGGGGATAAAAATAATAAAATTAGCAAAAATAGCTATAATTAGCATAAATGACAATACTCTTCTCTTATTTTGATAAAACTCATATTTTGCAAGGTTTATCAAATTCCTTATTCTTTTATTAAAAACTTTATTTTGTTTTCTTTTTGGCTTATAAATCGAGATAAAGAAAAACGTAATAAAAACTAGAATATAGAATATAAAAATTTCCAATAAATTTGGAGTTACAACATGTATTTGATTTAAAGGAATCTTACTCCCTATGTTAGCTAAGAATAACAATTTTTTTACTAATAAATTTATTATAGTCTTTGTTAAATTTAATTTTAAAAAATTGCCTAATACAATATATATTAAGCCTAAAAATACTATAGGTCCTGCAATTATTCCAACCAAGAAGCTTATGATTAAACTTAAAATTGAAATTTTGTTAAAGCATATCGACATTATTGGAGATATAAATATCATTGCCGAAATTGTAATTCCAATTGCATTAAATATTTTATTTCTAAATCTAATATTTTTTGAATAAACAACTATTCCAAAAGTCGCAGTATATGAAAGTAATAATCCTATGCTTTTTATAGAAAATGGATTATATATTAAAATACATAGTAAAGATAAACTTAAGTTTGTCCAAACATCACTTTTTCTATATAATAATTTTGAACTTAATAACATTATAGCCATTATAACTGCTCTTATTGCTGATGGTGAATATCCAATAATTTTGACATAAAATAATACAATTAATATACTTAAAAAAAATGATAATCTTTTACCAAAAATCTTATCAAAAATAAAAGTACAAAATATTATTAAATATCCTATATGCATCCCAGAAACTGCAAGTATATGTGAAATATTGCTTTTACTAAAACTCTCTTTAATATTTTCATTTATTTCATCTGTATAGCCTAAAATTGTACCTAATAACACATTTGATATATTTTTTTCAAAATCTCTTTGAATTAATCTTTTTACTTTTAGAAAAATTTGATTAAAGAATTCTTTCTTTTTATTTATTATCTGTACCTCTTTACATTTTATAGTTCCATAGATTCCTTGTGATTTTAAATATTCTTTATAATCAAAGCCTTTATAATTTGTTCTTTCCTTTGGCTTTGAGAATGTACCTTTTATTTGAATATAATCACCATATTGTATTTTAGCATTTTTGTTTACATTTAAATAGAATTTTTTATTATTTGAAATAATAATATATGTTTTATTAAATTGATTTATTTTTTCATTTGAAATAACTTTAGCTTTTAATTGAATTTCTTGCATATTTAAACTACTTAAAAAATCCTCATATTGTTTATTTTTATATAAAACAATAGTATTTGAAATAACTGATGAAATTAAAATTATTATTAAAACTTTTTTGCATAAAAAAATTTTAACATATCTAAAATACCTTTTAATAGAAATCAATTTAAATTTTTTTATTGGTGGCTTTTTTAAAATTAGGCATAAATAGAAAATTAAATATAAAAGGACTATACTGTAGTTAAAGTATAGCCCCATTATAATTCCTATTAAATATCCAATTGTTATAGCCACAATCGGTCTATTTTCTAGCATATTCCTCCTTAAAGAATTCTTCTAGCTGTTATGTATGTTTTTACATAATAGCTTTCAGATAATGATGTTATAATAACACCTCTTCTTGGATTTGCAGCATGTATAAATTTGTTTCCTCCAATATATATTCCAACATGTCCTGAGAAACATAATATATCTCCTGGTTGCAAATCTGATTTATTAACCTTTGTACCATTGCTTCTTTGTCCTCCAGATGTTCTATTTAAAGAATATCCAAAATGTTTATATACATAAGATGTTAAACCTGAGCAGTCAAATGTATTTGGTCCTGCTGTTCCATAAACATATTTACATCCTAAGAACTTCTTTGCATAAGCAACTATATCTTCCCCTGTAGTTCCGGATTTTTTGCTACTTGATGTAGTTTTTGAACTACTTGTTTCTTTTTTAGATTCTTTCTTCTTTGCTTCTGCTTCAGCTTTCTTTTTAGCTTCTTGTTCGGCCTTTTTCTTTGCTTCTGCTTCAGCTTTCTTTTTAGCCTCTTCTTCAGCTTTTTTCTTTGCTTCTGCTTCGGCTTTCTTTTTAGCCTCTTCTTCAGCTTTTTTCTTTGCTTCTGCTTCAGCTTTCTTTTTTGCCTCTTCTTCAGCCTTTTTCTTTGCTTCTTCTTCGGCTTTCTTTTTAGCTTCTTGTTCAGCCTTTTTCTGTGCTTCTGCTTCTTTTCTTATATCGTCAGAACCTCTTGATGTTTTGTCAGAAGCTTTTTTCTCTGATAAATATTCACTTGCTGTATAACCTTCATATCCTTTTGCTTTAACTTGAGACCAAGTACTATCTACAACTTTTACAATAGTAACTTCATCATTTTGATTTAATTGAGTTACTACTTTTGAACCTGTATCTGCTTTTTCTCTTAGATTTAAAGTTATTGTGTTTACATACATTTTTGTTGTTTTATTTTCTGTCTTTTCTTCATTGTTCTCTTCTTTTTTTTCTTCTGTTTTAGTTTCTTGTTTGCTTTGATCTTGATTTTTTTCTAACTTAATTGTTGGAATCCATCCTTCTTGATCCTCTGACTCTATTTTTGTCCAATTACCAACTACTTCTAATACTATAACTTGTGTATTTGCTGAAATCTTCCCAGTTTTGCATGAGAAAATTAATGGTAGTAATTGTACATCTGTTTCACTTTTTAGTTGTAATTTTTCATTTTCTTTAAAAACAACTTCTTCTTTTTCTACTTCTTGCATTTCTTGTTCTGTACCTTGTTCAGATTCTTGCTCTGCTTTTTGGTCTTCTGTAGCTGTATTTTCAAGTTCAGCTGTTTCTTTGACTTTTGTTTCTTCATTATTTGAGATTGTCTCTTCTTGCTTTTGTTCTGTTTCTTCTTTTTCAGCTTCTTTTTCTTCTGTTTGAGTTTCCTTCTTTTCGTCATTTTTTGTTTCTTGTTCTTCTTGCTTTTTTTCGCCTTCAACATCTAATAAGTCATTTCTTACATAACCTGTAATTGTATTATCTGATTCTTTATACTTAACTTTGTACCATCCATCTTCTTCAGATAATATTTCAATTTTTTCTCCTTTTGTCATTACAGCAACCACTTCTGAAGTTGTGTTTGCCTTCTTTCTTATCCTTGTAGTATCATTAATCGCCTTCCCAGTTGTAGCATAAGCTTTCGTTCCTACTAAAACTAATCCTAAACATAATGCTATAATTGTTGTTACGACTTTTGTTTTCTTACTCATAAAATTTTGTAAAATGTACTTTATACATTTACGCTCCTTTCTTATTTTTTTGCTTAAAAATCGGTATTTTTAAGCATTCTTGAAGAAGAAAAATTATTTCTTTTTCAATTTGCTACTAGTATATACTTTCTTGCAAAAAATGTCAATCTTTTTTCAAAAAATTCACAAAAAATTCATATAAAAAAAGAGTAAATCTGTAAGCCGGGTTCTGTCTTTTAAATTAGTCATTTATCTAGGATATGTATCACTACATACCTCAAGCCACACAAATTAAGAAGCACCGAGCAAGTGTACTCTTCTTATTTAGGTGTTGCTCCAGATGGGGTTTACACAGCCTAATATGTCACCATACTAGCGGTGAGCTCTTACCTCGCCTTTTCACCCTTACCACGTCGAAACAAACTTTGCAATACATTAGCCTTTGGCTAATTCTATTGCTACATTGTTTCCCCTTCTTCCCACAAAGCAAGCTTTGCGGGAGCCTTAGATAGACGATGGCGGTAATTTTCTGTTGCACTTTCCTTAAGGTCACCCTCACTAGACGTTATCTAGCATCTTTGCTCTATGGAGCCCGGACTTTCCTCTCGTAATTTCTTTCGAAATTTACCAGCGACTAATCAATTTACTCTTTTCATATTATAACACAGTTTATCCACTATTGTCAAAAATTTTTCATACATCGTTTTTATGACTCATTGTTATATTTTTTTATTAATCATTATAGCTGAATTTTCAAAATGTAGCACCAACTATTCCAGCATCATTTCCAAGTTCTGCAATTCTTAAGTCAAAATTTTCTCTCCTATTAAAAAGTAAAGAAGAATTTATAAGTGTATCTAAAATTTTATCTTTAAACATATAGCTAAAATGTGAAAATCCTCCTCCTAAAATAACCATATCAGGTTCAAATATATTTATAAGGTTAGAAATTCCTAATGCTAAATTTGAAATATATTGATTGTTTATATCTAGTATTTCTTGCCTATTATTATCTAAAATTTCACGCAAAGCATCTCCATGAACTTCTTGTGGAATATTTAACCTTTGTTTAACTTTATTTTTATATTCTAAAATACTTCCGTATCGTTCAAAGCATCCATATTTTCCACATTTACAAGGTAATCCGCTTTCTTTAATTACCATGTGTCCTATCTCATATCCATCAAAATTATGCCCTTCAAGTAATTTTCCATTATATATTACTCCTCCACCAATACCTGTTCCAATGCTTAAAAAAACAATATTTGCAGACCTTAAATTTTCATCATTTTTTACGATATTGTTAAACTCTGCAAGACATGCACATTTTGCATCATTTCTAACATGTATTGATATATTTAGTTTTTCTTCAAGGTTTTGTTTTATATTGTAATTTGTAATCCCTAAATTAACCATTTTTGAAATTATTCCATTTTGAACGCTTCCAGGAACTGCAATACCAATGCTTTCTATATCATATTTATTCCTTAACTCATTTACTTTTTCTGTTATATAGTTTTCTATTACCTCAACAATATGTGCTTTGTCTTCATTTGAAAAATCTTTTTCAAATTTTTCTATTATTTTTTTATTTTCTATTACTCCTAAGCCTATATGACTTCCACCTAAATCTATTCCTATTTTCATATGCATTCTCCCTTAACTTTTTTCTTTATTATACATTTATATCTATTTTTTTTCAATAGTTTTCTGTATAACTTTATTCAGAACAAAAGTAGCGTGATTAAATTTTTATTGTCTTTAAGTTATTTACACGCTCCGTCTTTGTTCGGGCGCGAAATTTTCTTAAGAATATTTCTGTGCAAAGCTTTTATAGTATAGGAAAAATTTGATTTTTCCTATACAAGTACAAAAAATGCAAGAAAACTCTTGCATTTTTTTTACAAATACATATCAAACAAGAAGTTACCAAAGTAAATTTGAATCATTGGTACAAGTACGATTACAACGAAGAATATTAATACAACACCAACAACTGAATACATAACTTGTGGTAAAACCATTGTAATTTTTTCAATAGTATTGTTTATATCTATTTCCATATATTCTACAAGTTTATCCATCATTTCTGGTAGGTCTGTTTGCATACCAATTTTAAGCATTTCTATTATCATTGATGAAGCTAAACCTGACCTTTCGAAAGGATCAATCCATGATTCACCAATTAAGATATTGTTCAAAGAATTCTCTATTATTGAAAGCATAACATAGTTATTTATTACATTTTTACTTACATCTAATGCATCTTGAATTCTCATTCCATTTTTTAAATTCAAAAGCATTGCTTTCATAAGTCTTGAAAAATCGAGCAAGAATATAAGTTTTCCGAATATTGGCATAGTATATTTAAAATAATGGAATTTATATCTTCCTTTAGGAGTTTGTATGTATAAAATAACTGCAACAACAGCTGATCCAATTATCGCTACAGGTATTGGCCACCACTTTAGGAATCCTCTTAAAAAAGCTTGGAATGCAAGTGTTGCTGCTGGTATAACGTTTTCGCTTGCTCCTAAACTATCTAAAACTCCTTGAACTTGTGGCAAAGCATATAATGTTCCTACAAATAGCATTACAATTAATAATACAAATTGTGCTAAATTAGGAATTAATATTCCTTTTATCTTTTTGGTTATTGCTGCAGAATTATCCAAGTATTCAACTGCCTGTTGCAAAGAGTTCTCTAAAGAACCTGAAAGTTCACCAACTCTAATCATATTGATATATATAAATGGAAATACATTTGAGTAATATTCCATTGTTTTATACATATAATCTCCGGCTTCTACACCTGCTAGAATATCTTCCAAAATTCCTGCAAAAGCCATATTCTCTGTACTATCTATTATTGTAGATAATGCATGTACATTGTTAAAATTAGCTTTTTTTAGCAAATAGAAGTTTTGAGTAAAAATTACTAAATCTCTTTCTGTAACTTTTTGTTGCATTGCAAAATATGATTTTACTAAATCCATATTGCTCATTCTTCTTTTACTATTTGCATCGAGTTGAGTTGTTCCAGCATTTTTTATAACTTCTTGAATATTATTTATATTTCTTTTTTTCTTTACAGCTGGTTGAATTTTTCTTGCAATAGTTTGGTTTATTGAAATTGGTGCTAATCCATTTGCTTTAAGTTTTCTTATTAGTGCAATCTTGCTTCCTTCTTCAACTCTATTTCTAACTATTAATCCATTTTTATTAACAGCCTTATAAATATATGTTGGCATCTTTTTCTCCTTTCGTTTAAATTCAAACATAATCTATAGTCGATTGTTTTCCTTCTATAGTTTCACTATAATTTGTTAAAATATTTTATTACATCCCTACTTTAGATTGTTTCTTTATTTTTAACTGCATTATTGTTCTATTTAAAATTTCAATATTTTTTTCTTCAATTTGTGATTTTGCTTGATCAAGCGTTATTTTATCATCTACAAATAGCTGTGCTAAAGAATTTATTAACCCAATACTTCCATTAGAAGATCCACTTTGTATAGCATCTTCTATTTCAGAAACACTAATTTTGTCTTTTCTAATGATTCCTGAAACAATATTATCTACTACCATTACTTCTGGAACTAATACTAACTTATTATCAGCAGATGGTAAAAGTCTTTGTGATACTACCATTTTCAATAATGAAGCTAATAAATATTTTATTGTAGCTTGGTCTCTTACTTCATAGAAGTTTATCATTCTATCTATTGTTTCTGCACAAGATTTAGTATGAAGTGTTCCTATAACTAAATGTCCAGATTCTGCCATTTCTATTCCAGCTTCCATAGTTTCTTTGTCTCTTATCTCTCCTATAACTAAGATATCGCAATCTTCTCTTAAAGAGTTTTTTACACCATCACTAAATGTTAATGAATCTTTTCCTTTGCCTACTTCTTTTTGCACAATTAAAGATTTTTTTGAATGATGTTTAAATTCTACTGGGTTTTCAAGTGTAAGTATTTTTCTATTTTGATTTTCGTTTATATCATTTATTAAAGCATTTAATGTAGTTGTTTTACCAGAGTTAGTTTTTCCAGTTACCAAAATTAGTCCTTGTGGTTGGTATGTCATTCTTCTAACTATATCTGGCAATCCTAAATCTTCATATTTAGGTAAGTCATTTTTTATTATTCTTAAAGTTGCAACAGGTATATTTTCTGTATGAGAAATGTTAACTCTGAATCTTAATCCTGCGTGTTCATAAGATGTATCTAGCAATCTTTTTTCCTTATATTGTTCATCAGCTTCTACATTTCCTTTTACTAAATAATCATATACTTCCATCATATCATCTTCTGTAAGGACATTAAATTCCTCTATTGGTTCAAGTCTTCTTGAAATTCTTAGCATTGGTTTATTATTAGGAACTAAATGGATATCTGACGCATCCTTTGCAATTGCAATATCCAATATTTTATTCATATCTATCATTTATAAATCTCCCTTTCTTAAGTTGTTTTTAAAATTACTGATTATATATAAGCAGTTTTCTATTTATTTCATCTAAATTTGTAATTCCTTGTATTACTTTATGAATTCCATCAACAACTAATGGTCTATAATCTTGTTCTAAAGCTTTTTTTCTAATCTCTATACTTGATTTACCTTCCATTATCATTTCTTTTAATTCATCTGTAATATCTAAAACTTCAAATAATCCAACTCTATCATAATATCCAGAATGGTTGCAATGTTCACATCCAACAGCATTATAAGTTTTTACATTTGATAAATCAACTTTCTCCCCATATTTTTCGAAAATCTTTTCAATCACTTCTTTTTCTTGATCTGTAAATTCTCTTTCTTTTCTACAATTAGGGCAAAGTCTTCTAACTAATCTTTGTGAAATAGTAGTTGCTACAGTACTTGCTATATCATAATCCTGCACTCCTATTTTTCTAAGTCTTGTTATTACTTCAACAGCATCTATTGTGTGAATTGTAGACAAAACGTAGTGTCCTGTTTGACCTGCTTGAATTGCAATTTCTGCTGTTTCTTTATCTCTTATCTCTCCTACCAATATTACGTCTGGGTCTTGTCTTAAGATTGTTCTTAAACTATCTGAAAATCCAATATTTCCTTCAACTTCAATTTGATTTAGTCCTGGAATCCTTATTTCAACTGGATCTTCTATTGTTGTAATATTTATGCTATCACTTCTTAAATAATCTAAAATACTATATAAAGATGTTGTTTTACCTTCTCCTGTAGGCGCTGCCATTATTGTTAAACTATTTTTCTTATTTACCGCTCTATCTAGTTGATCTTCACTATATGGGTATCCTAGGTCAAAAATATTCCTTATGTTTGAATTTTTCTTTAATAGTCTTAAAACAAATTTTTCTCCATAAATATTCTTTTGTGAAGATACACGAATATTGTATTCTGGATATAGCAAAATTCTACCATCTTGAGAATTTTGTTTTTCTTGGTGCATATTAGAAATTGCCTTTAATCTTCCTATTAATTGTGCTTGTCTATCTTTTGGAACAGTTGTAATAACAAATAACTCTCCATCAATTCTAAATCTCACTCTTACAGCATCTATTTGTGGCTCGATATGTATATCACTAGCTCTTTTTTCTATTGCAAGCTTAATTATATTATCTATTATTTCTGTAGTTGTTTCATTTCCTGCTATGTTCTCCATATCTTTGTTAGATTGTTCTTCATAGCTCTCCAAGAATTCTTCCACATTGCTTTGAAAAGCTATATATACATCTAAAACTAAACCTTTATTAAGCATAAGTAATTTTATACTTTTTATGCTACTTTCACTACTGGCGATATCTGCAAATGCAACTTTAATTCTTCCTGCTTCAACTTCAAAAGGTACAGCTTTATTTTTTTTCATTACATCAAATGGTATATAATCTGTTGGTTCTACTCCAATATTGTTAAATTCCAAATATTTTCCTTTTTTGCCTAATATTTCACCAACAGCATTTATTAATTTGTTTGGGTCTGCAACTTTTAAAATATATAGAATATCTCCAATTCTTCTTGAACGATGCGTTTCTTGATACTTAAGTGCTTTTTCTATATCTTGACCTGTTACAATTCCTTTTTTTACCAATTCTATTCCTAATGGTTGATTTTTTGCCATAATAAATCCTTCCTTTCTTATGTTCTCTATTTATATTATAATATTTTTATAATCATTTGTCTTGTGATTTTCGTAATTACATAAAATTACATTTTTTAGAAAATATTTCAATTTTTTTATAATTTTATATGCCAGTACAATAATTCGTAAATTGAGAAATTTATATTAATTTATTTTATATTTTAAATATTAAAACTATTATTATATGTTATTTCTCCTATTGTAATTGTTGTTTTTAGTTTATTTTCTGTATACGAAAATATGCAATTATCTATATTTTGACAAATGGTAATATATTTTTTTTCATCATTTCCATTTTCTAACAAAATAAAAAATATTTTCTTATTCTCATACAAATATCTATGTTGAGATTCATCTTTCATAATTAATACAATTTCTTTATCTTGCTGTTCTAATCTTATACTTTCAACTTTTCCGTGAATTAATATCATCTGTTATATATGCTACAAATCTTGAATATTGATCTACAGTTTTCTTTGATATAACTGTTTCTTCTGTATTATGGTAAAAATATTTTATCAGAATTGATGTTGTACCAATTACTATACTTAGTACAATAATATATACTATAAGCGAAATTATCGTTATTCCTTTATTATTTTTCATAATAGCCTCCATTATTTTACTACTGTCTTTAGAGTTATTTCTTGAGTCTTTCCACTAAGTCTATATTCTACTTTTGCAGTTATAGTTTTTACAATATTGGGCTGTACATCTTCGGTATGTGAATCAGCATAATCAATAACATCTACAGATACTTTATAGCTCGATTTATTTGTGTTTATTACTCCATTATTTTCACTAATAGTCATTTTTTCTTTATAAATATTATTTTTTATATTTTCTAAGACAGAATTTACATTGATATTTGCAATATCTATTCCCTTGGCAGCCTCAATTGTATTTGTGGCAATATTTATTGCTTCAGCTTTTGCTTCAGTAGCTCTTTTTGTTACTCCTATATTATATACAAGTCCCATTATAGTTGGAACAAGTATTAATAAAATAATAATAGATATAGATATATCTGTCATTACATAGCCTTTGTTATTTCGTATTTTCATAATTTTATCCTTTCAGATTTTTTATAGAAAAATGTATATTACATATATTAGCATTATAATGTTTGACATTGCTAAATAAAATCCTATATTTAATTTTTTGTTAATTTCTTTGTCTGTTATTTTAACTTTGCTTTTGTATGTCTTTATTTTATTCAACAATATATAAAGTGCAATTATTAATAATGTCATAATTACTGTTAAAATAGCAACTGCTTCTCCTGTAAATACAACCATTATAAGAAGCAAAATTAAAATTGATAGAGCATAACTTGTATTTGCTTTTTTCTTTAGAATAAGTGTGTCAATAATTAGTAAAATTAATGTAATTGATAGATACATAATATATCTATATATATTAGTTTTATCTACTATGCATAGATATATTATGTATAAAACTAATATTCCTATTGCATAATATATAACATTTCTTTCTATTTTTCTTTTTTCTAAATCAATCCCTGCAATGATTACTATTCCTGATAAATACAAAATTAAAAATCCAAGTTCAATTAGTGTTTTTATTTGCAAATTTGAATAGCTAATATTAAATCCTTTTGCAATTAATACTAAAACTATTCCTGATAAAACTTCTATAATTAAATATCTTGGTCTTATTTTTTGTTTGCACTCTTTACATTTTCCGCCTAAGAGAATGTAGCTCCATACTGGAATCAATTCAAAAAATCCTAATTTATGATGACAATTAGGGCAAAATGAATGTGTGTGTGTTATATCTATTTTATTTGGGATTCTGTATATGGCAAGTGTATAAAAACTGCCAAATAGGGTTCCCATTATGAATATTATTATGTATAAGAATATGTCCATGTTTTCTCCTTCTTTTGTTTTTGTTATTTTTAAGATAAGAACAAATCGAAACGTGACAAAATGTTTTTGTCTTTTAAGTTGTTAATACGTTTCGTAAATTTGTTCTGCGCGAAATTTTCTTAGAAAATTTCTGTGCATTTAGCTTTTATATAATAATAAAATCTAAAAGATTTTATTATTATATAAAAGCATATGCATATAGCATGCATATGCTTTTATTTATAAATATTTGTTTTAGCCGTTTCCTCCTGTTTCGCCACCACCTGTTTCTGTTCCAGAACCGCCAGCTTGTGTTGTTGTTCCATCACTCCATTGAACTCTTCCTTCAGAACCTGCAGTAACGCTTAAAGTTCCTGTTACAGAAGTATCTACTATTGTTATAGTAGTACCACTTATAGTATATCTAGCAGGAGTTGCTTTATCAGCAGTAAAATTACTTGTTATATAATCACCTAGACTAGTAGTTATAGCTGTTTCTCCAGATTTTGGTGCATATGTTTTTTGATACCAATCTGTAATTACTTGAGCCAAATCAACTGCAACAGCTTCTTTACCATTAGCTACTTTTGTATCATCTGATGCTTTTCTGGCATTTCCTAATATAGAGTTATCTCCAGAAAGCATAGCTATAGATACACCTGCTAAAATTAATAGAACGATGATTGTTATAACTAAAGCGATTAATGTTATACCTTTGTTTCCTTTCATTTCTTTTCCCCCCTTTGCAAATAAAATTATTTATCTTGAGTATATTAATTTACGCGTAAATTAATATAACTTTAAAAACTAATTATTTTGTAGTAACTACCTCTTCCGATTTTGTTGTTTTATTTGAGCTATTTGTGTCTGTACTTTTTGTATCAGTATCTGTACTAGTATTTTCTGTAGTACTTGAATTTGAGTTATCTTCGCTTCCAGGCTTTTTTGTGCTACTACTTGCATCTGGACTTTGCTTTGTTGGATCGAACGGATCAGATTTTCCAGCTACATAATCATTTGTTACTTTATAATTCGATAAATCTGAAGATGTAACCTCAAATGTTTTTATTACTTGTTCATTCCTTTGGTCTATATTATCAGCTTTTAATTCTTTTATTTTTTCAGAAGCTGAATATTGTAAAACTTCAGGAACTACTTTTCTATTTGGTATATATTCATAAAATATAACTGCGAATAATAACATACTAGCCAATGCGACTAAAAGCATTATTATCATTTCTTTTATTATCTTTGTCATAACTCCCTCCTTAAGGTGTAGGATTTATTTCTGTGTCTTCGTTTTGATTTTCTGTATCTACAGTACTTTGTTCAGGACTTGTTGCATTTTCTGTTTTATTTTCTGCTGTATTTGTAGTAGTATTGTTATTTGTTGCTGTTGTATTTGTTGTATTTGTACCTTTAGCAGTATTTGTTGTATTTGTAGCTGTTGTATTTGTATTACCGCCATTTGTATTATTTGTACTATTTGTTTTTGTTTCATTACTACTATCACTATCTAAAGATTTTAAATCTATTCGTATTTCTTTACATGTAAATGTTCCCTGTACATAATGATTAGTTTCTTCCTCTTTTCCGATACTTGCACGTGTCATTTTAAAATCTTCTATTTTAAATCCAAGTCTTGAATCATTTTCTATTGCATATATAAATGATGCTACATTTGAATATCTTCCAACTGCCGTAATAATTAAGTTATATACTTCTTTAGTACTCCCATTTGTAACTTGCATTTTAGGAGTTACATTATTATCTTTTGCATAATTTCCAATTTTAGTCCATAAAAATTCTAGCTTATATTTTTCTTTTTGTAAATACTTACTATTGGAAATCATAGTAGCTTGTTCTTCATATTCTTTTTTATTCTCTTCCATTACTTCGCCACTATTATTTAGTTTTGATATTGCTTCTGGGTAACTGACATTTACTAATGTTCCCAAATCCGCATTTTTTTGGTCAATTACATCATTTTCTTCATTAATTTGTTTAATTCCCCATATTTCAAATTTTCCTATATTAGTTCCCCTATATATTACAAAACCTGTAAATATCAATAGAACAATTGCTAATATAGCAAATAGAACTTTTCTCATGGCAATTCTCCTTCTATTGTGAATGTTATTATATCGCCGCTCTTTACACCACTTGTAGATACAACATTTTTAAGTATTTTTTTTGTTTGCAATACTGCTTTAAAATATCCAAGTTGGTCATACTCATAAGATTGAGCTGTTATTGAAATACTCTTGTCACTTGTATTTTCTATTGATGTTAGTTCAACTTTATTTGGTATATTATACATAATCTGATTCAACAAATTTGGTATAGAATTTCTTCTAGCTGCTGCATCACTTAATTTTTCATTTATTCTTTTCAAATCTGCAATTAAGTTCTTATATTTTTCTGTTTTAGCATTTAAATCTGTCTCATCTGAGTTAACTGAAGAAATTTGAGAGTTTTGCATTGCTATTAATCTTTTAATTTCATCTTCTTTGTTTAGCATTTGATTGGCTAATACTTTTGAGAAGATAGTATAAATAATTAAAATAAGTAATAAACCAATTATACATCTTAAAAGCCAAGATTCTACTGTAGTTAGTGCACCTTTTAAACTAAAATCAATTTTGGTGTTTCCTCCAATTACTTTTCCATTTGGCATTTCTATTTTTAAAAATTGAGATAGCTTATCTCCAGTTTTTGCTTTTTGGAAATTTAGTTCTTGTATTCCTTGTCCTAATCCAACTGTTGCAAGAGCTATAGCAGAATTCACTTCAATATAATCTTTAATATTTATTTTTGTTACTGCTTCATCAATTATATTTGGTTTTAGAATTTTACATTCTATATCTGTAAAAAACTCTTGAAAATATAAATCAATATTATTTATTACAGAAAGATTACCTGTTAAATAAATCGTTTGTATCTTTGCTTCGCTTGAAGTTACAATTTCTTGCACTTTTTCTGCTATTTTATATATTGTAGGCATTATATTTTGTAAATATGGTTGTTCTTCTACAGAATCTTCCATCTCTGCTGTATAAATCGTAGTATTTTTGCAAATATCATATGCTTTTGCATAAGAATTTTCAATTTTGTTTATATTTTCTAAAATCTCTTTACTTCCAATATCTAGTACATCAACATTATATATTTGGTTATCATAAATAGTAGTTACTGTTGTTGTATCTTCCATATTTATAATAAGTTGATTTTCTTTTTTATTTAATCTTGCTATATTTCCAATTGCAATAGAAACAGGCATCATTTTGGTTAGTTTATACTTTTCAAATGGTTGTTTTTGTCTGTTCATTTCTATTTTATTTATAAATATATCTAACGCTCTTATTTTTTCCGAATCTGTTTGATTTGGCATTAATGCATATCTATTTTCAAATGCATTTGAATTATAATTTTTTTCTTCACAAAAACTTTCAAATTCTGTTTGAATAGTTTTTTCTATATCTTTTTTATTTAAAAGTGAAAAAATATCAAAATACAAGTATTTTTCATTAGATAAATTAATGCTTATAGGAGTGCTAAAGCTATAAGTTTCTTCAATAATTTTTTCTATTTCCTCAGTTAAATCTTCAAAAAATCTTATTCCAAAAGATTCAACTTTCATTTCATCACGTTCTTTAGAAACTTTGGCATATTTAATTAGGTTTTCTTCAAAATAAATCCCTAAACAATTTTGCATTTTTCTTCTCCTTAGTCAATCTAATCAATACTTGATAATTTTCACACTATTCTTTGTTAATATTTTATACATATTATTATTAAAAATCAATACTTTTAACATAAATGTAATATAATTGTAATATTTTTGTAATATTTTAATTATACATTAAATTTAAATAAAACAATATCTCCATCTTTCATAATATATTCCTTACCTTCAGATCGAACTAACCCCTTTTCTCTTGCTTCATTCATAGAACCTTCTCTCATTAAATCATCGTAAGATACAACTTCAGCTTTTATAAATCCTCTTTGAATATCAGAGTGTATTTTTCCAGCTGCTTCTGGAGCCTTTGTTTCTTTTTTTATTGTCCACGCTCTAACTTCTGGCTCTCCAGCTGTTAAAAAAGACATTAATCCCAACAAATCGTAACTCTTCTTGATTAATTTATCTAATCCAGATTCTTCTAATCCTAATGCTTCAAGCATTTCATTTTTGTCGTCATCTTCTAAAGTAGATAGCTCTTCTTCTATTTTTACACATAAAGGAACTATATCTGAATTTTCTTTTTGTGCGTATTCTTTTACTTTTTTTACATTTTCGTCATCTTGCCATGTTGTAATTTGTTCTTCTGAAATATTTGTTACATATATTATAGGTTTTGAAGAAAGAAGCCACATATCTTTCACTATTGGAAGCTCTTCATCTGTATATTCCAAACTTCTTGCAGAAATACCATTTTCTAAATTTTGTTTTATTCTTTCTAATAAATCTATTTCTAACTGATATTTTTTGTCAGCTTTAATCATTTTTTTAGCTTTATCTAATCTCTTATTTACTGTTTCTATATCTGCAAAAATAAGTTCAAAATTGATTGTTTCAATATCTCTTATCGGATCTATACTCCCATCAACATGAGTTATATTTGAATCTTCAAAACATCTTACAACTTCGCATATTGCATCAGTTTCTCTTATGTGTGAAAGAAACTTATTTCCTAATCCTTCACCTTTACTTGCTCCTTTTACTAGACCTGCAATATCAACAAATTCAACAATTGCATGTGTTACTTTTTGTGGATGATACATTTCTGCTAATTTATCTAACCTTTCATCTGGCACTGCAACCACTCCTACATTTGGCTCTATTGTACAGAATGGATAATTTGCACATTCTGCTCCTGCTTTTGTTATACTATTAAATAAAGTACTTTTTCCTACATTTGGTAATCCTACTATTCCTATTTTCATAATTTTATTTCTCCTTTTATAACTTTTGAACCAATTATACTACTTTATTTTAGATTTTTCAATATGAAGTTCGCATTTCTTTTATCATTAAGTCACCAAAAACAACATATCCTCTTGTTGAATCATTTATTAGCACATTTGTAACAGCTCCTATAAACTTGCCATTTTGCAAAACAGGAGAACCACTCATTCCTTGAATAATCCCACCTGTTTTTTCTAGCAATTTTTCATCAGTTATTTTTATTAGCATACTTTTATTGTCATAATCATTATTTATATAAATTTTGTCTATTTGAATTTTGTATTCTTTTGCTTCTTCTCCATCAACAGAGCACAAAATCGTTGCATCTCCATGATTTATTTCATTTCTTGTAGCTACATCTATTGCTCTATTTTGATCAATTTTTATTTTTGAAATATCATTTATTTTTCCATATATTCCAAAAATACTATTTTTATTTATAGTTCCAATTTCTGTTTGTTCATTTATTGATCCTTGTATTTTACCTGGGTTTCCATTTTGACCTTTAATTATAGAAAGAACTCTTGTTGTTATTAGTTTTCCATTTGAAATATTTAAAATCTTTCCTGTATCAATATCTGTAATTCCATGTCCGAAGTGCCGCAAAATTATTACTAGAAGGTTCATAATATGTTATTGTTCCAATCCCTGCAGCACTATCTCTAACCCATAGACCTAATTTATATTCTTTTTGACTAGTTTTTACAGGTTTTATACTACATTCTAAGGTTTCATCATTTCTCACATATTTAATATTTATTTCTTTTCCTTTTGAAGAATTTATGCTTTGAATTAACTGCTTTGTATCTAAAACTTCTTCATTTTCTATTTCGACTATAGTATCTCCTTCTTGTATCCCACTATTTTCATAAGGTTTGTATTTTTTGTTATCTATTCCTTTTATTTCGGACATTCCAACCACCAATACTCCACTTGTGTATAGCTTAACTCCTGAGATTTGCCCAACTGGTATAATTTTTGTTCTTTCTATCACACTAACATCTATATCTTTTATTCTAAATGTATTAAATAGTTTTACCTCTAGATTAGTTGTTCCAATTTTTGTTTTATCTATCGAATCTGTTGAAGTTAAAATTGCACCATATTCTGAATTTTTATTTTCTAAGGATATACCAAATATTTTTTTTGTATTTAAGCTTTCTCCTTGAAATAGTATAACACTTTTTGGAATAGAATCTATTGCACATACATATATAAATGTAATTATTAAAAAGCATAAAAAAGCAATTAATAATTTTTTGTGTTTCATTTTAATCACCTTCAAAATTATTATTGCTTTTTTTATAATTATTATTTTGAAATTTTTTGAAAAAAATTTTTTAAAATCTTTTTCTTTCTTTTTCATCAAGTGCATCAAGATTGTCTAATGCTTTTCCAGTGCCTAATGCTACACATGATACTGTGTCTTGTGCAATCATAACACTTATTCCTGTTTTTTCTTGTAAAAGCTTATCAAGTCCATCTATTAAAGCTCCTCCACCTGTCATATAAATTCCTCTATCACTTATATCTGCTGCAAGCTCTGGTGGTGTTTTTTCCAAAACCGAATGAACTGCATCTATTATCATATTTGCAGGTTCTTCAAGTGCTTCTAGCATTTCGCTTGAATGAATTGAAATTGTAACAGGAAGGCCTGTAACTAAATCTCTTCCTCTAACATCCATATCTACATCTTGTATTTTTGGGAATACACATCCTATATTTTGTTTTAGTTCTTCAGCTGTTCTTTCTCCTATAATTACATTATGTTTTTTCTTAATATATTTAACAACATATTCATCAAATTTATCTCCTGCAACTTTTATAGATGTACTTACAACTGACCCTCCTAAAGAAATTACAGCTATATCTGTTGTTCCTCCTCCAATATCTACAACCATATTTCCACATGGTTTAGAAATATCTATTCCTGCACCAATTGCAGCAGCTATTGGCTCTTCTATTAAATAAACTTTCCTTGCTCCTGCTTCTGTTGCAGCATCTATAACAGCTTTTTTTTCTACTTCAGTTACCCTTGATGGAATACAAATCATAATTCTTGGTGCAAAAAAACTTTTTCCTCCAACTTTATTTATAAAATATTTAAGCATTTTTTCTGTAACAGTGTAATCAGAAATTACTCCTTCTCTTAAAGGTCTTGTTGCAACTATATTTCCTGGTGTACGTCCTAACATTCTTTGCGCCTCAACCCCAACAGCCACAACATCTCCTGTTTTATTATCTACTGCTACAACTGATGGCTCTCTTAATACTATTCCTTTTCCTTTTACATATGCTATTACTGTCGCAGTACCTAAATCTATTCCTATATCCTGTCCTAATCCAAATTTAAACATGCCTCTATCTCCTTTGTTTACCATATATTATGTCTTTTAATTACATTTTTATTACATTTTCGTTACAATTATATTACAATTATTTTATTTAATCAATAGTTTTTTTAAAAAATTTTTTCAAAAAATTTTCGACTGGACTCGAATCATTTTTAAACTTTCGAGTTCAGTCGAATCTTTTGTGTTAAAACTTTATTTAAATCTTCTTCCTTTGTATCTTTTATTTTTTCTGTGTTGCCTATATTCTACAAATTCTTGTGATTCATCAAAAAGTCCTATATTTCTAATTTCTTCAGAAGCTGTTGATTTATATTGTGTGTTTGTGTTATATGGTTGTATAAGTCTCATATCATCATCATCATCTTCTTCTTCATCTTCAATTTCTTCTTCCTCATATTCATCTTCGTCTTCTTCATATTCTTGGCTAATTTTGTATCTTTCTATTAGAAAAATTATAATTAATGCAATTACTGCAATAATAGTCCCTTTTATAATCCATCCTTGTATTTTCGTCTTGTTTTCAGCGTCTTTAAATTCATCATTAACTACACTTAAGTCTATTTCTTGATTTCCAACTTTTACATTAATTTGATAAGTTAAAGTTGTATCTTCTTTTTGGTTATTTACCAAAATTGTTATAATATTCTCTCCTTGCTTTAAATTCTCATTTCCTGCTATTTCTACTTCTATATCATCACTTGTTGTTTGTGTATTTATATCAAGTTTTTCCGTTCCGCTTGGCGCAGTAACTTCATATGAATATACATCTTGTGAAAAATTAGGAGATAAATTTCCTTCTTTTATTTCTATATTTTTTAAACCATCAAAAACCTTTTGATTATTATCTTTGTCTTCATCAGCATCTTCTTTTGGCTTTTCTTCAGGCTCCTCTTCTTTTTCTTTTCTAGTTACATTTATTACATATGTTTTTGATGTTTTCTTATCTTCTGATATTACTTTTATTTCACACTTATTTTGTCCAACTTTTAAAGATTTATTACCACTTCCAACAATTGTGTCTTTTACATTTTTTGCATTAGCATAAATTGTGATTTTTTCTACATCATTTGAAACTGTAACATTGTATGTTGTAACATTTGACTTAAATCCTGTAAAATCGTATTCTTTGGGTCTAATGCCAAGATTAGCAAGTGTTGCATCAGATTTAGTATCTTCTTTGTCTTTCCTATTTATTGTTAAAGTATATGTTTTTGTTGTTTTTTTGTCTTCTGCCGTAACTTTTATATTAAATGTATTATTTCCTATTTGTAAAGTTTTTGAACCCGTGCCTGTAACGAGCGCTTTGCTATTTGTTGGAGTTGCATATATAGAAATTTTTTCTACATTTTTTGGTACCGAAATAGAATAGCTTGTATTTGCTTTTCTAAAACCACTAAAATCATTTGGTTTTATTCCTAAATTTTTAAGTGTTGCATCTGTTGATGGTTTTGAACTACTATCTGAATTGTTATTCGTTGTATTGTTGTTTGAGTTACTATTGTTAGAAGAAGTATTGTTTGTTTTTTCTTTAACTTTTATTGTTAATGATTTTGATAAATCAGTGGTTTTTCCGTTTTCATCTGTAACATCTCCAGATAAACTTATAGTATATGTTCCAGCTTTTTTTGGCTTAAAATTTATACTTGTGCTTTTAGATGTATTTTTTGCATTTGAACTTGCATCAGCATTACTATAACTCACTGCACCAGACACTTGTACATTCCAGGCTGCAGCTGTATACTTAATTGAGATTTTAGCTGTATCTCCTATATTCATAGTTGTCTTATTTGAGCTAATACTTGCTGAAGCAGCATTTACCTTTGAAAATGCTGCTATTATACACAAAATTATAATTGATAAAAGTATTATTTTTTTTATAATTTTCATAAGTTTCCTCCTAGTTATCTTGCTATTTAGTTATTTTATATGTACCTAATAAATGTTTTTTAAGTAATAATAAATCTCCTGAATTTATTTTTTTATCTTTATTTATATCCATTGCTGTTAAAGTTTTTTCTTCTTTAATATTTTTTACTTTTAATAAATACTGTTTAACTAGCAACAAATCTCCTGAATTTATTTTTCCATCATTATTGGCATCACCCAAATTATAGCTTGCTTCTATTGGTTTGTTGTTATCTAGATTATCATTAGAAGTATTGTTATTTAGATTATTATCAGTATTATTTACATCATCTGAGTTTGTCCTTGTTGTAGATGGTCTCTTGCATGTAGAAGAAGGCATATTTTCGTATAAAGGTATTACAAATGTATATGCATGTTCTGTAGCATTTATTCCTTCTAAAATTCTTCTAAGTTTTTCACCTTGATTTTGTGCATACATTACATCTTGAGCATATTGATGTGTATAGTATGTATCTGCAATAACATCAAATTTTTCAAAATACATTGTGTCTTGCCCAATTGTTATATAACCATTTGCAATAAAGTCTACTCCACCTATTAAGCATTTTTCTATTGTGTCCCATCCTTTGTCTTTTGCCCAATCAAGTGCATTGCTCACAATTGCAGATGTTGTTCCTCCTGTTGCATTTATATTAAATATATTATAATAATATGTAGTTTTATCATTTACTGTATATTTCATTTTAAATGTTGCTCCACCTTTTGTACCTTGTTCTTGTATAATCTTACCTGCAATATAATATGGATTAACATTTTTTTCTTTGCTTCTGTTTATAATTGTTGTAATATATGTATCTAAATTACCATCATCTAAAAATGAGTTTTTTAAAATACTTTTTATTATATTTGTGTCATAAGTTGAATCTTTGTCATAAGATAACTCTAAAAATTGAAATACATCCTCATAATATAGTGAATTTCTTGGATCCATCATATATGCAACTGCGTCACTTGATACACAAATCCAATTTCCACCACTATATGTTTTTCTCTCTTTTTCGCATTTTTCGCAAAGCCAATCTCCTGAATAGTTTTTTTGATTAGCTCCTATTAAATTTCTTCCATGTTTTGCTTCTTCTTTGATTACTGTGTTCCAATCTAATCCTGTGTACATAACTTTAAACTTCCAATTATTATGATTTTTTTTCAAATTTTCTATCATACTTTTTATTCCTGGATATTTTTTATCATCTATTTTGCTTATTTGGCTATCTATTCTTTGGGTTGCAGCAAAAATCTTGCTTGGATATATGCTAAAAAAAATTGTACATATTATATTTATTATTAAGATTATTGCTATAGCTTTAGTTTTTTTCATTTTTTTCATTCCTTTCGTATATTACGAATATGCTATGAATATTTTTTATAGGTTTCAATTATTTATAGTATATCATTTTGTGATATTATAAGTCAACAAATTTTTACAATTTTCATAAATGTAATATTTTTGTAAAATTTGGTATAAATTCTATTTTTTTTCATATATTACCTTATAAATACTATTGAATTGGCAAGCACTGTAATATTTTTAATCTAAATCTTTGAAAGGAGAATTTAATCTTTATGGAATATGTAAAAGAAAATCCTATAATTGACAAAAATGATTCAGAAAAAAATCATCAATTAATAGAGTCAATATTAATTACAAGAGAAGATTTAAATAAAGCTCATAATAATTTTGAATATGCGGAAGGAGATTTAGTAGATTTTTATATTTATCAAATAATGGCTTTACAGTCTAAACTTGACTATTTAACAAAACTTGCAAAATTAAAAAATATAGACTTTGACTTTTTTTATAAAAATGTTGTATAAAATTTTACAAAATCTTAAAAAATATTCAAAAAAACACTTGAATTTATTTTAATTTTAGTATAGTATATATAAGTAGAGAAATTATACTTAGGAGGATAAATGATGGCTAAGAAAACAAAAGAATTAGAACCAACCACAAAAATAAAACCTAATAAAGCTGTTTCTAACGGTAAAATAACTTCTTCAGCAACAAAAAAAGTTGCTTCAAAAAAGAAAACTACGACTGCTAAGAAAACAGCAACTAAAAAAGATACTACAAAAAAATCAACTACAACAGCAAAAAAATCAGCTGCTAAAAAGACTTCTACTACTAAAAAATCTACAACAAACAAGGCTTCTACAACTACGAAGAAAACTACTACAAAAAAAGCCTCTTCAACTACAAAAAAAACTGCTGTAAAAAAATCATCTACAACTACAAAAAAAGTCTCAATTATTGCTAAAAAAGCTGATTTTCAAGCAGAGTATTATGATTTACCATATATGTACAATAAAACAATTGTAAAAGTTTTAGCACAAACACCAAAAATGTTATTTATATATTGGGAAATTTCTGAAGAAGATAGAAATCTTTTCAAAAAAAATTATGGCGAAGATTTTTTCAATAATACAAAACCTGTTTTAGTAGTATATAATGATACAATGCATTATTCTTTTGAAGTTGAAATAGATGATTTTGCTAATAGTTGGTATTTACATATAAATGATGCAAATTGTGATTATCATATAGAACTTGGTAGAAAACCAAGAAGTCATGAAGTTCAACATCAAAATAATTCTACATACATTCCTTACTATGTATATGTTACATCTTCAAATGAGATGACTTCTCCAAATAATTCAATTTTGTTCAATCCAAATTTAAAAACTATTAAATTTAGGAATGTCAAAACTGGAGAAATTAAAGAAAAAGATATAATGCAATTTACATTTATTACAAATTATGGAATATTAAGTATTAAAGATTTATATAAATTCTTATACCCTAACGAAAGTTTTGAATTTGAAAACATTGTTTTAGGAAACACTTCATCAGGAGCTCTTTCATCATCTGGTATGTTTTCATCACAATTTAAGTAAACAGACTATGTGGACAAAAGTGTATTCTCTTGTCCACTTTATCATAATATATAATTTTTTTAATAAGAAAGGTGAACTAACAAATGCAAAAAAAAGGATACTTAAGCTTTGTATTACATGCACATCTTCCTTTCATACATCATCCAGAAAGTGATAATTATTTGGAAGAGTCTTGGCTATATGAAGCAATCTCAGAAACATACATACCATTATTGCAAAACTTTCAAAAGCTTGTAGATGAAGGAGTTAAGTTCAGAATTACAATGACTATGACTCCTCCTCTTCTTTCTATGCTTGATAGCAAGCTTTTGCAACAAAAATATATTAAATATTTAGAACAACATATTGAGCTTGCTCAAAAAGAAATCCAAAGAACAACTTATGATGAAAGAATAAATAGTCTATCTAAATATTATTTTGACAGATATTCAAATGATCTTCACTGGTTTAAAGATATTTATAATTGTAACTTAATTAAAGGTTTTAAAAAATTTCAAGATTTAGGAGTTTTAGAAATAATTACTTGTGGCGCAACTCATGGTTACTTCCCTATTCTATATGTAAATGAAAAAACTGTAAGAGCTCAAATTGCAGTTGGTGTTCAAACTTATGAAAGATATTTTGGAAGAAAACCTCGTGGAATTTGGCTTCCAGAATGTGGATATGTTCCTGAAGCTGACAAATACTTACGTGAATTTGGAATAGATTATGCAATTGTAGAAACTCATGGAATTTTATATGCTAATCCTACTCCTGTTTATGGAACACTTGCTCCTATTGTTTCACCTAGAGGATTTACAGTTTTCGGTCGTGACCTTGAATCTTCAAGACAAGTTTGGAGTTCTATAAATGGCTACCCAGGAGATTTTAATTATCGTGAATTTTATCGTGACATTGGCTATGAAGCAGATTATGAATACATTAAGCCATATATAGCGCATGATGGAGTTAGAGTAAATACAGGAATAAAATATCATAGAATTACAGGAAAAACAGATAATAAAGATATATATAATGTTCAATGGGCAAAAGATTCAGCAGAAATGCAAGCAGGACATTTTTTAGATAGTAGAACCAAACAAATAGATAATGCAAGTAAATATATGGATAAGCCTCCAATAGTTCTATGTCCTTATGATGCAGAACTTTATGGACATTGGTGGTATGAAGGACCATATTGGCTATATATTTTATTTAAAAAAATATATTATGACGAATGTAATTTTGAACTTATTACCCCATCTGAATATATTGACAAATATCCAGAAATTCAAGAATGTGAACCATGCCGTTCAAGTTGGGGTGCAAATGGATATAGCGAAGTATGGCTAAATCCATCAAATGACTATGCACACAAACACCTTCATACAGCAGGAGACAGAATGTGCGAGGTTGCTTATGAGTTGAGAGATTGCTATGAAGATTTGTTAAAAATGGAAAATGAGATTGTTCAATTAAAAACATCGAAAAAAACAATTACTAAGATTACTTCTACAAAAAAATATAAAGAAACTAAACTTAAAGTTCGTGCATTAAATCAAATGGCAAGAGAACTATTACTTGCACAGAGCAGTGATTGGCTGTTTATTATTACAAATAACACAATGGTCGATTATGCACATAAACGAATTAAAGACCATATTGGAAGATTTACAAAATTGTATTATCAGGTTAAAGAAAATAAAATAGATTCAAAATTTTTAAAAGATATAGAAGAAAAGGATGCTATTTTTCCTGATATTGATTATAGGATTTATAACTAGTGCTTAATTTTTATGAATAATTATTTTTTATAATTTGTAGAAATCCATATATAATTACACCATTATAAAAGGACGATTTTAAATAATCGTCCTTTTATTTCATATTATTCTAAAATTCTATTTTCTTGCTAATCCATTCTTCAACTTCCGAAATAGGAATACGAACTTGCTCCATTGTATCTCTATCTCTTATAGTAACTTGATTATCTTCTAAAGTATCAAAATCGACTGTAATACAATATGGAGTTCCAATTTCATCTTCTCGTCTGTATCTTTTACCAATTGAACCTGCTTCATCATAATTACACATAAATGTTTTTGATAATTCTTTGTGTAATTCTATTGCTTTTTCTGATAATTTCTTTGAAAGTGGTAAAACAGCTACTTTATATGGTGCTAGAGCTGGATGAAAGTGCATTACAGTTCTTGTATCATCTTCTGCTATTTTTTCTTCTTCATAACTATCACATAAAAACATTAACATTAATCTATCAACACCAACAGATGGCTCTATAACAAATGGTACATATTTTTCATTTGTTTCTGGGTCTGTGTATGTAAGGTCTTGCTTTGTAGCCTCCATATGTCTTGATAAGTCATAATTTGTTCTATCAGCAATTCCCCATACTTCTCCCCAACCAAATGGGAATTTAAATTCTATATCTGCTGTTGCGTTGCTGTAGAATGATAATTCCTCTTTTGTGTGATTTCTAAATCTAATATTATCTTCATGCGCACCAAGAGAAAGTAAGAAACTCTTGCATGTTTCTTTCCAATATTCATGCCATTCTAAATCTGTTCCTGGTTTACAGAAAAATTCTATCTCCATTTGTTCAAACTCACGTGTTCTAAAAATAAAGTTTCCAGGGGTTATTTCATTTCTAAAAGCTTTTCCTTGTTGGCAAATTCCCATAGGAAGCTTTCTTCTAGTTGTTCTTAAAACATTTTTAAAGTTTACAAATATACCTTGTGCAGTTTCTGGACGTAGATATATTTCAGATTTTGCATCTTCTGTTGTTCCTTGGAATGTTTTAAACATTAAATTAAATTTTCTAATAGCTGTGAAATTAAGTTTTCCACAAACTGGACACACTATGTTATTATCATTGATGTATTTAACAGTTTCTTCATCTGTCCATCCATCTGCAATAACATCTTTTCCATGTTTTGTTGCCCATTCTTCTATTAATTTATCTGCTCTATGTCTTGTTTTACATTCTTTGCAATCTATTAATGGATCTGCAAATGTGCTTACATGTCCTGTTGTAACCCATACTTCAGGATTCATAAGTATTGCAGCATCTATTCCAACATTATATTTGTTTTCTTGAACCATTTTTTTCATCCAAGCTTTTTTGATGTTGTTTTTTAGTTCAACTCCAAGTGGTCCGTAGTCCCATGTATTTGATAAACCACCATATATTTCTGAACCTGCATAAACAAATCCTCTATTTTTGCATAATGCAACTAATTTTTCCATTGAATCTACCATTTTTGTATCCCCTTTTTTTGTGAGTTTAATGACATATTCTATTCTACTACATTGTTTGTTTTTTTTCAATAGAAATTTTAAAATTTATTAAAAAGTTTTTTTCACACAAAAAAAGCACTATAATAGTGCCAATATTATTCTTGATTTACATATACTCTCTCATTTGGAAGATACATATCTAATTTTTCACGTGCTACTTCTTCTATATATTCTTTAGAGTTTACATTTTCTTTTATTTCTTTAAGTTGTTCTTGATATTCTTGTGCTTGTTCTAATTTCTTTTCTATTTCTATATTGCTTGACGCATAAGTGTTTAATATTTTTTGCTGATTGCAAAATGTTATAAACGCATATATAATTATACATATAATAATTAATCTTTTTATTAATTTTTTTATACTTTTCATTATACCTCATTCTTCCTTTGAATTAATTGTGATTATAGTTTAATTTGCGAAACGCTTTAATAATTTATTTTTAATAGGCAAAATTTTATGCGTTCCAATCTGTTCAATACTTTTCAACCTAATAATCTATATACTATTATATTTCTCCTTTTTTTTTAAAATTCCCCTATATTTTTTTATTTTTTTGACAAAATTTTTTCTAAAATTGATACATATGATAAATATTGGTCGAAAAATAATCTTTTTTATGAGACTTATACAGATCAAAATAGGAACAAATATTATCTTTTTTATTAGATTTATTATAAAAACAGAAATCATTATTAAATATCTACTTATAGTTAATAAATATATTATTGTGCCAAGAATTAGCCCTATTATCATAAAAAATCTGAGTTCACCATCACAAAATTTGTACATTGAAATTATTATTATTAAACCTGTAAGAATCCAAAATAAAATGTCTTCTATACATGTAACAAAATCTTTAGTCTTTATAGTTTTTCTTAAAATTCTAAATATGTCAAATAATACTCCAATGGCTATTCCTACAAGAGTAAAAACCATAAATAGATATGCCTGATTACTTGCCATTACACATCACCCTATTTAAATATTTTGCCAAATATTCCTCCCTCACTTTTTGCTTGATGGTCACTATATGCTAAATTGCTAATTCTTCCCTCTACAATAACTTCAGAAGTATCTATGTTTAATTTATTAATTTTCAAATTTTCTCCTTTTATTGTTAAAAGTCCAAGTTCTGTTTCCATTATTACAACTTCATCATCAAAACTAAGAACATCATTAACTCCCGAAACATTAAGTTTTTCTCTATTTTCCAATATTAAATTTTGGATAACTCCTGAAGCTGAAATATTTGTATTAGTATTTAAACTTCTCTTTTCTTCTATAATCATAAATTGTCCTCCTTTTTGTACACCACTTTTGTATATTCCTTTAATATTTATATTCGCTAATTACGCAATTTAGAACCATATTTGGCTTAAATTCCAAAACTTGACAAACATCTCTTTCATCATATTTTTCAAGATTGTTTTGCTTTATAAATTCTGCAACTTCACTATTTTCAAATAAATCCAAATTTATTTCTTCAATAATTTTTCCAGAAAATCGCTTCTTTCTTATTTTTAAATTATCTTCCCAATTAATTATTGTACTATTATCATAAATAGCGAATTCATTTATCAATTCTTTTGGAAAATCAATATTTAAAATAAGCTTAGCCTTTAGCAAACTTTTTCTTCTATTATTGCTTAAATTAATTAATATTCCATCTTCTTCATATAACATTTTCTCTATCCTCTTAAATTTTCCTATATGATTTGTTACAATATTTATAGTTTTAAATTCTTTTGCAAATTTATATATGTATTTTTCAATTTGACTATCAACTTCATTTACACAAATAAAAAATTCTATTTCTTCTCTTTTTTTGTCTTTTAAAATTTGGCTTATGATTTCATCAGTTTTTTGTTTAAAAACCCATTTTGGAGTACATATATTTATATTATTACTATGTAATAAATTTATAAACTGAATATCATTTTTTAAGTCTTTTTCTATACAAAGTTGTCTTACTTTTTGTTTTTCTAAAATATTTTTGATTTTTTTAACTATTTTTATTTTTGATTTTAAACTTGCTTTTTCTAAGTTTTTATTTATAAATATTTTATTATTTTTTAAAGTCACTTTTTTTAATATACGCATTTTTTTTGATTGTTCTAAAAATATAGTTTTCAAAATTACCACATCCCATCTTTTAATTGTATGAGAGATTTTTGATTATATGACGAAAAAAAGTAGCCATCTATTTAGATAACTACTCTTTTTATTTATTAAATTTTATTTCTTTATAGCTAAAATCTTATATTTAATTACCCCTGCAGGAGCATTAACTTCAACAATTTTTCCTTTTTTCTCTCCTAAAAGAGCTTTGCCTAAAGGGGATTCATTTGAAATCTTATTTTCTGCTAAATTTACTTCTGTTGATCCTACAATTGTATAAGTAATATCTTCATCAAATTCTAAGTCACGAACTTTTACTATATTTCCAATTTGTACTGTTTCTAAATCAATTTCCTTTTCATTTATAACTTTTGCATTTCTTAATTTTATTTCTAATTCTGCAATTTCTTGCTCATTTTCTTGTTGAGCATTTTTTGCCTCATCATATTCAGCATTTTCTGATAAATCTCCAAATCCTCTAGCTACTTTTATTCTTTCTGCAATCTCTGTTCTTTTTTTAGTTTTTAAGAAGTTTAATTGCTCTTCTAATTTGTTATATCCCTCTTGGGTTAAAATAACTTCCTTCTCTTCCATATTTGTCAATCCTTTCTTAAAAAAAATTATTTTGATTAATATATAAATTTTGAAATTTATGCGCCGGAGTGTAAACGACATAAGTCATAAATTGATAAATTTATATATTAATCAATTATAAATTAGTTATTTGTTTCCATTTCTTCAATAAATCTATTCCTATCATTTTCAAACATTACTGTTAAGAAAATAATAGATATTAAATATAATCCTATACCACATGCAACTGCAAATCTGCTAAATGGTAATCTTATAATTGATATTATACTAAACAATAATAATTCAGCAACAGCAGGTAGTAATAATGTTTTCATTGCTACTTTTTTCCAGCCTATTTTTCTAAATCTAAATATAAAATAAACTAAAACAATTCCTAAAGTGCAGATTCCAGGTACAATAAATCTTTTTATTACATCTTTTATTCTTGTAAATGGAATTGCTTTTATTTCAATATTTTCACTTTTTACTTCTGTACCATATTTTTCATTAAATTTAGTAACTATGCTATTTCTTTGTTCCTCAGTAATTTCTTTTGCTTCTATAACTACAGCATTTCCAAATGTTTCTACAGGTTGCACCATAAACTTAGTATCTCCTAATACTTCTTTTGCTATTCCCTCAATATCTGAAACTTCTATTCCAGTATAATTTGTAAGTTCAATTTGCTTTCTTGGTGCAAATTGCATTTCAGTTCTAAAACCTTTTGCTTCCCAAACTGCAAGTCCTGCAATTACTATCAAACAAATTACAATATAAATTATTAAATTTCTATTTTTCATTTTTTTCTCACATTCCTTTCCTTCAAAACACAAAATCTGATTAAAAACAATCGCTTTTCACAATTATAAATGTTTTGTAACTAACACATTATATGCTAAGCTTAATGCAATTCCCCAAAACATAACCATTCCTATACTTGAAAGTGCTAAAATATTTGTAAATACAAATATTTTAGATATTGCAAAAATAGGTATTAATTTCATTATTATATCTAAATATGTTTGATAATATTTTTTGTTATCTTCATTAATTTGTATAAGTTTCAAATTTGCCAAGTAATTTAAACCTAAAACTATTATTCCACCCAATATTCCTTCCATTGTAATAGTTACATTAAATTCTCTTAATATAATTAAATACAATGAAACAAATCCTAAGTAACTTATAGTCGCTAATATTCCTTTTGCTTTAAATTTAATAATCATATATATTAATAAAAGTCCTATAACAACTGAAACTACTATGATTATATTTCTAACTGCGCTTGTTTTTATTTCTGATTGTACATATTTGTTATCTTCAACATTGTATTTTAATGGCATTACTCCATTATTTAATGTTGCTGCTACTGTTCTTGCAGAATCTGCCGTATCTTGAATTGTTTTTGGATCTAAAGAAACTTGACCCATTCTTAGCCCTATTTTTCCATCTGTAATAGTTTCTTCAAAACTTGTTGTAGTAATAGAATTTCCAGAAATATATAATGTTACTTGTTTTTGCTCTTCTTTTTCTTTTGCCTCTTCATCTGTATCTTTTTCTTCACTATTTTCTTCTTTTTTTTCGTCTTCAGTTTTTTCTTCTTCTGAGCTATCACTTTCAGATTTTTCGTCTTCACTATTTTCTTCTTTTTCTTCTACTTTTTTATACTCATTTTGACTTATATCTTCTAATACTTTTTTTCCATCTTTATTAAATTGTAAATCTAAATAAACAGCTGTACCTGTTGATGTAGAACTATATAGAACTTGAGCTTTTTGAAAATTTTCACTTGTCAAAAGAACTTTTGAAACATCCTCAGAATCTTTTAATTCTACACTTCCTATTTCAGTTATATTACTAACTGCTCTATCTGTAATATCATTTTCTGGAATTTGCATATATATAGTTCCAGTTTGTTTATCCATACTTAAATTATAGTCTTGTACTCCAAATTCTTGTAATCTTTTTTCTATTATAGATTTTGCTTTTTCGTAATTATCTACATTTAAACTTTCACTACTATTTACTTTTTCATCTGATTTTTTGTAACTATTTGATTCTATACTAGAATCATCATAAGAATCGGTATCTCCAACTACTTTGTCATTAGAGTCTAATACCTTATTTGCATCACTTACTTCTAGAATTATTTCTCTATAACCTGTAAAATCTTTGCTAAGAGTAAAATCTTTTATTGCGTTGTTCATTTCTAATGGCTTTTTCCATGGCAAATAAAACCCAACAAATCCTATTAAACAAATTATTATAATTGCTATAACTTTTGCAACTAATTTTAATGTTTTCATCTATAATCCATCCCTTCTAATCTTTGTTAAAATTACATTTTTTAATTTTGTTAAAAGTTAAAATTTAAATTTTTATAATGCAACAATTTATTACCTTATATATTCTAGCTTAAATTTCTAAAAATTTCAACTATTTTTTTAAATTTTCTTTAATTGTTTCGTAAATTTTTAGTAAAACCGTCTTGCTTTTTATTTTTTTAAAATTATTTTTAATTGTTTTTCAATTTTTGAATTATACTTTTTTGCGTCAAATCTTTTTTCTAACCTATATCCTTTTTCTAAGTATTGTTTCATTGCTTTATAAATACCTTTTGTAGTTTTTGAAGAAACTATTCCTCTTCCATCTTGTATATCACGAAAATCCGAAACATCTGTTGTAATTATTGGCTTATTTAATAAAAAACTTTCTAAAAATACAACAGGATATCCTTCATAATCTGATGAAAGAATTACACAATCTGAAATTTTGAAATATGGATATGGATTCTCCTGTGACCCCTCAAAAAAAATATTCCTACTCAAATCATATTTTTCTACTAAATATTTATATTTTGGTGTATCTTTTCCGTTTCCAACAAAAATAATTCTAAACTTGTATTTTTCTTTTTTTAGAAGTGCTGCTGCTTTTATTATTCTTGAAATCTTTTTTTGTTTCTCGTCATGTCTACTTACATTCAAAAAAGTAGTTATTTCTTGATTATATCTTAGCTTTATTTTTTCTTTAGATAATTCATATATCTTGTTACTATCTATAAAATTATTGCAATGATAAACATTTTTTTGTTCTGGAAAAATCTCTAAAAATGTTTGTTTTGCTCTTTTAGAAACAAATACTATTTTTGAAAACTCATCATAATCAATATCTTCAAAAAAATCCTTTACTTTTTTTATATCGCCATTAAATTGTGCTAAATAATCTGCATGACACCACAAAATAGAATTCTTTGAAGCCGTTCTTGCTACAAAAGAATCAGGTTTTGAATAAGTTGAATAAGAAATAGAAAAATCAAATTTATTTTTATATTTTACCTTAAATTTAGTTTGCTTAATAAAATTTTTTATTCTTCTAATTGATACTAATCCTCTTTTATAAGGTTTAAATTCAACAATTTTTATATCTTTGTTTATATTCTTTAATAATTGACCTTTTTTTTCTTCTAAAACTAATGTCACATTATATCCATTTTCTTTAAAATAATGTATTAAAGTAATTAAAGATTTTTCTATTCCACCAATTTCCAAATTTTTCGCAGCGAGCAAAATACTTTTCATCATAAAACCCTTTCTTTTTAGGTTACTTTTTGGGACGGAAGAAAAAAAACTCGTTCCCAACCTCTTCAATTATTCATTATTTTAATAAATACCTATTTTTCAAAAAATATTATCTGTTTTTTACTACATAGTTCCAGGAATCTCTACACATATCTTCCAAAGTTCTTGTAGCAACCCATCCTAATTCTTTTTCAGCTTTACTACAATCTGCATAAAATACTGGTAAATCTCCATCTCTTCTATCTGCATAAGTATATGGCACATCAACATTATTCACTTTTATAAATGTATTTACCATTTCTTGTACTGTATATGGATTTCCTGTTCCCAAATTATATACAAACACTCCAGAATTTTCTTTATCCAATTTTTCTAATGCTTTAATATGACCTACAGCTAAATCAACTACATGTAGAAAATCTCTTGCACATGTTCCATCTTTAGTCTCTTTGTAATCATTTCCAAATATATTTAAATGATCGATTTCTTTATTTGCAACTTTCATAATAAATGGCATTAAATTATTTGGAATTCCTTTTGGATCTTCACCAATTAAACCACTTTCATGTGCTCCTACAGGATTGAAATATCTTAATATTGCAATATCCCAACTATTATCTGAAACATATAAATCTTCTAATATTTTTTCTATCATTATTTTTGTTGTACCATAAGGGCTAGAGGCTTGTCCTCTATGCATTGTTTCAACATATTTTACATCATCTTGCTCTCCATAAATTGTTGCTGAAGAACTAAATACAAATTTTTTCACATTATATTTTTGCATTGTTTCTAATAAGATAATTGCTCCAGAAACATTGTTATGATAATATTTTAGAGGCTCTTTTACAGATTCTCCAACAGCTTTGTATCCTGCAAAATTTATAACTGAACCTATTTCATTTTCTTCAAAAACTTTTTCTAATGCATCTTTGTCTAAATAATCTATGTTATATAATTTGGCTTCTTTCCCTGTTATTTCTTTTATTCTATCTAAAACTTCTGGATTACTATTTGAACAATTATCTACAATTACAACATCTTTTCCTGAATTCAATAATTCTACTACTGTGTGGCTTCCAATGTATCCTGTTCCACCTGTTACTAATACTTTTTTCATAAATTTCACATTCCTTTCCTATTTTGTTTTATTAGCATATATAGATTTTCGTATGTGCACGTAAAACTTTTTTATCTAGGGTTATTTTACTACAACAGGAATAAAATTTCAACTAAAAATTAAAAATATAACAGAAATATTACATACAAAAAATTCAATGATTTTAAAAAGTTTGAAAAAAAAATCTAATGAAATCCTTAGAATATATATTAATTTTTTAAAAAAATTTCTACGCACCCCCTTTTTGGGTAATAAGCTCAGGATTAATCACAATGCATTTTGGGCGTATTTTTAGTTTTTTAAAATAGAAGCACTAATAAAAATCTCTTATTATTGATTTTGACAAGTAATATAAGCATTATTTTAGTATGTTTCACACACTTTGTTTAGTCGCAAAAATGCTTTACAAATTTTTTTATTATTTTATATTTATCTGAAATTGTATTTTATATGTAGCTCAATAATCATTGCACAACAATTATATATAAATATTTTTGTTTTCACGATAACACCCCAAAATTTAAGTATCCTTTCAAATTTAATTTTAATCCATTTTCAGCCTCTAAAAAAATCTTAATTTTTATTTTTTTCATAGCAACACTTTATATGGCTTATAAGCGCTTTTATGTTGATGTATAACTATAACTTCTTACAACTTTTTTACTTTTAGTGGGTGTTATCATGAATTTATTAAAAATTAATATATGGTTCTATAATTTAGAAAGCAAAAAGACCATCAAGTCAAATCAAAAATTAATTTTCCAAATGGTCTTTCTTTTTATTATTCTACTACTTGTTCTGTTTCCTCTGTTTGTTCACTAGCATTTTCGTCTTTTTGCTCTGTATTAATTTGGATGTCTTGATATTTTTGCATTCCAGTACCTGCAGGGATTAATTTACCAATAATAACATTTTCTTTTAATCCAATTAGGTCATCTTCTTTACCTTTTATTGCTGCTTCTGTAAGAACTCTTGTTGTTTCTTGGAATGAAGCTGCAGATAAGAATGAATCTGTTGCAAGTGAAGCTTTTGTAATACCTAGTAATACACGTTTTCCTGTTGCAGGTTTTAATCCTTTTTCTTTTAATTCTGCATTTTTATCTGCAAATTCGTACATATCAACTAATGTTCCAGGGAACATGTCAGAATCTCCATTATCTTCAACTCTAACTTTCTTAAGCATTTGACGTCCAATAACCTCGATGTGTTTGTCGTTGATATCAACACCTTGGTTTCTATAAACTTTTTGAACTTCAGTTGTTAGGTATTCATAAACTCCTTCTGGTCCTTTTATTGCTAAAATGTCTGATGGATTAATAGATCCTTCGATTAATGGATCTCCAGCTTCAACAATGTCTCCATTTTGAACCTTCATTTTTGACCCAAATGGAATTGTATATGTTTTAGAATTATCGTCTGATGTTACAACAACTTCTTTCTTTTTCTTTGTTTCTTTTATTTTTACTTTACCAGCAATTTCTGTAATTACAGCTAATCCCTTTGGTTTACGAGCTTCGAATAGCTCCTCAACTCTAGGAAGACCTTGTGTGATATCTGTACCAATAGCACCACCAGCGTGCTTTGTGTTCATTGTAAGCTGTGTACCAGGTTCACCAATTGATTGAGCTGCAACTATACCGATAGATTCACCGATATTTACTAAGTCATGTCTTGCTAAGCCCATACCATAACATTTTTGGCATACACCATGTTTTGAACGACATGCAAGAACTGTACGAACTTCAACTCTTGTAATTCCTGCTTTTACAATTTTGTCTGCGATTTCGTCTGTAATCATTGTGTTTGTATCAACAATTACTTCTTTAGTTTCAGGATTTACAACATCATGTGTTACAAATCTACCAATTAATCTTTCTTGAATTTGCTCTATTAATTGATTTCCATCTTTTATGTCATATACCCATAAACCTTCGGTTGTTCCACAATCATGGTCTCTAACTATAATCTCTTGAGCAACATCTACAAGTCTTCTTGTTAAATATCCAGAGTCGGCTGTTCTTAAAGCTGTATCTGCTAAACCTTTTCTAGCTTGGTGTGAAGATATGAAGTATTCAAGTGCATCAAGACCTTCAGCAAATGATGCTTTAATTGGAATTTCGATAACTTTACCTGTTGTTCCTGCCATAAGTCCTCTCATACCAGCTGCTTGTCTTAATTGGTTTAAGTTACCTCTAGCTCCTGATTGAACCATTAAGTTAATTGGGTTAAGTGGTTCTAATCTTTCTTCTAATGATTTACCAACTTTAGTTGTTGCATTATTCCAAATTGTAACTACTTCTTTAAATCTCTCGTCATTTGTAATTAAACCTCTTCTATATTGTTTTCTAACATTTTCAACTTGTTGTTCTGCTTCAGCTAAAATGTCTGGTTTATCTTCTGGAACTTTAACATCTTCCATAGAATATGTAAGTCCTGAACGAGTAGAGTATTTAAATCCTTTGTCTTTAACATTATCTAGTAAATTTGCTGATACTGATAGTCCATGAACTTTTATACATGTATCTATTAATTTACCTAATTTCTTTTTATCTACAGGGAAGTCAATTTCATATTGGAACATTTCATCAGGATTTGTTCTATCTTTGTATCCTAAATCTTGTGGAATTCCTTCATTATAGATAATTCTTCCAACTGTAGTTTCTATTTTTTTAGATTTAAGTTCTCCATCTATTTCTAATGTTCTTCTAACCCATATTTTAGCATGCATTCCAACTTCATGATTTTCGTAAGCCATTATTGCTTCTTCAGGATCTTTGAAATATTTTCCTTCTCCAAGCTCTCCTTCTACTTCCATTGTTAAGTAATATCCACCGAAAACCATATCTATTGTAGGTACTGTAACTGTTTTACCATCTTGTGGTTTAAGAAGGTTATTTGTAGAAAGCATTAAAAATCTAGCTTCTGCTTGTGCTTCTGGTGATAATGGTAAGTGAATAGCCATTTGGTCACCATCGAAGTCTGCATTAAATGCTGTACAAACTAATGGGTGAAGTTTTATTGCTCTTCCTTCTACTAAAACTGGCTCAAATGCTTGAATACCAAGTCTGTGAAGTGTTGGAGCACGGTTAAGCATTACAGGGTGGTCTTTTATAACCTCCTCTAATATTCCCCATACTTCTGGTCTTAATCTTTCTACCATACGTTTTGCATTTTTAATATTGTGTGCTATTCCGCGTCCTACTAATTCTCTCATAACAAATGGCTTAAATAACTCTACTGCCATCTCCTTTGGAACACCGCATTGATATATTTTAAGTTCTGGTCCTACAACTATAACTGAACGTCCTGAATAGTCAACACGTTTTCCAAGTAGGTTTTGACGGAAACGTCCTTGTTTACCTTTAAGCATATCTGATAAAGATTTTAAAGCTCTTCCTCCAGCTCCAGTAACAGGTCTACCACGTCTTGAGTTATCTATTAAAGCATCAACTGATTCTTGTAACATTCTTTTTTCATTTCTTACAATTATTTCTGGTGCTTCAAGTTCGATTAATCTTTTTAATCTGTTATTTCTATTTATAACTCTTCTATATAAGTCATTTAGGTCTGATGTAGCAAATCTTCCTCCATCTAATTGAACCATAGGTCTTAAATCTGGTGGAATTACAGGTACTACATTCATAACCATCCATTCAGGTCTATTTCCTGAAATTCTAAAAGATTCAACAGTATCTAATCTTTTTAATAATTTAAGTCTTTTTTGCTCTGTTGATTTAGAAATTTCTTTCTTTATTTCGCTTGAAAGTTTGTCTAAATCTATTTCTTCTAATAAAATTCTTAAACTTTCTGCTCCCATTCCAGCTTTAAAAGAACCTTTTCCATATTTTTCTACTGCCTCATGATATTCTTTTTCTGTTAAAACTTGTGCTTTTTCTAAGCCTGAAGTTCCTTTATCTGTAACTATGTATGAAGCAAAATATATTACTTTTTCAAGGTTTCTTGGTGAAATGTCTAGCATTAATGCAATTCTACTTGGTATTCCCTTAAAATACCAAATATGTGCTACAGGTGCTGCAAGTTCTATGTGTCCCATTCTCTCACGTCTTACTTTAGATTTTGTAACTTCTACACCACATCTGTCACATACTACTCCTTTATATCTTACTCTTTTGTACTTACCACAATGGCATTCCCAATCCTTCGTTGGTCCAAATATTCTTTCACAAAATAAACCATCTCTTTCTGGTTTTAATGTTCTATAATTTATTGTTTCTGGTTTTTTTACTTCCCCTTTTGACCATTCTCTAATCTTCTCATCTGATGCTATTCCTATTTTTAGTTTATTAAATGATTCTTCCATTTAATAAAGCCCCTCCTTTATTATAGGTTTTGTTCGACATCAGACTAATTTTGAAAATCCACTGCAGTTGCATACTTTGCTGTCTTTCAAAATTAGTCTTTTATCTAATATTCAATTATATATTCTTCTTAAATTATAATTAATGCTCATTTCCTTCTTGCTCTATTTGTCTTAATCTATCCAATTCCTCAGCTTCTACTCTTTCTTCTTCTGATTCTTCCTTAATATATTCAACAGAATTAACTCTGTATATCGGAAAACGCATATGGTGCATTCCATGGTAACTTATAATATGTTCCCTTTCCAATTGTTCAATTGCTTCTTGAATACATAGATTCACATCTGATTTATCTAACTTTCTATCTTTTTCATTTCTCAAAAATTTTCTTTTTGCTATTTCTTGATCAAATAATTCACCACTTTTAAATGATTCTTTCACAAAGTCATATACTCGCTTATATAGTTGTGTTTGTTTTATTTCATCTTTTTTTTGATTATAGCTTTTTATCCATTCTCTTAAATCTGAATCTGCCATTTTCTACTCCTCCTCGTCAAAGAAATCGTCTTCCCCATCTTCATCTAAATCATCGAATAATTCATCATCATCTAGACCAACATCGATTTCTTCATCATCATCAAGAAGTTCATCACCTTCTAAGTCTTCATCATCCTCATCATCTATATAGTTTTCTTCAATTTCGCTATCTACTGCAACATCTGAATTTTCTCCACTAATCATCTTTTTATGTTCATCAATATTGAAATCTACTGCATCTTCTATATCTTCTTTAAGTTCAAGTTCTTTGTCATTGTCGTATAATCTGATATCTAATCCTAAAGCTTGAAGTTCTTTTACTAAAACTTTGAAACTTTCTGGTACTCCTGGTTCAGGAATATTCTCACCTTTAACAATAGCTTCATAAGTTTTAACTCTTCCTACTACATCATCTGATTTAACTGTAAGCATTTCTTGTAGTGTGTATGCTGCACCATAAGCCTCTAAAGCCCAAACTTCCATCTCTCCGAAACGTTGTCCACCGAATTGCGCTTTTCCTCCAAGTGGTTGTTGAGTAACAAGTGAGTATGGTCCAGTTGAACGAGCATGGATTTTGTCATCTACTAAGTGGTGTAATTTAAGCATGTATTGAACTCCTACTGTAACTGGTTTATCAAATGGTTCTCCTGTTCTTCCATCATATAGAATTGATTTTCCATCTGTTGATAATCCTGTTTCTGCAAGTAATTGCTCAATTTCTTGCTGATTTGCTCCATCAAATACTGGAGTTGCAATCTTCCATCCTTTTTCTCTTGCTACCATTCCTAGGTGAACTTCTAAGATTTGTCCTAAGTTCATACGAGAAGGTACACCTAATGGGTTTAATAAAATATCTATCGGTGTTCCATCTGGCATAAATGGCATATCTTCTACTGGTAAAATTCTTGAAACAACACCTTTGTTTCCGTGACGTCCTGCCATTTTATCTCCTACAGAAATTTTTCTCTTTGTAGCAATATATACTCTTATTACTTGATTTACTCCTGGAGCCAATTCATCTGAATTTTCTCTAGTAAAGATTTTAACATCTACTATTGTTCCTGCCTCACCATGTGGAACTCTAAGTGATGTATCTCTTACTTCTCTAGCTTTTTCACCAAAGATAGCACGTAATAATCTTTCTTCAGCTGTAAGTTCTGTTTCTCCTTTTGGTGTAACTTTTCCTACTAATATATCTCCAGTTCTTACTTCTGCACCAATTCTTATAATTCCGTTTTCATCTAAGTCTTTTAATTGGTCATCTCCAACATTTGGAATATCTCTTGTAATTTCTTCTGGTCCTAATTTTGTGTCACGACATTCGCAATCATATTCTTCTATGTGAATTGAAGTAAATACGTCTTCTTTAACAAGTCTTTCACTTAGTAGCACTGCGTCCTCGTAGTTGTAACCTTCCCATGTAGAGAATGCAATAAGTACGTTTTTACCAAGTGCCATTTCACCATTTTGTGTAGAAGGTCCATCTGCGATTGCATCACCTTTTTTAACTTTTTCACCAACTGTAACAATTGGTTTTTGGTTTATACATGTTCCACCATTTGTTCTTTTGAACTTTCTTAAATGATGTGTAACTGTTTTTCCATTTTTGTATTTTACAGTAATTGATGTTGCATCTACATGAATAACCTCTCCATCATCTTCTGCTAATACTAGTATTCCAGAATCTTTTGCAGCCCTGTATTCCATACCTGTTCCAATCATAGGTGAATCTGTAATCATAAGTGGAACAGCTTGTCTTTGCATGTTTGCACCCATTAGGGCACGTTTTGCGTCATCATGCTCTAAGAATGGTATCATTGCAGCAGCAATTGAAACTAATTGTTTTGGAGATACATCCATATATTGAACTTCTTCTCTTTCTACCTCCATTATTTCGTTACCATATCTAACTCTAATTCTTTTATTTGCAAATGTTCCATCTTTTGCTAAAGGCTCAGATGCTTGAGCTATATAATATTTATCTTCTGCAGAAGCACTCATATATTCAACTTCTTTTGTTGGTTTATGAGTTTCTGGATCTATTTTTCTGTATGGTGTTTCAATAAATCCATATTCATTAATTTGTGCATAAGCTGTAAGTGCTGATATAAGTCCAATGTTTGGTCCTTCTGGAGACTCTATTGGGCAAAGTCTACCATAGTGTGTATAATGAACATCACGAACCTCAAATCCAGCTCTTTCTCTTGACAAACCTCCAGGTCCTAATGCAGAAATTCTTCTTTTATGTGTTAATTCTGAAAGTGGGTTTGTTTGGTCCATAAATTGTGAAAGTTGTGAACTTCCAAAGAATTCTCTTATTGCTGAAGTTATAGGTTTTGTGTTGATTAATGTTTGTGGTGTTACACTGTCTATATCTTGAATTGTCATTCTTTCTCTAACAACTCTTTCAAGTCTAGCTAAACCAATTCTGAATTGATTTTGTAATAATTCACCAACACATCTAATTCTTCTGTTTGCTAAGTGGTCTATATCATCTGGCTCTCCTAATCCTTGTGCTAAGTTTAATAAAACACTTATAGAAGCTATCATATCTTCTGTTGTAATGTGTTTTGGAACTAATTCATCATATCTTTCTTTTAAGATTTTAGCTAAATCTTTTTCTTCTGTGTTATCTAAAATATTTTTTAATACTGCATAATTTACGTTTTCTTTAAAATGTAATTTTCCAAAATCAAAATTTGGAAGTATTTTGTATATGTTTGCTGTTCCATTTCCTATAATTCTAATTTTTTGGTCATTATATTTAATATCTACAATATTAATTCCTGCATTTTGGATTGCTTCTGCTATATCTTCAGTGATTTGTTCATCTTCTGAAACAAAAATTTCTCCTGTTTCTGGATCTACTATATCTGAAAAAGCAATTTTTCCGGCTATTCTGCTTGCTAGTCCTAATTTTTGGTTAAATTTAAATCTTCCAACTTTTGCTAAATCATATCTTCTATTATCAAAGAACATATTGCTAAATAAAGTTCTTGCTGCTTCTTCTGTTGGAAGTTCTCCAGGTCTTAATTTTCTGTATATTTCAAGGATTGCTTCTTCTTGAGTTTTGATTGGATCTTTGTTTATTGTAGTTTCTATTAATTGGTTTTCTCCAAATAATTCTCTTATTTGGTCATCTGTAACAATTCCAATTGTTCTTAAAAGTGTTGTAATTGGAACTTTTCTTGTTCTATCTACACGTACATAGAAAATGTCGTTACTATCTGTTTCGTATTCTAGCCACGCACCTCTTAAAGGCATAACTGTAGATGTGTATGTTTTTCTACCTGTTTTAGGATCAAAAATTGCATCATAATAACATCCAGGTGAACGTACTAACTGGCTTACTACAACTCTTTCTGCACCATTTATAATAAATGTTCCAGAGTCTGTCATAAGTGGAAAATCGCCAAGATATATTTCTTGCTCTTTTATTTCTCCTGTTTCTCTGTTAATTAAACGTACTTTTACGTGTAATCTACTAGAATATGTAGCATCTCTTTCTTTTGCCTCTTCTAATGTGTATTTTGTTTTGTCTTCCATGTAATAATCGAAAAATTCAAGAACTAAGTTTCCAGAATAGTCTTCTATTGGAGAAATATCTTTTAATACTTCGCCTAAACCTTCTTCTACAAACCAATCATAAGAATCTCTTTGAACTGCAATAAGATTTGGCATTTCAATATAATCGCCAACTTTTGAGAAATCTTTTCTTACTGCTTTCTCGTACTTAATTTCTTTTAACTTCAAAAAAATCACCTCTAAAAAAATTTAAGCAGATTTAAAATATATTACAGAATAAAAAAGTCCTTCTTAAAATAAGACAAAATTGCTTCGCTATTGTGTAGATTGCATAGCAATCGCACGAATATAACAAAATGAGCGAATTTCAAATTGCCTGCTCTTCAATTCTTTAATTCGCCTTTGTGTTTATTTTAATTCCTCTTTTTTATCTAATAATTATCTTTTTTGAATTAAAAATAGCAAAAATTTCGCTATCGTATTTTTAACACTACAATTTTACCACAAATTAGTAGTGCTTGTCAATATTTTTTGAAATTTTTTTCGAAAAACTATTGTATTTTTTTTATATTTATGCTATTATATAAAAGTATTCAATTTAGGGGTATAGTGTTAATGGTAGCACATCGGTCTCCAAAACCGCCTGTGAGGGTTCGAGTCCTTCTACCCCTGCCAAGCTAAAAAGCAGTGATTTCAAAAGATCTCACTGCTTTTTATTATATAGGAGAAATCGTCAGATTATAATAAAAGCGTTGTCAAAAAGTTAGTCAAAAACTATGATATCAATTTTTTTATATCTTCGTCTGCTTTTAATCTTGGGCTTAAAAAATGATATGCCTCTTTGTTTTGTTGAACCGCTAAAGTTGCAATTTCTTTATTATCGCGAAGTCTAAAACTTGCATATTTTATTATAAGTCCTTTATTTGTAACTGCTGCCTTTACTATTTCTTCATCATCTCTTAATTCTTCACTTGCAAAATATAGAGTTTGACCATATGTTTCTACACTTGATTTTATTACATCTCTATCAGCTTTTAGTCTTTCAGATGCATAGCAAGCAGTCCATGGAGCCTTTTTTATTCCAAGCATTACTACTTCTTTATCATCTTTTAATTTATCAGAAACAAATTCTAATGCTTCTCCATCTTGATTCAAAGCTGTTTCTACTACATCTTTATCTTCTTTTAATTCATCTGAAGCATAGTCTAAAAGCTTGCCTTCCATGCGTACTACTTTCATAATATAATCTTTGTTATTTGAATTTTTTTTTATTTCTTCAATATTTTTCTCTTCCATAAAATCCTTCTTCCACTGATTATTTTATTATATTTTATTTCTAATTTCATAGCACCTAAAAATATGGTATGTAAAAATTTCAAACTATACTATGAAATTTTTTATCAATCACTCATATATAGATCTTTGTAAATCCTATAATCTTTTAAAATTTTTCTTACATAATTATTTGTTTCCTTAAATGGAATATTTTCAGCATCTGATCCATCAGATTTTATTTTTCCAGAACTAATCCATGAATCAACATTTCCGCTTCCTGCATTATATGCTGCAAGCGCGAGTTCAATGTTTTCATATTTCTGAAGCATTTTAGAAATATATTTTGTACCAAGCTTAATATTGATTTCAGGTTCAAATAAATCATCATTATTTATTGTCATATTAAGACCTTTAGCTATTTCTTTACCTGTTGAATCCATAAGTTGCATTAAACCTTTTGCACCTTTTTTAGATTCTGCCTTTTCATTAAAGTTGCTTTCAGCCTTTATGCAAGCATAAATCAGGTATTTATCAACATCATATTCTTTGCTATATTTTTCTACATATTCACTATATTTAATTATATAAAACTTTTTCATTATTGTATTTTTATTTGCAAATATTACAATCAGCATTAAAATAATCACAATCAATACAATTAAAAATTTCCATATTTTTTTCAAATTAAATCCTTTCCGCATAAGAGAATAATCCACATTTGCTAACTATCCTTTCAAGTCCACTAAATTTATCAAAAGTATTTTTAGCTTATCCTCTATAAATTACATATCCATAATATACCAAAAATATAATCAAAAATACACTTCCTTCATATTTACTTATTTTTTTATCATTATAAGAAAATATAAATAATAGTAAAGCACTTGCTATCATTGTAGTTAAGTCTATGTAATTAATACTAATTTGCTGAATTCCTCCTAAAAGCGCTATTGGAATTCCTATAACCATACCTATATTAAATATATTACTTCCAACTACATTTCCTATAGCAATATCATATTCTCCTTTTCTTGTTGCTGTTACAGAAGTAACAAGCTCTGGAAGTGATGTTCCTAATGCTATTACTGTTAAAGCTATCATTTTTTCACTTACACCAATTATTCTAGCTAAACCTGATGCATTTTCTACCACTAAATTACTTCCAACTATTATTGCAACTAATCCTAAAATAGTAAATATTATAGCTTTTTTCATTGACATATATTTTTCATCTTGTTTTTTGTCTATTTTATTTCTAGCCATTTTTATTAAATAATAAATAAATACTAAAAAGAAAAGTAAAATAACTATTCCATCGCTTCTTGTAAATGTATTGTTAAATCCTTTGTCAAACAATTTATCTGATAATAAAACTGTAAATATTGCGGTCATTAATAATGTAATTGGAAGCTCTTTTTTTACTGTATTATCCTTTACTTTTAATGAATGAAACATTGAAGACACACCAAGAATTAGTAATATATTTAGAATATTACTTCCTATCACATTTCCTAATACCATGTCTCCACTACCATTCATTAAAGATTTTACACTAACTGCAAATTCTGGAGCACTTGTTCCAAATGCTACAATAGTTAATCCTATTAACATTTTCGATACTCTAAAATTTCCGGCGACACTTGATGCTCCATCAACAAATACATCTGCTCCTTTTATTAATATAACAAATCCTACTACTAATAATAATATATATGTTATCATATATTGCTCCTTTTTTTCTTATTGAATAATTAAACTCTTTTCTATTTTCGTAGAAAAGACAAACCTCACTTTTGAGACATTATTTACAATCATACCAATTTTCCGCTTCTGAAACTTCTGCAATTAGTGGAACTTTTAAACTGGCTGCACTTTCCATACACTCTTGTAATAACTTTTTAACTTCTTCTTTTTCCTCAATTGGTGCTTCAAGCATCATCTCGTCATGAACTTGTAAAACTATTTTTGTTTTCAAATTTCTTTTTTGCAATTCTTTAAATACTTTTATCATTGCAATTTTCATTATATCTGCTGCTGTTCCTTGAACTGGTGTATTCATAGCTGCTCTTTCCCCAAATTGTCTTACCATATAGTTATTTGATTTAAGTTCTGCAATTTCTCTTCTTCTTCCAAACATAGTCATAGAATATCCGTTTCCTTTTGCCTTTTTTATAGATTCTTGCATAAAAATTCTAACACCAGAATATTCTGTTAAATATTGTTCTATATATTCTTTTGCTTTATTTCTATTTATTCCAAGTTGCTGACCAAGTCCAAACTCACTAATTCCATATACTATTCCAAAATTTACTGCTTTTGCACTACTTCTTTGTTCTTTCGTTACTTCTTCTACAGGTATTCCAAACACTTTTGAAGCTGCTTGTCTATGTATATCTTCTCCATTTTTGAATGCTTCTATCATATGTTTATCTTCAGATAAATGTGCTAATACTCTAAGCTCAATCTGTGAATAATCCGCATCTATATAGACTTTTCCTTCTGCAGGTTTAAATACTTTTCTTAACTGTTTTCCGAATTCAATTCTTGTTGGAATATTTTGAAGATTTGGTTCTGTTGAACTTATTCTTCCTGTTGCTGTTATTGTTTGATGGAAAAATGAGTGTATTCTTTTTGTTTTTGAATTTATAAAAGGCTTTAATCCTTCAACATAAGTCGAATTTAGCTTTGTAAGTTGCCTATATTCCAATATTTTTTCTATAATTGGATGTTCTGTACGAAGTTTTTCTAGAACATCAACATCTGTTGAATATCCTGATTTTGTCTTTTTAATTACAGGTAGTTTAAGTTTTTCAAATAATAATTCTCCCAACTGTTTTGGAGATTTTATATTAAATTCTTCCCCTGCTAAATTATATATATCTTGTGTTAAAAAATCAATTCCATCTTGCAATTTTATTCCAAAAGTTTCAAGTTCAGATTGTTCTACATACATACCATTTGCTTGCATATCTCCTAAAACTTCTATTGTAGGCATATCTATTGTTTCAAAAAGTTCTAGTTGTTCTGTTTCTTGCAATTTTTCTTTTAAAAATCTAGAAGTTTCAAAAATTGCATTTGCATAAAATGTGAATTTGTGCATTTCCACATCTTTTTCTTCTTGAGATTCAAATAAAGTTATTTGACTTTGGCTTTCTTCAACCCCTTTAGATTTTAGGTAGCTTTCTGTATTTATATCCAGATAGTTTTCAATTATCTTATCTATTGGGTATTTCCCATCTGTTGGGTTTAAAATGTATGCCGCAACGGATATATCAAACTTTATGTTTTTCATTGTTATATCATTTTGTCTTAACAATATATATGTGTAATTCATCTCTGTGCCTATTTTTTCTATTCCTTCATTTTCAAATATATTTTTCAAAAATTCTTGACTTGGATTTTTTGTATAAAATGTCTCATTTTTTTCAAAGTCAAAAACACTTATTGATTCTATCTCTTGTTTTAGAATCAATTCTTCATTTGAAGATGGCTTTGTTCCAATAAAATATACACATTTTTTAAGTTCATTTAATCTTTTTAAAATTTCTTCCTCTGTGGCACTCGAATTTATATTTACATTTATTTCTTTTTTTGTTGCTATGACTGCTCCTTCTACATCTTCTAAATTAAATCTTTCTATATATCTTTTAAAATTTAAATTTTGAAAAATCTCTAGAACTTTAACTTTGTCCCATTCTTCAACTTTTAAAGTCTCTAAATTGTCATCTAAAGGAACATTTACATCTATCTCTCCCAATTTTTTAGATAGAAATGCCATCTCTCTATTCGCAACAATTTTTTCTTTTTGCTTACCTTTTAAGTCATCTTCTTTCTTTTCTATAGCTTCATAAAGATTTTCTACTGTACCATATTTTTTTATAAGAGAAATTGCTGTTTTGGGTCCAATTCCTGGAACTCCAGGGATATTGTCTGATGAATCTCCTTGTAATCCTTTTACATCTATCAAAGCTTTTGGCTCTAATCCATATTCTTCTACAACCTTGTTTCTGTCATAATCTTCTGTTTCTGTTTTTCCAGCTTTTGTTCTTGGGATTCTTATTGTAGTTTTATTTGTAGCAAGCTGAAATGTGTCTCTGTCTCCTGAAAGTATAACAACATCTAGGCCTTGATTTTCTCCATATTTTGCAAGTGTTCCTAAAATGTCATCTCCTTCATAGCCTTCCTTTTCTACGATATCTATATTCATAGCTTTTAAAACTTCTTTAATCATAGGCATTTGTTCTTTTAATTCATCTGGCATTCCATGTCTATTTGCTTTGTATTTATCATACATTTTGTGTCTTGCTGTTGGAGCTTTTAAATCAAAAGATACTGCCATATATTCAGGATTTAGGTCATCCATGATCTTAAACATAATTGCTAAAAATCCATAAACTGCATTTGTGTATTTTCCATCTTTTGTTGTAAGCATTTTACTTCCCATAATTCCATAAAATGCTCTATTCATTATACTATTTCCATCTATTAATAAAAGTTTTTTCAAGCTCTATCTCTCCTTTTCAATTGGTGTCGGTTCATTTTTGATAAATCTCATTTATTATTCCCAAAATAATTTTGTATTTTCCACTAAAGTTTTAATAATCTCTTTATCTTGTTCATTTAAATCATTTACTTTTTCCAAATTGTCATTTTCTAAATATTGTTTAGCATTATTAGGATCTTTCAAAAATCTAATTATTTCAGCAAAATATCTATACTCACTCATTTCAATTATTTTGTTTAAAACTGGATTAGTAAAAAAATCATCCATAACTTCTATGTACTCATTTTTTAATGTTTTTAATTGTTTTTTATATACATACATATATCTCCAAATAGTAATTATAGGATCAATCTTATCAATTAACCATAATATATTCTTTTCATTACTTTCTTGTTTTAATAAATCAAAACATTCTTTTTGCTTCTTGTTTGCAAAAAGCCATAGAAAGTTTGTTGCATATTCTTCTCTTATTTTTTTATCTACTTCAAAAGCATTCATTAATGAATTGCTGCTAACCTTATAATTCTTTGTGTGTCTAGGATAGTCTGTGATTAAAACTTCACATAAATCATGATAAACTATAATTGATGCTAATTTACTTTCATCACAATTAACTAGATTTTTCGAAATTAATAAATCTGCTGTTCTTGCAATTGAATTGATATGATCATAAATAGTTGTAACTTTAATTTCTTTACAATTTAATTTTTCTAGTCTAATTTTTTTTCCTGTTCTTTTAATTTTTTTTAAATCATTAATAATATTGATTTTTCCCATATTGGCTATTTCTAGTTCCATAGTACTAGCTTCATTTAATATTTCTTCAAATTTCTCTAAAAATGCACTCATAAAATTCCCTTCTTTTTTATAATGCCACATTACAGCAAATCATAAAAGATTTAGAACCCTTAATCTTATAAATCGTTTTTAAAATCAGTGATTTTGTGCCAAAATTATATTGGTTTATCTATAAAATAGGAAAGCATAAACTTTCCTATTTTCTGTTTGCTATTCCTTTTAATGCTTCCAATCCTTCTATTGGTACAGCAAAAATGACAGTATTTGATTGGTCACTGCTTAAATCGTTTAATGTTGAAAGTGTTCTTAAATGTAAAGCTCCAGGTGCTTGATTCATTATACTTGCTGCCATTGCTAAATTATTTGCAGCTTCAACCTCTCCATTTGCTTTTGTTATTACTGCTTGTTTTTCTCTTTCTGCTTCTGCAACTTTTGCAATAACTCTTTTCATTTCCTCTGGCAAAGAAATATCTTTAAGTTCAACATTTTCTACTTTTATACCCCAAGGATCTGTTTCCTCATCTACTATTTTGCATATTTCTGTACTAAGTTTTTCTCTTTCTGTTAATAATTCATCTAAAGAAACTGAACCTACTATATTTCTCATAGTAGTTTGTGCTAATTGACTTACTGCATAATTATAATTCTGTACTGCTAAAATAGATTTTGATGCATCAAATATTTTGTAATATAACACAGCATTTATTTTTATTGAAACATTGTCTCTTGTAATTGCCTCTTGTTCAGGCACATCAACAGCCTTTGTTCTAACATCAACTTTTTTGTATGAATGAATTATTGGAAACACTAAGTGCCATCCTGGATTTAGTATTTTTGCAAATTTACCAAACCTGAATAAAATTCCCCTTTCATATTCATCAATTTGTCTGATTGAAAACAAACAAAGTACTAAAAAAATTACTAATAAAGATATTATCATAATAAATTCCCCCTAATATTTTATTTATATATAATTTACCATTTTACTAATCTTTTGTCAATAATAACTTTTTCACATGTTTTCCATATAATGAACAAAATTATAGTTATTACGATAAAAAAAGCATCATATTTATAGCTTTCTGTTTTAATCATATAAATCGTATTTGCAATTTCTGATGACAAAGCTACAATAATAGTACTTTTTATCATTTTAGATTTTTGCCATGGCAATGTTGCAAACAGCCACACCAAATACCATTGTTGAAATGTACCTAAAGATAGCATAAATATAATCAATTCTGTGTTATATTTTCTTAATACATTATTTAATTTCGTATCCTTTTTAATTAATAAACCGATACAAAGTTTAACATAAGTAAATACAAAAATTATAAATATTGTCTGTCGTATTATAGTTGCTAATTCTCGAAGTCTAACTATTTTTCCAAATAAGTTTATTGTTTTTGTATTATTTAAAACTCCTAATCCAACAATCCCAGAATATATAGATTTACTAAATTTTTCATTTTGTACCAACATAGCTGTAAATATGCTCATATCTCTGTAATAAAACGCATACTCTATCAGAATTATAGCTAAAAAAATAAGTCCATATTTTATACATTTCAATATTCGCTTTAAAATTTTCTTTTCCTCTCTATAATGATATAGAACTACAATCGGCAGTAAAAGAATTGTAAAATATTTAATTCCTGTTGCTATTGCTAAAAATACAACACTCGGCAAAATTTGTTTTCGTTTTACTAAAAAGTATATAGACAATAACACCAAAAATACAACTATAATGTCATTATGCACCATTCCAATAAATTCCATCAATATATATGGATTCAGCCCATATATTACAGAAAATTTTAATTTTTTTGTTATTTTATAAATTAGATAACAATTCAATAAATGAACTATTAAATTTATTAGCTTAAATATTAGCAAACATACATCTATATTTTTTAAAGAAATCTTAGTAAATAAACTAAAAATGGTTTGTGCAACAGGTCCATATACTACTGTCGTATTTGACCAATAATTAAGACTTCCTTGTTTCATTATAGTGTCATTTTGAGTAACAGCAGGATTTTCATTGATATATTGTTTTATTGTTTTGTAATATGGATTTTGTCCATATATAGAATGTAATTCTCCTACTCCCATATAGTAAAAAATATCTGAAGAATGCCATGGGAGCATAGCTAAAAATATAGCTGAAACTCCTGCCACATATTTTAGCAATTGTTTAATATTTTTAAAAACTCCTTTTTTGTTGACAAAATATAGGTAAAGTGCTGATAATATTATGAATATACATAAATAAACTATGGTAGAAAATGCTTTATTTTTTCCATCATTTATAAAAAATTTGTAGTAATTATTAAATCCTAATATAGTGCCATTTTTTAATACATATATTAAAGATGGAATTATAAAAATTATAGTAATAATTACAAACAATGTCTTAAAAGTATTTGTTGCATTATCTTTTAAATAATTATTAATGAGTTTGTTCATTATTTTGCTCCTGTTTTTTTGATTTTCCTTACGCTACCTTTGTTTATATATTCATTATTGAATATCATCTACCGACTTTCATTTTTTTGTTGATTTTCTTGTTCTTTTTTTATTGTTTACCACCTTAATGATTATGTATAGTAAGTTGTGGATATGGTATTGAAATTCCATTTTTATCAAGTTCTTGTTTTACCATATTATACACATTTCTTCTAATTGTTATTTTTGTTTCTGGTCTACAATTAATTTGCAATTTATAGTTTATTGCAGAATCTGCAAAACTTCCTATTCCCAAATATTTCGCATCAAACACATCTTCTAATTTTTGTATATTTGTACAAACTTTATTTAAAATTTTTGCAATCTTTTCTGTTTTATCCTCATAAGACAGAGGTATATCTATATATAGTTCTTCAGATATTTTTAATACTTTACTTATATTTCTATTTGCTAAAACTAAAATATTTCCATTTGCTACATCTTTTATTTTTGTTGTTCTTACACCTAGTTGAACTACTTTTCCCTCTACGTCGTCTACTTTTATTACATCTCCTAATGAAAAATAATCATCTGCAATTATATTTACACCTGTTATAATGTCTTTTAGAGGATCTTGTATCGCAAGTCCTACAACAACTGAAACAAGTCCAAGTCCTGCAACAAGTGAATTTACATTTACTCCATATATTTGTAAAATAATTACACCAACTATTGCAATTATTACGTATTTTGTAATATTTGTAAATAATTTAACTACTGTTCTTCCTTTTTTGTCTAACTTATTTCTTTTTTTATCTCTTTCCAATATTCTATTTATTGTTCTTTTTATAATCTGATAAATTATTATTCCTATTATAGCAATTATTGCTGATATATATAATTTGTTATTGTTTATTGTTAATAATATTTTTTCCATTGCATCCCATTTATTCATTATTTTTTCCTTTATAATTATATTTAGGTTTTTAAAGGATTCCTATAAACCTTTTTTATTAATTATAATATTTTTCTAGTCTTTCTATTGCTTTTTCTATATCTTCTCTACTGCCAAGTCCTGATATTCTAAAGAAACTATCACCTTCTATTCCAAATATAATTCCAGGTATTATTATAATATTCAGCTTTTTTAAATATAAATTAAAAAGATCCCATGAATTTATATGTTCTTTTATTTTCACCCACAAAAATGGTGAATCTTCTCCTCCATATACTGTAAAACCTAATTTCTTAAAAGCTTTTTTTAATTTCTTTGTATTATTTAAATAATCTGCTATATTTTCTTTTATTTCTATTTGTGCTTCTTTTGAATAAGAGGCTTCTGCTCCTTTTTGGGCAATATAATCAGCTCCATTAAATCTATTTATTGTTCTCTTTTTCCATATGTTATTGATATTATCACATATTTTATTTGGTATCACATAATACGAACATCTTACACCTGAAAAACTGATATTTTTTGAAAAGCTTCTAAATTCTATAGCTACCTTATTAGCACATTCTATTTCATATATACTTTTTGGAATATTTGTTGTATTTATAAATGCACTATATGCATTATCATACAATATAATTGCATGGTTTTCTATTGCATAATCAACCCACTTTTTTAAATTCTCATAGCTATATGCTATTCCTGTAGGGTTGTTTGGCGAACACAGATAAACTATATCATATTTTTCTTTTGGAACTTGTGGCACAAAATTATCTTTCTCACATATAAGAAGATAATTTATATTTCTACTTAAACAATGTACTCCGTTTTTATATATAGGATAAATCGGAGTCGGAATGCATATACTTGAATCTATGTCAAATAATTCAAGTATTGAACATACATCTATTTTGGTTCCGTTTGATATATATATTTCATCAAATGAAAAATCCATATTTTTATAATCATTTTCTAAAATTTTTTGTTTTAGAAAATTATATCCAGTACTTGCTCCATATCCTTTAAATGTTTCCATTGAAGATAAATCATCAACAGCATTGTGCATCGCTTCTGTTATTGGTTTTATTATAGGTTTCGAAACATCACCTATTCCTAAAGATACAATCTCACAATGTGGATTTTTCTCTTTGAATTCTTTTACTTTTTCTGAAAGTGTAAAAAATTCATTTTCTTCTTTTATTTTTGATAAATCCTTATTTAATTTCATTTTTTCCACTCAAATCCTTTTGGTAAATTTAATTGATTTTTCTTTTTCTTTAAGTACCTATCCTCAGTACAATTACTAAACCCACAGAATTATTAATCCTTTTTCTCTATTTTTTTTGCGTTTAAAAGTAGTTCATCAAAATCTGATATATAAATTCGATCCTGTACAATTCTATATTTTTCAAATTCTGTTTCAGCATGTAGTTTTGCCATTTCTGCTGATATTTTTCCATTATCTTTTAATATTTCGTGATCCCAAAGTTTCAAAAATCCATTTAACCTTTCTTCCCAATCCGCCATTGTCATAGGAATATGTCTCATCGCTTGCATTTCTGCCAAATCCAAATATGCTGATACCATTCTTTCAAGTTGTCCAATTTCAGTTTCAGATAAATAATTTTTAGCAACTACTACATCATATTTATGTATTTTACTATTTGGTGCTCCCTTCCATGATGTTAATCCCATATGTTCTTTTTTATGATCTGCTCTATTGTAAATAATTTCAGCAGCTGTATTCCCAGACACAGCATAGTGAAGTTTGTTTTGAACGCTAGTAAAAAATCTAATTGTAGCTTTTGCTGTTTTATCATAATCTATTGAGGTTGCATAAATATCCGTAATCTTTTGATAGAATTTTCTTTCAGACATTCTTATTTCTCTAATGCGTTCTAATTGCTCTTCAAAATATTTTTCGGTTAAAATTGAGCCACCATTTTTAAGTCTTTCATCATCCATTACCCAACCTTTTATTGTGTAATCTTTTACAATTTGATTAGCCCATTTTCTAAATTGTACTGCTCTTTCATTATCTACTTTAAAGCCTATTGCAATTATCATTTGAAGATTATAGTGTGCCACATTCCTTGAAACCTCTCGCGTGCCTTCTTTTTGAACTATTAGGAAATTCCTAATAGTTGAATTTTCATCTAATTCATTAGCTTTGTATATCTTTTTAATATGTTCATTAATAGTTGCTACATTAACTCCATATACAGTTGCTAGCATTTTTTGTGTAAGCCATATATTTTCATCTTCATATCTCACTTCAATTGAATCTTTATCATCTCCAATAGCTGCAACATATGTTAAATATTCAGCTGCACTTGAACGAATTGATACTTCATTTTTGTTTTTACTATTTTTCAATAATAATCTCCTTTCAATTTTTTGTATCTATATAATTTCTTTATTATTCTTCTTTATTATAATTTTTCAAAATGCTTAAAATCGCAATAGTTGTTATATCAGAGCAAAAATCATTTTCGCATTTTTCTATAGCTTTCTCTATCGACATTCTTTTTATTTTAATAAATCTATCCTCATTTTTTAGATAAGCTTTTTCCAAATCTCTTGCTAAAAAAATATGTATTTTTCTGTTAGTTGTTGAAGGATGTTCATATGTTGAAATTAAAAGTTTTAAGTTATTTGATTTAAACCCTATTTCTTCAATTAATTCTCTTTGTGCATTTTCTTCAATACTATCACTTTCCATACTACCTCCTGGAAATGCTAAATTATATGAATTACTTCCTGCACAGTATTCTGATAGCATTATCAAATTGCCATCTTTGTCAATAGGCACAATTACAACTCCGTCTTTTCTTTCCATAATATCTCTTTTTATTGTATCATTTTGAATATTTATTTTATATTCATAAATATCAAAAACTTTTCCTTCATACTTTTTTTCTTTATTAACAATTTCTATTTCATTCATAATATTCATCTTCTCCATTCAAATCCCTCTGGCAAATTTAAAGCATCTTTCTTCTTTTTAACATATCTATCCTCCTCTCAACTCCTCGTATCTAACCATTCAAATTCGCGTACCCTGTCGTTCTTCATTAAAACAGTTATAATATCAAGGGTTTTGAGGCTTTTATTCGCCATTTTTTCTTGTTTTTCGTATTTTTCATAATCTTATGTAAGTGTTCATACATAAGTTTTTTAAGTTTTTGCGGTTATAATATATAACCTCCTTAAAACTTTTCAAATTATATCATAAAATTTAATTTTTTTCTATAAAATTACAGAAAAAAGAGAGATAAATTCTCTTTAAAGTATATCTCCCTTTCTTCTTTTTATATATTGAATTAAATAATTGTATTCATCTTCATATTTAAACTTAACTTTAATTTTCTTATCTTCATAAACATATATATCATCTATTAGTCCATCTATAAGTTCTCTTGATAATGAATTTACATTCTGATATTTTTCAAAATATTCAATCCATTCTCCAGAGGTACTCATTTTGTCTAAATTCTGTAATTCTTTATAGTTTTCTTCAATATATGCTTCATTTTCCCTTATTTGCCTTCCGTATTCTTGGGTGTAGTCATTATATTCCTTTTCTGTAATAATGCCTAATTTCCAATCCTCGTAAGCCTCTTTTCTTAACTTTCTTTTAATATTCAATGTTTCTTCACATTTATTGATATTTTCTAGCAAATAACTTCTACGATTATCATTAAATGTTTTACTATCTATTTGTCCTTTTATTCTTTTCATATCTATTATAAGTCCAATTTGAACTTTTACGCTTTCTAAAACTGCTTTTTCTAATTCATCATTTTTTATACTATGCTTTGTACAAATTTCTCCACCAGACCTCATATATGCAGAACACATATAATGATAATAATTTCTAGGTTGTCCTTTATATTTTCCTGGTATCTTTTTACTCATTGCCCTTTGGCAATCTCCACATTTAATATGTCCTGCAAATATGGATATTTTTCCATCTGTATTCATTCTTGTATCTCTGTCTAGTATTGCTTTTTGTACCTTATCAAATGTATCTCTATCTATAATTGCATCATGTGTATCTTTTACAATAATCCATTCTTCTTGTGGTACTAATACTCTTTTATGTATTTTATAACTAATTAGTTTTCCTTTGTTTTGAACTAAATCTCCACAATACATTTGATTTCGTAAAATATCTCTAATTGTTGTTGAACACCAAGAATATGTAACTTTATCGGTATTATTCTTAAATGGTGTTTTCATTTTTAAATCTATTGCTCTATGTCCTGTTGGATTTAATATTCCTAATTCATTTAATTTTTTTGCTATTGCTGTTCTTCCATATCCATTTAAAGTAAGTTCATATATCATTCTAACGACTTTTGCTGCATCTTCATCAATAATTAAATGGTGTACATCATCTGGATCTTTGATATATCCATAAGGTGCATAAGCTCCAACATATTCCCCTTTTTTCATTTTTACATTTAATACTGCCTTTATTTTATTTGATATATCTCGACAGTATTCGTCATTTATTAAATTCTTAAAAGGTACAATTATGCTATTAACTGATTCAGGATTTTTTATGCTATCTATTTGGTCATTAACTGCAATAAATCTTATATTATATAAAGGAAATACTTTTTCAATATAATTTCCAACTTCAATATAGTTTCTTCCTAATCTTGATAAATCTTTTACAATAACAGTATTAAATTTCTTTTCATATAAGTCTTCTAACAATTTTTCAAATCCTGGTCTATTAAAAGTAGTTCCAGAAAATCCATCATCTGTATAATAATCATATACTTCAATATCTGAATTATCTTTTAAAAATTGATTTAATAACATTCTTTGATTTGTTATACTATTACTTTCTTCTTTATCTCCATCTTCTACTGATAATCTTATATATATTGCTGCTTTATATTGATAACTTTTCACATTATCTTTTTCTTCTTTATTATATTTACTTTGTCTAGGCATTAGTATTTCCCCCTTCCTTTACAATTTTCAAATAATCCATTGCTAACTTAAAAGCGTCTTCATACTTAAATACTAATTTAATTTTTCTACCATCATTATTGATATAAATTTTTTCTATTAAGTCATTTAACATTTCTTTTGTAATCTTCCTTTGATTTTTATATTTCATTAAAGTATCTACCCAGTTATTTTCAGCAACATTCTTATAACTTAATCTTGCCTCCATTAACTTTGCTTTTTCTTTTTTAATTTGTTCCTTTATATTTTCTTCCTCTTTAACATTCTCTCTGATAAAAGCAATATATTCTTGCTCGTCAATTTCCATATCTCTATATTTTGTGAAATATTTTGTTCTTTCTTTATCAAGTCTTTCTAATTTATTTTTTAAATTCTCAACATTCTCTTTTATTTTGTCTGCATATTCTTTATTTTCTTTAACAGATAATCTTGCATTTTCAAATCCATTTAGTAAATCTATATGATATTTAATACTTCTAAAAATACATATTTTTAACTTGTCCACATCTATTACATAAGGTTTATCATTTTGATTATTGCATTCTTTACATTCCAATACATATTTATCAATTTCAGTATCATTTATCATACTTTTTTCTTTTATAGTTGCTACTAATGGCTTATTACAATTACTGCAAAATACAATTCCGTCAAATATAGAAATATTTTCTATTCTTCTGTTCCAATTAAACTTTCTATCTTTTCTTATTTTTTGTATATTAAAAAATCTTTCTTTTTCTATAATTGGTTCATGTGCATTTTCAATTATAATGTAATCTTCTTCATCGTTTTTTAATCTCTTATGTACTTTATAACTAATTCCTCTTGTCTTGTTTTGAACTAAATCCCCACAATAAACTCTATTATCTAATATCTTTCCGACAATACTTGCTGTCCATTGTTTTGCAACTTTACTACTTGATGATGTGATTTTTAAAATCTTACAGTTATATTCGCTTGGTGTTAATACATTTTTTTCATTTAATTCTTTAGTAATTAACACATTACCAATTCCAGATTCGCATAAATCAAATATTCTTCTTACAACACTTGCTGAAGCCTCATCTACTATTAGTTTGTGTTTATTATTTTCATCTCTTATATAGCCAAAAGGTGGTATTCCTCCTATATATTTTCCCTCTTTTTTCATAACCTCAAATGTCTTTATCAATTTATCTGATACATCTTTGCAATACATTTCATTCATTATATTTTTTAAAGGAAAAATAATATCATCTACTGACTTTTTATCTTTATAACTATCTATCTTTTCACAAACAGATATAAATCTTATATTATCTTTCATAAATGAATTTATCTTATTTCCAACTTCAATATAGTTTCTTCCAAAACGAGATAAATCTTTTACTATAACTGTATTTACTATTTCTTTTTTTATATCTTTCATCATTTTCTTGAAAGCAGGTCTATCAAAAGTTGTTCCAGAAAATCCGTCATCAATATAATATTCTTTAACCTTAAGTTCTTTATTTTGTTCCAAATACATATTTAAAAGTTCTTTCTGATTGATTACACTATTACTTTCTGCCTTATCTCCATCTTGAACTGATAATCTAATATATACGGCAACATTCCATACTTTTGATTTATTTATTTCAATATCATATTTACTTTTTCTACCTCTTTTCATTTTCTAAAACCTCCTACACCCAAATAGTAGCATAACCTTTGATTTTATCCTATTTTACTAAAATTCCTCAATTCTAAAATTTACACATTTGACATTTCTCTCATTTTGTATTCATTTATTAAAGTAGCGTCTATGCACTCCATTGGAGATATATTAGAATTATCTGAAAACTCCATTTCCACTACTATATTTCCAACTCTAATTGCATAAGGATTTTTAATCTTTTGAAAGAAATTAAGTATTCTCGATTCTAATGAAGTATTAGAATCTATACTAATATTATCAATTTTATCAATTCTTCTATTTGCAATATCTGCTTGTAAATTTTCTTTGCTTTTCTTTAGTTTGTATTCTAATTGATTAATTTCCTCCATAACTTTTCCTTTCAAAAAAGATGCTAGTAAAAAACTAACATCTTTCTTTATTATTTATTTTTCATATTTATTCATTAAATATTCTGCCATTCCTTCCACTCCATCTTTTGCATATAAAGTTTGTAGTGGATCTATGCACTTTTTAAAATTTCTCATATTTATTTCATTTGCTGATTTTGTTAAATTATGTAATGCAATTTCTCCATAAGCTCTTACTTGTTCCCATGTATAAAGTTCTTTACCCATTTGAAAAACCTCCTAATTTTTATTTTTCTAATTTTTTTCTTTCTTATTTGTTCTTTTTCATAATCTCTCCAGTATTGTGCTTCTTCTTCTAATTCATAAGTTCTTTCTTGTTCTGACTTACTTTTACTGCCACCTATAATTATTAAAATCATAGGTAGTCCCATTAAAAAGAATAATATTATAATCATTGAAATAATATCTAACATTTTAGCCTCCATTTTAATAGTTAAATTATTTTAACTTTAATTGTTCCATTCATTTATTAGATTGCTATTGTTTCTAGCAACATTGGTTATCTACCACCCAGAACTCTGGTTTGTACTCATTGCGTGGGACGCACCATTATAGAAACATTATGGTCTATTCCTATAACTTTACGCTCGTTCTATGACTATACAAAAGTATCCAAACTACTTCATAATAAGATAACATTCTTATTAGATATCTAAATAGTTGCTACCCCACCTAGAATGTAGTTCTTGTCGTTCTAATAAAATCTATTCAATTTTCAATGTGCATACCATAGTAGAAGTTTTTTAACCCTTCTACTATGAACAGCACAAAAAAATCGAAAAAGTGGACATCAAATTTCAAATTTTTTATAAATTTTTTTATTTCGTATCAATTCAATAGAATATGTAATCAATTCGCTCTTTAAATCCTCGTTAATTTCCCCATCATCATCTTTAGAATTACTATTTATAAGTTTCATTATTTTGTCTAATACTCTTACTAATGCTGTATCATCATATACAGCTTGTCTTAATAATTTATAAAACTCTGTATTATATTGCATTTTCTCATTCCTCCATAACCTTTTTTAATTTCTTTAAGGCTCTAGTTCGCCTTTTCTTTAAAGTTTCTATATTTTCATTTGTTATTTCAGATATTTCCTTATAACTTAGTCCCTGTGTATATAATAGGTTTAATAATTTAATTTCAGTATCATTTAAAACTCCTATAATTGATATATCTTCATTTATAACATCTTTTGAATTTGGACATTCAATTTCTTCTAGTTCAACCTCATAATCTCTCATTCTCTCATAATCTCTAAAATAATTTAATCTCATGTGATAAAGTGCTTTTTGCATATAATTTATAAATTTTGCAAGTACAACATCATCTTCTAATTCTTCATTAGACATAAAAAAAACCTCCTATTCACTCAAATTTCAGTTAATTCAAGTAATAGGAGGTCCTCTACATTTAGGAGCTAAAAACACAAAATGAGCAGAAAAGTCTATAAAATCTTTTCTACTCACTTTGAAATATGCAATTATATTGAAATCAATCAAGACAATTCTCAAATCTACACACCTCTTAATGCGTAGATTTTTAGAACATAAACATTTCTATAAAGCTACGCCAAAAAATCTCTCATAAAAATTTTTTCCTTCAGCATGTTTATGCTTAATAAGTACATAGAATGGAATTGTCTTATATAAAAACAAAAAAGCACACAATTAACCCTTAAAAGTTAGTGTATGCTTTCTAAATTATTTTTATATAATAAATAAAAATCCATCTTATCCCTCCCTGATTTTTAAAAAACATCATTGGTAATCTGATGGATTTCTCTTTCGTTTTTAATTTCATCGACATAGTACCACATTTTTTGACACAAAAACTAAATAGTTTATGAAATGCCTAAATTTATATACAAAAAGTCATTTTTTTTATTTTAGTATATGAAATATGCTATTTCATATAATGATTATAACTATCAAAATATGCTTTTTTCCGATATTTTTTGGTAATTTCAATAAAAATATATCATATTTCTATCGCAAAATTTGTCGAATTGTGCAAATATACAAATATTTTCTGTTCGCAATAGTCTATTTTCCCTAGAATTATTATATTTGCCCTAGTAAGTGGAATAATTATATAGGGGGAAAAAAATGATAATTAAAAACTTTAAAAATAGTAGAGAAAATATTGATATAAAACAAAAAGATATTGCAGAGTTCTTTAATTTGAACTTTACTACAATATCTGGTTGGGAAACTGGAAAAGATACTATCCCATTAAGAAGATTAATTGAATATGCTAATCATTATAACTTTAGTCTTGATTACTTGTTTGGTATAACAAATAAAAATGATGAATCATATTTGCCATTAGAAATAGATATAGATTTAATATCAAAAAATCTTCGCATACTTCGTAAAAGAAATTCTATGACACAAGAAGAAGTTGCAAAGAAAATCAATACATCACAAGCAAATTATGCACACTATGAAAATTCTAAAAACTTAATACCAACAACATTTTTGTATAGTTTAACACTTGTCTATAAACCTTTTTCAATAGATAAGTTATTAGGTAGAAAAAAGCAATAGGTCTTATGCTGACTTATTGCTTTCTATTTTTGTAAATTCTAAATCTTTAAATAATTTTGGTAATGTTTCCATCACTTTATCTTGTGTTAAGAGTTTTTCCATATATTCATTAAATCCATAACCATTAACAAACATATCTCTTTTTCCTTTTGAAACAGTTAAAACAATAACAGGAATATTAAAGTTGTCTATTTCTCTTAATCTCATAAGAGTTTCTGGTCCATCACAATGACCAGAATCATAAATATTATTACTTATTATCAAATCATATTTTTCATTATTTTTAATTCTTTCAATTATTTCAATACCTGAATTAGCAATAGTTACATTTAATCCCACACTTTCTAATACAGATGTTGTATTAGATGCAGAAGCTCTATTATAATCTCCTACTAATATTCTCAATTCTTTATTTGAGCTATATTTAGTTTTTGTATCAACTATTGAAGATATATTTTTCCTAACCTCATTTTCCCATTCTCCTATTTTCATTGCAGGCTGTTCAATATAATTAAATTCTCCGTATTCTTCCTTTATTGCTCTAATTTTTTTACTAAATCTATCTGGATCTTCTTCAATTTTATTATTTTCTTTTGTAGTTTCTTTATTTTCTTTTATTCCAAAATAAATAACTATTCCAATTAAAATAACCATAAATACTAACATAAATATTTGCTCCATTATATTTCCTCCTTATAGTATGCTATTTTCCCAAGTTGTTTTTAATAAAAAAACAGCACCTCCTCTAATCAATATGTACTGCTTTTCTTCTGTAATAATTGCATATTAACAATTATACCATTTTAAGCAATTTAAGTCAACGGATATCCGTGCATATTTTCTTGCCTTTTCTTGTAAAATATTATGAGAAAGTGAGGGATTGAAAATGCTATTTAAAAAGGCTTTAAGTCAAAGAATTGAAGAATTATGTGCTGATAGAAAAATAACAATAAATAAGTTAGCTGAAAGTTCCACTATTCCTCCATCAACTTTAAGAGATATTGTTAATTGCAAAGTTGAAAATCCAAGTTCTATGGTAATATATCAAATTTGTAAAACATTAAAAATCTCATTAAAAGAATTTTACGATTCTAAACTATTCGAGGATATAGATGATTAAAAGGTTGCCTGTTTCAAGACAACCTTTTAATTTACAAAAATATTATGAAAATTTTCCATAATTCATCTAAAAAATCTCTATTTTTACTTATATTATCATACTGGCAACTAACTATCTGCTCTATAACTTGTAATTTAGCGAATAGTAACTTAATTTTCTTTTTTATTAAACATATGGCGTACTTTATCTATTCGATTATTTGGTCTACGTGATTGAATAACTGGTTCACAAGTAGCAATTTGATAATCTTTAAATTCTGTCAAAAAAACTGCTTGCCCATTTGTATATAGAGTTAAAGTATTACGATATTCATTAATACAACGTACAGGAATATGTCCTGTAAAAATAATTTCATCATTTTTTGATTGACTAGTTTCAATTATTGCACAATG
>JAFROW010000010.1 GCA_017429505.1 Clostridia bacterium | reverse complement strand
CGGATTTTGGGGTTGACAGATATTAAAGAAATTTATAAAATAAAGGCAAGTTGTAAATTTACAAAATTTTTAATGGAAGGGAGAAAATACAAATGAACAATTCAAAGAGAGGAATAACGCTTATAGCACTTGTGATAACAATAATTGTGCTATTAATCTTGGCTGGAATATCAATTTCAATGTTATCACGGTGACAACTCTATATTACAGAAAGCTACAGATGCTAAAACTTTTTCAGAACGAGCCAGTGTGATAGAACAAGCAAGAACTGATGTATTAGGTTACCAAGCAGAAAACAAGGGTGGAGATCTAGATAAAACTCAATTAAAAAATGTTTTAGATAAATATTTTGATGAAGTTCCAGACTTGACTGATATGGAAAAAGATGCAATACTACATACAGAACTCAATACATTAGCTAAATATGGAACACATACAATAGCGGTATATGAAATTTATAATGGAAATATAAAAAGTAATAACGTACAAACAATGATTTCGTTTAAAATAAAAATATGGGAGCCTTCTACTGGATATCGTGATACTTACCAAATACAGTGCGTACAAGGAATGACATGGTCTCAGTGGGCAAATTCAAATAGTGAACCTATCTATAATCCTTATTTAATGGGAGAGGGTTGGTGTGGTCATTTTCACGGTTCACTTCAAGAATTGGTTCTTTCTTTAAGTGATGGCGACCACATAGAGCACGAAATGGATGATTATTACACTCTTTTACAGCTAGAAGAACGGGTCAAAGCAAAAATCTTCAGATACTATTCTTAGCATAGACGATGGTGGCACTTACAAATTATCGTACTATTACGATGGATAATAATGATAAATCTCATATTTAGTTGTATAATATTTTTAGATCTTAGCTTTATTAAAATTTACAGAAATACTAAATAATACTACTACATATAATAGATTAGTCATAGGGGATGTAAAAAAGTCCGTTAGAAAAATGAGATTCAAGTTATAATTTTAACTAGAATCTCATTTTTTCTTTTTGATTTTATTTTTATTAAATTATTTGCTACGTACTAAACGCGTTCCGCGTGGTCAAAAGATGCAAAAACTCTGATAAAATATAAGAAAACACTTGCAAATAGTGTAAATCTACTTTGAAATATATTATGTGAAATAATTCGCGAAAATATATTTTAAAGGAGGTTTTTTCTATGTCAAACGAAGAAATATTAATTAAGTTAAAGGAAGACATGGAAATGAGAGCGTTTTCTCATTACACTAAAGACAGTTGTTACAGAAAAGCAAAAGATATTATTAAATATTTCAATAAAACAATGGAGAATAACAACAGAAGAAATAGATAAAGTATTATCAGATTTTGAAATAAAAGAAAATGTAGAAGAAATAAAAAAATTGTATGATGGCTATAGAATAGGAAATACAGAAGGAATATATAATCCATGGAGTATATTAAATTTTTTAACAGATAGAAAACTAGTACCATATTGGGTAAATACAAGCTCAAATGATTTAATAAAACTAATTCTAACAAAGTCAAGCAGTGTAAAAGAAAGAATAGAAAGACTAATGAAAGGTGAAGCAATAGAGGCAAAAGTAAATCTTGAAACTATAATAGTTGGAATAGAAAACAACGAAGATAATATTTGGGGATTGCTTGTTGGAACAGATTATTTAAAAGTAACAGAAGTAGTTGATTTAGCTGAAAGCATATATAAAGTAAAAATTGTAAATAACGAAATTAGAATACTATTTTCTCAAATAATAAGAGAATGGTTCTCAAATAAAGTTATAGGAAATGATTTAAATAGCATAATGAAAGACTTAGTAACACTTAATTTAGAAGAATTTAAAGAAAAGTTCAAAATTCTTGTAATGCAAATGTTTAGCTATATGGATATAGGAATAGATACAGCAGAAAATTTTTATCACGCATTTGTATTAGGAATGCTTGTGTCACTTAAAGATACTTATGTTGTAAATTCTAACAGAGAGTCAGGAATGGGAAGATATGACATAATGCTAGAGCCAAAGGATAAAAATACAAACAGTTTTATAATGGAATTTAAAGTTTTTAAACAAGATAAAGAAAAAGACATTGAAGAAACAATTGCAAATGCTAAAAAGCAAATAGAAGAAAAACAATATGAGACTTCTTTAAGAGAAAGAGGTTTTACAAATATTACAAAAATGGTTTTTGCATTTGATGGTAAGGATGTAAAAATAGAGGAATATTAGTATGAAAAAATAGTATTTAATAATATTGAATAGATACTACGAAAAATATAAAAAATATTTAAAAAAAATATGAAAAAAAAGAGGGATTTTGTTTTTTAATGAAGAATAATATTATTAGTACATAAAACAAAAGTATGTACAAAATATTTTAACTAAAAGAAAGAGGTGCTTAACATGCAAATTACAGACGTACGTTTAAGAAAGGTTAATTCAGAAAACAGAATGAAGGCTGTTGCTTCTATAACATTCGATAATGAATTCGCAGTTCATGATATCAAAGTTATCGAAAGCCAAAATGGATTATTCATTGCTATGCCTAGCAGAAAAACTCCAAACGGAGAATTCAAAGATATAGCTCATCCAATTAATCCAGAAACAAGAGAAAAGATTCAAAATGCTATTTTAGAAGCTTACAATGCTCCAGAAGAAGCAGAAGGATCAGCTGAATAATTATAAAAAATAATAAGAGGGGGTTATTCTAAGATCTAGAATAATCTTCTTTTAATATGAAAAACAAAGATAGAGCATATATGAAGAGCAAAATCTTCAATTCTTAATCATGCTCTTTTTGTTCTTATACAATTTTAAAATAAAACGAGGAATTCAAAATGATAGACAAATTAGAAGAATTTTGTTTAAAAATATTAGAAAAAATACATCTAAAAAAATTAGCAGATTGGTATAGAAAACACAAAGAAGGAATGAGATATTTAATCTTTGGGGCATTAACAACAATAGTAAACATTATTGCATATGCAGTATTGTATTATTTGTTCCACATAAGTAATGCTGTAAGTAATATTTTAGCTTGGATAATAGGTGCAACTTTTGCATATATAACAAATAAGCTGTATGTATTTAATTCAAAAGTAAATACAAAAAAAGAATTATTAAAAGAATTAGTGTATTTTTATGGATGTAGATTACTTACACTTGCTATAGATGAAGGAATTATGATTGTTGCTGTTGATAAATTGGGGTGGAATGCACTTCTAATGAAAATAATTGCAAATATTATAGTTATAATTTTAAATTTTGTTTTTAGTAAGATTTTAATTTTTAAAAAACAAGACAAAAAAGTGTAAAGCGTGCAAAAGGGACCGGTTCTAAAATGTACGGACAAAAAAGAATTGACATTATTAGTACAATGACAAAGAAAGGAATGTGTCTTCAAATGAAATGGAAAAAAATAATTATAGGTGCATTAATATTAGTTGCTCTAGCTATTTTTTCTATATTTTTTTATTTTTATAAATCAAAGAATTATAATAAGAGCAACATCAATGAAATTAATATTTTTTATTATGATAATAATCCATTAGCAGGAATTAGCATATATGGAGATATGAGTGTGAAAGTAAATATATTATCAAATAATGCAATATTAAAATATTACAATAATATTAATGAAAAAGAATACCATAAAAATAAAAATATTAGTAGTGAACAAATTATAAAAATATTGAATTTAGCAAAAAATGGAAGAGAAAATTTAGATAAAGATTCTAGCGAAACATATGTAGTATATTGTATTGAATATGGTAATATAAATAAATACATTGATTCAGAAGATGATATAGAAGGAATTATTTCGAATCTTTTTAAAATTGATGAATAGAATGATTGAATTTTAGTGCGTAGAAAGGAGTTATATATGGAAAAATGGTATAACAAAACAGCTACAGAAGTAGAAGAATATCTGCAAACTAATATGGAAAGTGGACTCACATCTATTGAAGCAAAAAAAAGACAAGAAGAAAATGGATTTAATGAATTAAAACAAGCAAAGAAAAAATCATTATTTGTAAAATTTTTAGAGCAATTTAAAGATTTTATGATAATTGTATTAATTATTGCTGCTGTTGTTTCTGGAATTGTAGGTGTTGCACAAGGAGAAGGAATTACAGATACAATTATTATTATGATAGTAATAATTGCAAATGCAATAATTGGAGTAGCTCAAGAAGCAAAGGCTGAGAAGTCTTTGGAGGCTCTACAAAAATTAAGTGGACATGAAGCAAAAGTAATTCGTGACAACAACATCCAAACAATTCCTGCAAGAGAGCTTGTCGAAGGGGATATAGTTGTATTAGATACAGGAGATTTTATCCCAGCAGATTTAAGAATATTTGAAGCAGTAAATTTGAAGTCTCAAGAAGCTTCACTTACAGGAGAATCTGTTCCAGTAGAAAAGCAATCAAGCAAAATAGATGAAGAAGAATTGCCAATTGGAGATAGAGCAAATATGCTATTTTCGTCAAGTTTAGTTACTTATGGAAGAGGCAAAGGAATAGTTGTTGAAATCGGAATGAAGACTGAAGTAGGTAAAATTGCAGAAATGCTTACTGAAACAGAAGAACAAGAAACTCCTCTTCAAAAGAAACTAAATGGACTAGGAAAAACTCTTGGAATTGTATCTTTAATTATATGTGTAGTAATATTTATTATAGGAATAATTCAAGGAAGAGAAATTATTTCAATGTTTATGACAGCAGTAAGTTTAGCAGTTGCTGCAATTCCAGAAGGATTAGCTGCAGTTTCAACAATAGTTCTTGCTATAGGTGTTCAAAAAATGGTAAAAAGAAATGCAATTGTAAAAAGGCTTCCAGCAGTTGAAACACTAGGAAGCAGTAGTGTAATTTGTTCAGACAAAACAGGAACACTTACTCAGAATAAGATGACTGTACAAAAAGTCTTTGTAAATCATACAGTTTATGATGTAAGCAATTTAGATGAAAATTCGGATTTTATGAAATATAACAAAGACAATCAAGAGGTTCAGCTTTTAGTATATAATGGAATGGTATGTAATGATACAAAAATTGCAGATGATGGTTCACTTACAGGAGACCCTACAGAAACAGCTTTAGTAGATATAGCTTTTAAAATGGGATTTACTCAAAATGTGTATGACGAGCTTCCAAGAGTAGATGAAATTCCATTCGATTCAGAAAGAAAGTTAATGACAACAGTTCATAAAAGAGGAGAAAAATATATAGTTTTCACAAAAGGTGGAGTAGATGAACTTCTATCTATTTGTACATCATATATAGACCATGGAAAAATAGAAAATGATTTAAAATCATTTATACCAACTATTACAGATACAAACGAAAAAATGGCTAAAGATGCATTAAGAGTTCTTGCATTTGGATATAAAGAATTAGATTATAAGCCATCTAAAGAAGAAATGGAAAGCAACCTAACTTATGTTGGAATGTATGGAATGATAGACCCTCCAAGAGAAGAGGCAAAACTTGCAGTTGATAAATGTAAAACTGCAGGAATAAAAACTGTAATGATTACAGGTGATCATAAGATTACAGCAACAGCAATTGCAAAAAGATTAGGAATTTTAGAAAATGAAAATGAAGCTATAACAGGAGCAGAATTAGATAAAATATCTGATGAAGATTTAGAAAAAAATATTAGAAATTATTCTGTTTATGCAAGAGTTTCTCCAGAACATAAAGTTAGAATAGTAAAAGCATGGCAAAAAAACGGAGAAATAGTTGCAATGACAGGAGATGGAGTTAATGACAGCCCAGCTCTTAAAAATGCAGACATAGGTTGTGCAATGGGAAAAGTTGGTACAGATGTTGCAAAAGAAGCTGCAGATGTTATTTTAGTAGATGATAATTTTGCAACTGTAGTTTCAGCAGTAGAAGAGGGAAGAAGAATTTATGACAATATTTTAAAAGTAATTCAATTTTTACTTTCAAGCAATATTGGAGAAGTTGTGGTACTATTTTTAGCAACACTATTTTCTGGCATTATTGCAAAATTATGTGGAATAGAAAATGCAGGGGCACTTCAAATATTACTTCCAATTCACATATTATGGGTAAATCTTGTAACAGATTCACTTCCAGCATTAGCACTAGCATTTGACCCAGCAAACGCAGACATAATGAACAGAAAGCCTTTAAAACAAACAAAAGGAATATTTACTAAAGGTATGACATATAGAATTGTGTATCAAGGAATAATGATAGGATTATTAACATTAGTAGCATTTATTATAGGTCTTAAAACTACAACAGAACCAATTGGTGCACTTACTCTTGACCAAAGCAAGATTGAAGTTGGTCAAACAATGGCATTTATTGTTTTAGCTTTATCAGAACTTGTACATGTATTTAATATAAGAGATAATAAAAAATCTATATTTAAGCAAAATATATTTAATAATAAAATATTGCTTGGTGCAATTGCCTTGTCTGCAGCATTTATGTTTGTAATTCTACTTGTACCAGCATTAAGAGAAATATTTAGCATTCCTGTTTTACCTATGAATAACATTATAGAAACTGTTGCTTTAGTTTTTGCACCTATTGTGATTGTAGAAATATTTAAGTTGTTTAAGATTAATGGAAAAGATTAGTTATAAAATAAAATCTCGCACATATATATGTATAAAAAATGTGTGAGGTTTTTTATGTTAGTATTAAGTGGAAAGAAAATAAGATATTTTGTATTAGGAATGTTTGCAGTTTTTATGATTATGGCTGTTTCTTTGAGCAACAAAGATAACAATTCAGAATATATTGACACAGTGAGCTTGCCTGTTTCAGGAAAGGTTGTTGTAGTAGATGCAGGACATGGAATTCCAGATGAAGGAGCAGAAGTTGGAGATGGAACAACAGAAGCACAAACGAATTTGAAAATTGCATTAAAATTGCAAAATTTATTGGAACAAAGTGGATGTACAGTTATATTAACACGTTCTGATGAAAATGGAATCTATGATTTAGATAGTAACACTTTAAGGCAGAAAAAAATTTCAGATATAAGAAATAGAGTAAAAATTGGAAATGAAGCATCAGCAGATATATTTGTTTCGATTCATTTAAATAAGATTCCTGAGCAACAATATGATGGATGGCAGACTTTTTATAATAAAAATAGTGAGCAAGGGCAAAAACTTGCAAAGCAAATTCAAGCAAATTTAAATGAAGCGATACAAAAAGAAAATAAAAGAGTTGCAGCTAAAATTGAAAATATTTATATCATAAATAATGTTGAAATTCCGACAACTATAGTAGAATGTGGATTTTTATCTAATCCTCAGGAAAAGAAACAATTGCTTACAGACAGTTATCAAAATAGGCTTGCATGGGGAATTTATAATGGAATAATAGATTATTTTTATGAGTAGAGGCGAAGAAATTCGTCTTTTTTTCTTGCAAAAATTCTTTTATCGTGTTATACTTTTTTAGGGGCAAGAAGAGGAGGACATAAAAATAGAAGAAAAAAAATTTAATGTTTGGATTTCGCTCATAAAAAATTTAGGAATGAAAAGGTATCAAAATTTGATTCAAGAATTTGGTTCAAAAGAAAATATATGGAATGCTTCTGAAAATGAATTGCAAAAAATAGAGAGTATTGGTCCAAAGCTTTCGAAAGTTATAGCCAATAAACAAATAAAACAAGATGTAAAAAGACATTTAGATTATATGCAAAAACATTCTATAGATATAATTTTTATAGAAGATAAAGAGTATCCACAGATATTAAAGAAAATTTATAATCCGCCTCTTTGTTTATATATAAGGGGGAAAAAAGAAATTTTAAATAATGTTAATATTGCAATAGTTGGAAGTAGAGATGCAACAGAATATGGAAAAAGTGTTGCAAGAGATTTTGCATATAAATTATCAGCTAGCGGAATAAATATAGTTAGTGGATTAGCAAGAGGGATAGATTCTTATGCACATATTGGTGCACTAAATGCAGCTTGTGATAGTAAAAAGCTTAAAAAAAATATACAAAGTGATAATGTTTTAGAACCAAAAAACAAAATAGGGAAAACTATTGCAGTTTTAGGAAATGGATTAGACACAGTATTTCCTTCAGAAAATATAAAACTTGCAGATAATATTATAAAGTCAGGAGGCTGTATTATTTCGGAATATCCTTTGGGAATTCGGACCAAATAGAGAAAATTTCCCTGCAAGGAATAGAATAGTAAGTGGATTGTGTAATGGTGTTTTAGTTGTTGAAGCAAAACAAAAAAGTGGGACAATGATTACAATAGATTTTGCGTTAGAAGAGGGAAGAGATGTTTTTGTAATTCCAGGTAATATTGATTCTGTAAATTCTATGGGAACCAATGAACTTATAAGACAAGGTGCAAAATTAGTAACAAAATATGAAGAAATTATAGAAGAATATATGTAATTAGGTATGTCTTAAAAATATGTTACAAATTTCCAAAAAAAAAATCGAAAAAAATACTTGATTTTTATTTTATAAAACTATATAATAAAAATGAAATGAAAAATTTAATAAAGAAAATGGAGGAATGAAAAATGGGAGACAGAAGAAAAGGAGATAGAAGAGCACCAGAAGAAGGAGTTATTAAAATTCAAAAGAAAAATATATGGATTTATGGATTAGTAATTGCACTTTTAATATTTGCAATAGTTTTAAATATTATTTCTTGGTCAGCATATTTTAAATCTAAAAGTCAATATAATACTTTGGTAGATCACTATTATAATGGTGATACTAATAATACAAGAAGTACAACAGAAACTAAAAAAAGCGTAGAGAATAACAATTATTCTTGCAATATTTCAATAAATGGAGATAAAAAAAGCATAAAACCAGGAGAATCTATAGAATACGAAGTGAAAATTTCAAATATCAATGCAGGACAAGGTATTAGATCATTTGAAACATATATAGATTATGATTCTAATTTATTTGATTGTAAGGTTATTAGTAATGAAGAAGAAAATTGGTCGAAAATAGGCTTTTTAGAAGGATATCTAACAATGGTAAAAAGTGATGATGTAAGTACTGAAGATCAAGTAATTGCAAAAATTGTTTTTACTGCTAAATCAAATGTATCTGCTGGTAGCTACAAAACTTCACTTAATAATATTAAATTTACTTCTGGAGATAGCCAAATTTTTAGCATTGCTGATAATAATATCAATATAAAAGTTGATTAATACAAAAAAGAATAAAAGCATAGGATATAAGTTTGAAAAACAATTATTTTTAATCAAATTTTATTTCTTGAAAGGAATGTCAGTAAATATGAAAGTAAAATTTTTTAAGGTGTTTTTTGTGGCTATAGTTGTGATTACATTTATAACAAAACCATATGTGTATGCAGCGAATAATTATACATGTAATATAACTGCTATTTCTGATAAAACTAGTGTGAAACCAGGAGAAGATATTACATATAATTTAAAAGTATCTAATATAAATGCAGGTAATGGATTAAAGATGGTTGAATTTTATATAGGAAATTATGATTCAAGCAAATTTGATTGCAAAATTAGAAATTATAATGAAGACAAATGGTCATTAGTAAACAGAGAAGGATATATTACAATAACATCGAACAATTCTGAAGCGTGGAAAACAGATGAAATACTTGCAAAAATTGTTTTTACACCTAGAACCGGATTGACAAATGGTACATATCAAACTAAAATTACTAATATAAAATCTACTGCAGCTGATGATAGCTTGATGACATTAAATGATTTAACACTAAATATAAAAGTTGAATCTTCACAAAGCACTAGCGGAGGTACATCAGGAGAAAGTCCATCAGGAGGAAGTACAGGTAATAGTTATTCATGTAATTTTTCTTTTATACCAGACAAAACTAGTGTTAAACCAACAGAAGATATTACATATAATGTAAAGGTTTCAAATGTAAATGCAGGTAATGGATTAAAAATGGTTGAGTTTTATATAGGAAATTATGACTCAAGTAGATTTGATTGTAAAGTTAGGAATTATAATGAAGATAAGTGGTCATTGGTAAACAGAGAAGGATATATTACAATTTCTTCAAATAATTCTGAAGCTTGGAAAAGCGATGAAACTATTGCAAAAATTATTTATACACCTAAAACTGGATTGGAAAATGGTACATATCAAACAAAAATTACTAATATAAAGGCAACTACTGCTGATAATAGCAAAATCACATTAATCGATACCACATTAAACATAAAAGTAGAGTCATCTCAAAGTACTAGTGGAGGTACATCAGGAGGAAGCACATCAGGCGGAAGTTCAACAGGAGGAAGCACATCAGGCGGAACTTCAACAGGAGGAGAAACATCAAGTGGAGGCACATCTGGAGGGAGTTCAACAGGAGGAAGCACATCAGGAGGGAGTTCAACAGGAGAAAGTTCAACAGGAGGAAGTACATCAGGCGGAAGTATATTAGATGGAACTGAAACAGAAGGTAAAATATCAAATGGAGATACTTCAAATAGCACTATATCAAATGGCGGTACATCAGAAAATGGAACAACAATTGGAGATACATCAGGAACTACTATTATAGATGAAGCTACAAAAGAAAGTAAAAAAGTATCAAGTATAAAAGATATAACTAAAAAAGCATCAAATAAAAGTAAAAGTTTACCTTATTCAGGAGATGCAGAAACATTGTTAATTTTCTTAGGAATAGTAGCACTTATTTCATTATCAGTATGGTTCTTTGTACGATATAAAAAATTAAATATATAATAAGAAAAGTGACTTTGACATATGTGTAGATTGCTTTACAATCGTGCAAATCATGGAAACTTAATCTTGTTGATCTGGAAATATTTTGCGATTTTTTATGTAATAAAAAATACTACGTATCTATTAAGATAAGTGGTATTTTTTCTATATAAAAATACACCAAACACTATTTAAATAATAGCAACATAGTAAACATAAAAAATTGACTTTCTTAACTAAAAATGGTATAATATAAGTATATCAGAAGATTATGGAAGGAGGAAGGATTATGAAAATTTTATGTAAAAAAATAATCCCAATCTTAATAATAGCTATGTTTTTTTGTATTATACCCAAAACAGAAAATGCAGTAGAAAATAACTTAAAAATAGGAGATATAAATGGAGATGAAGTAATAGATTCAAGAGATACTTTAAAAATACTAGAGCATATAGCAGCATCAACTATTCCTTCAATAAATCAAAAACACTCAGACTGGATTTTAACAGGTGAAAAATTTAAATTTGGAGATATAAATGAAGATGGAATAATAGATTCTATTGACACATTAAGAGAAATGGAATATATAGCTGCTTCAACAATTCCAACAATCGAACAAAAACATTCAGATTGGAAAACATACATTGAAAAAAAATGGAAAAGTATAGAAGTAACACAAATTACATTAGATAGAACAGTCATAAAATTAGAAGAAGGAAAAAGTACAAAATTAATATCAACAATTTCTCCAACAAATGCTACTAATAAAGTAGTAACATGGAGTTCATCAGACTCAAAGGTAGCAACAGTTGATGGCATAGGAAATGTAACAGGATTAAAAGCAGGAATAACAATAATAACAGCAAAAACAATAAATGGTTTATATAAAACATGTCAAATTGAAGTTACAGAAAAGAATGAAATAGTTGAAAACCCAACAATGGAAATTTTAAAAAGTGATAATACAACATTAATAGAATCGACTTATTCAAATGATGAAAATGAAAAAATAGAAATGGCAACAACAGAACGAGAAATTTATACAAAAAATATTTTAAAGAAACAATCAGAAGTAAAATCAACAGGAATAACATTAAAACAAACAGATTGTACAGTACCTGTGGGAACAAGTTTACAGTTAAATGCTACTATACAACCTACAAACACAACAAATAAAACAATTACATGGGTTTCATCAAACAACAATATTGCTAAAGTAAATAAAAAAGGTGTTGTAAAAGGAATAAAACCAGGAAAAATAACTATAACAGCGTCTACATCAAATGGGAAGAAAGCAACATGCATTATAAAAGTGAATATTCCAGCCAAAAGTATAAGCTTAAATACAACAAATATGACATTATATAAAGGAAGTACACAAAAATTTGTTGTAAGTTTTAATCCGACAAACACAACTTCAAAAGAAATAAGATGGGAATCACTTAAACCTAGCATAGCTTCGGTGAACTCAAATGGTGTTGTTACAGCGAAAGAAAATGGAGAAACAACAATTAGAGCTACTTCTAAATATGGAAAAATTGCAACTTGCAAAATTAAAGTAATTGACAAAATACCTAGAAAAATAACTAAAATTACATTACAAAAATCTATAAAGGCTCAACAAGGTTGCGAAATATATAATAATAGACTTTTTATGTTTTCTTCTGGAGGGAAATGTAATGTTTATAATTTAAAAACAAATAAGTTTGTTAATACATTTACATTACCAAATGGTAAGAATAATTTTCCACATTGCAATGCAGTATCTTTTAGTAAACAATTTTATAAAAAAACAGATAAATATCCATTGTTATATATAAATGCTTATAATGATAAAGGAGTACAAGACGGAGTATGCTATGTATATAGACTAATTGTAGGAGCAGATGAAAAATTTAAGTGTGAACTAAAACAGACTATTAAAATTGGATTTATTAACACAAGTATTTGGAAAAATGTAAAAGACACAAAAAGAACATTTGGAAATTTTGTAATAGATACTGACAATAACTATATGTATGTTTATAATTTAAGATTAAGTGAAAAGAAAACTAGATTTTTTAAATTTAAGATACCTAATATATCAAATAAAAATGCAATAATAAGCCAAAAAGATATTATGGAGGTATTTGACTGTAAATTAATGGATTACATACAAGATACATGCTACTATAAGGGATGCATATATATACTTTCAGGAATAAATGATAGTAACTTATGGAGATTAAACTTAAAGACTAAAGTTATTAATGAAATTACATTACCAAAAAAGCCAAGTAATTTAAAATACTTTGAACCTGAATCTATTGCAATATGTAATGGTTCTGTAATTGTATCATATACAGATTATGGAAAAACATACACATACAAAATTGATATATAATAATTATTATAATACATTATTAACTTAAAAAAATAATAAATATATAATTATAAAAATAAAAGTTAAGAAAAATAAAAATATATGAAAAAAATATAAAAAAAGGCTTGACAACAAGCCTTTTTTGTTATATACTAGTATAGTATGAATTTTAGCGTTGAAGCTGAATGTGGCTACACCCACTATGCAAAAGGGGTGGAGGGAACTTCAGTGGAGTATGTCATGGCTTAGACCAGGCGGTAAGTTGAAAAGCACTTATCCCAATTTTATCATACAAATTTGGGATTTAATACTGGTAGATTTCAAAACACCAGGTAGCGTTACTACTTGCCAAGCTATATTCAAAATAAATTAATAAGAAGGAGGGAAATTAGTATGGCAAAAACAGTTGCTACAAGCGAAAGGATTAGAATAAGAGTCAAAGCTTATGAGCCATCTATTTTAGATCAGTCTGCTGCAAAAATAGTAGAAACTGCTAAAAAGACAGGAGCAAAAGTTTCAGGACCTATTCCGTTACCAACAAAAAAGGAAATAGTAACAGTAATTCGTTCTCCACATAAACACAAAGATTCAAGAGAACAATTTGAAATGAGAACTCATAAAAGAGTTATTGATATACTTTATCCATCACAAAAAACTATAGATGCTTTAATGAAGTTAGAATTACCAGCTGGTGTGGATATTGAGATAAAACTTTAAAAAAGTAAAGAAAAAATAAAAACCAATGCTGGCCAAAGCAGTCAGCCAATAGGAGGAAAGAAAGATGAAAAAAGGAATAATAGGAAGAAAACTAGGAATGACACAAATATTTGATGAAAAAGGAAATGTTATTCCAGTTACAGTTATTGAAGCAGGACCATGTGTTGTAGCACAAGTTAAAACTATAGAAACAGATGGATATAATGCTTTACAATTAGGATTTGGCGAAGTTAAACCAAAACACATTAATAAACCAAAAGCAGGACATTTTGCAAAATCAAAAATCGCAAACAAAAAACATTTAAGAGAATTTAGATTAGATTCTATTGAAGGTGTAAAAGTTGGAGATGAAATTAAAACAGATGTATTTGCTGCAGGAGAAAATGTTGATATTCAAGGAATTTCAAAAGGAAAAGGATTCCAAGGTGTTATAAAAAGACATGGACAACACAGAGGACCAATGGGACATGGATCTATGTATCATAGAAGACCAGGTTCAATGGGTGCTACATCTACACCAGGAAGAGTATTTAAAGGAAAGAAACTTCCAGGACATATGGGAAGAGTTTTAGTTACAATCCAAAACTTAGACATTGTTAGAGTAGATATGGACAAAAATGTAATTTTAGTAAAAGGTAGTGTTCCAGGAGCTAAAGGAGCTATCTTAAAAATAAAATCATCAGTTAAGGCTAATTAAGGAAAGGAGGAAGAAAAATGCCAAAAGTAGACGTATATGATATAAAAGGTAAAAAGGTTAGCGATGTTGAATTAAATGAAAATGTATTTGGAATTGAGCCAAACGAAAACATCGTTCATGAAGTATTAATCAATTATTTAGCTAATCAAAGACAAGGTACACAAAGCACAAAAACAAGAGCAGAAGTTCGTGGTGGTGGAAGAAAACCTTGGAGACAAAAAGGAACAGGTAGAGCAAGACAAGGTTCTATTAGAGCTCCACAATGGATTAAAGGTGGTATTGCTTTAGGACCAAAACCTCGTTCATACAAATATACAATAAATAAGAAAGAAAAGAGATTAGCAATAAGATCAGTATTAAGTTCAAAAGTTCTTGAAAAAGAATTAACAGTTGTAGATAAACTAGAACTTAAAGAAATAAAAACAAAATCAATGGTAAAAGCATTTGCTGATTTAAAGCTTTCAGGAAAAACATTAATTGTTTTACCAGAAAAGAACTTAAATGTTCAAGCATCAACAAATAACATTGAAGGTGCAAAAACAATATTAGTAAATGAAATAAATGTATATGATTTATTAAAATATACAAACTTAGTATTACCACTTGATACTGTTAAGAAAATAGAGGAGGTGTATGCATAATGAAACCAGAAGATATTATAATAGCACCAATTGTTACAGAAAAAAGTAACGATATGTTACAACAAGGTAAATACACTTTCGAGGTAAACAAAAATGCTACAAAGATTGAGATTGCAAATGCAGTTGAAAAACTTTTTGAAGTTAAAGTATTAAAAGTAAATACAATAAGTGTAAAAGGAAAAAGTAAAAGAGTAGGATACCACCAAGGAAAGACATCAGATTGGAAAAAAGCAATTGTTACAATTGATACTAATCCAGGAGATACTACATATCTAGGAAAAGGTGGAAAAGCAGTTAAGGGTTCTAAGAAGCTTAAGGATTCTATCGAAGAGTTTATGGGAGCATAGGAGGATTATAATATGAGTGAATTTACAAATTCATTAGGTAATGTAAATGATACGCATAATTTTATGTCGGATATGGAAATAGCATTAAGTCTTCTACAGCAGGCTGTGCCAGAAAATAATACATGGGATGAACTTTATAGATTATGGATAGATAATTCAATGCATAATTTTTTAACTACGATTAAAAAATATGAGTATTTGGGAATTGATGGTATAGAAGAGATAAAAGAAGTTATCGAAAAATATAATGAGGAAAGAAAAAAAATTTCTGATAAGCTTGAAATGGATATTCCAGAAGAAATAAAGGGATGTATAGAAAGACTAAAAACTCTAGTTGGTAATATGCTTACAAAATATAAAGAAGAACAGGATAAAAAAGCACAAGAGGAGAGGACTGAAGTATGGGAGAAAACACTAGATAGTATAATTACATCGGCAAAAAGGTTAAAACAGGTGAAACCTGACGGTCATATGTCAACAATTAAACAAATAGCGATAGCCTTACAAAAAGAAGTCGACACCCCAGAACAATCAGACCAAGTACATTAATAATATAAAAATATCTAGAAAAAACTAGGAAAACAAATTTTATCTGCAGTGAGGCAGGAAAAAACTCACCAAAATAATAAATAAGAGAATTTGTCAAAAGCGAGTATTACAAGGCAAAATTTTATTAAAAAGCGGAGCGTACACGTAGTACGTGAGCATTTTCAATAAAATTTTAACGCAGTAAGACGAAGCTTTTCACGAATTCGAGAAAGGAAAGAAAGAAATGGCAACAAAAAAATTTAAAGCCTACACACCTTCAAGAAGAAACATGACAGTATTAGATTATTCAGAAATAACAAAAAAGACTCCTGAAAAATCTTTACTAGCTGTAAAGAAAGAAAAAGCAGGAAGAAACTCTTATGGCAGAATAACAGTACGTCATCAAGGTGGAGGAAACAGACAAAAATATAGAATAATGGATTTCAAACGTAAAAAAGACGATATGAAAGCCACAGTAGTAGGAATCGAATATGATCCAAATAGAAGTGCAAATATAGCACTAATTCAATATGAAGATGGTGAAAAATCATACATTTTAGCACCACAAGATTTAAAAGATGGAGATACAGTAGTATCAGGAAAAGCAGTTGATATTAGACCAGGAAATTGTATGGAAATCAACAGTATTCCAGTAGGTACATTAATTCACAACATCGAATTAAATCCAGGACAAGGTGGAAAACTTGTTAAAGCAGCAGGACAAAGCGCACAATTAATGGCTAAAGAAGGAAAATATGCACATGTAAGATTACCATCAGGAGAAATGAGACTTGTTTTAGCTAATTGTAGAGCTACAATAGGAGTTATAGGAAACTCAGAACATGCAAATGTTAAATTAGGAAAAGCAGGAAGAAAAAGACATATGGGATGGAGACCAGAAGTTAGAGGTTCTGCAATGAACCCAGTAGATCACCCACATGGTGGTGGTGAAGGCAAAGCACCAATCGGACACGCTGGACCATTAACACCTTGGGGTAAACCAGCTCTAGGATACAAGACTAGAAATAAAAAGAAACAATCAAATAAATTTATAGTTAAAAGGAGGAAATAGAACTTATGTCAAGATCAAGTAAAAAGAAACCATTTATAGCTCCAAAATTATTAAAAAGAATTGAAGCTTTAAATGCGGAAAATAAAAAAGAAGTTTTAAAGACATGGTCAAGAGCTTCTACAATTTATCCACAAATGGTTGGTCATACAATTGCTGTACATGATGGAAGAAAACATGTTCCAGTATATATATCAGAAGAAATGATAGGACATAAATTAGGTGAATTTGCTCCTACTAGAACATTCAAAGGTCATGCAGGAGAAAAGACAACTAAGAAATAGTTCATGAATAATTGAAATTTGACGTCGTTAAAATTCATTGAAAACGCGGTCACATACACAAAGTATGCTTCCTTACCTTTCCAATAAATTTTGCCTAGTCAAATCCCAATTCTTCAAGAACTGGAAATAATCAAAATAAATGATACAACTAGAATCTAAAATAAATAGAGAGGAGTTAATTATGGAAGAAGAAATAAGAACAGCTTCAGCAACTCTTAAATATGCAAGAATTTCATCAAGAAAAGTTAAAATTGTTGCAGATTTAATAAGAGGAAAAAATGTTGATGAAGCTTTAGCAATAGTAAAATTCACACCAAAAGCATCTTCAGACATTATAGAAAAATTATTAAAATCAGCAATAGCAAATGCTGAAAATAATCATGATATGAAACATGATAAATTATATATTTCTGAAATCTATGCAAATCAAGGTCCAACTCTAAAAAGAATAAGACCTGCTGCAAAAGGTTCAGCAGTAAGAATTAGAAAAAGAACAAGTCATATAACAATTGTTCTAAAAGAAAAGGAGGCTTAAGCTAATGGGACAAAAAGTAAACCCAACAGGAGCAAGATTAGGAATAATCAAAGATTGGAGCTCTAAATGGTATGCAAGTGATAAAGACTTTGCAGACTGCTTAGTAGAAGACCAAAAAATCCGTAAATTTTTAAAGAAAAAAGTATATGATGCTGGAATCGCTAATATTGAAATAGAAAGAACAGCAAAAATGGTTAAAGTTAATATTTACACAGCTAAGCCAGGAATCCTAATTGGAAAAGGTGGAGCTGGAATAGAAGACTTAAAGAACCAAGTTAAAAAATTAATAGGAAAAGAAGTAAACCTAAATGTAGTTGAGGTTAAAAATACAAGCCTTGACGCACAACTAGTTGCTGAAGATATAGCAAACCAATTAGAAAGAAGAATTTCATTTAGACGTGCAATGAAACAATGTATGCAAAAAACTATGAAATCAGGTGCAGCAGGAATTAAAACTGCAGTATCTGGAAGATTAGGTGGAGCAGACATGGCTAGAACAGAGTTCTATAAAGAAGGAAATATTCCTTTACAAACTCTAAGAGCTGATATAGATTATGGATTTGCAGAAGCTGCAACTACATATGGAAAAATCGGTGTAAAAGTATGGATTTATAAAGGAGAAATTCTTCCTAGCAAAAAAATGGAAGGAGGAGAACAATAATGCCATTAATGCCAAAAAGAACAAAACATAGAAAAGTACAAAAAGGTAGAAATAGAGGAAAAGCAACAAGAGGAAATGTAGTTAATGAAGGTGAATTTGGACTACAAACATTAGATGCTGCAGCTATTACAGGAAATCAAATAGAAGCAGCCAGAGTTGCAATGACTCGTTATATGAAAAGAGATGGTAAAGTTTGGATTAAAATATTCCCAGACAAACCAATTACAAAGAAACCTTTAGGAACTCGTATGGGTAAAGGTAAAGGTAATACAGAATTTTGGGTAGCAAATGTTAAACCAGGAAGAGTAATGTTCGAGATTGCAGGTGTATCAGAAGAAACTGCAAGAGAAGCATTACGCTTAGCTGCTAACAAATTACCAGTAAGAACAAAATTCGTAATAAGAGAAAAGATCGAGGAGGGTGAAAATTAATGAAATTAAATAAAATAAAAGAAATGTCTTCACCTGAATTAGAAAAAGAACTAGGTGAATTAAAAACAGAATTATTTAAATTAAAATTCAGCTTAGCTACAAATGGATTAGATAATCCTATGAAAATAAAATCAGTAAAAAAGGACATTGCAAGAATTAACACTATTTTAACTGAAAGAAAGATTGCTGAAAAGAAAGGAGATAACTAATGGAAAGAAATCTTCGTAAAGTAATGATTGGTACAGTTAAATCTGACAAAATGGATAAAACTGTAGTTGTAGCTGTTCAAAGAAATGTACAACATAAAGTATATGGAAAAACAGTAAAAAAGACATATACATTAAAAGCTCATGATGAAGAAAATAAATGCCAAGTAGGAGACACAGTTAAAGTTATGGAAACTAGACCTTTATCTAAAGATAAGAGATGGAGAGTAGTTGAAATAGTTAAAAAGGCAGTAATTAAATAAGAAGGAGGATACCAAAATGGTACAACAACAAACAAGATTAAAAGTAGCTGACAACACTGGAGCAAAAGAATTAATGGTTATCAGATGTTTAGGTGGATCATTTAGAAGAACAGCTACAATTGGTGATATAGTAGTTGCTTCTGTTAAATCAGCAACACCTGGTGGAGTTGTTAAAAAAGGTGACGTAGTTAAAGCAGTTGTTGTTAGAACTAAGAATCCTATTAGAAGAGCTGATGGTTCATATATTAGATTTGATGAAAATGCAGCTGTTATTATAAAAGAAGACAAAACACCAAAAGGTACACGTATATTCGGACCTGTTGCTAGAGAGTTAAGAGATGGAGAGTATCTTAAAATCTTATCACTAGCACCAGAAGTACTATAGGTTTTCCAAATAATAGTCATCTTGCGTCGTTGTAATTTTGCTTAAACATCCTCACGTACACAAAGTACGCTCCGGTGTTTGCACAAAATTTCGCCTAGCAATATAACTATTCTTTGAAAAACGGAAAATAATTTAAAGAAGGAGGGAAACCTTAAATGAAACTAAAAAAAGGCGACAATGTTATTGTTTTATCAGGAAATGATAAAGGAAAAACAGGTGAAGTATTAGAAGTTATACCTAAAACAGAAAAAGTAATTGTTAAAGGTGTAAATATAAGAAAAAAACATGTTAAGCCAAGAAAAGCAGGAGAAGAAGGAGGAATTATCCCATCAGAATTTCCTGTACATAGCAGTATAGTAAATGTTGTATGTCCAAAATGTGGAAAAGCAACACGTGTTAGATATAAAGTAGAAAATGATAAAAAAGTTCGTATTTGTAAAAAATGTGGAGCAGAATTAAAGTAAATTAAGAAAGGAGGAACTAATCAATGAACGCATTAAAAGAACAATATGAAAAACAAGTTGTTCCAGCTTTAACAAAAAAGTTTGAATACAAATCTACAATGCAAGTTCCAAAATTAGATAAAATAGTTATAAATATTGGTTTAGGAGATACAAGAGAAAATCCTAAAGCATTAGAAAATGCAATGAAAGAATTAGCTCAAATTACAGGTCAAAAACCTATAGTAACTAAAGCTAAAAAATCAATTGCAGCATTTAAAATAAGAGAAGGTCAAGACTTAGGATGCAAAGTGACATTAAGAAAAGATAAAATGTATGATTTTGCATACAAATTATTTAATGTTGCACTTCCAAGAGTTAGAGATTTTAGAGGAGTATCAGCAGATTCTTTTGACGGTAGAGGAAATTACTCTATGGGATTAAAAGAACAATTAATATTCCCAGAAATCGAATATGATAAAGTAGATAAATTAAGAGGAATGGATATAATTTTTGTAACTACAGCTAAAACTGATGAAGAAGCTAGAGAGTTACTTAAATTATTAGGAATGCCATTCAAAGCTTAAATTAATGAAAAGCTTCGTTTTGCGAAGCTAAAAGTGAATGAATAACATGTTTTCATTAAAAACAAATACTGCAAGGCAAAATTTTACGAAAAAAACGGAGTGTACATATGGTACATGAGTATTTTTGAATAAAATTTTAACACAGCAGGATTTGGAATTTAATGGAAACAAGTAAGGAGGAATTGTTCAATGGCAAAAATGTCCATGAAAGTAAAACAACAAAGACCACAAAAATACAAAACAAGAGAATATAACAGATGTAAATTATGTGGTAGACCACATGCTTATATTAGAAAATATGGTATTTGCCGTATTTGTTTCAGAGAATTAGCTAATAAGGGCGAAATTCCTGGAGTTAAAAAAGCAAGTTGGTAAAAACAAAAATATAAAGAATTATTAAGATCAATTAAAAGAAAAAGGAGGTTAGTAATGAACACAACTGATCCAATAGCAGATATGCTAACAAGAATAAGAAATGCAAATACTTCAAAACATAAAACTGTAGATGTACCTGCTTCAAAAATGAAAGTTGGTATAGCTGAGATTTTATACAGAGAAGGATATATAAAATCTTTTGAGCAAATAAATGATAATGCTCAAGGAACAATAAGAATTACTTTAAAGTACGGAGAAAAAGGTGCTAAAGTAATTGATGGTTTAAAAAGAATAAGTAAACCAGGATTAAAAGTTTATGCAAATAAAGAAGAATTACCTAAAGTTCTTAATGGACTAGGTATAGCAATTATTTCTACATCTAAAGGTCTTATGACAGACAAAGAAGCAAGAGCAGCTGGTGTAGGTGGAGAAGTTTTAGCTTATATTTGGTAATAAAATGATTTATAAAAAGAAGGAGGAACCTTAAATGTCAAGAATAGGAAATAAACCTATTACAGTACCAGCAGGAGTAGAAGTTAAATTAGACGGACAACATATTACTGTAAAAGGACCAAAAGGTACACTTGAAAGAGATATCAATCCACAAATCACTATAAAATTTGAAGATGGAATAATTACATTTGAAAGACATAGTGAGGAAAGATTACACAGAAGTTTACATGGTTTATCTAGAACTTTAGTAAACAATATGATCGAAGGTGTACAAAATGAATTCACTAGAGAATTACAAATAAATGGTGTTGGATACAGAGTTCAAAAACAAGGAAATGATTTAAATCTTTCACTTGGATATTCACACCCAGTTATATATAAAGCACCTACAGGAATTTCTTTTGATGTTCCAAACCCAAATACTATAATAGTAAAAGGAATTAATAAAGAACAAGTAGGTCAAGTAGCTGCAGAAATAAGAACAAAGAGACCACCTGAAGTATATAGAGGTAAAGGTATTAAATATGCTGAGGAAGTTATTAGACGTAAGGTTGGTAAAACTGGTAAATAATTTTAATGAAAAACTTCGTCTTGCTTCGTTGGAATTTTATTCAAAATGCTCACATACACAAAGTATGCTCCGCTTTTTCATAAAATTTCGCCTTGCAATACTCGTTTTTGATTAAAATTAGAAATCATAAATATTCGAATATGAAGAAAGGAGAAATAAAATGGTTTCAAATACAGATAGAAAATTTGAAAGAGCAAGAAGACATAAAAGAGTTAGAACAAAAATAAGTGGAACAGCTGAAAGACCAAGATTATGTGTATATAGAAGTAATACAAATATATATGCACAAATTATCGATGATGTTCAAGGAACTACATTAGTAAGTGCCTCAACATTAGATAAATCAGTAAAAACAAAACATGCAAATAAAGAAGCTGCGAAAGAAGTTGGAGCTTTAATTGCTAAAAAAGCTACAGAAAAAAATATAACAGAAGTTGTTTTTGATCGTGGTGGATACATATATCATGGAGTAATTAAAGAATTAGCAGAAGCAGCTAGAGAAAATGGATTAAAATTCTAATTTATAAAGGAGGGTAAAGAAATTTACATGGAAAAGCAAGAAAATGAATTAAAAGAAAAAGTTGTTGCTATCAGCAGAGTTGCAAAAGTTGTAAAAGGTGGTAGAAATTTTAGATTTAGTGCAGTTGTTGTTGTTGGTGATGAAAATGGTCATGTAGGTGTTGGAAATGGAAAAGCAGCTGAAGTTCCAGATGCTATAAAGAAAGCTATCGGAGAAGCTAAAAAGAACTTAATAGAAGTTCCTATTGTAAACACAACAGTACCTCATGAATTTATAGGAAAATTTGGTAGTGCAAATGTATTATTAAAACCTGCTGCAGTAGGTACAGGATTAATCGCTGGAGGAAGCGTTAGACCAGTACTTGAACTTGCAGGATATCAAAATATACGTACAAAAGTTATTGGAACAAATAATCCAAGAAACGTTGTATATGCTACTATTGAAGGATTAAAATCAATGCAAACAGTAGAACAAGTTGCAGCTAAGAGAGGAAAGAAAGTATCTGAAATTTTATAATTTCTAGAATAGTAAGTTATGCTAATAGGAAATATATATTATTTTGTAATACTTTGGTGTCGCAATCTCCATTTTATAAAAAAACTATATGAAGATTGCTCCAATTCGCACTCGCTAAGCTCGTTTGGTCGCTTACGCAGTATTATAAAATAATATATATTTCCAAAGAATAACAAAAAATAGAAATTTATAAAAATATATTGATTTTTAAAAAGAAATAATATAAAATTCATAACAAGGAGGTGCAAACCAAAAATGAAAATCGAAGAATTGAAACCATCAATGGACAAGAAAAAAGCTAATAGAGTTGGACGTGGAATGGGTTCTGGAAACGGTAAAACTTCAGGAAGAGGACAAAAAGGACAAAAAGCTAGATCTGGTGGAGGTGTAAGACGTGGATTTGAAGGAGGTCAAACACCGTTATATAGAAGATTACCAAAAAGAGGATTTACAAATATCCACGCTAAAACTTATACAGAAGTAACATTAACAATGCTTAATAAGAGCAAAGCAACAGATGTTACAGCTGAGACTTTACTTGCGGAAAATATAATAGGAAAAATAAATGATGGAATCGTAGTATTAGCTACAGGAAAATTAGATAAAAAATTAAATGTTAAAGCTACTAGATTTACTGCTAGCGCTAAGGAAAAAATAGAAGCTTTAGGCGGAAAGGCTGAGGTGATTTAAGTTGTTTAAAACAATTAAAAATGCTTGGAAAACACCGGAACTTAGAAAGAAAATAATATACACAATAATATTAATTATAATATTTAGATTTGGATGTTATATTACTGTACCTGGAGTAGACGCTTTAGCATTAGATGAGGCAATGAAAAGTAGTTCAGGTATAGCTGGATTAATTAACTTGATTTCGGGAGGAGCTTTTTCAAGATTCTCTATATTTGCTATGACAATAACACCTTATATTAATGCATCAATTATAATCCAATTATTAGGATTTGTAATTCCTGCATTAGAAAAATTAACAAAAGAAGGTGGAGAAGAAGGAAGGCAAAAAATTAATAAATATACTAAAATGTTAACTTTAGTATTAGCTTTAATAGAAGGATTAGGACTATATTTCTCATATAGTTCAAATGAGAGTGTACAAATATTCATAAATCCTGGATTTTTAACAGCAGCAATGGTTATAACAGGATTTGTAGCAGGAACATCACTACTTATGTGGCTTGGAGAACAAATCACAAACAAGGGTGTAGGAAATGGTATTTCTATGATAATTTTTGTTGGAATTATATCTAGAATGCCATCTGCAGTAGTTACAATTTGGAACTTAATTTCTACACAAAATGGATTTAGCACAACAGGATTTTTAACAGCACTTGCAATAATTATTGGAGCAATTGTATTAATTGCTGCAGTAGTATATATGCAACTTGCAGAAAGAAGAATTCCTGTACAATATTCAAAAAGAGTTGTTGGAAGAAAAATGATGGGAGCACAGAATACACATATACCATTAAAACTTGCAATGGCAGGAGTTATGCCAATAATCTTTGCTTCAGCATTTATGACATTTCCAGCAATAGTAATTCAATTATTTAATAGAAATATTGAAACAGCTACAGGATTTTGGGCAGGAGTATATAAATTCTCAATGGCAACATCAAATGCAAATGTTGGAATTGGATTCACAATTGCAAATGCAATAGTATATTTATTGTTAATCTTAGGATTTACATATTTCTATACTTATGCAATGATGAACCCTGCAGAAATATCTACAAATATTAAGAAAAATGGTGGTTTTATACCAGGAATAAGAGCAGGAAAACCAACAACAGAATATTTATCATCAGTAATTTCTAAAATAACATTATTTGGAGGAATTTACTTAGCAATAATTGCTATACTTCCAATGTTACTTAGATTTACAAGTTTAAATATTACTTTTGGAGGAACTGCAGTATTAATCGTTGTAGGTGTTGCGCTAGAAACAATACAACAATTAGAATCTCAATTAGTAATGAGACACTACAAGGGATTCTTAGAGTAAATTTGGGGACGGGGCAAAAATTCACTCTGCCCTCAAAATAAAAAGCATTTATCAGTTCTGATAGATGTTTTTTTGTGTCCATATATATTGACAAAATGTGGAAAAAGATATAGAATAATAATCGAAGTAAGCTAAAATTAGCAAAAATTATAAAGGAGAAATGAGTATGAATATAGTTATGATGGGTGCTCAAGGCACAGGAAAAGGAACAGTTGCAGGAATATTAAAGCAAAAATTAAATATTCCACATATTTCAACAGGAGACATTTTTAGAAAAAATATTCAAGAAGAAACAGAACTAGGAAAGCTTGCTACACAATATATAGATAAAGGACAATTAGTACCAGATGAAGTTACAAATGCTATGGTTAAATCAAGAATAAATGAACTAGATTGTGAAAATGGCTTTATTTTAGATGGATATCCAAGAAATATTGCACAAGCAGAAGAATTAGACAAGATGCTAGAAGAAAAAAATAAAAAAGTTGACTATGCAATCAATTTAACTCTTGAGATGGAAGAAATAATGTCTAGAATTATAAATAGAAGAATATGCTCAAATTCAGAATGTAAAGAAATATATAATTTAGTAAGTAAGCCAACTAAAGCTCCTGGAATATGTGATAAATGTGGAAGCGAGATAGTACAAAGAGTTGATGATAGTGATAGTGAAGCAGTAAAGAAGAGATTAGATACATATTTTTCACAAACTGCACCATTAATAGATTTTTACAATAAAAAGGGAGTTGTGTATAAAGTAGAATCAAATAAACCACCAAAAGATTTAGCAGAAGGAATTATTGAATTTTTAAAATAAAATTATGTGAGAGATAATTTTTGGGAAATGTTCTAGCTATTCGAAAAAATAACTATAGAATTGGTTTATAGGTAAAACCATCATTAAAAACCTAAATAAATTATACAAGGGATGTTAATATGATGCAAAAGATGGTAAAAAATGAAAATGGTTCAATTTCACTATTTGTACTTTTATCAGCACTATTTTTCTTAGTAGTTGTAACAAGTGTTGGAGTGAGTTTTAAAAACAAAGAAGCAAGTATAGATGCTCAATTTGAAAAAACAAAGTCAAGCTATGAAAAAGACGTGGGGAATGAAGAGCAAGTTTATGAAGAAACTTTTGTACCAAGAGCAATATTTAAAACAGGAACACAAGTAAATGCGAAGATGAAACAGCTTGCAGGAACAGAAGGTGCTACTTACAATACAGAAGATACAAATATAAAAGAAATAAAAAGAGCGACAGAAATATCTGCTGAAAATAAAATTGATTCAAATATTGTATCTACACCTGAATCAAATATGCCAATATATATGTGGTTTGATAACACAAATGGAACAATATATTGGTATACAAAAGATGAAGAGCCAGAATCAAATCCAAATAGTTCGTACATGTTTTATAAATGTGTAAAATGTACTAATATAGATGTAAGTAAAATAGATACATCAAATGTAACTAACATGGGTGCTATGTTTTCTTATTGTAGTGAATTAAAGGAATTAGATGTAAGTAGTTTTGATACGCAGAATGTAAATATTATGACTTCTATGTTTAACAGATGTAGTCAATTAACAAGATTAGACATTAGAAATTTTAATACATCTAAAGTAACTAAAATGTCAAGTATGTTTATGCATTGTTATGGATTATTAAGTTTAAATTTAAAAAGTTTTAATACATCAAATGTAACAGATATGACTTCTATGTTTGAAGAATGTACTAGTCTTATAAGCTTAAATATAACGAGCTTTGATACATCAAAAGTAACAACAATGGCATATATGTTTGATAATTGTAATTCATTGACGGTTTTAGATGTAAGTAGATTTAATACATCGAATGCTACTAATATGATTAGCATGTTTAACAGATGCAAAAAATTAACAAGTATTAATGTAAGTAATTTCAATACATCTAAAGTAACTAATATGAGTGGTATGTTTTATTATTGTACAGGATTAACAAGTTTAGATGTAAGCAGTTTTGATACATCAAAAGTAACAAATATGCAACACATGTTTAGGGGTACTAATTTAACAAACCTAGATTTAAGTAATTTTGATACAAGCAATGCAATATATATGTATTATATGTTTGCACAATGCAATAATTTATCTACAATATATGCATCAGATAGATTTGTAGTTGATAAATTTGAAAAAGGGATAGATTCACATGGAAATGATATTAACTCTACAGATATGTTTGAAGGCTGTATAAATTTAGTAGGAGGTTCAGGAACAACATACAGTTCAAGCAAAAAAAACAAAACTTATGCTCACATAGATGAAGGTCAATCTAATCCAGGATATTTTACTGCAAAAACTTAGATTCAAAAAATAAAAATAGAAGTTGTTGTATATAAAAATAAGTAAAAAAAGAAAAGAATATATGAAAAATAAAATAAATAAGATTTTTGAAGATAAAGAAAAAGTTGCATAAATGATAATTAAATGTGATAATTCATAAAAAGCTTTGTAAAGATTAATACAAGGCTTTTTTAGCTACTTAATGTATTGACAAAAGATAGAAAAAGTAGTACAATAAACAAGTAAAAGATAACAAAAAAGGGGCAAAAAATGATATCAATAAAAAATGAAAAAGAAATAAAATTAATGGAAGACGTATGCAAAATAGTAGCAAAATTTTATGAATTATTAGAAAAAGAAATAAAACCAGGAATATCAACTTTTGAGCTAGATAGAAGAGCTGAAAAAATAATGAGAGATTTAGGGGGAATACCTGCACAAATAGGATATGATCCAGGTATAAAAGGTGTACCACCATATAAGCATGCAACATGTATTTCTGTAAATGATGAGGTAATTCACGGAGTTCCAATAAAAAACAAAATTATAAAAGAAGGGGACTTAGTAAGTGTAGATACAGTTATTTTAAAAAATGGCTTTAATGGAGATGCAGCACGTACATTTATATGTGGAGGAAAAACTTCAAAAGATGCTCAAAGGTTAGTAGATGTTACAAAAGCAGCTTTTTATGAAGGAATAAAATATGCAAAACCTGGAAACAGAATTGGAGATATATCTCATGCAATAGGTGAATTTGTAAGAGCAAATGGATATTCAGTAGTTCAAGAATTCGAAGGTCATGGAATTGGAAGAGAAATGCATGAAGCACCTGAGATTCCAAATTACGGAAAAGCAGGAAAAGGACCAAGAATTGAGCCAGGTATGACACTTGCAATTGAGCCTATGGTAATACAGGGAAAACACAATATTTTAGAGCTTGATGATGGTTGGACAATCGTTACAGAAGACGGTAGTTTGGCAGCTCATTATGAAAATACAATTTTAATTACAGAAAATGAGCCAAAAATCTTGACAATATAAAAAAAATAGTATATAATATAGAAGTTAATATGGACAAAATCATAGTTTACATATTAAAAAGCTCTTTAAGGAGGCGAGAAAGTGGCAAAGGAAGACACTATAGAAGTTGAAGGTATAGTAGTAGAAGCTTTACCTAATACAAATTTTAAAGTAGAACTTGAAAATGGGCATCAAATATTAGCACATATTTCGGGAAAACTAAGAATGAACTACATAAAAATACTACCAGGAGATAAGGTTAAAGTAGAACTTTCACCTTATGATTTAAATCGTGGTAGAATTACTTGGAGAGCAAAATAAAAAAGTAGAGAAGTAAATCAAGGTTTTTGCCTTGTTACTAACATAATAGCTTAATGAAGCAGTAGTAGAGGGGTGAATAAAATGAAAGTAAGACCATCAGTAAAGAAAATGTGTGACAAATGTAAAGTTATCAAAAGAAAGGGCGTAATAAGAGTTATTTGCGAAAACCCTAAACACAAACAAAGACAAGGATAATTATATGAAATAATAAAGAAAGTGGCTTTGCCGCTACACAGAGTGAACATTCACTTTAATAAGAAAATTAATTATTATTTCATATAATTATTTTAAGTGTCTAGAAACAGACAAACTTTAGCTATAATAGCAATATTTATCAAAATAGTATTGTAAAAAATAGCAAAAATAATTTAGTTTATAACATAAATGGTTGCGGCTGAAACCTTAAGGTTTTATACTATTTATGTCTATATATACTGTATTTTACAATCTAAAAATCAAATGATAATAACCCTTTTAAAAAATCATTTGATGCATTTCACTTTTAGAAAGTAAAATATCAAAACAAAATAATTCGGAGGTGCAAAAAGAATGGCTCGTATAGCAGGAGTAGACCTACCTAAAGAAAAAAGGGTAGAAATTGGACTAACATATATTTATGGAATTGGATTATCACGTTCTAAAAAAATCCTTGAAAAAACAGGAATAAGTCCAGATGTTAGAGTAAAAGACTTAACAGATGATGATGTAGCAAAAATAAGAAAAGCAATTGATGAAGATTATACTGTTGAAGGTGATTTAAGAAGAGAAGTTGCTTTAAATATAAAAAGACTTACAGAAATCGGATGTTATAGAGGATTAAGACATAGAAGAGGACTTCCAGTAAGAGGACAAAGAACAAAAACAAATGCACGTACAAGAAAAGGTCCACGTAAAGTAGTAAGCAGATCTAAGAAAGAAAAATAAAAGTAATTGTTTGCAAGCCAAACAGATTACGCTCGCTAGGATTTAGCGAATATAATTAATAAAAAAATTTAAAATCGAATTATCTTTAATAGAGGAGGTAAGTAAGAACAATGGCAAAGAGTGTAACAAGAAAGACAGTTACTAGAAGAAATAGAAAAAACATCGAAAGAGGAGCTGCACATATACATTCAAGCTTTAACAATACAATCGTATCTATAACAGATACAGCTGGAAATGTAATTTCATGGGGAAGTGCTGGAGGACTTGGATTTAAAGGTTCTAGAAAAAGCACACCATTTGCAGCAGGAGAAGTTGCAGAAACTGCAGCAAAAAAAGCAATGGAGCATGGTTTAAAAACTGTTGAGGTATTTGTAAAAGGACCTGGTTCTGGAAGAGAAGCAGCAATAAGAGCTCTTCAAACAGCTGGACTAGAAATCAGCGCAATTAAAGACGTAACACCAATACCACACAATGGTTGTAGACCACCAAAAAAACGTAGAGTTTAATTAAAGGGAAGGTGAAATAAAAATGTCAAGATATAAAGACGCACAATGTCGTGTTTGCCGTAGAGAAGGATGCAAATTATTCCTTAAAGGTGAAAGATGCTATTCAGATAAGTGCAGTGTTGCTAGAAGAAATTATGCACCTGGAGATCATGGACAAAGAAAAACTAAGCTTTCTGAATATGGAACACAATTAAGAGAAAAACAAAAAACAAAATCATATTATGGAGTTGGAGAAAAACAATTCAGAAAATATTTTGAAATGGCTTCAAATAAAAAAGGTGTAACAGGTGAAAACTTATTACAAATATTAGAAAGCAGATTAGACAACGTAGTTTACAGATTAGGTTTTGGTTCTTCAAGGGCTGAAGCAAGACAATTTGTAACACATGCACAATTTAATGTAAATGGTAAAAAAGTTAATATTGCTTCATATTTAGTAAAACCAGGAGATGTTATTGAAGTTAGAGAAAGTAAAAAAGATAACAGCACTATAAAAGCAAATGTTGAAGCAACAGCAACTAGACCAATCCCAGCATGGTTAGAAAGAAATAACGAAAAATTAAGTGGAAAAGTATTAAGATTAGCATCAAGAGATGATATAGACATCGCATTAGAAGAGCATTTAATAGTAGAGCTATACTCTAAATAATTAGGAGGTAAATAATGATAGAATTTGAAAGGCCAAATATTGAATGTACAAAAGTTGATGATAAAAATAATTATGCTAGATTTGTATGTGAACCACTAGAAAGAGGATATGGAGTTACAGTAGGAAATTCATTAAGAAGAATTTTACTATCATCACTACCAGGATGTGCTTTAACTAGCACAAAAATTGATGGAGTACTACACGAATTTTCAAGTATTCCAAATGTTGTAGAAGATGTACCTGAAATAATAGTAAACTTAAAAAATGTAAGACTTAAATTTGACGAAAACGAAGAAAAGATTTTACATTTAGATTTTGATGGAGAAGGAGAAGTGACTGCAGGAGATATTGAAACAGATGGAACTGTAGAAATACTTAACCCTGACTTACATATAGCTACAGTATCTAAGGGTGGACATTTAAAAATGGAACTTACAGCAAATAGAGGTAGAGGTTATTTATCATCAGACAAAAATAAAAAGCCTGATCAAGACATATCTGTACTTCCAATAGATTCTATCTATACACCTGTTAAGAAAGTAAATTATCAAGTAGAAGCAACACGTGTTGGTCAAATGGTAGATTTAGATAGATTAGTTATAGAAGTATGGACAGACGGAAGCTTGAAACCATACGAAGCTTTAAGTTTAGCAGCAAAAATAATGACAGGACACTTAGAATTATTCATAGACCTATCAGAAGCTGCTAAAAACACTAAAGTTATGATAGAAAAAGAAGAAGATAAAAAAGAGAAGATTTTAGAAAAATCAATCGAAGAATTAGAATTATCAGTAAGGTCATTTAATTGCCTAAAGAGAGCAGCAATCAGCACAGTTGAAGATTTAACTAATAAAACTGAATCAGAAATGATGAAAGTTAGAAATTTAGGAAAGAAATCTTTAGACGAAGTAACAGCAAAGCTTCACGATTTAGGATTAGATTTTGCACCTGAAGAAGAATAATTGTAAAGGAGTGTGAACTAAGTTGGCTAATAGAAAATTAGGAAGAACAACTGATATAAGAAATGCAATGCTTAAAAACCTTACAACAGATTTAATTATGTATGGAAAAATAACAACTACAGAAGCTAGAGCTAAAGAAGTTAAATCAATAGCAGATAGTTTAATAGCACTTGCTATTAAAGAAAAAGATAACTTTGAAATGGTAGAGAAAAAAGTTGTTAAAGCAAAATTAGATTCAAAAGGAAATAAGCAAACAGAATTAGTAAAAAGTAAAAATGGCAAAGAATACTTAAAAGTAGTTAAAGAAGAAACTACAGAAAGTAGACAAAAAGATATGCCATCAAGACTAAATGCTAGAAGAAAAATAATGAACAGCATTAATAAAGTTAAAGATTCAGAAGGAAATAACATAGATTTACCTTCAAAATTATTTAACGAAATCGCTCCAAAATATGCAGATAGAGTAGGAGGATATACTAGAATTGTTAAAGCTGGACCTAGAAAAGGTGATGGAGCTGAAACAGCAATTCTAATGTTAGTATAAATTAGAAAATAAAAAATGACCTTGGGGAACCCTTAAGGTTATTTTTTTGCATAGAAAAATATTTGTAAATATTTATTTTTTCTTGCATTTTTTTAGTTATTAATATATAATTATTGGAAATAAAACAAATAAGAAAAGGGGCACACAATGAAGAAGAAAAAGAATAATAAGAAACAAAAGTTGTGGCTGGTTTTACTAGCACTAATAATTATAATTATTATAGGCATTTCGAATGATAATATACGAAATTACATACAAGAAGTAATAGATACTCAAGATGTTTTAGCTGTTGCGACAAATGCAATAGGAGACATAGGAAAGCAAAAAGCAGAAAGTACAAAAATATCTTTTAGTTTAGATACAATTCCTGAATTCAAAAATGAACCTTATGTAATAATAAATAACAATAAGCCAAATTTTGATGAAAAAGATTTTTTGGCAAAATCTTTTGAAAAATATAGTGATTTAGATGTACTTGGAAGATGTGGAGTAGCTTTTGCAAATATTGGAAAAGATATAATGCCAACAGAAGAAAGAGGAGAAATAGGAATGGTAAAACCTTCTGGTTGGCAAATTGCAAAATATGATTTTGTTGATGGAAAATATCTATATAACAGATGTCATTTAATTGGATTTCAACTTGCAGGAGAAAATGCTAATCCTAAAAATCTAATTACTGGTACAAGATATCTAAATGTAGATGGAATGTTACCTTTTGAAAATCAAATTGCTGAATATGTAAAGAAAACAAATAAACATGTTTTGTATAGAGTAACTCCTATTTTTAGAGACAAAAACTTAGTTGCAAGTGGTGTTCAAATGGAAGCTGAATCTGTAGAAGACAAAGGAAAAAGCATTTGTTTTAATGTGTATGTGTATAATAATCAGCCAAGAGTAGAAATAGATTATAAAACGGGAAAAAGCCAATTGACAAAATAATTGAAATTTTACCTATTAATTAATTTATATATTAATTTTTATGAATCAAAAAAAATTCATACTGTGATGTATAAAAATATTGAAAAAATTTTACTGTTTAAGCGCTAAAATATTGATTTTTTCTGAAAAAAATAGTATAATAGAAACATGTAAAAAAGGAGGAATAGTAGTAATTATGGATAAAAATGAACAAAACAAAGATCATGTTAAAATTTATGATAAATATATGTATGTGAGTCAAGAAAAATTTAAAACAGCGATATTGATAATTGTTGTATTTTTAATTGGCTTTTTAACAGGTTATTTCGCTAGAGAGACAACTGAAAATAATAATGAAACAAATGAAAATAATATAAATTCAAGCTATAGTGCGGAAAGTAAGCAATAGTTATGAAAAATATTTCATAGCTATATGCGACTTAAATCAATTAGAGAAGGGAAGTGACAAAATGCAAGAATTTACAAAATTAGAGAAAGAAATTGGATATGAATTTAAAAATAAAGCATTATTAAAAATTGCATTAACACACACATCTTATGCTTATGAGAATAAAAAGCAGAGTAACGAAAAGTTGGAATTTCTTGGAGATAGTATTTTAGAATTTGTATCTAGCGAATATATTTATCATAAATATCCAAATTTAAAAGAAGGAGAAATGACTAAAGTTAGAGCAAGTGTAGTATGCGAAAAAAGTTTGCATGAAGTGGCAAAAATGCATAATTTTAGTGATTTCTTATATTTAGGAAAATCTGAGAGAATTTCACAAAAAGAGGTAAGAGCGGCAATTATGGCAGATAGTGTAGAAGCAGTAATTGCAGCAATATTTTTAGATGGAGGATTAGAACCTGCAAAAGAATTTATAATAAAAAATTTAGCAGCTCCAATAGAAAATTCAACAAAACATATAGGACAAAAGGATTATAAAACTGTATTACAAGAGATTTTGCAAAGAAACGGAAATGTAGATATAGAATACGATATTATAGATGAAAAAGGACCAGATCATGAGAAAATTTTTACATCAGAAGTAAAACTAAATCATAAAGTACTTGCAATAGGAGAAGGTAAAAGCAAAAAGCAAGCTGAAATGGATGCAGCAAAAAATGCTATTGAGAAATTTAAATTGGCTTAAATATATAATCAAAGTCTTTTCATTTCAGACTTATATATAAAAGTATTATGAAACAAGTCAAAAAAATATAATTTAGAGGTGAAATCTATGAAAAAATATGTAATACCGGTAATAGTACCATATTCAGAAAAGAAAAATGACTGGATTTTTGACAATCAAAAAATTAATATGGTAAGTCAAGAGCTAACTAAAGAATCATTAGAAGAAATTATAAAAAAACACCTAGAAAAAATAGAAGAATCCACAGAACACTATTATGTTGAAGTGGCTTTTACAGGAACAGATTTCACAAATTTATCTGAACAATTACAAGAAGATTTACTTGAACTAATTCAAAAATATATTAGAATGGAAAGAATAGATAGTATTCGTGTATCTATAAGACCAAACAATATTACAAAACAAAAACTAAAAATGTTAAAAAAATATAAAGTAAAAACAATAGAACTAGAAGTATATTCAACTAATGACTATATTTTAAAAAGAATAGGAATGGATTATACTTTTAAAGACATAAAAAAAGCATCGAGAATGATTAGATTATACAGATTTAAATTAGGACACAAAATCATGATTGGGCTTCCAGATAGCACAAAAATAGATGATATAAATACAGCAAAAAATCTTATAAAGCTTAAAACTACTACAGTAAGTATTAATCCTGTTTTGGTAATAAAAAATACACCTTTAGAAAAAGAATTTGAAGATTTAAGTTATAAGCCACTAGCTGTTGTACAGGCAATAGAAACATGCAAAGAATTGGCAAAAATATTTAATGAAAAAAATATAGAAATTATAGCAATTGGATTTGAGCCTTTAGATAGTGAAATAAAACAAGAAACTTTTTCAGAAATTGTTTTAGCAGGACCATTTCATCCAGCATTTAGACAGCAGGTGGAATCAGGCCTTTGGTATGATGCAATTGTAAATAAAATAAAAAAATTAAACACCAAGGTTATGGAAGTAGAAGTTACTGTAAATCCTGAAGATACAAACAATGTAATTGGATATAAACAAGAAAATATAGAAAAATTAAAAAATATCTATGATGTGGATTTAATTGTAACATCAAGTCAAAATATGAAAAGAGGAAAGTCTAAGATTGAAATAACTAAGGAGTTTAATTGGGGAGAATAGTTGAAAAATAATTATAATTTAAATCTTTTCCAACTGAAAAGTTGTAATTTGTGAAAGGAATGTAAAAATATGACAGAAATTTTACTAGATGCAATTATAGATTCAGTCAAAATTTTACCATTTTTATTTGTTACATATCTGATAATGGAATACATAGAACACAAAATGAGCGAAAAATCTAAAATAACAATAAAAAAAGCAGGAAAATGGGGACCATTATTAGGAAGCACAGTAGGAATAATTCCACAATGTGGATTTTCGGCTTCAGCAACTAATTTGTATTCAGCAAGAGTAATAAGTCTTGGAACTTTAATGGCTGTATATTTATCAACATCAGATGAAATGATACCAGTATTTATATCAGAAAAAGTTCCGATTTTAACACTTGCAAAAATACTTGCAATAAAATTTGTAATAGGTATAATTTTTGGATTTATAATTGATTTTATTTTAAGAATTAAAAACAAAGAAAAACAAGAAGAAAAAATAGAAGAAATATGTGAACATGAACATTGCCATTGTGAGGAAAACGGAATATTCAAATCAGCAATAAAACACACAATAAATATATTAATATATATTTTTGTTATAACACTTATAATAAATTTAATTGTTGAGTGGGTTGGAGAAGATAATATTGCTTCATTTGTAGGAAATCATGCGATTTTAGGACCTGCAATCTCAAGTTTAATTGGATTAATACCAAATTGTGCAGCTTCTGTAATTATTACAAACTTATACATACAAAACATAATAAGTGGTGCTTCACTTATAGCAGGACTTTTAACAGGTGCAGGAGTAGGAATTATTATTTTATTTAGAACAAATAAAAATATTAAAGAAAATATTACAATAGTAGGTTTGCTTTATGTAATTGGAGTACTTTCAGGAATTGTGTTGCAAGTGATAGGGATAGTATAATTGTATAGTGAAAAGCTAAATTTTGAAGTATATAAAGCACAAAAAAACTATTATATACATACAAAAAGTTTTTAATAAATAAAAAAATATATTGTCTAAGAATAAATAATAAATTAGGAAGGAATGTGGACAGAATTGGACGAAGCGATAGATATGGAAAAAATGAAAATATCAAAACTTGCATGGAAGATTTCATTACCTATGATTATATCTATGATTTCTATAGCATTATATGGAATTGTTGATACTATATTTGTATCTAAAACAGGAGATTCAGCATTAACTGCTATTTCGCTTGCATATCCAATACAAAATGTAATTACAGCAATTGGATTAGGATTAGCTATTGGAATAAATTCTTTACTATCAAGAACTTTAGGTGAGAAAAATGCAGAAAAATGCAAAGCAGTTATAATCAATGGAATAAAATTAACAATTATTAGTTGGATAATTGTTGCAATAATAATTGCAATTTTTTCTAATATGATATTTGAGTTTTTTACAAAAAATCAGGAGATTATCGATTTAGGTGCAACATATATAAAAATTCTTGGAATATTTTCTTTTGGAACACTTTTTCAAATAACTTTTGAAAAAATACTTGAAGCACATGGAAAAACTAAAGATAGTATGTATGTTCAAATTATTGGAGCAGTTATTAATTTAATATTAGATCCAATCTTTATTTTTGGATTTTTGATTTTTAAACCTATGGGAATTAAAGGTGCTGCAATAGCAACAATATTAGGACAAATTGTTGGGATGGTTTATGGTACATATTTAGTATTTTTTAAATACAAAATGTTTAATTTATCAGATTTAAAAAATACAAGAATAGAAAAACGTATTGTTAAAGATATTTATAAAGTTGGATTTCCAACCACATTATTAGAAATTGTTACATCTATGATAGTATTTATCTTTAATAAAATTCTAATTGATTTTGGAGATTCAGCAGTAGACATTTGGGGTATTTATGAAAGAGTTCAAAAATTCGTATTAATTACAATTTATGGACTAAATTATGGAATGATACCAATAGTAGGATACAACTTGGGAGCAAAAAATTATGATAGGGTAAAAGAGACAATAAAATATTTCTTAAAAATATCAATTGTAATAACAGCAATTGGAACAATAATATTTATGGCTTTCCCATCTACATTAATTGGCTGGTTCACCAAAACAGAAATAACTATAAATATGGGAATAGAAGCATTTAGAGTTTTAGGAATCGGATTAATATTTGCAGGAGTAAGTTTAGTATTATCTTCAACTTTTCAAAGTTTTGGAAATGGTTCATATAGCTTAATAATTACCATATGCAGAAAAATAGCTATTACACTACCTATAGTTTATTTATTGAAAAATACTTTTGGAGTTTCAATTTTCTGGTGGGCTGTAACAATTGCTGAAATTGTTACAATGGTTATAGCAATTTTATTGTTTAAAAAAGCTATAAAGAATTATGAAAAAAAAGAAACGATTGAAAAATAAACATTTTTAGTAGATTTAAAAAGCAAACAAAAAGATAAAATAAATCAAATCAATATCAAAAATTTATATATGGAGGTATGAAAATGCATGTTAGTAAAGAAGAATTATTACATATAGCTGATTTATCAGATTTAATAATTGAAGAAAATGAAGTAGATGAATATTTAAAAAATCTACAAGAAATACTTGATTTTGCAAATACAATAAATAGTGCAAATGTCGACAATTTAGATATTACAATTGGTTCAAATGAAGCGAAGAATGTATTTAGAAAAGATGAAGTAAAAGAATTTGATAATACCCAAGGTTTACTTCAAAATGCACCAAGTTTGGAACAGAACATGTTTAAAATACCAAAAGTAGTACAATAGTTGAAAAAATGGAGAACAACTATGAAAAATAATAATGAAAATAAAAACTTGATTTTAAAAAATAGTATTAGTTTTATTATATCATTATGCCCAATATATAGTTTCATTTTATTTATGGTATATTTAAGAATTAATGGTATATATTTGAAAGGTGGCATAGGTGATTATTTTGGACTAATAGCAATATTACCTTTTATATATTTAGTATTATTGATGAGTATAGTAATAGCAATACCAGCTCTTTGTTTTACTATAAAATACATAATAGATATGATAAAAAGTAAGAATAAGATATTTATAGCTATAATAGAAATAATAATTTATATTTTAATAATTATATTTTTAATAATAATATTTAATCAATCAACATGAAAAAGGAGGACTAAAATGAACATTACAGACTTAACAGTTCATGAATTATGTGAAAAACTAAATAATAAGGAATTAGCAATAACAGATATTACAAAAGCATATGTGGAAAGAATAAAAGAAAAAGAGCCACAAGTAGAAGCTTTTATAACAACTTTAACAGAAGAGGCAATAAAACAAGCTGAGGATATACAAAATAAAAAAGAAAAAGGAGAACTTGATGGTAATTTAGCAGGAATTCCAATTGGAATAAAAGATAATATTTGTACAAAAGGAATAAAGACAACATGTGCTTCAAAAATATTAGAAAATTTTGTATCTCCTTATGATGCAACAGTTATGGAAAAAATAAATGCTGAAAACTTAATCAACTTAGGAAAACTAAATATGGATGAATTTGCAATGGGAACATCAACAGAAAATTCAGCATTTAAAATAACAAAAAATCCATGGGATTTATCAAAAGTTCCTGGAGGTTCTTCTGGTGGTTCTGCAGCTGCTGTAGCTGCAAATATGGTCCCATGGGCACTTGGGTCTGATACAGGAGGAAGTATTAGGCTACCTGCTTCATTTTGTGGAGTTGTTGGACTAAAGCCAACTTATGGACTTGTTTCAAGATATGGACTAGTTGCATATGCATCAAGCTTAGATCAAATAGGAGTTATAACGAAAGACGTAAGGGATAGTGCTATGCTTTTAGGATTAATTGCAGGTCATGATGAAAAGGATTCAACATCTGTAGATGTACCTAAAAAAGACTATGTAAATGCTTTAACAGGAAGCATAAAAGGATTGAAGATAGGCGTTCCAAAAGAGTTTTATGGAGAAGGAATAGATGAAGAAGTAAAAGAGGCTTTATATAAAACAATAGAAAAATACAAAGAATTAGGAGCAGAAATAGAAGAATTCTCACTAGACATTGCAAAATACTCATTAGCAGCATATTATGTGATAGTATGTGCTGAAGCTAGCTCAAATCTGGGAAGATTTGATGGAATCAGATACACATATAGATCTCCAAATGCAACAACTTTAGAAGAAATATTCAAAAAGTCAAGAAGCGAAGGATTTGGAGCAGAAGTTAAAAGAAGAATAATACTTGGAACTTATGTACTTTCTTCAGGTTATTATGATGCATATTACAAAAAAGCGCAAAAAGTTCGTACAATGGTTATAAATGAATTTAATAAAGGATTTGAAAAATATGATGTGATTCTTACACCAACATCACCAACAACAGCTTTTGGAATAGGAGAAAAAACAAAGAATCCTCTAGAAATGTATTTAGCAGATATTTGTACAGTTTCGATAAATGTTGCAGGACTTCCAGGAATTTCTATTCCTGTTGGATTAGATAGCAAAGGACTTCCAATTGGAATGCAATTGATAGGAAAGAAGTTTGATGAGGAAACAATACTAAATACAGCTTATGCAATGGAAAAAGAGATTAAGTTTAGAGAAAAATTTAGACCTGAATTTAAGGGGGCGAAATAATGTCAAGAGATAATTATGAAGCAGTTATAGGACTTGAAGTCCACGCAGAACTTTCAACAAAAACAAAAATTTTTTGCAATTGTAGTACAAAATTTGGAGGTGCGCCAAATACACAAGTTTGCCCAGTATGTATGGGAATGCCAGGAGCATTACCTGTACTGAACGAAAAAGTTGTAGAATATGCTGTAAAAGCTGGACTTGCAACAAATTGTACTATTTCACAAGATAGTAAAAATGATAGAAAGAATTATTTTTATCCAGATACACCAAGAGCATATCAAATATCTCAATTTGATAAACCTCTTTGTGAACACGGATATATAGAAATAGATACAGAAAATGGTAAGAAGAGAATAAGAATTTTAAGAATTCATATAGAAGATGATGCTGGAAAACTAAATCATGATGATTTTAGTGGAGATAGTTTGGTAGATTTAAACAGAGCTGGAGTTCCACTTATAGAAATAGTTTCAGAGCCTGATATTGCATCACCTGAAGAAGCGGACGCATATCTTAAAAAGTTAAAATCAATTTTGGAATACATTGAAGTTTCAGATTGTAAGATGGAAGAAGGATCTTATAGAGCAGATGTAAATGTTTCAGTACATAAAAAAGGTGAGAAACTTGGAACGCGTACAGAATGTAAAAATATGAGTTCTTTTAGAAGCATTGTAAGAGAAATTGAATATGAAATAGAAAGACAAATTGATTTATTAGAAGCAGGAGAAAGGGTAAAACAACAAACCTTAAGATGGGATGATGTGTCTGGAAAAACTTTTTCAACAAGAGATAAAGAAAATGCAGATGATTACAGATATTTTCCTGAACCAGATTTAGTTGCAATAAAACTTTCAGATGAATATATTGAGAATATTAAGCAAAATCTTCCAGAACTTCCTGAAAGTAGAAGAGAAAGATATTTTAATGAATACAATATGACAGAAAAAGAAGTTGGAATTATAACAGCTTCAAAATATCTTTCAGATTTATTTGAAGCAGCATCTGAAATTTGTGGAAATAGAAAAGCAGTAAGTAATTGGATTATTTCAGATATTTCAAGAATTTTAAATGAAAAAGAGATGGAGCCATCTGCAATTCCTTTTACAGCAGAACACTTAGCTCACATGGTCCAAATTATAGATAAAGGAACAATAAGCTCAAGTATAGGAAAAAAAGTTCTTGAAGAAATGTTTGAAAATCCAAGAGAGCCAGAAGAAATTGTAAAAGAAAAAGGATGGGCTCAAATATCTGATGAAGGTGAAATTAGAAAAGTGGTTGTTCAAATCTTAGAAGAAAATCCTCAGTCTATTGCGGACTTTAAAGCAGGAAAAGATAGAGCTTTAGGATTTTTAGTTGGACAAGCTATGAAAGCTACCAAAGGAAAAGCAAATCCACAAATGCTTAATAAATTGTTTGTAGAAGAGATGAATAAATAAATCAGTGAATAACAAAAAAGAAAGATTTTTGTAATAATAAAAATTGTAACATTTGAAAAGGAAGGTATGTGAAAATGACTAAAATAGCAATTATTTCTGATATTCATGGCAATAGAGAGGCACTAAAAACAACTTTAGAAGATATAAAAAGAAGAAAATGTGATATAATTATTTGTTTGGGTGATATTATATCTAAAGGTGCATTTTCAAATGAATGTGTTGATTTAATTAGAAAAAATTGTGATGTTGTATTATGTGGCAATTGTGATGAATACTTTGCTAGTAAACATGATTTAACACAAGTAGACGAAATTGAAAAACAAAGAATAATAAAATATGACAAACAAATTACACCTGAAAATAAGGAATATTTAAAAAGTTTGCCATATTGTTATGAATTCTATTTAAGCGGAAGGCTTGTAAGGCTATTTCATGCAGGACCTGATTCTTTATATAATTATTCAAATGTTGGGGAGTGGGCAAGTATTGATAAAAAGTTTCAAATGTTTGAAGCAAATTCTTTAACCATTTCAGATAATATAGCAGATGTAGTTATTTATGGGCATATTCACATTCAGCTAATGAACAAAATGTATAACCGCACTTTAATTTGTTGTGGGAGTGTAGGAAATAATTTAGAATATATAAGAAATGAAAAGAAAGATGGAAATATATTAAATACAACATGTGCAAATTACGTAATAATTGAAGGTGCAATGGATTCAAAAGAACATAATACATTAGATATAGATTTTATTCAAGTGCAATATGATATCGATAAAGAAATAGAAGAAAGCTTTGATAGAATTTCAAAGGGAGCTATTTATGAGATAAAGCAAGGAAAGTACCATGACACTAATAAAATAAATAAACTGCTAACTGAGCAAGGAATAAATATAAAAAATATATAGTTTTTTTGAATATAATAAATAAAAAATGCTTGATAGATTTTTCAAGCTCTATAAAAAAGAATTTAATTTTTGATGATTATCGTAAAAATATATGCAGCAAAAATTTGAAAAGAATATTATATAATTTTAAATAGTAATTAATAAAATAGTTGGAAAGTTCCACATAGCATTGACGACATTGACAATATTTTTAGTTAAATTAATGCGAAATAACTAATAAAGATGAGTTATTAGCATAAAGAGTTATTTTTCATTAATAGTGTAAAAATATTAGCTTAAAACTAAAATAAAACCTATTCGGAAATTTCCAACTATTTTAATTTTTATATTTGAATATTATAAAGTTTATATAAATAAATGTAAAAATTAATATTTTACAAACTCTGTTTACTAATTGTATCAACTGCAATTGCAGAAGCAAAAAACTCCGCAATAAAACAAAGTCCAATTTGAAAAGTAAGTAAGCCAATTTGAAAAACAAAATCACTATGTACAAAAAATAAATATGTAACAAGAATTATTGTAGACAAAAGTAAAATTGCAAAACAAAATTTAAGTCCATATTTTAATATTTTTATAATTTTTTTATCTAAATTTTTTAAAGTATCTATAATTATATTTAACATTTGTTTTAACATAGAAAAACCTCCATCACAAATAATAATCAGAATGAAGAAGATATATAATTTTGTAGCTAATCGTTTTTTACTAAAAAGAAGCTTTACATAGTTTATAATAACATATTTTTTAAGTATAATCAATTGAAAAGTTTTCCATTAAGTTTATTTTTTAGAAAATATATAATTATTTTTATTAAAATTTGTATAGACCCCATTTTTTGATAGTAACGTGAGGTTCAACCGTAAGCGATTTTTAGATTAAAAAATGTTTTTAGAGCTCAATAAAACAATAAAAACAGCTTGAAATGAATTTTCGCAAATAACAGGAATATTATTTATGTATGTTTCTTGCTCTTTGTTTGGTAAGAAAAAGTCTTTACAAATTTTTTTGAAAAGTTAATATATTTTATGAATAATATTTTAGTAATAAAATATGTTTAATAAAGGTAAAGAATGAACTCAAGCTTTAAAAATAATTATTTTTTCATAATTATGTGTGTCTTTGAGTAAGGCAAGAAAGGAATGTGATTTTTTGTGAAAACAAATAAAAGTAAATTTTTAATTATTGTTTTATGTATTACAATTGTGATTTTAGCAATAATGATAACAAAGTCATTTGCTATGCAAAGCTATTATAAAGTTGATTTTCAAACGGGGTTAGTTACGGCAACAAATTTATATGTTAGAAGCGGTCCAGGAACACAATTTAAAATAGTTACATCAGTTCCGAAAAATCAATATATAAGAGTATTTGCAGGAGTAGGAGATTGGTACGTTGTGCAAGTTGAGGGAGACTATATTGGTGCTGTAAGTAAAAAATATGTAAAGCCAATTTACCCAGGAGCTTCAAATCAAGGCGCTTCAAATTCAGGTGGCTCAAATATGGGGACTTCTGCTAACACGAATAATAATACAGGTACAATTTCAACAACTATGAATAGTGATGAAAAAGAAGTATTTGATTTAATAAATAAACAAAGAACAGCAAATGGTTTATCACCATTAAAAGAAAATAGTGAGCTTCAAAGAGTAGCAAGAATAAAAGCTCAAGATATGGTAAATAACAACTATTTTTCACATACCTCACCAACATATGGTTCTCCTTTTGATATGATGAAAAGTTTCAAAATTTCATATAACACAGCAGGTGAAAATATTGCTGGAAATTCAAGCAATAGTAGTGCAGTTACTGCTTGGATGAATTCTCCGGGACATAGAGCAAATATATTAAATTCAAGTTTTAATCAAACAGGTATAGGGGTTGTGACTGGTTCAAAATATGGAAAAATATATGTACAGATGTTTATTGGAAAATAACGAAGTTGAGAGTTAAATGCTCTCAATTTTTTTGATATAAAAAGAAAAAAGTATTGAAAAATCAGATAAAATATGATATTATTTCATTATAAATACAAAATATGAAGGAATAATTTGAAAGAAATATTTTTTTAAACTATGTGTGCTTTTGAGAGAAGCCAGAAAGGAATGGTTTTTAATATGATAAATAAAGAATTCTTTTTTTGCGCATGAAGCACAAAAAATTGCATATGCCAATAAGATGATTCGAGATAGACAAGAAAAGAATAATATAGTATAAATTATAGGAGGGAATGATAATGGAAGAAAAGAAAAAGGTAAAAATGAGTATTTCTACAATTTTATTAATATTTGCAATAATCATAATTATTATAATGGCAATATATATATATAAAATTAATAATGAAAAAACAGATAATATGATGGGAATTTCAACCTCTCAATCTAATGAAAATTCAGAAAACAAAACAGGTACAGATTTATCCAATGAAAAAGAGGAAAAGATAAAACAATTTTTAACTAGTGGAAAAGTTATTTCAACTGCAAGTTCAATTGGAGCTGGAGATCCAGAGATGTACTATTTTTTGAGCAATGGTAATTTCTCTTATATAGCTTTACCTTACTTTAACCAAGAAGGACAAACAATAAGTCATATTGGAAAATGGAAAATTGAAAACAATAAGCTTGTTTTGAATGTTCAAAAAGAAAAAAAGGTCAAAGGTGGAAAAATGGTTACAGCAGAAGCAAGTGATCCAATTGATCACTTAGAAAATTACACAGAAGTAATGTCAGAATCTGCTTATACAAAAGAATATTTAATATATGATTTAATAGAAGATAAAGAAAAAACTTATAATGACTATTATTTAAAATTAGACAAAATGGAGTTATTTCAGTTAAATATAGGTGAAGATGATTCTGTAAAAGAATTAAAAAGTTTAGCAGAAAATGGATATGAAAATAAGAGTAATGAATCTGAAAATACAACATCAATAGATGAAGATGATGGACCACAACCAATGAATAAAAATATAGATTCACAATCAACGAGCTCAAAAACAGTACCACAATTAGCTGGAAATTTTTATGAAATAAAATCAATAATAAAAGAATACAGAGAGAATGAAAAGGTTAAAAATTATAAGGATTTTAATTATGATTTGGATTCAGATGGAACTATAGATAAAATTACACTAAAACACATTATAAATGAAAAAGAAGAAGAATATTCTTCTGATAGAGACTACTACTCATTCGAATATAATGGAAAGCCAATTTACGATCACTGGGATGGATTTGGTTCAGTTGGGATTGTAGATTTAGATAGTAGGGACAAATACTTAGATATTTGGGTTTATGATGATGGACCTAGTGATGACCCTGGTTATTATTTTTTTAGAAAAGTAGGAAATAAAATAATAAAAATGGGCGAACTTGGTGTAGAGAGAGGCTTTTTATGTGATGGAAAGGGTAGAATACTTTCTGCTCATAGAGATATGCCATGGATAATTCCACAAGTATTTAATTGTTATTATACAATAGAAAATAACAAATTTAAAAAACATGCTTTAGATTTTTCTTACAATAAAAATTATGAATATACTTCAAGTACAGGATTTTTTACAACTGATTTAGAAAATCTAAAAAAATTTGAAAAAGATAATTCAAGAACTTCAAATAAAGAAGAACTAATTGCTTTTGGAAAAAAATATAATATAAATAAGTTAGATAAAAATGAAAAATTTAAATTAATAGAGTTTATCAAAGCAGAAGCATACTCACCAGTTGATATAAAAGTAAAATTATCTGATGGTACAGAGGGATATTTAATTCATCCTTATGGAAGATTTTATATTTATGACTAAAAAGAAATGTGTACAAAGGAATGACTCTTTTGTCCATCTTCTTGGTGGGGAAAAAGGGGCGTTTGCCGAAAAAAGGAGAATTAAGTTTGAAAAATAATTGTAAAAACGATTATTTTTTAGTCAAATTTTGCGCCCTGAAAGAAAGGAATGTCAGTAAATATGGAAGAGAACATAATTACAGTTAAGCATATTTCAAAAAGCTTCAAAATAGCTAAGAGAGAAGCGGGATTAAAAAATGCAATTAAATCATTTTTTAAAAGGAAATATCAAGTGATAAATAGTTTAGAAGATATTAATTTTTCAATTAAAGAAGGAGAAATTGTTGGATACATTGGACCTAATGGAGCAGGTAAATCAACAACCATTAAAATAATGGCTGGAATATTAGTTCCAACATCTGGTGAATGTATAGTAAATGGATATGTTCCTTGGAAAGATAGAAAAAAATATGTAAAAAATATAGGAGTAGTATTTGGCCAAAGGTCTGGATTATGGTGGGATGTTCCTCCGATTGATTCATTTGAGCTTTTAAAGGATATTTACGAAATTCCTCAAGCTGAATATGAAAAAAAGTTAAGTGAACTTAAAGAATATTTAAATCTAGATGATATTTTAAATATACCTACTAGACAATTGAGTTTAGGGCAAAGAATGAGATGTGAAATTGCAAGCGCATTATTACATAATCCTAAAGTATTATTTTTGGATGAGCCAACAATTGGGTTAGATGCCGTATCTAAATTAGCACTTAGAAAATGCATTAAGCAAATTAATGAAAAAACAAAAATTACAATAATTCTTACAACTCATGATATGCAAGATATAGAAGCATTAACTAAAAGAATTATTTTAATTGGAAAAGGTAAAATTCTATATGATGGAAGTCTAAAAAGAATTAAGAATAAATATAACGGCAATAAAAAAATAAATATAAAGTTCAAGTATACAAACAAAAAGATTAAGCTACAAAATGCAGATGTTATTGAGCAAACAGAAGAAACTGCAAGTGTTGTGTTAAAGAATAAAGAAGAATTAATGGCAAATATTTTAAATGAAATAACAAATCAAGTTGAATTAGTAGATATGAACATTGAAGAAATGTCTACAGATGACATAATTGCAAAACTTTATAATGAACTAAAAATTTAAGAAATGAAAGAAAAGAATAGTTAAAAGAAAAAATATACGCGATAAAAAACAAATAGTTAAATGAAAAAATATATGTGAGCGAAAGGAACAGTTTTTTAAATGAAAAAATATATGTCATATTTTAAATTAAGATTTAATGTGGCTTTACAATATAGAGCTTCGGCAATTGCAGGAATGTGCACACAATTTTTTTGGGGAATGATGCAAATATTAATATATATAGCTTTTTATGAAAATGCTTCAGGAACTACAATTTCGTTAGAACAATTAGTTTCTTATGTATGGTTAAGACAGGCATTTTATTCATTAATTAATCATGTTACAGATGGAGAAATAAAGTCATCTATAGAGAATGGAAATATTTCTTATGAAATGATAAAGCCTATTGATTTATATTGGATTTGGTTTTCAAAAACTATTTCATCAAGATTAGCATTAGCTCTACTAAAATGTATACCTCTTTTAATAATTACTCCATTATTGCCAGCGGGAATTAATCTTAATGGACCTGTTAGTTTTTTAGCATTAGTATTGTTCGGATTCTCTCTTTTTGTTGGAATGTTTATAATGTCTGCAATAATAAATCTTTTCTATATTAGTATTTTTTACACTATGACATCTAAAGGAACAATGTCAATTTTTTATGGAGTACTTGAATTTTTTGGAGGAGGATTTATTCCAATTGCACTTATGCCAAGTATATGGCAAAAAATATGCTATTTACTACCTATAAGCTTAGCAACAGATTTACCTTTTAGAATTTATACTGGAAATATTAATGTTTTAGATGGACTAAAACTCATGAGTTTTCAAGTGGTTTGGATTGTAGTTCTAATTATATTGGGAAATATATTGTTAAACAAAATTTTAAAGAAAGTAGTAATTCAAGGAGGGTAGATTTTAAATGAAAATATATTTTAAAACAATTCTAATGAATATAAAATCACAACTTGAATATAGAAAAGCATTTATAATTTCTACAATAGGAAGTTTTTTAGTTACATTTTTTTTGATAATAGCTGTGTATTTTTTATTTTTAAATTTTAGTCAAATAGGGGATTGGAATTTCTATCAAGTAGCATTTTTATTTGGATTAGTTTACTTTAACTTCTCTGTTGCAGAAATGTTTTTAAGAGGGTTAGACCATTTTGATGATACTATAAGAAAAGGAGATTTTGATAGGCTGTTAGTTAGACCACAAAATCTTTTAATACAGGCAACTAGTATGGAATTTGATTTATCTAAATTAGGTAGAATGATTCAAGCTATATTAGTAATTGTGATAGCACTTTTAAAAATACATATAGATTGGACTATATACAAGGTATTGGTATTTATTTTGATGAACGTAGGTTGCTTTATGATTTTTTTAAGCGTATTTGTGCTAAGAGCAACATTTTGTTTTTGGACAATTAATGGATTGGAATTTATGAATATATTATCAGAAGGAGGAAAAAAAGTCGCACAATATCCGATCAATATTTACGAAAAATGGTTTAGAAGAATTTTCACTTATATAGTACCATTTGGACTTGTAAACTATTTTCCTGTAATGTTTTTATTTGGAAAATCAGATAATTGGTATTATGGAATAACTCCATTAGGAACAGCTTTATTTTTTGTAATATGTATTTATATATGGAAAATAGGTGTTAAACATTATGAATCCACTGGATCATAATTGAATTAGACAAAGGGACGGTTCTTTTGTCCAAGAAAATTTAAAAAAACTCTTGAAAACTTAACCAAAATATGGTATTATATATACATATTAATTGAGAAATCCAATTAAAAAGCAAAGTATGTATATTAGTATAATAAGAGAGCAAAAAACTCTTGTTATACAAAATAATATGTTACAGAGAGAAGGGCTTAGGCTGGAAACCTTCAAAATAATATGCAGAAATTTCACTTTTTAGGACCTTTTATTAAATCGCAAGAAATTAGTAAGAGGCGGTTGCAACGTTAAAGCTATAAATGAGGTCAATAAATTTTGATAAAATTAGGTGGTACCACGGAAATATGAATCCATTTCGTCCTATATATAAAATAGGGTGAAATGGATTTTTTTAGGGTTTAAGGTTACTTTTTTCCTCCGTCCCAAAAAGTAACCACAGAAAGGAGCAAATAGTATGGAAGAACAAATTAAAAATATTGCAGAAAATGCAATAAAAGAAATTGGAAATGCACAAAATGCAAATGCTTTATACGACATTCGTGTAAAGTATTTAGGTAAAAAAGGTGAATTTACAGCAGTTTTAAGAGGAATGAAAGATTTGTCAAGCGAGCAAAGACCAATTATTGGTGGAATGGTAAATAAATACAAAGAAGAGCTAGAAAACCTTATTACAGAAAAAGAAAAACAATTTGCAGAAAAAGAATTACAAAGAAAATTAAAAGAAGAAAAAGTAGATGTAACATTACCTAGCACTAAAGTTACTAGAGGAAGTAAACACCCACTAAACAGAGTAATTGAAGAAATAGAAGACCTATTTGTTTCAATGGGATATGATGTTGTAGATGGACCGGAACTTGAAACAGATGAGTATTGTTTTGAAAGATTAAATCTTCCAAAAGGGCATCCAGCAAGAGATATGCAAGATAGCTTCTATATTACAACAGAGTATCTTTTAAGAACTCAAACATCATCAGTTCAAGCTAGAGCAATGTTGGCAAATACAGAAAAAACACCAATAAGAATCATTGTTCCAGGAAAGACATATAGAAGAGAAGATGATGCAACACATTCACATCAATTTAATCAAGTGGAAGGATTAGTAATAGATGAAAATATTACACTTGCACATTTAAAAGGCACACTTGAAGTATTTATGAGAAAGCTACTTGGAGAAAAAACAGAACTTAGATTTAGACCAAGTTATTTCCCATTTACAGAGCCAAGTTATGAGGTCGATGTATCTTGTTTTAAATGTGGTGGAAAAGGATGTAATCTTTGTAAACAAACAGGATGGATTGAGCTTTTAGGTGCAGGAATGGTTCATCCAAATGTTTTAAAAATGAATGGATATGATCCGGAAAAATATACTGGTTTTGCATTTGGAACAGGACTTGACCGTTTAGCAATGTTCAAATATGGAATTACAGATATGAGATATTTGTATAGAAATGATGTGAGATTTTTAAAACAATTTGATCAAATGGACATAGATTAGGAGGAAAATCGATGGAAACTTTAATTATTGCACATAGAGGAGCAAATAAATTAGCACCCGAAAATACATTATCTTCATTTAAAAAAGCCAAAGAAATTGGAGCTGATGGAATAGAAACAGATGTACAACTTACAAAAGATGGAAAAATGGTTTTGCATCATAATTACACAATAGATGCTAATTCAAATGGAAGCGGACGAATAGACATTTTTTCTTTAGAAGAGTTGAAAAAGTTTGATTTTGGAATATGTAAAGGTGAGGAATTTAAAGGAGAAAGAATTCCAACATTAGACGAGTTATTTGAAATTGCAAAAGACTTTAAGGTAATAAATATAGAACTAAAAGCGCCAATGGATAAAAATATTCCATATGTAGAAATGGTAGCAGATTCAGTTATGAAATCAGGGTTAATTGATAAAATTATTATTTCAGCATTTGACAAAAGACTTTTAAGAAAAATGAAAAAATATAACCCGAAAATTCGCATAGGGATATTAACATGGAGAGAAATTTCAAGAAAAATGTTGGAGTTTTTGCCAAATGATATGATAATTAATGAAGTTACAAAACAAGATATTAAATTACCAGAAAATAAATCAAAATTAGATGAGCTAGGCGCAAATGAAATAGAAATTATTTCAAAAATATGGAATTCAGTATTTTCGAAAACTGCTGTATACAATGGACTTAAAATAGGAGAAATTATAGATGAAATCGAACAACAAGATGACCTTTTAAGATATGTTCAAAAATTAGATTTTAAGGTTGATTATGTCCATGCACCATTTGAAAAATGTTTTGAAAATGAAGATTTAGTAAATGAAATGCATAAAAGAGGTATAGGTGTAAATGTTTGGACTCCGAGTACAGAAGATGATTTAAATGCATTATTAAAATATGATTTAGATGGAATAATAACAAATAGTCCTGAGATATTGATTAAAAGCAGAAGCTAAAAATAAATGAGAGGAGAAATTAAATGTTAAAAAAGGTTATTAATAATATATTGCATGTTAAAATTAATGATTTAAAACTAAAAGGGAATCTTATTAAAACTTTAAAGATTGGAATAGTTTTAATTGTATTATCAGTAGTAAATATTATTTTAAATGGATTTTCTTTTGGGTGGATTTCAAATTTAACAAGAGATTACAATAGTTATGAGTTGATTTTTTTAGTATTAAGAATCTTTTTATTTGCAACAATTGAAGAATTAATTTTTAGAGTTATAATACAAAAAAGTATATATGATGCAACTAATAAAACCAAGAAAGATGCTATTATTACAATTATAGTATCAAGTATAATTTTTTCATTGTTTCATCTTGTAAATGCTGTTTCAGATTATTCTAAATCGGAGATAATTATGCAAATGTGGTCAACCTGTATAGCAGGAATTTATTTAGGTAGTATATATATGAAAACAGAAAACTGGCTAGGATGTGCAATAATCCATACTATACATAATATTTCTGTTGGAATAGTTTGTTCTTTGGAAGGAGAAGTAAGTAATGTAATATTATACAATATTACATATGCATTCAATAATATTGAGGAAATAATATTATTAATATCATCAATATATATATTAAAAAAAATAAAATTACCAAAAGAAAGTGAGGATTTGAAAAATGAAACTTAGTTTAAATTTTGTAAAAGAATATATAGATTTGCCAGAGGGTTTAGATGCAAAGCAAATCGCAGAAGACATGACATTACATAGTAGTGAATATGATGAAGCAGGAAAGCTAGTAAATGCAACTAATTTAATAATTGGAGAAGTTATAGAATGTGAGGAGCATCCTGATTCTGACCACTTACATGTATGTAAAGTAAATATTGGGAAAGAAGTTCTAGACATAGTTTGTGGTGCTCCAAATGTTAGAAAAGGTTTAAAAGTTATAGTTGCTCTTCCAGGAGCTAAACTTCCAGGTGGTGAAATAAAAAAAGGAGTAATAAGAGGCAAAGAATCTAATGGTATGCTTTGCTCAATGCTAGAGCTTGGAATAGAAAGTAAATTTGTTGATGAAATAGATAAAACAGGAATACATGAATTTCCTGCTGATGCACCTGTTGGAGAAGATCCAATCAAATACATGGGACTTGATGATGAAGTTATAGATTTTGAATTAACAGCAAATAGAGGAGATTTACTTAGCATTTTAGGTATGGCTTATGAACTTGGCGCAATTTATGATAGACCTGTTAAAGAAATAGATTTATCTCATAAAGAAAATAATGAAGACATAAACGACACATTTAAAGTTCAAGTAAATACAGACAATTGTTCTATTTTCTTAGCAAAAAAGGTTAAAAATGTAACTATAAAAGAAAGTCCACAGTTTATAAAATCAAGATTAATTGCATCAGGTATTAGACCAATAAACAATGTTGTAGATATAAGTAACTATGTAATGCTTGAAACAGGCCAACCTTTACATTTTTATGATGCAGATAAATTAGATGGAATGTTAGAAGTTAGAATGGCTAAAATGAACGAAAAGCTAACTACTTTAGATGGAATCGAAAGAACTTTACATGATGAAAATATTGTTATTTCAGATGGAAAAAGAGCAATTGGTTTGGCAGGAGTTATGGGAGGACTTGATACAGAAATTACAGATTCTACAAAAAATATAATAATAGAAGCGGCAATCTTTGATGGTGTAAAGGTAAGAAAAACTTCAAAAGAATTAATTAGAAGTGAATCAAGCAACAGATTTGAAAAAGGACTAGATTCAAATAGAACATATATGGCACAGGATAGAGCATGCAAATTGTTAGAGGAATATGCAGATGGAGAAGTAGTTGGCGGAACTTGTAAATATGACACTACTTCATTAGAAAATAAAGAAATAGAAGTGAAATTTTCAGAAATTAATAAAGTTTTAGGACTAAATATTCCTTCAAAAGACATACTAGATACCTTCAGAAAATTAGGTTTTACATATAAAGAAACATCTGATGGAGCAATAGTTTCAGTTCCTAGAAGAAGAATAGATATAAGCATAAAAGAAGACCTAAATGAAGAAATAGGAAGGATATATGGAGTAGATAAAATAGAGGGAGTTCTTCCAGAATTGCCAATGAAAAGAGGAGTTTATGATAGAACTACAAGAGAAATTAGAAATAAAATGATTGGACTTGGACTAAACGAAACTTTATCATATATTTTGGTAGGAGAAGACGAAGCAAAAGAATTTGTAAAAGATGATAATGAATCTATAAAACTATTAGACCCAATGTCAGAAGATAGAAATACTTTAAGAAATAGTATGCTTCCATCTTTAATGAACATATATGAATACAACAAAGCAAGAGATAATAAAGATGTTTCTATATTTGAAATTGCAAAAGTATTCTATAAAAACGGGGAAGAATTCGGAGAAGAAAAACATTTAGCAGCATTAATGACTGGGGAGTATTATCAAGGGGTTGGTAATTCAAAAGCTGTAGATTTCTATATAATTAAGGGAGTAGCTGAAGAAATATTAGATTATTTGGGCTACAAAAACAGATATAGTTTTGTTGCAGATGAAAGCAAAATTGCAAAAGAATTTCACCCAGGTGTATCTGCCGTCATTTCTGTAAATAATGACATTGTAGGAGTTATAGGAAAAGTTCATCCATCTGTTTGCGAAGATGAAGTTTATGTTTTAGAAATTAATTTAGATAAACTTTTAGCAAAAAAAGTTGGAAAAATGAAATTTAAAGAGATTTCAAAATACCCATCAGTTAATAAAGATTTAGCAGTTGTAGTAGATAAAGATATGCAAGCTCAAACAATTGCAATGCAAATAAAAAAATCAGCAGGTTCAATTTTGAATGAGGTTAAAGTATTTGATATCTACACAGGTAAAGGAATTGATGAAGAAAAGAAGAGTGTAGCATTTTCACTTAATTTTGGAAAAATGAATGCTACTTTAACAGATGAAGAGATAAATACAGCAATGGAAAAGATTATTAAAGATTTGGAAAATAAGTTAGGAGCTAGCTTAAGGGCATAATTTTTAACCAAATATATACAAATTTACAAAAAAATTACAAAAAAAATTTTGACTTTTTCCAAATTTTGTAGTATAATAGAAATGTAAGTTACATAAAGAAAGTAACCTAAAATTTGCTGAAAGGGGAGATTACAAAAAATGTTTAATATAGGAGATAAAATAGTATATCCAATGCACGGAGCAGGAGTAATTGATGCAATAGAAGAAAAAGATATTTTAGGGGAAAAACAAGCATATTATATATTAAAAATGCCTGGTGAAGTAAAGGTAATGGTACCAGTAGATAAGGCAGAACAAGTAGGAGTAAGAAATATTATAGATAAAACTTCAGCAGATAAGGTATTTACAGTATTATCTCAAGATGAAACAGAAATGGAAAAAAATTGGAACAAAAGATATAGAGATAATATGGATAAACTAAAAAGTGGAGACATTTACGAGATAGCAGATGTTGTTAGAAATTTAAGTTTTAAACAAAAAGAAAAAGGACTTTCAACAGGTGAGAAAAAAATGTTAGTTAATGCTAAACAAATTCTAGTTAGCGAATTAGTCTTAGCAGAACAATCAAATAAAGATGAAATGGAAGAATTAGTAGATACAAAAATTAATAATTCATTTATGTTATTTAGGGGAAGTGATGACATAAAGACAAGTGTAGTAGAGAAATTTATACCATTTAATGGAGCAGTTGCAAATGCTGCAAGTGCTACAGATGCTACACAAAATAATTAAGATAAAAATGGCACTTAGGTGCTATCGATAGGTAAATAATATTATAGGGGCATGATTATACTTATGTATAGTTGTGTCTTTTTTTTAATTTTTAAAATAATGTATTGACATATTATTCCTTTTAAGGTATAATGAAAATACAGCAAGTAAAGGAGCACTTAATGTACGATATAGATTTTTATGAAGATATACATGGAAACAGTGAGGTATATGAATATATACAACAATTAAGGCAAAATTTAAACAAAAAGAATAAACAAAAACTTAAAAAAATAGATATGTATATAGATCTATTAGCACAAGAAGGATTAAAACTTAAAGAACCATATATAAAAAAGCTAGATAAAGAAATATGGGAGTTAAGACCATTAAGAGACAGAATATTATTTGCAAGTTGGTGTAATAATAGATTTGTACTATTAAGTGTATTTATGAAACAAACTCAAAAAACACCTAAAAAGGAAATTGAAAAAGCAATGAGATACTTGGAAGATTATAAAAAGAGGAGTGAGTAGAATGTATAATTTTAAAAAATGGAAAGATGTAAAGAAGGAAATTGAAGCAGATTTTACACCAGAAGATATTGAAGAAATAGAACTTGAAAAACAAATTATATTAGCTACAATTGAAGCAAGAAAAAATGCAAATTTAACTCAACAGCAGTTAAGCGAAAAAACGGGAATAATTCAATCATCTATTGCTAAAATAGAAAATTTTGCTAGAACTCCGCAGTATACAACATTAATGAGACTCCTATATCCAATGGGATATACTTTAAAGGTTGTTCCATTAAAGAAGAAGAAAACGTAATAATGATTGTAGATAATAGAAAAATGTGTAAATGTCAATAAGGTTTATGGAACGAGAATAAAATTGTATAAATAATAAAAATAGTGAACGAAGGGAATTGGTTAAACAATTCCAACACACCAATTTCGTTTGTCGGTGTTACCTCGTTCACTTTATTGTGTTCTTTGTTATAATTAATTATACACTATGATGTTGCATTTGTCAAAAAATTTTATGCAAAAATTTAATTAATTATGTAAGAAAAAAACATAATATTTTTGTGAAAAATTTTACTTGAAATATATGAATAAAAATGGTATAATCATTAAAAATAAATATGGAGGTTGAAAAATTATGGAATTAAAAGGAAGTCAAACAGAAAAAAATTTAATGGCAGCATTTTCAGGAGAGTCAGAAGCAAGAAATAAATACACATACTTTGCAAGTAAAGCAAGAAAAGAAGGATATGAACAAATTGCAGCAATATTTGAAGAAACAGCTCTTAACGAAAAAGAGCATGCTAAAATTTGGTTTAAGTTATTAAATGGAGGAGAAATACCATCAACACTAGAAAACTTAAATGCAGCTGCAGCAGGAGAAAATTTTGAATGGACAGATATGTATGATGGATTTGCAAAAACTGCAAGAGAAGAAGGATTTGACAGAATTGCATATTTATTTGAAGCAGTTGGACAAATTGAAAAAGAGCATGAGGCTAGATACAAAAAATTAATAGAAAATTTACAAGATGGACTAGTATTCAGTAAAGATGGAGACAAGATTTGGAAATGTAGAAATTGTGGACATATTGTAGTTGGAAAAGAAGCTCCAGCAGTTTGCCCTGTATGTAGCCATCCACAAAGTTATTTTGAAATAAAAGCTGAAAACTATTAATAACTAGTAAGTAGATTAACTAAATCAAAGAGGATTTTTTAGATTTTAAGTAGAAAAAATGGGACAAAAAAAGAGCGTAGATATAAAGTCTGCGCTCTATAGCTTTTTAAAATTTTATTTTCTTTAAATATATTTAATAAAAATTTTTTAAATCACAAATTATTTTGCCAATTTACTGCTTTTTCATTTTAGGTTTAGAAATTAAAGAAGCAATATATCCGAAAAAAACTGCTGCTGCAATTCCGCCTGCGCTTGCTTTAAGTCCACCTGTAAAAGCTCCAATCAAACCATTTTGTTTTACAGCTTCAATTGTTCCTTTAGCTAAGTTGTATCCAAAGCCTGTAAGAGGCACAGTAGCTCCTGAACCTGCAAAGTCTACTAGATATTTATAAATTCCAAGTCCTCCTAAAATAACACCAGTTGTAACATAAGCAACCAAAATTCTAGCAGGAGTTAGTTTTGTTTTATCTATTAAAATTTGTCCAATTATGCAAAGCGTACCGCCAACTGCAAAACATCTAAGTAATTGCATCCAATCAATACTATTTATAAAATCCATTTTACAAAATCCTTTCTGTATTAATATAATTATTAAATTTCAAAGCTAATCGCGTGAGCGATACCCGGAATAGACTCACCTTGCTGTGAACTCATAGAGTTCATAAGAGCTCCTGTTGCAATTAACAAAATACGTTTTAATTTTTTCTCTTTTAATTGTTTAAATAAATATCCTGAAAACACACTTGCACAACAACCACAACCACTACCACCTGAATGAGTATCTTGTTTTTCTTTATCAAAAATCAAAACACCACAATCATTATATACAGAATTAATGTTATATCCTGAATTTTTGCACAAATCTATTAAAATTTCTTTTCCAATATGTCCTAAATCTCCTGTAAGAATTGCATCATAATAATTTGGACTTCTTCCTGTATCCTTAAAATGTGTTACTAAAGTAGAGTGTGCAGCTGGTGCCATAGCAGCTCCCATATTATTTGCATCTTTTATTCCCATATCAATAATTTTTCCAGAAGTTATGCTTGTAATAAATGGTCCTTGTCCATCTTTTGCAATAATTGTGGCACCACAACCTGTAACAGTCCATTGTGAAGTAGGAGGCCTCTGATTTCCAAGCTCAAGAGGAAATCTAAATTGTTTTTCAGAACTACAGAAATGGCTAGAAGCAGATGTTAAAACATAATTTATACCATTTTCAACTAAAATAGAAGCTAAAGATAAACCTTCAACAAAAGTTGAACATGCACCAAATATTCCAAAAAATGGAATGTTTAGATCTCTTAATCCAAAACTTGAAGATATACACTGATTAAGCAAATCACCTGCAAAGCAATATTCTATTTTATCGACAGGAACACCTGATTTTGAAATAACCATATTTGCAGTTTCTTTAACGATTTTACTTTCGGCCTTTTCCCAAGTTTTTTCTCCCCACATTTCATCTTCTAAGCATTTATCAAAATATTTTGCAAGAGGACCATCAGATTCTTTAGGTCCTACAATAGTAGCACAATCTACAATTGTTGGTGGATGGTCGAATTTAATTGTTTGTTTTCCTAATTTTTGCATTTAAAATTCCTCCTTTAAACTAAAGTTGCAGGACTATTAAAAAGTAAATAACTGATTCCTACAATAATAGCAGCAGAAATTCCATAAACTAATACAGGGCCCGCAACTGTAAACATTTTACTACCTACTCCCATAACATATCCTTCAGATTTGTATTCCATAGAAGGTGCAACAATTGAATTTGCAAAACCTGTAATTGGAACTAAAGAGCCTGCACCTGCGAATTTTCCAATTTTATTAAAAATATTTAATCCTGTTAAAAATGCACTTATTCCTATTAAAATAATAGAAACTATTGTACCAGAAATTTCTTTATCAATTCCTTTGTAAAGGCAAAAATCCATAATAATTTGTCCGAGTGAACAAATTAGCCCTCCAACCCAAAAAGCATTAAAACAATTTTTTAAAGTAGGGGAATTAGGTGATTTCTTATTTACATATTCTTGATATTCTTTTTGTGTGTTTAATGGATTTTCCATATAAATTCGTCCTTTCTTATTCTTAATTAATATATAATTTTTTCAATTAATGTCTTATGTCACTTCGTTCCGGCGCATTAATTTCAAAAGTTATATATTAATTATAACCATAAATTCTTTATTTAATATTTTCAAAAAAAGAAAAAATATACATGATGTATTGAAAAACTTAAAAATATGATATATAATATAGGTGTGTTGAAAAGGAATATATACTAAATCAATTTAAAATTTTACAAAATTCAATAAAATGTGCTGATAAGGAACCGGTCTATTTTATATATGGAAAAAAAGGTCTAAAATGCACAGAAGGAGGAAAATATGGTAGAAGATAGCCAAATTAAAGCAGAAGTATCACCTTTTGCAATTAGAAAAGGTGAAATAAAAACATTTGATGGTCAAGATGGATATGTATCTATGAACCAAATAGTACACAAAATTAATATAGGACACATTACAGATATTCATTTTGCAATTTTAGAATTGGTAAATGAATTTGAATTTATTACATCACGTCAATTAATGCAAATGCTTGAGGTTAAAGGATATGAAGTAGGCTCACAAGATAAACTAAATAACAAATTAGAGTCACTTGTAAAATCAAAAATTTTAACAAGATATTTCTTTAATTCTGATGAAGGAAAAGGAATTTATAGAATTTATTGTTTAGAAAAGATGGGAAAATATCTTCTTGGAACTAGAGAAATAGAATGTAAATGGCAACAATCAGATAACACAAAACCAGTAGCTATGATTAAGAAAAGATTGGCAGGAAATCAAGTACTTATTGCATACCTACAAAAGGTAAAAGTATTTGATTCATATACAGTTAAACCTACTTTAAAAGCAAAAGTAATGGGAAAAGTTTTTAAAGCAAGTGGAGGAGCTGTTAAACTTACAAAATCAAATAAATCTATAGAATTTCTATTTGAAGTTATAAGAAGAGAAGAAAATTGGCAAACAAAATTAATAGAGAAAATGAAATTTTATAAAGATTTCTATGACAATTTTGTACCAATGGATTCAGGGTTTGAAGGATTACCACAGCTTATTTTAGTTTGTGAAGATGACAAACATATGGCAGAAACTTTTAAAGAGATAGTAGTAAACAATATTGAATTTAAAAATATAAATCTATATTATACAACAGATTTAAAGCAAATAAATACTTCTTTAGATAAATCTTTAACAGAATTTAAATTAGATCCTGAGACTAAAAAATATAAAGCTTATGTGCCTGAAGTAAAAGTTTTGGGGTAGGTTGAAAAATTAAATAGTAAAAAAGACTAGCATATTAATAAAAATATGTTGGTCTTAATTTTTTAAAAAAAATTAAAAAATTTTAACAAAACTATTGCAAAATATAAAAAAGTGTTATAAAATTTAATCGAAGTGGTAAAAAGTGGTTTAAAGTGGTATAAAAAAGTGAGGTGAAATTCAGATGCTAATAGGTGAATATGAACATACAATAGACGCAAAAGGAAGGCTTTCAATGCCATCAAAACTTCGTAGAGATATGGGGGAGGCATTTATAGTAACAAAGGGATTAGATGGATGTTTATTTGCATTTTCACAAGAAGAGTGGAAGAATTTCGAAACAAAATTAAAATCACTACCATTATCAGATAAGAATGCAAGAAATTTTGTAAGATTTTTCTTAGCAGGAGCAACAGAATGCGAAATTGATAAACAAGGTAGATTTTTAATACCAAGCAACTTAAGAATAGCAGCAAATTTAGAAAAAGAAGCAGTAATAATTGGAGTTGGAACAAGACTTGAAATATGGAACAAAGATGTTTGGACTTCAAAAGATGAAGAAATTTCTGCAGATGAAATTGCAGAAAACATGACTATGTTAGGTATATAGAAATAGTATAAAAGAATAGCAATTTAAGGTATAAAAAATTAACAGAAAATCGTCAAACCTATGTATATAATCCTTCAAAAAAGGTTTATATAAATTTCTAAAGAAAATAACGAAATAACAAAAGAAAATAAAGGGGAACATAGAATACGAAAGAAATATAGAAAACTAAAAAAACTTAAGAAAAAGATATAAGAAACAAAATATACCAATGTAAAGTTATTATAAGGAAACAAAACATACATAAGAAGGTTGATAAACAAAATATACTTAAGAAAGCAAGTATGCAAAAGTACACATAAGAAGTAAAAAAACGTAAGAAAATATTCATAGGAAAAATGAATAAAGCTTTAAATCCAAAGAGAACTTACTAAAGACAATTTGTATCCAATTTATACCAAAGAATAATTACTTACATATCAAGCAGCTGGTATTACAATAATTATCAGTTGCTTGAACTATATATTAGAAAAATCTAATATACTATACAAAAACGAGGTGGAATAATTGGAATTTAAACATAAACCAGTACTATTAAATGAAAGTATAGAAGGGTTAAATATAAAAAAAGATGGAATCTATGTAGATGGAACACTCGGAGGAGCAGGGCATAGCAAGGAGATTTTGCGAAATTTGTCAGATAAAGGAATTTTAATAGGAATAGACAGAGATGAAGAAGCTCTAAAAGCTGCAAAACATAATTTGTCAGAATTTAAAAATGTTAAATATATACATGGAAATCATGATGATATTAAAGAAATTTTAGAAGATATAGGAATAGAAAAAGTTGATGGAATTCTTTTAGATTTAGGAGTTTCATCATATCAATTAGATGAAAGGAATAGAGGTTTTAGCTATTTAGGAGAAAATGAGTTAGATATGAGAATGGATAAAAATCAAACTCTTACTGCTAAAACTATTGTTAATACATATAAAGAGGAAGATTTAGCAAATATTATATATGAATATGGGGAAGAAAAATTTTCAAGAAGTATAGCTAAAAATATATGTATTTATAGAAAACAAAAAGAAATTGAAACTACAAAAGAATTAGTAGAAATAATAGAAAATTCAATACAAAAATCAAAACAAAATGGGGGACACCCAGCAAAGAAAACTTTTCAAGCAATTAGAATTGAAGTAAATAATGAAATAAAACCATTAGAAAAAACTATTGCAGATTGTATAGATGTTTTAGCGCCTGAAGGAAGACTATGTGTAATTACATTTCATTCATTAGAAGATAGAGCAGTAAAAAATGCATTTAACAAAGCAAAAGGAATTTGCACTTGTCCAAAAGATTTACCATATTGTGTGTGTGGAGCAAAAGAATTAGGAAAAGTTGTTAACAAAAAGCCTATAATAGCAAGCAAAGAAGAACAAGAAGAAAATACAAGATCAAAAAGTGCAAAACTTAGAATTTTTGAAAAAATAGTATAATTAAGGTTTATACTTAATTTGACAATATATATATTAATAGTATACAATTTATAATAAGCAAAAGAAAGTGAGGTGAGAACTTATGGCAGGCAGTATGTATCAATATGGGACAAGCCCTAGAAAGATACAACCAGAATATAATCCAAGAAGAAAACAAACAAATAAGAAGAAAACAAAACAAACCAATAAAAATAGTAAAAAAATAAAAGCTAAAGAGAAACAAAGAATGGAACAATTAAAAAAAGAAAAAAAGATACATTATCAAAATATAGCGATAATTATTAGTATGTTTTTAGTATTGCTTACTATAAGTTATAGAAACTCACTTATCACAGAAAAGTTTAATCAAATACAAAATAAAAAACAGGAACTATCTGCAATAGAAAAATCAAATGGTCAAACTGAGATTAGCATAGAAAGTAGTCTAAATTTAAAAAGTCTAGAAAAGAATGCAAAAAAACAATTAGGAATGCAAAAATTAGATAAAGATCAAAAAGTATATGTTACATTACCAAAAAAAGATTATACTGAATCTGCGTTGCCAGAAGTTGAAACAGAAAATAGTTCAAATTGGCTTAAAAACATATTTACAAAATTGTTTAAGTAGCTTGTTCATTTAAAAATATTATAATAATTTTTACCTCGAAAATAGATTGTGTCGAAAATGATACAATCTATTTTTTACTTTATATAATTTAATAATTGCATTAGCATGATAAAAATGATATAATCTAAAAACGAAAGGGTGGTAGATTATGAGAGCATTGATAACAGGAGCTTCTTCAGGAATAGGACGAGATATGGCAAGATATTTATCTAAATTAGGATATGATTTGATAATAGTTGCAAGAAATAAAGAAGCACTTGAAAAAATAAAAAACGAAGTTAATACAAACACACAAGTTATATCACTAGACTTAAGTCAAAAGGAAAATTGTTATAAACTATATGAAGATGTAAAAGACATAGATATACTAATAAACAATGCAGGATTTGGCGATTTTGGAAATTTTACGGAAACAGATTTAAATAAAGAAATTTCAATGATTGAAACTAATATTGAGGCACTTCATATATTAACCAAGCTATATTTAAAAGACATGACAAAAAATGATAAAGGATATATTTTAAATGTTGCATCAATTGCAGGATTTATGCCAGGACCATTGATGGCAACATATTATGCAACAAAGAATTATGTTGTAGCTTTAACGAGAGCTATAAAAAAAGAATTAAATAAGAAAAAATCTAATGTTAAAATAAGTTTATTGTGCCCAGGACCTGTTAATACAAATTTTAATAATGTCGCAAATGTTAAATTTAAGGCAAAAGGGCTTTCAAGTGAATATGTTGCAAAATACGCTATAGATAAAATGTTAAAAAATAAGTTTATGATAATTCCGGGCTTTTTTATAAAATGTACTAAATTATTGGCGAAAATTACACCAACTTCTATACTAGAGGAATTTTGCTATCATATACAAGTTTCGAAGAATAAGTAAAAGAAGGAAGATACCTTCTTTTTTTGCTTGTGTAAAGATTATGGAAAAATAAGCTGATTTATGTAATTTGCTATTTGAAAAATGATGAAATGTGGACAATCCGTAAGAAAATTCACAAAAACTATTTACAAATTGGAAAAATTTTGATATAATGTTGCCATAAATAATTAGGGGTGCTATGCCCGTAAAAGAAAGGAAAGGGTAATTTATATGAAAAAATCTGTTTTAAAACTAACAAGTTTATTATTAATTACAATTTTCGCAATAACTATAATACCTATAGCCGTAAGAGCAGCAAGTAATTCGGATGGTATTATATTAGAAAAAGCAAATGGCGAAAAAATAATTTATGTAAAGGACATGAAAACTACTGAGTTTAAATATGCTTTTTCAGATAGCGAAGATTCTACAGGAGCAACATTTGTAACCGCATCAAAAGATACAAACAACGAATTTGTAGCTTTTATGGAAAAAGGAACATCAGCTAAGTATATGTTTGTTCAAGTAGAAGAAAACACAAACACAATTGAGCTTGCTAAACAAAAAAGTATAACAGAGGATGAAATAAAAGAAGTTGAAAAACTTACAAAAAACATAGGAGTAGAAACAACAGGTTCAGAAAGTAGTATATCAAAAGATGGAGACACAACAATAACAACAACAAATGGTAAAATAACTATAACAGATGAAGGAAGTTATGAATATCAAATTTTTGAAGTTGTTGACAAAAATTCAAGCACAAAAACTCCAAACGAGACAGCAGTAGATTTATACAGTCAATTAGCAAAATTAGAAAATGCTGAGGGAATGTATAATAAACTATTAGCTGAAATTACGATTAGAGATGATTTCAAAAGTTTAATAGAAAAAGCTGAATGGAAAGAAGCTAAAAAGAATGAAATTAAGCAACCAAGTGATTCACAAAAAGATGAGGTATTTGTGGTTGTTATAAGAGAAGTTAAAGATGGAAAGACAGTAAGAACAGACGTACAATTTATGACAACAGGAAGAAAAGATGATGAAGGTGTTGAAAAAACATCTAAAGAAGTTACAAAGAGAACAAAATTACCTGTAACTGGTGAAAATTTAGCTTTATACTTAGTATTTGGAGTTATCATTTTAGCTATAATCATTTTAATTGTAAAGATGAGAAAAGCAAAACAAGATGAAGAAAAGTAAAAAGATTTTAGTTTATAAAATTTTACTTATAATCTTAATCATAGCTGGTTCGATTATTGGGGGCATGTTGTTTAATAAACAAAGAGAAGATCTTGTCTATGATGCAGAGAACAAAGAGCTAGTTAGTTTATTTCATGAAGAAATAAAAGAAAATAGCAAAAATGATAAAGAAAAAAAGAAAGTTGAGCTAACCTATAAAGGTTACAATGTAATTGGATTAATAGAAATACCTTCTATAGACTTAGAATATCCAATTTTAAACAAAACAACCAAAACTACAATGGCAACCTCAATAAGCAGGTTTTCAGGCGGAGAAGTTAATGAATATGGAAATATTTCACTTGCAGGGCACAACAATTATAGTGGAACAATGTTTGGAAAAAACAAGAAATTAAAGAATAAAGACAAAATATTTCTAACCGATTTAAGTGGAAACACTATAGAGTATGAAATATATGACATATTTGTTACCAATCCAGATGATGTAACAATACTTGAAACCAAGGATAAATCAATAAGGGAAGTTACTTTAATTACATGCAAAAATGGTCGATCTGAAAGATTGATTATAAAAGCAAAGGAAGTATAAAATATTTTTATGGGGAGGAAAAAAATGAAAGCTAAACTCGATTTTAGAAGTAAAAGAACCATTATTATAACAGCTATAATTGCAACTTTAGCTATCGGTGCAGGAGTTGGTGCATACTTCTATGCAAAAGGAAACAATGAAGCAAGTGCTACAACAAACCTTTCTGATTCAAGTCAAACAGCAACAGACCAAGCACCATCAGGAGAAAACAATCAAGGAAATCCTGCTTCAAACGATAATAATGGCAATGAAAACGGTGGAACAAATACACAAACAGACGGAACAGGAGACAATACTGGAGATAATGGTACTGCAAACAATGGCGCAGATGCTAATGGAGACGCAGGTAATGCCGGAAATGGTCGAAACGAAGCTGCCGAAGGAACAGGAAATGGCGGAGCTGCTGGTGGTGATGGAGCCGGAGCAGGTAATGGAGCCGGAGCAGGAGCACAAGTAGGAGACGCAGATGATGGAGATGCAACAACAACAACAGAAAATATTATAGTTGAAGAACCATGGGAATCTCATAGTGTTAATTGGAGACCACAAACATTAAATGTATCAACACCAGAAGTAAGTGTAAATGAAAATAAAATTGTTGTAACAAAAAACGCAACAACTTCTACAGGATATAATTCTGTAAGTGAAGGAGATACAATTATATATACAATTACTGTAACAAACAATAATAGTGATACATTAAATTCATTATATATTTCAGACGAAATTCCTGAAGGAACTACGTTTGACACTGCAGAAAATGGTGGAAAAACAATAAAAGAAAACGATGTAGTAACTAAAGTTTATTGGAATTTATGGAATTTAGGAATTGAACCAGGAAAAACATATTCAGTTTCATTTAAAGTAATAGTTAATAAAGGTACAAAAGGAACTATTAAAAATGTTGCTATAGCAGAAGATGAACCATCAAATAAAGATGAAAATGGAGAACCAACACCTACAAAAAATCCAGTTATAAAATCAAACAAAACTGCAAGTTTAGTAGAAATGATTAAAGATGAAGAAGGGAATGAAGACGAAAAAATTACTGAATTAACAGATAAAGATAAAGTTAAGGAAGGACAGATTGTTAGATATACTATAACTGTAGAAAATACTTCTAAGGATGAAAAAGCAACTACAAAAGTATCTGATTCAGTTCCTGAAGGTACAACTTTACAAGGAGAAAAAGGAGAAGAAGTAACTGTAATTAATGGCAAAAAAACTACTACATATGCAATAGCAACTTTAAATGAAGGTATAGAATTAACTATAGAAAAAGAAGGAAAAGCATCAATTTATTTTGATGTTAAAGTTAATAAAGATACTCCTAAATATATTAGAAATATTGCTACAGTTGGAAACGAAACACCTACAACTGAAAACGAAGTATATACAGATATAGAAGTTACTAAAATATGGGATGATGATGATAACCAAGATGGAAAAAGACCAGATGAGATTACTGTAATATTAAATAAAACAATTGAAGAAAAAACAGAAATAGTTAAAGAAGCTATATTAACAGCTGAAAATGAATGGAAGTATTCATTTAAAGATTTACCAAAATATGATGGTGAAAATGAAATAATATATACAGTAGAAGAAACAAAAACAAATGTAGTAACAGGAACAGATGCAGCAGGAACATATAAGGTAGAAGTAACAGGAGACTACAAGACAGGAATAACAATAACAAATACACATACACCAGAAAAAATAAGTGTAAATGCAACAAAAGTATATGATGATAATAACGATCAAGATGGAATAAGAGAA
>JAFROW010000009.1 GCA_017429505.1 Clostridia bacterium | reverse complement strand
TTTTATTTAATTTATTTTTTAATTCTTTTTTTATTAATTTAAAAATTTCTTTGTCAATTTCTGTAACAAATAATATATTGTTGAAATCTTTATTTTTTATATTTGAATTTTGTTTAATAATACCACCTTCTTTTTTAATTTTTCTTTTCTTCAATTAATTCTTTTTCTTTATCAGATGACTCTATTTTTGTCAAAATATGGTCATCTCCCACTAGCATTAAAGCTTCACCTCTTTTTAAAGATTTAATTTCTATTTTTTCTTTTTCAGATAAATTAATATTTTCTGATAATATTTTTATATTTTCTTCTTCCAAAGAAAAAAAGTTTTTTATACTTGAATTATTTAAAACACTTTTTCCATAAGTTCCATTTTCTAAGCTAAATAAATCTGAAACATCTTGAGTTATTGCAACTCCACTTCCTCCGTATTTTCTAATTGTTTTAAAAATTTTATAAATAAATGATGCTACATCTTTATTTGAAGTCACTCCAATTAGCCTCCAAATTTCATCTAAATAAATTGCTTTTTTATTTTTTCTATTTATTTTAATTTTGTCCCAAAATAAATCTGTAAATAAATACATTCCATATTTTAAATTATCTTCACCTAATTCATAAACATCTGCAATTATTAATTTATTATTTAGTTCTATATTTGTATAATGATTAAAAAAATTAAGTGAACCTTTTACAAATGGAATTAATTTTATTTGAAATTTTTTTGTATTTTTATCTTTTTCTAAAACGTGATATAAATCTTCTAGTAAAGGCATGTCTTTACTTGATTTAAATTTTTTTGAATTATATAAACTTTTATCATTAAAATTTATCCCTTTTAAATTATATGTTTCTATTAACTTTTCTTCTAAAAGTGCTTTTTCTTCTTCATTTAATTCTCCAAAAATCAAATTAAAAAATCCAATTAATTTACTTATTTTTGTTGCTAAATAACCATTTTCTCCATCTTCTAAACTTTCTTCTCTAATATCCATTACATTTACAAAAGTATCTGATGCAGGTCCAATTTTTATTTGTGTTCCATGCAAATTTTTGCAAATTTCTAAATATTCTCTTTCTGGATCTATTACATATTGCTCAATTCCAAGTAATCTATATCTTAAAATTAATAATTTTGTAAAAAATGATTTTCCAGAACCACTTGTTCCAAAAATACACATATTCGCATTTTTGTATTTATTTGTATTATATCTGTCTATAAAAATTAAAGAATTATTGTAAATATTTCTACCAATAAAAATTCCATTTTCATCAAATATTGATGCAGAAATAAATGGATAAGTAGAAAGCAATCCTGATGTTAAAATATTTCTTCTTGCAGATTTTTTTATGTCTAAATTATTTTCCATAAATGGCAAACAAGATTTAAAAACCTGCTCTTGCCTAAAATTCGCCCTTTTTGTAATTAAGCCTTTTGCCTGCATTACTCCTTCAATTTTATTTATACAATATTCCAATTCTTTTAAATCTTCAGAATAAATATCAATATAAATACATAAGAAATATAAATCTTCTTTGTTTACTTGCATCTCTTTTCTAATATATTTTGCATCATTATATGTGTAAACTGCTAAATCTATATCTTGCCTATTTTGATTACTTGAATTAATATCAACACCAACATTTCCTATATGATATGTTAAATCTTTTATTGTTGAATATGGATCCTGTTTTTCATAAAAAACCGAAATATTCATATTTATATTTGTCTCGATTAATGATTTTAAAATTAAATCTTCTTGCTCTCTATAATAATTAACTACAATTAATCCTGCATAATACATATTATCTATTTCTATATATTTCGGATTTTTTAAATTAATATATGCTGGCGAAATTTCATCTTGCATACTTATTGCTCCTGAAAATATATTTTCTTTTTTTGTTTCTTTTTTCAAAATTAGAATTCCTCCTTTTAAATAAAAAATAACCTCGTATTTAAAAATGAATAAATAATTTTTTCTGTTTCTTTTTTATTGTTTATATTTTTCACAGAATTTCCACATCTTAATAAACACTCTTTTATTTTAAAATATTTTTCATTTAATTCTTGTATAATCAAATCTTCTAAATTATTTTCTGCTTTATTATTTGAAATAATTATATAAAAATCTTTAGAACCAGAATTTTTAACAGAATTTATTTCATTTATAAAATTAATATAATCTTTTCCAATATCATTTAAAAAACTTTCTTTTTTTAAATTTTCTTGAATATTTTTTATATTTTTTTGTAGATCTTGTTTGTTACTTTGGATTAAAATTTGAAAATCAAAATTGCATGTTTTTAAAAATATTTTGTATGAATTTAAAATTGTTGTCTTTTCAAATTCTGATTTTAAATTATAATTTATTGGATAAACTTTAATTAATTTGATATAATTATTATTTTTTAATTTAATAATTCCATTATTTAATATTTTTTCGATTGGCAACCATTCTTGTACCGATACTTTATTTTGATTCATAAACTTTTTAGAAATTAATAATAATGATTAATTCTTATTCAATAATAATTTGGGATTTCAATAATAATATAATATCACATTTTTTCCAGATGTCAAGAAAAACTTTTCGACAAAATTCGACAAATTGCTATTTCTCAGCAAGCAAACAAATCTATTATTCTTTAATATCTGTATTATTTTGATTTAAAATATCTATATCTATTAAATCTTTTAATTCATTATTTGATATAAATCTTTTTACATTAATATTTTTAGCAATATAATTTAAGGTATTATATTTTTTATCTGATAAATTCTTGGATAGAATTCCTATTATTCTATAAACTTTCCTTGTATAATCTCTAACATCCCCTTTTAGCAATGTCTTTGGATACTTTATATTTTCTCCTTCGTCAAATCCTAAAATAATATTATTATTTCCTGTTACTTTTTTTAAAGACACATAAACTTTATTATGTTTAAATTCTCCTATCATTTTTGAAAAAGAACATAGATTCATTGCTTTTATTAGATTATCTATTTTTAAAGCGCTTGTATTATCTTTATACCAAAAATCTTTTATTCTCATTCTATTATTTTTAGCTCTATAAAAAAATTCATAAGCATTTAAATTAGTTTTTACTCCAATTAAATGTTTAAAATGTTCTCTTAAAAATGTTACTTCATAATATTCAATTTTATTATTTTTTAAATATATAAATAATATATTTTTATTTAATAAATTTTTATCATACAATAATGCTGCTTGTTTTATTATATTTAAATCATTCTTTTTATCTCTACTCATTTTTTTCTCCTAAAAAATTCAAAGGGGCAAAATTATACCGCAGTATAATTTTGCCCCTTTATGATTGATTAATTGATTGTCCGCCAATCTGTAAGTTCCCCAACTTACAATAAATTTCAGGTTAAGTGATTGCCTGCCAATCTATGAGCCCTAAGTCTCATTGAATTTCGGATTGTTTCGGTGTCAATCCACCTTGATAGGTTTACTATCACTATCTATTATATTTATAATAACATAAATTTATTATTTTTTCAACTATTTTTTCAAAAAAAAATAAAAACTTTACGACAAAATTCGACAAGTCTCAATAAATTCAAATATTATAATTCAATAAAAATTGATTAATATAGTACTTTCATCATTAATGTTACATTTATTTTTTATAAAAATTTTTATCTTTTTGTATATTATTTTTTAATTTGCTTATAATAAGATTGTAAGGTTAATAATAGTTGAGGCACAGAGAATATTTAGGTTAAAATATATTTTAGCTTAAATTTTTTCGAATAAAGATGTGTAATGGCTTTTGAAAAAAGGTTATTATATGTCAGAAAAGAGGAGTATATTATGTGTAGGCAAGCTATATTGGTTGGAACTTTTGTGGTTACAAAGTATATGGTTACAATATATGTAATATATTCAGGCTTAAGATTATTCTTATATTTGATTTATGGTTTTTAGTAGTCCCTTGTGGATGAATTAGGCTATTTAGAGTGTATTAATGGTCGAGCGATTGATCAATGTATTTGGTAGATGGCTTATTTGTATAGCGATATTCATTAGGTCAGAATATTAGGTATATTGGTTTGAGATAAGATTATTATTAGCTTTACAGAAAAAAGTCGGCAAAACTGCCGGCTTTTTTTATTTAATCTTTTACTACACTATCTTCATTTTTTGCCTCTACCCAACTTCTACTTCCTTCTGAAGAATTTCTTTTTCCTGTTTCTCTTGTTTTATTATGTAAATAGGCAAGTTCTGTTCCTTTAACTTCAAAACCTCTTGTTCGTTCTACTTTTAAATAATTTGGACCTCTTAATCTACTAATAAGGTCTTCTCTTTTAAAACTTTTTCAGTCATAATTTTTCTCCTTTTATACATCAAGATTCTTTATTAAGTTTTTTTCCTCTGTCCCCATACTAGACCTTAAAGTGAATTTTTGCCCCGTCCCCAAATTACACATCCAAATTCTTTACATACTTCGCATTTTTTTGTATAAATTCTCTTCTTGGGTCAACTTCGTCTCCCATAAGAATATTGAAAATTTCATCTGCTTTAATAGCATCTTCCATTGTAACTTTAACCAAAATTCTTGTTTCTGGGTTCATTGTTGTTTCCCATAATTGTTCTGGGTTCATTTCTCCAAGACCTTTGTATCTTTGAAGTCCAAGTTGGTCTCTCGAAATTCCTTTTGCTTCTAAATCTTTATATGCTTTATCTAAATCTTCGTCTGTATAGCAATATACATCTTCCATTCCTTTTTTAGATAATTTGTATAGTGGTGGTTGTGCTAAAAATACATTTCCATTTTCAATTAAAGGACGCATATATCTAAAGAAAAATGTTAATAATAATGTTCTAATATGTGCACCATCAACATCAGCATCTGCCATTATTATAACTTTTCCATATCTAATTTTTGTAATATCAAAATCTGCTCCAATTCCTGCACCTACTGCAACAATAACTGGATTTAATTTATCATTTCCATATATTTTATCAGCTCTTGCTTTTTCAACATTTAGCATTTTTCCCCATAGTGGTAAAATTGCTTGATAACGTCTGTCTCTTCCCTGTTTTGCACTTCCTCCTGCAGAGTCTCCCTCGACTATATATACTTCACATTCTTCAGCTACTTTACTACTACAATCTGCTAATTTTCCGGGTAATGTAGTTGTTTCTAAAGCACTTTTTCTTCTAACTAATTCTCTAGCTTTTCTTGCAGCTTCTCTAGCTCTTGATGCACTTATACATTTTTCAAGAACAGCTTTTGCAACATTTGGATTTTCTTCCAAAAAGTTTCCTAAAGCTTCATTCATCATGCTCATTACAACACCTGTAACTTCACTATTTCCAAGCTTTGTTTTAGTTTGTCCTTCAAATTGTGGCTCTTTAACTTTAACAGAAATTACAGCTGTAATTCCCTCTCTTATATCTTCACCTTGAAGATTTCCATCTTTTTCTTTTAAAATATTGTGTCCTCTTGCATAATCATTAAATACTTTTGTTAAAGATCTTTTAAATCCTTCTAAGTGTGTTCCACCTTCTACAGTATTTATGTTATTTACAAATGAACATATATTTTCTGAATAACTTGTAGTATATTGAATTGCTATTTCTACTGGTACATCTCCATTTTTTTCTATATAAATTGGATCTTTATTAATTTTTTCTTTGTTTTTATTTAAATATTCAACAAAAGATCTTAGTCCACCTTCAAAATGAAATTCAGACTTTCTAGGCTCTTCCCCTCTTTGATCTTCTATTGTTAATTTTAATCCTTTTGTTAAAAATGCAATTTCTCTAATTCTTGTTTCTAAAGTTTCAAAATCATAATCTAAAGTTTCAAATATTGTATCATCTGCTAAAAATCTAACTTTTGTTCCTGTTTTGTTAGCTTCTCCTATTTTTTCAAGTTTCTTAACAGTTTTACCTTTTTCAAATCTCATTTGATAAGTTCCGCCATCTCTTTGTATTGTAACTTCTGTCCATTGTGATAATGCATTAACTACAGACGCACCAACTCCGTGAAGACCACCAGATACCTTATATCCACTATCTCCACCAAATTTTCCACCAGCATGAAGTACAGTATAAACTGTTTCTGCTGTAGAGATTCCTGTTTTAGGGTGAGTTTCTACGGGAATTCCTCTTCCGTTATCCTCTACACTTATAATATTTCCTTTTTCTATAGCGATATTAATTTCTGTACAATATCCAGCTAATGCTTCATCAACACCATTATCTACAATTTCGTATACCAAATGGTGTAATCCTCTAATTGATGTACTTCCTATGTACATACCCGGTCTTTTTCTTACGGCTTCCAAGCCTTCCAAAACTTGAATTTGCTCAGCTCCGTATTTATGTTCGTATTTTTCCATCTAACTGTTCATTCCTTTCTCAATTTACTTGTAGTTAAATATTATTATATAAGAAAAGTGACTTCGTCGTATGTGCAGGTTGCTTTGCAACCGCACGAATCAAAGAAACTTAATCTTGTTGCTCCGGAAAAATCTGACGATTTTTCCTATGCAATAAAAAATTGATTTTTTAACTTTTTTTCATATATACTATAATAATGTTATTTTTTAAATTTGTCAAATATTTTTTAGAAAAAAATTTAAAATTCGTTTATATCCCCATTTACTACATTAAATAATTTAACTTCATTCTCTTCTAAATTAATTTTATCTGTACATGTAATAATGACTTGTGTGTCTTTAATGTTTTCTAAAAAACTTTTCCTTCTAACTCTATCTAGCTCAGACATAAAATCATCTAATAATAAAATTGGGTTTTCTCCAATTTCATCATAAATTACTTGAAGCTCTGAAAGTTTTAAAGATAAAACCGCAGTTCTATGTTGACCCTGAGATCCATAAACATCAACAGGCAATCCACTTAATAATATCTGAAAATCATCTCTATGAATTCCTTTAGTTGTATATCCTTTTATAATATCTAATTTTTTTCTTTGTTTTAATAATTCTAAATATTCTTGCTTGTTTTCACAATTTGAAGAATAAATAATTTCTATATCTTCCCTATTATTTGTAATATTGCTATGTATAATTTTTATTTTATTTTTTATTTTTTCAATAAATTCTTTTCTGTATTTGTATATCTCACAGCCATATTCAGCAAGCTTTTCATCATATATTTCTAAAAAATCAGTTTTTTGATTTTCTATATTTTTTAAATACGCATTTCTCTCATCTAATGTTTTTTGATATAAACTGCATAAATGCATATATTTTGGTCTTAGCTGACTTATCATAACATCTAAAAATTTTCGTCTATTTTGCGGACCACCTTTTAAAATGTTTATATCATCTGGAGTAAAAATTACAACATTTATATTTCCTAATAATTCACTTAATTTTTTAATTTTTATTTTATTTACAAAAACATTTTTTTTATTACCAATATTTATAGAAATATTCCCTTCTCTATCTGATTTTTCAAAATCTATTTCTACATTGCAATTTTCTTCATTAAATTTTATCATCTCTTTTTCTTTATTTGTTCTAAAAGATTTTCCTATACTACTTAAATAAATTGCTTCTATAATATTTGTTTTTCCTTGTGCATTTTCACCATAAAAAACATTTATTTTTTTATTTAATTCTATTTCTAAATTATTATAATTTCTAAAATTATTAATTTTAATTCTACTTATCCACATTTTGTTCTCCAATTGTTAATAACTTTTTGATTTTTTCTAAAAAATTATATTTTTATTAAGCAATTTTTTATAAAAAAAATTTTATATTATCTTTTATACAAAATATTTTTAATTTTGTCAATACACTATTTTTGTAAAATAGTTATAAGTATTTAAAAATATCATCAATTAAACTTTTAAAAAATATATAATACTTATATAGAATTAATTTTAGAAATTCTGAATCTAAATTTGTTAATAATAATTTTTTCCACTTTTCTCAATCAATTATATGCTAAATTTAGTCATAAAGTGTGTTTTTTCTCTTATTTTCTAATTTAATATTTTTTTTTCGAATTTATTCAATTTTTTTCATAATTAATTTTAAATTAATTTTAATTATTTTTTATTAATATAATTTTTATTTTTATAATATATTTTTGATACTAAATTTTTAATATTTTTACGTAAAAAATCAAAATTAAGAATCGTCATAATTAATTTTTAATAATTTTATCAGACTATATTAGTTTAATATCAGTCAAAAATTATACTTTTTCTCTTTTATTCTAATTTAGGATTTTTTTTTCGAATTTATTCGATTTTTTTCATAATTAATATTTTAATTAATTCTTAATTATTTTTATTATTATTTTTATCGTAAAATTACTTTATTTTTTTTAAAAAATCGCTTATATCGGATTTTCGCGCGTCGTTTTTTACATAACAAGAATTAAAAAAAAGCTGATAAAAATTTTATCAGCTTTTTTATTCATTCTTCAACCTAATTGGTAAAATCATATAAACATAATCATTATTTTCAACTGATTTTACTAAACATGGTGAGATATTACTTCCAAATTCTATAAATATTTCTTCGTCATCAATTGCTTTTAAGCAATCTAAGAAATATTTAGGATTAAATCCTGCTTCTAAATATTTTCCTTCTGTTGTAATAAATACTTCTTCTTTTGCATCACCTGTTTGGTTTGTACAAGATATTATCATTTTTCCAATATCTACAGTAACTCTAACAGGATATTTTTTCTCTTTTTCTATGCTTGAAGAAGAAATCAAACTTATTCTTTCAAAGCTATTTTGCAAATCTATTCTATTTACTCTAACTCTTGTTTGCCAATTATCTGGTATTACAGAATTATAATTTAAAAATTCTCCTTCTAGTATTCTTGTAACTATTTTACAATTTTCCATTTCGAATAATGCTTGATTTTTTGAAACTCCTATTTTGATCATTTCAAAAGAATCATCTAAAATTTTTATCACTTCATTTAATGTTTTTGCTGGTATAACTGCTTTAAAATCATTAACTGCAACAGGTAAATTTATTTTTCTTAAAGCTAATCTAAATCCATCTATTGCAACTACATTTAATTTATTTTCTTTTATTTCAAATAAACATCCTGAAAATATTGGTCTGTTCTCATCTGAACTTACTGCAAATATTGTTTTTCTAATCATATTTTTTAGAGCTCCTTGCTCTAATTCTATAGAATTTTCTACTTCTATTTTTGGTAAATCAGGAAATTCATCAGGATTCATTGTTGCTAATTTATATAATGCTCCTTCACATTCAATAATTAATAAATTATTTTCATTTACACTAATATTTATTTCTCTATCTGGCAATTTTCTAATGATTTCTGTAAACATTGTTGCATTTACAACTGTACTTCCATGTTCTATAATATCACATTTCATTGTATATTCTATTCCAATTTCTAAATCATAAGTAGTTAATTTTATTTCTCCTTCATTGGTTTGAATAAGAATTCCTTCTAGTATAGGCATTGTTGTTTTAGATGCAACTCCTTTTACTACTGAGTTAAGTGCTTTTATTATTGTATCTTTGTAACAAACAAATTTCATTTTAATCATCCTTTCTTTTTATGTTTAAATAATTTTATTATTTCTTACGCAAATATTTCTTTTGAAAAAAAATTTGAATTACGATGCATATATTTATTTATAAAATAATATAATATTTATAGTAGTAGTAGTAGTAGGTCGTGTGGATTATGTGGAAAACTATGTTGATAACACTAGTCCGTATGATTTTTCATGTGGACAAATCTGTGGAAAAGTAAGGGTGGTTTTCCACACTTTTCACATTTTGAAGTGGAAAGTTAGTTATCAACATGTTATAAACACCTTATCCACAGACTAGGTGTGGATAACCGATGAACCATTTCCGTAGGAATTAATTGATTTTGGTTTTGCGAACATTTTTTTACACAAACATTAATTTTTTATTAGTTATATTTTTTTTTAATTTTCAATTATTCATTATTTAAAATTATATTTTTCACACTATCCACAATTAATTTTGTATTTGTATTTTCTTTAACATCTTTTTCTATTTTTTTGTATGCATGCATAACTGTTGAATGATCTCTATTTCCAAAATCTATACCTATTTGTGGAAAAGTCATGTTAGCTACTTCTCTACACAAATACATTGCAATTTGTCTTGGTCTTGCAACATCATTTGATCTTTTATTTCCTGCTAAATCTTTTTTATCAATACTAAAATATTTTGCTACTACATCTTGTATAAAGTCTGAAGATATTACTTTTTCTTTTTTAGAAATAAATTCATTAATTACATTTTCAGCTAATTCTATAGTAATTGGTATGTGTGTTAAAGATGCTCTTGCAACTATTTTGTTAAATACACCTTCTAATTCTCGAATATTTGAATCTATTTTTGCTGCAATATCTGCAAGTATTTCATTATCAATAATAATTCTCTCATCTTGAGCTTTTTTTCTAAGAATTGCGACTCTTGTTTCATAATCAGGATTAGAAATATCTGCAAGTAATCCCCATTCAAATCTAGATTTAAGCCTTTCTTCCAAAAATTGAATATCTTTGGGTTGCTTATCGCTAGAGATTATTATTTGTTTTCCATTTTCATATAAGGTATTAAATGTATGGAAAAATTCCTCTTGAACTCTCTCTTTTTTGGCTATAAACTGGATATCGTCTATGATTAAAACATCTGCATTTCTGTATTTATTTCTAAAAGGATCATTTTTTAGATCTTTTATAGAAATAATTAATTGATTAGTAAAATTTTCAGATGTTACATAAACTACATTCATATTTCTGTTGTTACTTAAAATTCTATTTCCTATTGCTTGCATTAAGTGAGTTTTTCCTAATCCAACACCACCATAAATAAATAAAGGATTATATGTTTTAGCGGGATTATCTGCAACTGCAAGTGCTGCAGCATGTGCTAAATTATTGTTATTTCCAACTACAAATGTATCAAAAGTATATTTTGGGTTTAAAGAATATTTTGAATAATCAATTTCTTCTTCTATGTTTTTATCTTTTTCAACTGTTTGTGATGAAATTACTTCAGGTGATTTTGAGCTATTTTCAAGTGCATGAATAGAAAATTCTAAATCTCTGTTAGTTACAAATTTTAATGCAGCTAAAATAACTTTTGAATATCTAGCTTCTGTTTGAGTTTTTTCATAAGTATAGTCAACTTTGAAAGTAATGTGATTTCCTTCCATCGATTCGAATTTAAGGTAAGATAGAAATGCTGTGTATGTAATTGATGGTAATTCATTAATTAGGGCTTCATGCATTTTATCAACAATTTCTTGACCATCCATAGATGAATCCATTTTTAGCCTCCATTCTGACATTAAGTCGTATTTTTTATATTTTCAAAATGTAACTTATTATGTAACGAAAAGAAAATTGTGTAAATATAAAAGTTATCCACAAAGTTATCCACATATGTTGATAACTTTGTAATATTTTTGTAAAAAAAATCTCGTATTCGAACAAATATTTATAGCTTAAAAACGGCTATGCAAGTATACTTTTGAAATATTACAAAAATAATATTTTTTGTAAATTTTAAGTGGAAAACTTATCAACAAATTGTGGAAAACTTGTGGACAAGATTAAAAAAATTTACAAAATTTACAAAAAATATTGTTTAAAAAAGTTATACAACATTTTTTTATAAAATGCAACAAAAATTTAAAAAAATATATAAAAAATCCTTGAAAACCTTATTTCCTTAAGAAAAAAATAAAAATTATTCAAAAAGCATTGACAATTAAAAAAAAAGAAGATATAATAGTTACACTTGTGTAAATTTAATTTAGGAGGTGCTTAGGGTATGAAAATGACATATCAACCTAAAAAAAGACAAACTAAAAAAGAACATGGATTTTTAAAAAGAATGTCAACAAAATCAGGTAGAAATGTTTTAAAAGCAAGACGTGCAAAAGGTAGAAAGAAAATTTGTGCTTAATTTAAAGGATTTTGTTAGATGAAAAAAACAAAGATGTTAAAAAAGAACTATGAATTTAGTAATGTATTTTCTAGAGGAACATACTATTCAGGAGAAGCAATAGAAGCATTTATCCTAAATAATGGAAAGAATTCTAATTATTTAGGATTAGCTGTTAGCTCCAAAGCAGGACATGCATTTCAAAGAAATAGAATTAAGAGACTACTTAGAGAGAATTATGCATATTATGAAGAAAATATTTCTATAGGTAAAAGCATAGTATTTTTAGTTAAGAAGAAGGTTAATATTGAGAATATTGACTTTTACCAAGTAAAAAAAGATATGCAAAAGATTCTAGAAAAATCAAATCTTTTAAAAGAAAATATTTAACTTTAGTTATTAATTATAAAATTATTAGGATAATAATAATTTGAATAGAGTGAAAAATTTATAGTTTTGAGTGATTAAAATGAAAAAAATATTAATTAAAATGATTGAATGGTATCAAAGAAATATATCTGCATGGTTAGATTACAAAAATATTAAATGCAAGTTTTATCCAACATGCTCTGAATATACAAAACAAGCCATAGAAAAATATGGTGTATTTAAAGGGACATTGCTTGGATTAGCTAGGATTTTAAGATGTAATCCTTTTTCAAAAGGTGGATATGACCCATTAAAGTAAATCGGAGGGTAGAAAATGTTAGCTTTTTTTGCAAATATATTTGGATATGTTTTAAAATTGTTGTATAATATTGTTGGAAATTATGGATGGGCAATTATTTTATTTTCTGTACTTGTTAAGGTACTAATGCTACCAATTTCTATGAAACAGCAAAAAACATTGAAGAAGAATGAGAAAATACAGGGAGAATTAAAACAACTTCAATTCAAGTATAAAAATGAGCCCGAAAAGCTTAATCAGGAAATGATGGCTTTATATAAAAGGGAAGGTATGAGCCCATTTTCGGGTTGTTTGAGTTCTATTGTTCAAATTATTTTATTATTTTCTATATTTTTGCTTGTTAGACAGCCTTTAACGTATATGGTAAAGATGGATCAAGATGCAATAAGTAAAATAGGAGAGATAGTAACAAAACAAGATAATAACACAAAAAATGCTTATCAAGAAATAGCAATAATTCAGTATGTAAAGAATCTTCAAAACAACAATTCCGTAGAAAATAATGAAGAAGTTAAAGAAGTATCTGATAAAGAAAAAGTAGAAGAAAAAAACGAAAAGACAGAAACTACAAAAACAGAAAAATCTAATACAGAAAGCTTTGATATAGAGAAATATGCAGATCAAGCAAATTTAAATATGGACTTTTTGGGTATAGACTTAAGTCAAGTTCCAACAAAAAATCCAACAGATATAAAAGTGCTTATAATACCAATTCTTTATGTTATATCTTCATTTATATCTATTAGAATATCTTCGTCAACGACAAAGAAGAAAAAGAATGAAGAGAAAAAGCTTATAACAGATGGAACAGAACAGGAAGAGAAGTATAATCCAACCGAAGACATGAGTAAGACCATGGTTTGGATGATGCCTATAATGTCTGTAACTATTGCTATTATTGCACCTTTGGGTTTAGCTTTATATTGGTTAATGAATAATGTTTTAATGATTATAGAAAGATTAGTATTAAATAAAATTTTAAATAAAGAAGAGGAGGCAGAAGCTGATGCCTAATAGTATTATTTCTGAAGGAAAAACAACAAATGAAGCTATTGAAAATGGCTTAAAGCAGTTACATGTAACAAAAAATCAAGTTGATGTAAAAGTACTTGAAAGTGAAGATAAAAGAAGCTTTTTTAGTATTTTAGCACCTAGAGTTGTAAAGGTTGAATTGACTCTAAAAGATAATAAAAAAGATGAAAAAGTTGAAGTTATTAGTAAGCCAAGAGAAATAAGAAAATATACTGAACAAGAACTTAATACAGCTGAAGATAATGTAAAAATATTTTTAGAAGAATTTTTGCCAAAAATAGGACAAGATATAAAATATGCAATAAAAAAAGACGAAACAGGACTTTTAGTTTCAATAACTGGAACTGAAGCTGGACATCTAATAGGTTATAGAGGAGAAACTTTATATTCAGTTCAAAATATTTTAGTTGCTGTTGCAAGTAAAAACCTAGAAACAAGAGTTAGAGTAATTTTAGATATTGAAGAATATAAAAATAAAAGAGTTAAAACTCTAGAAGAATTGGCTGAAAGAATGGAAAAGAGAGTTATTAGAACAGGTAGACCTGTTACACTTGAACCAATGAAGCCTTATGAAAGAAAAATAATTCACTCAAAATTACAAAACTCAAATAAAGTTACAACTCATAGTATAGGTGAAGAGCCTAGAAGAAGACTTGTAATCAGTTTAAAATAAAGTTGTATCAAATATTAATTAAATATTTAAATCTGAAGTCAAAGTGAAGATTTAATCTGATATATATAAGATTATTCTCGCTTTGGCTTCTTTTTAGTTAGTTAAATAAGAATAATTCTCAAAATACTTATATATTAAAAATTAATTGTTTAGAAAGGAAGAATGAGGATGAGTACAATTGCTTCAATTTCAACTGCACCAGGGATTGGTGGAATTGGAATAATAAGAATGAGTGGAGAAAATACTTTTAAAGTATTAGATAAAATCTTTAGAGCAAAAAGCCCTAAAAATATTGAAGAAATTCCAGGATATACTATAAAATATGGACATATTGTAGATGAAGAAAAAAATATAGATGAAGTTTTAGTTTCATACTTTAAAGCTCCAAAAAGTTATACTACAGAAGATATGTGTGAAATTAATTCTCATGGTGGAACAGTTATAATGCGCAAAATTCTTGAACTTTGTTTAAAAAATGGGGCAGAACTTGCTGAACCGGGAGAATTTACAAAAAGAGCTTTTTTAGGTGGGAGAATAGACCTTTCTCAAGCAGAATCCATAATTGATATAATTAATGCAAAATCAGATAGGGAGGCAAAAGAAGGAATAAAGCAGTTAGAGGGTTTTTTGTCTGAAAAGATAAATGAAATAAAAAATGATTTGTTAGAGATAATGACAAATATAGAAGTTTCTATAGATTATCCTGAATATGATACACCTGATATTACAAATAACGATATTTTAAGTACTATAGAGAAATCAAGAATAAAATTAGAAAATTTAAAAAAATCCTTTGATAATGGAAAAATAATAAGACAAGGGATAAAGACAGTAATAATAGGTAAACCAAATGCGGGAAAATCGTCTCTTTTAAATGCAATTTTAAAAGAAGACAGAGCAATAGTGACTGAAATAGAGGGAACAACAAGAGATACAATTGAAGAATTTGTAACTATTAATGGAATTCCTCTTAATCTTATAGATACAGCAGGAATACGAGAAGCAAAAGATGAAGTTGAAATGATAGGAATTGAAAAATCTAAAAAATTAGCAGAAAGTGCAGATTTAATTATTGCAATTTTTGATTCGAGCAAAGATTTTTCAAAAGAGGATTTAGAAATTTTAGAAATTGCAAAAAATAAAAAGTCAATTATCATTTTAAATAAAATAGATTTAGAACAAAAAATAACGGCTGAAAATCCAAAATTAGAAGTTTTTGACAAAAATGTGATAAACTTGTCAGCAAAAAATAAAATTGGATTAGAAACGCTTTTCAAAAGAATTACAGATATGTTTAATTTAGACGAAATAAATTTAGATAATGATATTGTTATTACAAATGAAAGACATAAAAATTTGATTTCAAAAGCAATAGAAAATTTAAATAAGGCTGAAAATATTTTGAAAGACGGAATGCCTGTTGACATAATTGCAATTAGCTTGAAAGATGTACTTGCTAATTTAGGTGCTATAACAGGAGAAGAGGCTGGAGAAGAGATAATTAATGAGATTTTTGCAAGGTTTTGTCTTGGAAAGTAAAATTTTATTATATTTTATAATTAATTTAATAAATAAATATTTTTCGAAAAATTTTAGGTAACTTGCATTTAACGATAAGAAATTCTAATTAATTTTTCAAGCACCCTAAAAAAAGCTTGTTTTTAGATTCCCTTGAAAAATTAATAATAATTTCTAATCTATTTAGTTAAATAAAATTGTTTCTCAAAATATTTATTTATTAAAAATAACAAATACGTAAAACTATTATGTAAAAAAGGAGAAATGAAAAATGAGTTATAATGCGGGAGAATATGATGTAGCAGTAATTGGAGCTGGGCATGCAGGTTGTGAAGCAGCACTAGCAGCTGCAAGACTTGGAATGAAAACTTTAATTTTTTCAATAAGCTTAGAGGCTGTTGCTAATATGCCTTGTAACCCTCATATAGGAGGAAGCTCGAAGGGACATTTAGTAAGAGAAATTGATTGCCTTGGTGGCGAAATGGGAAAAAATATAGATAAAACCATGATACAAATAAAAATGCTTAATACTTCAAAAGGGCCTGCTGTGCATTCTTTAAGAGCTCAGGCAGATAGAAAAAGATATCAGATGGAAATGAAGCATACAATAGAAAGACAAGAAAATTTGGAGTTAAAACAAGCAGAGATTACAAAAATTAATGTAGAAAACGGAAAAGTTGTATCTATAGAAACTTCTGTAGGCGCTATTTATAAGGTAAAATCTGTAATAGTTTCAACAGGAACATATTTAAAAGGTAAAATATTTATTGGTGAATTTTCTCAAGAGAGTGGACCTGATGGAGTTTTCCCAGCAAATAAATTATCTGAATGTTTAAAAGATTTAGGTGTTAAAATAGTAAGATTTAAGACAGGTACACCTGCAAGAATAAACAGAAAAAGTATTGATTTTTCAAAAATGGAAGTACAAAAGGGAGATAACAACATAGTTCCATTTTCTTTAGATGATGAAGTAAAAGATTTTGATCAACAAGATTGTTATTTAACTTATACAAATGAAGAAACACATAGAATTATAAAAGAAAATTTGCATCGTTCTCCTTTATATGCAGGAGTAATTGAAGGAACAGGACCTAGATATTGTCCATCTATAGAGGATAAAGTTGTAAGATTTGCAGACAAAAAAAGACATCAAATTTTTATTGAGCCAATTGGGTTAGATACAGATGAAATGTATGCTCAAGGAATGAGTTCTTCACTTCCAGAAGATGTTCAAATAGCTATGTATAGAACAATTCCTGGTTTGGAACATGCTGAATTTACAAGACCTGCATATGCAATTGAATATGATTGTATAGATCCATCTGAACTAAAGCTTTCTTTAGAATATAAAGGAATTAGTGGATTGTTTTTTGCAGGACAAACTAATGGTAGTTCCGGATATGAAGAGGCTGCATGTCAAGGACTTATGGCAGGAATAAATAGTGCAATGAAAATTAAAGGAAAAGAGCCTGTTGTTTTAGATAGAACACAAGGATACATTGGAGTTTTAATTGATGATTTAGTTACAAAAGGAACTAATGAACCATATAGAATGATGACCTCAAGAGCGGAATATAGGCTACTTTTAAGGCAAGATAATGCAGATTTAAGATTAACTGAAATTGGACATAAGGTTGGGCTTATTTCTGATGAAAGATATGAAAGATTTTTATTAAAAAAAGCAAATATAGAAAATGAAATAGAAAGATTAAAAAATAAAGTAGTAAAACCTACAGAAAAAGTGAATAAGTTTCTTGAAGAACATGGAACTACTCCGTTAAATACAGGTACAAAAATGGCAGATTTGCTAAAAAGAACAGAACTTACATATAAAGATTTAGAAGAAATTGATGAAGCAAGACCAAAGCTTTCTATTGCAGAAAAAGAAGAAGTTGAAATTCAAATAAAATATGAAGGTTATATTAAAATGGAAGAAGAACAAGTTAAGAAGTTTAAAAAACTAGAAAATAAAAAACTTTCTGAAGATATAGAGTATTCTTCTATAAAAGGTTTAAGAATTGAAGCTATGCAAAAACTAAATAAAGTAAAGCCTACATCAATTGGCCAAGCTTCAAGAATTTCAGGAGTTTCACCAGCAGATATTAATGTGTTACTTATTTATTTGCAAATTAAAAGATAGAGTATATACAATAGTTATCCACAATTTATTAATAAAATGTGGATAAAGAAAGGAAAAATATATGAATGATAATTTTAAAAATAAAATGATGGAATTATCTAAAAAAATAGATGTTCAGTTAAATGATGAACAAATCATAAAATTTTATAAATATATGAATTTGCTTTTAGATTGGAATGAAAAAATAAATTTAACTGCAATTACAGAAATTAATGATGTTATTTTAAAACATTTTATTGATTCTATGACAGTGCTTAAATATATAGAGAAAGAGAAAAGTATAATAGATGTTGGAACTGGGGCAGGATTTCCAGGAATTCCAATTGCTATTATGGATAAAACAAAACGAATAACTTTATTGGATTCACTTAATAAAAGAATAAATTTTTTAAATGAAGTTTCTCATGAACTAAATATAAATAATATTGAGACTATTCATGGTAGAGCAGAGGAATTAGGACAAAATAAAAAATATAGAGAAATTTATGATATCGCTGTTTCTAGAGCAGTTGCGAATATGACAACTCTTTCTGAATATTTAATTCCTTTTGTTAAAGTTGGAGGAATTTGCATTTGTATGAAAGGTCCAGATATACAACAAGAAATGGAACAAGCAAAATTTGCAATAAAAGAATTAGGTGGAGAGATTTTGAATATAGAAGAATTTGTACTTCCTGATTCAGATATAGAAAGAAATATTGCAATTATCAAAAAGATTAAGCAAACGCCAAGTAAGTATCCAAGAAAATCAGGCATGCCATCAAAAATGCCAATTAGATAAATGTTTCACAGATAAAAAAGTTTGGAAACTATTATTACCAACGTTTAATAGGGGATTGTTTCACACAGGTTATGTGTGAAACAATCCCCTATTTTATTGCTTAATCTCAAGAATAAAAAAATTAATCAAATGCATTTTCGACAAAATTCGACAAATTTTTCTTGAGAATAATTAAACTTTAGGTGGGAATGAAAATAATAGAAAATATTTTATAAAATTATTGACATATTTTAAATATTTGTATATTATTATATATGTAATTTTTAAGTATAAAATTTAGTGGGAATAAGAAAAGTAACTTTAACATTAGTGCAGGTTACTTCAACTATTATAAAATACAGATACTTAAAAATAAGCAAAAAATGGACAAATGAACGAAGAAACGGAGGGAGTAAATTGGGTAAAATAATTTCTATAGCTAATCAAAAAGGTGGAGTAGGTAAAACTACAACGTCAGTAAATTTAAGCGCCATACTTGCAAAAAAAGGTAAGAAAATATTATTAATAGATGCAGATCCACAAGGGAATGCAACTAGTGGAATTGGAATGGATAAAGAGAACGAATTTTCTACTTATGATTTATTAGTTTCAGAGTTATCTGTGGTTGACATAATTAAAAAAACTGAAGTTAAAAATCTTTCTATATGTCCATCTAATCTTAATTTGGCAGGGGCTGAAGTTCAGCTTGTATCAATGATGTCAAGAGAACAAAGAATGAAAGAAAAGTTAGCAGAGGTAAAAGATGATTTTGATTTTATTTTCATAGATTGCCCACCATCATTAGGATTAATTACATTAAATGCATTTACAGCATCTGATAGTGTTTTAATTCCTGTTCAGTGCGAATATTATGCATTAGAAGGACTAGGACAACTTATAAACACAGTAGAGCTTGTAAAAAAACATTTAAATAAAGATTTATACATAGAAGGGGCATTACTTACTATGTATGATATTAGAACTAATTTATCAAATCAAGTTGTAAAAGAAGTTAAAAGATATTTTAATAATAGGGTATATAAAACTGTAATACCTAGAAATGTGCGTGTTAGTGAGGCACCAAGTTATGGATTGCCAATTACAGTGTATGATCCACACTCAAAAGGCGCAAAAAGTTATGAAAAATTAGGAAAAGAATTTTTAAAATTAAATACTTAAAAAAATACAAATAAGAAAAATAAAGAATGGAGGAAAAATAATGGTTAAAAAAACTGGATTAGGAAAAGGATTAGATGCATTATTTTCAATGCCTGTAGCTGAAGAAGAACAGAGACAAATAGGAGATGGTTTGAGAAATTTAAAAATAATAGATATAGAGCCAAATAGAAACCAAGCAAGAAAAATATTTGATCAAGAGTCTTTAGATGAACTTGCAGAATCTATAAAAATGTATGGAGTAATCCAACCAATTGTTGTAACCGAAAAAGAAGGATATTTTTCAATTGTAGCAGGAGAGAGAAGATGGAGAGCTGCAAAAATTGCAGGACTTACAGAAATTCCTGCAATTATAAGAGATGATGATGATAAGAAAAATAAAGAAATTTCTTTGATTGAAAATATTCAAAGAGAGGATTTAAACCCTGTAGATAAAGCTCTTGGAATGAAATCTTTGATGGAAGAATATCACTTAAAACAAGAAGAAATAGCAAAAATTCTTGGGAAATCTAGGAGTGGAATTGCAAACACTGTTAGAATATTAAATTTATCTCCACAGGTATTAGAATTAGCAAAAGAGGGTAAACTTACAGAAGGACATTGTAGACAACTTTTAATGGAGCCTGATCCTGCAAAACAGTATTCTATGGCTATAAGAATTATTAATAATAATCAATCTTGTAGACAGATAGAAGCAAGAATACAAAGGAAAAAAAATAAAATTGATTTTGATCCAAAGTATGAAGTTATATATAGAGATATAGAGGATAGATTTACAGGATTCTTTGGCACAAAAGTTAAAGTTGATGCAGGAAAAAGAAGTGGAAAAATTGTTATAGAATACAAAACAAATGATGATTTAGAAAGAATTTTAGGACTTATAAAATAAGAATTACATAAGAAGTAATAACATAAATTAATTTGAAATTTTTTGAGGACATGAGAAAAAAATTAAGGTTTGTTTTTTCCTCCGTCCCCAAAAAGAACCCTTAGGAGGAAGAATGTTAGACTTTTTTAGAAGTGATATTAGCTTAATTATTATTTTAATTATAAATTTTGTTTTATTTATAACAGTTATTATAAGTAATGCTAGAATTAGCAAAATGAACAAAAATAATAAAGAATTTATGCAAAAAATAGGCACGGGAAAAGATATAGCAGAAGATTTAAATGGATATATGGATAGAATTATAGCATTAGAAGAAGCACTTAGCGAAACACATTCGTATTGTAAACAATTAGAAAATAATATGAAAAATTGTATGCAAAAAGTTGGATTAGTCAGATACAACGCATATAATGATGCGGGAAATGATTTAAGTTTTGCAGTTGCTTTATTAGATGAAAAAAACAATGGCGTCGTATTTAATGGAATTTATTCAAGAGAAATGTCTAATATATATGCTAAGCCTATTGAAGAAGGAAAATGCAAATATAATTTAACTAAAGAAGAAAATGAGGCATTGGAAAAGGCTATGAATTAAATATATTTTGTATAAATATGATTAATAATAATTTTAAAATTTATGTCTTATGTCGCTTACGCTCCGTCGAATAAATTTTAAAAATTATATAATAATCAATAAAAATAATAAAAAAATAAAATTTCAAAAAAGTGCAAAATAGGTATTGACAAATTGATATAACTTGTGGTATTATTAAATATGTCAATGCCACACGGAGAGGTGGTCGAGTTGGTTTATGGCACCAGTCTTGAAAATTGGCGTGCGTTCATAGCGTACCGTGGGTTCGAATCCCACCCTCTCCGCCAACATATTTAAGAGTATTGTTTTGCAATACTCATTTTTTAAAAATATTATGGAGGAATACCCAAGCGGTGAAGGGGACAGTTTGCTAAACTGTTAGGTCGTGTAAGCGGCGCGAGGGTTCGATCCCCTCTTCCTCCGCCAAATAAAAAAGATATAATATTGTCATTGACAAGTTATATCTTTTTTTGCTTAAAAGTAAAAATATATAATAAAGGCTGTTTATGTACGAGTTATATCATTTAGAAGTAATAGAAATGATTTTAATGATATAGATGAGTTAATTGATGAAAAATCTAAATTATAGAAAAAATATACAAAATTTCACAAAAACTTGCAAGATTTCCAAAAATAGTGTATAATTATATTAGGATTGTGGTGGTGAATATGAAAAGAATAATAAAAATAACTTTATTTTTAATAGTATTTTTTATAAATATAGCTCAATTTAGTATGGTTTATGCTACTCCTACAAAAGGAGGAGATATAGGTGGAAAATCCTTAAATCCAACAGAGTGGGATCCTTCAAAATACAGAGATGAATCAGAAGAAAAACAATTGAATTCTAGAGCAAAGATAATAACAACAACAATAAGATCTGGAGGAATTGTCGTATCAGTTGTTTCTTTGATAGTTATAGGAATAAAGGAAATGACAGCAAGTGTTGAGGAAAAATCAGTTATAAAACAAGCAATGCCAGGATATATTTTAGGAGCAATTATGGTTTTTGTAATGACTACAATACCAACACTTATATATGAATGGGTAAAAGATATATAGATTTTAATTGAAAAATGAAAGAGGCGATAAAGATGAAATTAATAAAAATTGTATTAGTATTAATAATATTAGTTTTTATTTTTCAATTAGTATTTATACCAACTATTTCATTGGCAGATGGTGTTGGAGATATAGTTAAACAAGGTGATAAATTTGTAACAGATGGAAATATATTAATTGATCAAGAAAAATTAAATAAGGGGCAAAGCATTATCTTTAACATTTTATTAGCAGTGGGAGTTATTTTAACTGTAATAGTTGGTGGATATTTAGGAATACAATTCATGATGGCAAGTGCAGAAGATAAGGCTAAAATAAAAGAGGCTATGATACCTTATGTTTTAGGATGTATAGTAATATATGGAGCATTTGCAATATGGAAAATAGTTATTACAGTACTTGATAGTATAGCATAAATTTGATATTAACTTTCTAATATTTTTATTAGATTTTATATAAAACTAAAAAATAAAAAAGGAGGAAAAAGATATGAGTAAAAAAACTTTAAGAATTATTACAATAATTGCTACTATTCTTGCAATTGTTTGTATGACATCATTTAGCTTTGCTGCACCAAAAGATTTAAATCCAGATGCTTCTGAAGATTTCAATGATGTAGGAAAAACAATTATTGGTGCATTAAAAGGAATAGGAACAATTGTTGCTGTAGCAATATTAATTGTTATAGGTATAAAATATATGATGGGAAGTGCAGAAGAAAAGGCAGAATACAAAAAAGTAATGATACCTTATCTCATTGGAGCAGTATTAATTTTTGCAGCACCATATATAGCAGATGCAATTTATAATTTCTCAGTAAATAATTTTAAAGCTTAAATATCAATAGTTGAGGTGGAAAAACATAAAGGTTTTCTACCTCAATTTTTTACGCTTAAAATTAAAGCAAATAGAAATAGTTGAATAAATAGATATGTGAATGATAAAAAAAATATCATATTCAAAGATATTTTATAATTGGTTTGAAGTAGATTTATAACCACGTTTTATTACATTATGATTACAAAATAATTACATTTTTATTATTTTTTTACAAAGTGTTCCATTTTTCTTTTTTTTCTGTTATAATATATATATAGAAAAATAGGTGGATTGTATCCATTCATAAGGAGGAAAAAGATGGGAGGACCATATAATATACCAAGAAACTATAAAGGAGAAAGCAAAATATTATTTATTTTTTCAATGAAAGCATTTTTATACACAATAGGTGGAGCTGGTATCGGAATATTGTTTTATATAATTTTAAATGCCATGAAATTAGGAAAAATAGGATTAGTTTTGATACTTTTATTTGGTGGATTAGGTTTTGCAATTGGAACTTTCAAAATACCAGAAAATGCAAATATAGAGTTTTCAAGGAAGGTTGGAGGAGAATCAATAGACATAGTTTTTTTAAGATGGTTAAAGTTTAAAAGAAAGAATAATAGAATATATGTATATAAAGAGGAGGAATCAAAAGATGACAAATAATCAAATTACTAACAATATGACAAATAATCAAATTGCCAACATGTTACTAGTAGTTTTAGGAATAATGGTAACTATATTAATTGTTTTAATATGTATATTTATATATATAAAAATAAAAGCCAACAAAAAAAATAAAGAGATAACTTTAGATAATGTATCAAATAAAAAATCAAAAGTACAACAATTATATAGCATACAATCAATTTTTAATTTTATGGAATTTGATAGAATAGAAGATAATATGATTGTTCAAAAAAAAGGTAAAAAATTTTTAATGGTGGTTAAATGTCAAGGAATAAACTATGACTTAATGTCAGGGGTAGAAAAAAGTAGTGTAGAGCAAGGCTTTATCCAATATTTAAATACATTAAGAAACCCGATTCAGATTTATGTTCAAACAAGAACTGTTGATTTAACAGGTAGTATAAATACATATAAGCAAAAAGTTAGAGATTTGGGAGATAATTTAGCGCATAAAGAATTTGAATATAATCAAAAAGTTAGAAGTGGACAATATGAAAAACAAGAATTAGATAGGGATAAGTTTGAAGTAGTAAAAGCTAGAAATTTATATGAATATGGAACAGATATTGTTAATAATACAGAAAGAATGAGTTTAAATAGAAATATACTTACAAAACAGTATTATATAATATTATCACATTATCCAGAGGAGGCTAATGGTAGTATATATGGAGAAGATGAAATAAACAACATTGCATTTTCAGAATTGTATACTAGGGCTCAATCTACAATAAGTTTACTTTCGGTTTGTGGAATAAATAGTAAAATATTAGATTCAAATGAATTGGCGGATTTGTTATATTCTGCATATAACAGAGATGAAGCAGAAGTATATGACCTAAATAAAGCAATTAACGCCGGATATGATAGTTTATATACAACAGCTCAAGATGTATTAGAAAAAAGAATGAAAGAATTAGATAAACAAATAGAAATAGATGCAATACAAAAAGCTAATGATGCTGTGTTAGAGGTAAGACAAGAAAGAGAAAATGAAAGAAAATTAAAAGAAAAGGAAATGAATTATGATGAAATGGTAGAAAGAATGGCTCAATTGGTATTAGAAACAAATAAGGATATACTAGGGGATGATATAGTGGAAGATGCTAAGGAAAAGGTTTCTACCAAAAAAACAAAAACAAAAAGCCAAACAAAGGAGGGAAGTTTAAATGAGCAAGAAAAAGTTAAGAGAGCAGGAAGACCTAGAAAATCAGCATAAAGAAGAAGTAAGATTTCTTAAAAGAAAAACATTAAAAGAAATTATTGCTCCTTCAGGAATTGATGCTTCAAATATAGATCATTTAGAGATAATTTCAAATGCTAAAAGATATGCTAGAAGCTTTTTTGTATCATCACTTCCACGTATGGCAACATTTCCAGAAATATTTAGAGATTTATATATGTTTGGAGATGTAAATACTTCAATTTATATAAATCCAGTAAAAGAGGATAGATCTCAAAATGAGTTAAACAGAGCAATAAATGAACTTGAAACAGAAAGAATTGTTGCAGCAGATAGAGGTAATATAAATAGAGAAAGTACACTTAGTCAAAAAAGATTTGAAGCTGAAGAACTTAGAGATCAAATTGCTGCAGGATTTAATAAATTATTTGAAGCTTCAGTTATCTCTACATTATTTACATATAATTTAGAAGATTTAGACAGATATACAAAAATGCTTGCATCAGAAATGTCAAAAAATTTAGTTGGAATAAAAACGGCATGGGGAATGCAAGAAGAAGCATTTCAAAGTAATTTACCTCTTGCAAATGATAAAGTAAAGAAAATACATACATTTGATAGAAATTCAATGGGAACAGTATTTCCTTTTACAACATCAGAAGTAGGACATCCTACAGGAGTTCCTATAGGTTTTAACAAACAAACAGGAACACCAGTATTATTTGATAACTTCCATAGTTCTCTTACAAATTACAATATGGTTATATTTGCAAAATCAGGTGCTGGTAAATCTGTTACTATGAAAACTTTGATTTCAAGGTCTTCAGTTCTTATGGGAATAGAAAGTTTGGCATTGGATGCAGAAGGTGAGTATACAATAGTTGCTGAGGCGTTAGGAGGAATAAATGTTGTAATAAGCCCTACATCTAAAACTGTAATTAATTTATTTGATGTAGAGACAGAAACTGTAAAAGATGAAATTACAGGAAAAGAAAGAATGGTTGTTAATATAGAAAATAAGGTAGAGGATGTAACACAAGCTTTAGTTACAATGGCAAAAGGAAGTACGAAAAGTGATGAAGTAAATGAGCTTACAAAACAAATAATTGCAGAAATTATTTATGAAGAATATGCAGCTTTAGGAATAAATAGTAACCCAAATAGTTTGTATATTCAAGATAGCAATAACTATATGACAGGAAATGAGTTATATAAAAAGAAAAAGCCAATGCCTACAATAGGTAGTTGGTATAAAAGGTTAGTTAAAAAGGCAGAAGAAAATACAAATAAAAATTATGAATATCATTATAGTTATTTGTTAAAAGTTATGAAACAATATGTAAGAGCTTATGACGGACAAATGGCATATTTTGATGGTCAATCTACATTTGACTTATTAGATGATGCACCATTTATAAATATAGATATTTCTCAATTGGAGGAAAGATTTGCAAGACCTCTTGCACAACAAATATTACTTTCTTGGATTTGGGAAAAATATGTTAAGAAAAATAGTGAAGATAGAAAAAAAGCAAAAAGAAAAAGGGTTTTGGTTGATGAAGCATGGATGTTACTTCCATACCCAGAAGCTGTTGATTTCTTAAACAAAATGGCAAGACGTGCTAGAAAAAGAAATGTATCTTTGGCAATTATTTCTCAAAGATTTCAAGACTTCTATGAAAAACCAGAAGCTCAAGCAGTTCTTACATCTTCAGATACAAAGCTATTTTTAGCACAAGATAAATCAGAAATACAATACCTAAAAGAAGTATTCAAACTTTCGGAAGGAGAAGCTGGATTTTTAGTTACTTGTCAAAGAGGTGAAGGATTACTTAAAGTTGGAGCTGAAACTTGTATTTTAAAAATTATGCCAACGAAAAAAGAGTTCGAATTTGTTGAAACGAACTTAAATAAAATCGCAAAAGAACAGAATTAAAATTATTAGGTGTATTTAGTAAAAAAATGTTTTATAACTAGGTACACCTTTGAACGAAATAGGAAAGGAGCATAATAAAAAAATGAAGATTTTTGCGAATAAAAAGATATGGAAAAAAATGCTATTTGCTATAGGTCTTATTGCTTTTATTGGATTAGTGCTTCCAAAACAAGTTAATGCTGGAATTGGTGGAACGTTAATAACTCCAATTGTAGATTTATTTACTGGTCTAGCTGATGGTGTACAAACATTAATCCATAAAATATTTGTCAAACAAGATGTGGTATTGTATCTTATATCTGAAGGAATAAATTGGTGGGGAGTAGCTATAGGATTACTTATAGGAATTGTACTAGTTGCAACAGGAGTAATTACTATTCAATTGGCAATAACAGTAGCTGCAATTACACTTGTTTTATCAATAGCTGGGGTACAAGATGTAGTATTTAACACTGTAAAAACAATAAGTGCAGATATGTTAACAGACAAAACAATTGTTTTACCTACATTTACTTTAACACCATACGAAATATTTACTAGTGAAGAAGGTGTATTTAGTGTTAATTTCTTCAGGGAAGAAGAAGAGAAAAAAAATGATGATAAAAATATTACACTCTCATTAAATCAAAATATAAGAGATTGGTATAAAACTCTAAGATTAATTGCTTTAGTTGGGATGATGTCTGTTCTTATTTATATAGGAATAAGAATATTACTTTCTAGTACAGGTGAATCAAAGGCTAAATATAAACAAATGCTTTGGGATTGGCTCGTAGCAACCTTTTTAATATTTACAATGCAATATATAATGATATTTGCAAATATAATGGTAGATACATTAACGGATACGCTTGGTACAATTAAAGTTGAAACTGAAGTTATAAAGAATGACACAAAAGAAAAAATAAAAACACATATAAATAAAGAAGGGGTTGAAGGATATATAATAGGAGTTAAACAAAATGAAGATGGAGGGCCATTAGAGATAGATTCTTCAACAACAGATTTAGTAAAAAAGGCATATAAACAATTAGTAAAAAGTGATAATGGAAATCCTCAATCAGAATTTAAAAAATATTTTTATTCAGATCCAAATTTATTAAACCCAGCTGGTGACGACGAAGGAAAAGCGAATGTTTTATTTTGGCCAGCAGACAATTTTGCTACTCAAGCAAGGATGAATGCACAATTAATAAGAAACCCAAAAGGAAATGATACATCTGAATATATAGGATATGCAATGGTATATGTGGCTCTTACAATATATACAGTTATATTTATTTTAGTATATATAAAACGTTATATATATATGGTGTTTTTAACATTAATTTCACCATTGGTAGCATTAACGTATCCGATAGATAAAGTTAAAGATGGACAGGCACAGGCATTTAATTTTTGGTTTAAAGAATATCTTTACAATTTATTACTACAACCTCTACATTTAATATTATATATGTTACTAATAGGATCAGCAATGAGATTTGCGGCAAGTGATCCATTATATGTTATTGTATGTTTAGGATTTATGGTACCAGCAGAAAAATTATTAAAAGCTATGTTTGGATTTAAAGGACAAACTCCAGGTTCAATGCCAGGAGTTGCAACAGCAGCATTAATGATGAATGTTACAAAAAGATTATTTGAAAAATCACCTAAATCAGGTGGAAACAATGGTACAAGCAGTAAAGGTGATGACCAAGAACTAAAGCCAATACAAACTAGAACAAGAGATTTATTATTAGGCGATGATAGCACAGGAGTAAATCCACAACCAGTAAATCCACAGCCAGTAAATCCACAACCAGTAAATCCACAGCCAGTAAATCCACAACCAGTAAATCCACAGCTAGTAAATCCACAACCAGTAAATCCACAGCCAGTAAGTCCACAACCAGTAAATCCACAACCAGTAAATCCACAACCAGTAAATCCACAGCCAGTAAATCCACAGCCAGTAAATCCACAGCCAGTAAATCCACAGCCAGTAAATCCACCACCAGTAAATCCAACAGGTAGAAGAAAGAGGGTACCAAGACCTATAAGAAATGCAGTTAGAACTGGAGGAAAGTTTGCAGGAAAAATAGCTAAAGATGGAATAAGAACTGTAGGAAAAGTAGGAACAGGATTAGCAATTGGAGCAATTGGAGCTACAGCAGGAGGAATAGCTGGTTTAGTATCTGGAGATCCATCAAAGGCTTTTGAAAATATTTTAACAGGAGGAGTGGCTGGATATACAGTTGGGGCAAGAACAGGAGAAGGTATAGGAGAAGGAGCTGTTTCTCTTGTAGATGCAGGAATCAACAAACTTGATGACTGGAGGTTTAATAAGAATTCAGATAAGTATAAAGATAGATATAATAAAAAATTTACAGATGACTATATAAAAAATAAAGATAAAATGAGAGTACTTCGTCGCAACAAGCGTAGTAAAGAACAATTTCAAGATCTTATAAAAGATGGTGGATTTTTGGAGGAATATCATAAAGCTGGCTTTACAGATGAGAGAGAAATTGCTGCAATGGAACAATATAGAATGACACTTGATAATTCTGATGAGATACATAAAAGGCAAGCCTTAGAACAAGCAATGAGTATTCAGAAAACATATGAGTATTTCTATAAAGGAATGTCAGGTTCTGGGGAAAATAGTGATAAGTTTAGAGCGAGTCTTGCAAATAAAATTCAAAAACAACATCCTAATTATTCACCTGCACAAATAAATACAGCAATAGATAATACTATGAATTTGATGAAAACATATGATGATATAAAATTTAAGATTTTTTAAGGGAACTAAAAAAAGTTAGCTTCAAAAATGAGATTACGGATATAAATAAAGTAGTTACAAATTTATTGTAGCTACTTTTCCTTATTTAAAAAATATGCTATAATATAAATCAAGTTAACTTATTTTTTATCATCGTGTACACAAGATATAAAAGAAAGGAATGTTTTTCTAAATGAAAGATAAATTAAAAAATATTTTTAATTTAAGTAAATTATATATAAAAGAAAATGATGCAAGTTTAAACATAATAAATATGGAAACAAAAAAATTAAATAAAAAATCATATTTATTTTGGGTATATGTAATTATATTTTTTGGAATTACTTATTTAAGTTCAGAAATAATTAGTTATGCAGTAAAAATTGGAAAGCCACAAATATTCTTAAATGGATTTTTATTAGCTTTAGAAATATTAATAATTATTAGAACAATAATGGTAAGTATGAATGTATTATATTTTTCAAAAGATATAGAAAACATTTTGCATTTGCCAATAAATCCAATAGAAATATTAATTTCAAAATTTAGCACGATTCTTTTTATGAATTATGAATTTGAGTTAATTTTTGCATTAGCACCATTATTTATTTATGGAATATATATTTACTCCAAAATTACATATTTTTTAAATTTTATTATTGTTTTAATTATTTTTCCTTTATTTGCAACAATGATAGTAAGTATAATGATGATATTTTTAATGAAAACAATTAAATTATTTAAAAATAAAGATTTAATGCAATTAATTATATCATTTATTCTAATTTTTGCATTAATGTTTGGTGCAAATAAAGCTATAGAATATGTGTTTAATAATTCTGAATTTATAGAACAAAATCAGGAATTTGTTTTAAACAAAATTAACGAAAAAATAATAAAAATAAATAATTATTTTTTAAATATTAATCCATCAGCTGAAATTTTGCAAAATAATAAAATAATAATTACTTATTTAAAATTAATATTAATTAATTTTGTAGGATTTATTTTATTTATTTTTATGGGAAATAAATTATATTTAAAGCAATTATTAAAAGCAAATTTTTATACAAAAAAAATAAAAAAGAATAAAAAAATAAAAATTAAAAAAAGCCCAAAAGGCATTTCATATATAAAAAAAGAATTTAAAATGTTAAGCAAAAATCCTATTTTTTTAATACAGAGTATTTATCCTGTAATTATGATGACAGTTTTAATTTGTATTTTAACAATTGCTGTTGTACCTGCATATAATGGGCTAATTCAAAGAGAGGAATATAAAGAAATAAGAGAAGGTTTAAAATTTAATATGGAGGCTGTTTGTATTATTTTAGGAATATTACAAATAACTGGATTATTTAATTATACTTCAATAACGTCTTTTTCAAGAGAAGGAAAAAATGCTTTTGTTATGAAAATTCTGCCAATTAGTTTATATAAGCAATTTATATATAAGAATATTCCACAGATTATTTTAAATATAATTTCTTCAGTAGTCATTTTGGCAGTAATTAATTTACAAATTCCTGCTATAGGATTAAATTATATTTTAATTATTTTTGGATTATCAGTTTTGTTAACAGTTATTAATAGTTTTATTTTGTGTTTAATAGATCTGATTATGCCAAAATTAAAATGGGATGCAGAATATGAAATTTTAAAAAATAGCAAAAATAAATTATTACAATATGTACTTATTATTTTTAATATTTTATTTTTGATATTTATTAAAGACTTATTTGAAAAGCATAATTTAAATATTTCTTTAGGAGTTTTTGCAGGTATTTTAATTTTTGTAATTATTATTTTAAATAGTATATTTTATAGATTTAAAGATAAATTATATGAAAAAATAACTACCATATAATTATAGAGATTTGTGCCTTAACAGAAGAGTAAAATTTTTAATATATAAAATTAACAATAAATCTGATGAAGAGTTTAAGGTTTATACTTTTAAAATAAATGAGATAGGAAGGAAATAAAAAAATGATAAAAATACAAAATGTTTCAAAATCTTATAAAAAGGGAACTAAAGTAATAGAAAATATTGACCTAGAAATAAAAAATGGAGAAATATTTGGATTTATTGGGCAAAATGGTGCAGGGAAGACGACTACAATAAAAATGATGACAGGAATTTTGGAAATAGATGAAGGAGATATTTTTATTGATGGGAAAAGCATTACAAATGAGCCAATCGAAGCGAAAAAAAATATTGGTTTAGTCCTAGATAGTCCAGATATGTTTTTAAAATTTAAAGGGATAGAATATTTAAATTTTATTGCAGATTGCTATAATGTGAGTAAAGAAGAGAGAACTAAAAAAATAGAAAAATTAGCTAAAGAATTTGAAATTTATGATGAGTTAGATAATAAAATAGAAAGTTATTCTCATGGTATGAGGCAAAAAATTGTAATAATAGGAGTACTTTTGCATAATCCTCAAAATTGGATTTTAGATGAACCTATAACAGGTTTAGACCCAAAAAGTTCTTATGATTTAAAAACATTAATGAAAGAACATGCGTCTCAAGGCAAAACAGTTTTCTTTTCTACACATATTTTGGAGATTGCAGAAAAATTGTGTGATAGAATTGCAATTATTAATAATGGCAAAATTGTTTTTGTTGGAAATTTAGATGAATTACGAAAAAAATATGGTGAAGAAAATTCACTTGAAGAGATATTTTTGAGGATTATTGGGGACAAATAATAAGTGATCACTAAAGATCACTTATTGTTTGTTTCTGAAAAAATATATATAAAATGCAATTATTGCAATAAAAAATATTAAATAACTACTACCTAAAAAATTAAGCAAATATTCCTTTATAAATGGAATATTCAAAATAATAAATATAATTAAAAATGTAAGTGTAACTGCAATAAATGTTTTTAATTTTTCACTTAAATTAAATTTAAAATTATTTTTATTTATGTTATTGTAATTTGTATGTTGATTATTATAACTATTTTGAGCATTATTGTGATTTGCATTATAATTATTTTGGCTATTTGGTTGAGTATAATTTTTTTCCCATGAATGGTCATACATATTTGAATATTGCCTTTTTGCATAATTATTTTTATTATACAAATTATTAAAATAATTTAATTCTTTTTTTAAATTTATATTTTCATTTAAAATGGTATTATATTGTTCTTGCGAAATAAATTCATTAATTAAATTTTGGTCATATTTAGCTTTTTCTTCAGGGTTAGACAAAATATCATAAGCTTCATTTATTTCTTTTATTTTTTCTTCAGCAATTTGTTTTTCTGCTCCTTCTTTTAAATCTGGATGATTTTTTTTAACTAATAATTTATATGCAACTTTTATTATTTCTGGTGAGGCGTCTTTATCTACTTGTAATATTTTATAATAATTTTTCATCTAATTTCTCCTTTGATTATTATACAAGTATTATACACTATTTTTTTTGTTTTGAAAAGTGTTAATTGCCATTGACATAATATTACTTTTATGATAAACTAACTATTAATTAAATCATTATTATTTGTTATTAACATTTTTATTTATTAATATTTGCTTATTTATCAAAATTATTATATAATAGGAGGTGTAAGTTTGCCTATATTATCTAATTTTTATGGAATAGTAATAAAAATGTACTTTCAACAATCAGAGCACAATCCTCCGCATATTCATGCAATTTATGGAGAAAGTGTGGGTACTATAGATATTAATACAGGAAAAATGTTGGAAGGTGATTTACCTATAAGAGCTTTAAAAATGGCGCAAGAATGGGTAAAGGATAATAAAAGTGAATTATTAAATATGTGGAATACACAAGAATTTAAAAAATTAAAACCATTAAAATAGGGGGAAGTAGTGATGTTTTATAAAATTAAATCGGTAAAGCCACTTGATAATTATGTATTATATGTTACATTTGAAAATGGAGTTAATAAATATTATGATTTAAAATTGATATTTGATAAATGGCAAGAATTTAAAGAGTTAGTTAATAATAGTATACTATTTTCAAATGTTAAAGTTGATATTGGGGGATATGGGATCTCATGGAATGATCATATAGATTTATCATGTAATGAATTATGGGATAATGGACTTGAAAAGATATAGGCAAAAAAAGCAAATTTGTACTTAATAAAGTATAAATTTGCTTTTTAATTTTATATAATAGGAAAGTTATTCTTTCATATTATATAAAACCTGATGTGACATTAAGATATTGAAGCTGTGTCTTTATCCATATTTTCAATTTCAAGTGCTTTTCGTTCATTTATGTTTAATTTTAAATTATCTTTTGCTACAGTCATAAGAAGTTTTAACCTATTTGCCTGGTTTGTTTCGCTTGCACCTGGGTCATAATCTACAGGAGTTATATTTGCAAAAGGATATTTACTTCGAATTGTTTTTATTACACCTTTTCCTACAACGTGATTTGGAAGACATGCAAATGGTTGTACACAAACAATATTTGGAATATCGTTTTCTATGTATTCTATCATTTCTGCTGTTAAAAACCAGCCTTCTCCTGTTTGATTTCCAATAGATAAAATATCTTTTACTTGGTCCTCTAGGTGCCAAATGTTGCATGGCATTAGATATTCTTTATCTGATTTAAATAATGCTTTTTTTAAATCTTTTTCTAAAATATCTATTAAGTTTATTACAATTTTACTTATTTTTGAAGAGGTTTTATTTGTTCCAAGTAAAGTATTAAATGTAATTTTGTGTGTTGCCATGAATTTGATAAATCCCATAAAATCTGGAAGTACAACTTCTGCGCCTTCTTTTTCAAGCATTTCTGCAACAAAGTTATTTCCAAATGGATGATATTTAATTAATACTTCTCCAACTATTCCAACACGTGGTTTTTCTTCTGACATATCAAGATCAATTTTTTCAAAATCATCTACTATATCATATATAGTTTGTTTAAATTGTTTCCATGTACCTTTTGCAATAATGTTTTTGCTTTTTTCTATCCACTCATTATATAATCTATCAGATTCACCTTTATTTATTTCATAAGCTCTATTTTTGTGTAGCATTTTTTGAAGTAGATCTCCAAGCATTATTGAACGCAATAATTTTTCTATAAGTTTTGGAGTAAGCTTAAATCCTGCATTTTTTTCCATTCCAACTAGGTTAAATGAAATTACAGGTACTTGCTCAAAACCTGCATCTTTTAGGGCTTTTCTTATAAATCCGATATAATTTGTAGCTCTACAGCCACCACCTGTTTGTGACATTATAATTGCTGTTTTATTTACGTCGTATTTGCCAGATTCCAAAGCTTCTACAAATTGACCTGTTGTTAAAATTGATGGATAACATGCATCATTATTTACATATTTTAAACCAGTTTCAACTGTATGCTGAGTACATTCTCTTAAAAGTACTGCATTATATCCGCATGATTTTAGGGCTGTTTCGAATAATTCAAAATGAATAGGTATCATTTGTGGAATTAATATTGTGTAATCACCTTTCATTTCTTTTGTAAATGGCTTTTTATCAATTCCATAATCACCTTTAGAATGTTCTTTCAATCTTTTATTCATACTTGCTAAAAGTGAACGTATACGTATTTTTACAGCTCCTAGATTATTTACTTCATCTATTTTTATAAGTGTGTACATTTTGTTAAAACTTGTTAAAATTTCTTCAACTTGGTCAGTAGTTACTGCATCTACTCCACAGCCAAATGAGTTTAGTTGCACTAATTCTAAATTGTCATGCTTTCCAACAAAATCTGCTGCTGCATATAGTCTTGCGTGAAATACCCATTGATCAACAACTCTTAGAGGACGTTTTGCTTCTGCTTTATCTGAAATGCTATCTTCTGTTAAAACACATAAACCAAGTGAAGTAATAAGTGTATCTATTCCATGATTTATTTCAGGGTCTATGTGATATGGCCTTCCTGCTAGAACTATTCCTTTTAAGTTGTTTTCTTCAATGTATTTTACAGTTTCTTCACCTTTTTTTCTAATGTCATTTTTACAACTTTGATATTCTTGTTCTGCTTTTTCTGCAGCTTTTTGCAGTTCTTTTCTGTTAAATCCATATTCTTTAAATTCATCCAAAGATAAAATCTTTTTAACTAAATTGTCTTTTTCGAAAGGTAAAAATGGATTTAAAAATTTTACTTTTTTTAAGTCTTCCACATTGTTTTTTAGTACTTCAGAATATGAAATTACAATTGGGCAATTGTAATGATTATCTGATTTTTCATACTCTTTTCTTGAATATGGAATACATGGATAAAATATTGTATTTATTCCATTTTCTATTAATTCTTCTATATGACCATGTGCAAGTTTTGCAGGGTAACATACAGACTCTGATGGCATAGATTCCATACCTTTTTCATAAGTTTTACGAGTACTTTTTTCTGAAAGAATTACTCTAAATCCAAGTTCAGTAAAAAATGTAAACCAAAATGGATAATCTTCATACATATTTAAAACTCTAGGTATTCCAATTGTTCCGCGTTTTGCTTCAGATTCTGATAAAGGAGTGTAGCCAAAAATTCTTTCATTTTTGTATTTAACCAAATTTGGTAAATCAGCGTTTTTGCTTACAATTCCGGCTCCCTTTTCACATCTGTTTCCAGATATATATTTTTTACCATTTCCAAATGTGTTTATTGTTAATTTACAATGGTTTTCACATTTATTACATCTTGCATGTGTTATTTTTATGTCTAATTTATCTAAATCTTCTAATTTTGTTATACTTGAATGATATTCCATATCCATATTTGTTTCGTATTGCTGTTTACAGATAAGGGCAATTCCATAAGCTCCCATAAGTCCTGCAATATCTGGCCTTACAACTTGTTTACCTACTATTTTTTCAAATGCTCTTAAAACAGCGTCATTATAAAATGTTCCACCTTGTACAACTATATGGTCACCTAAAGTACTTGTATCTCTTACTTTCATAACTTTTTGAATTGCATTTTTTATAACAGAATATGAAAGTCCGCTAGAAATATCTCCTACAGAATAACCTTCTTTTTGAGCTTGTTTAATTTTTGAATTCATAAAGACTGTACAGCGAGATCCTAAATCTACGGGTTTTGTAGATTTAAGAGCTTCTTGCACAAAGTCTTTAATACTTAAGCCCAAGCTTTTTGCAAATGTTTCTATAAAAGACCCACATCCTGAAGAACATGCTTCATTTAGCATAATATTGTCTATTGCTCCATTTTTTAGACGTATATATTTCATATCTTGTCCACCAATATCTACAATACTTGTAACATCTGGTTCAAATTCTTTTGCTGCTGTATAATGGGCAATTGTTTCTATTTCTCCTAAGTCAAGATTTAGAGCTGTTTGTATTAATTTTTCTCCATATCCTGTAACTCCACTATAGTGGATTTTTGCACTTTTTGGCAAAACAGAATAAAGTTTTTTTAGCATTGTAATTGTGCTTTGTAAAGGATTTCCTTCATTACTTCCATATAGCGAAAATAGTAAATTTCCATCTATATCTATTAAGGCAAGTTTTGTAGTTGTTGAACCTGCATCTATTCCTATAAAGCAATCTCCTTCAAAATCTTTTAGTTCACGTTTTTTAACTTTTGCTTTTTCATGCCTTTGCACAAATTCTCTATATTCTTTTTCATTTTCAAATAATTGGTCTAATGGCTTAGTTGTTGTATCATGTGAATTTTTTAAGTTTTCTATTTTTTGTGATAATTCTTTGTTAGAAAATGTTTCATCATTTAGGGAATCAAGTGCTGCACCTTTTGCAACTAAAAGATGAGCTTCTTCTGGTACAATTATTTCATCATCTTTAAGTTTTAGAGTCTCTATAAATCTATTTCTAAGCTCAGACAAATATGTTAAAGGTCCACCTAAAAATGCAATTTTTCCTCTAATTGGTCTACCACAAGCGAGTCCTGAAATTGTCTGATTTACAACTGCTTGAAAGATTGAAGCTGCAATGTCTTCTTTAGCTGCTCCTTCATTAATTAAAGGCTGAATATCTGTTTTTGCAAAAACTCCACACCTAGAAGCAATTGGATAAATTGTATTATATTTTTTAGCATATTCATTTAAGCCTGTTGGGTCAGTATGAAGAAGTGTTGCCATTTGGTCAATAAATGCACCTGTACCACCAGCACAAGTTCCATTCATACGTTGCTCAATAGATTGATCAAAATAAATAATTTTTGCATCTTCACCACCAAGTTCAATTACTACATCAGTTTGAGGTATGTATTTTTCTACGGCTCTTTTACAACTTACAACTTCTTGAATAAAGCTTACCCCTAGAAATTTTGCAACAGAAAGAGCTCCTGAACCTGTTAATGCTAATGTAAACTGAGAATTTGGAAAGTCTTCATTTAGCTTTTTTAACACATTACAGACAGTGTTTTTTGTATCTGAATAATGCCTTTGATAATCTTTATATATTGTTTCTTTTTTTTCGTTCATTACTATAATTTTTACTGTAGTAGAGCCTACGTCAAGGCCTACGTGAAGTATATTGTTTTTCATAAATTTAGTCTCCTTTTGGATTGCTTTTTTCGAGTAATTTATTAATTTATATTGTATACGAAATTTGAAGAAAAGTCAAATTTTAAAAATAGCTAAAAAAACACAAAAAACACAAAAAACAAATAAAAAAATCTGTGTATTTGTGGTACACAGACTAAATTTTTTAATGTCTCTTATAAGTACAAGTATATATTTTTTCTTTTGATACAGTTTTTCCATTTTTGCTCAAAGTTCTGTAAGTTACAGATTTTGTGTATGTAGAAGATTGGCTAATAATAGAAGCGTTAACTTTAACATCATATTCTGGATCTTCTTTTACACCATATATTTTAAATTTTGCAATTCCACCTGAAACAGAGCATTCTATTTTTATAGCAAATTTTCTTGAATTTTTAAATTTAAAATCTTTAGAACCATAAACAACTGTTGCATCTCTTCCGGCTCCTACATAAGAAGGAACAAATTGATGATTATGAAGTTCTACTATATCAAGATTTGCAAATAGTGCGGCATTAAATAGTGTTGTTGAAATTTGACAAATTCCGCCACCTAAACCATCTACTACTTCTCCGTTTTGATAAATTGCAGCATTTTTATAACCTGCAGCTATAGTTCTTTCTCCAACTACTTTGTTATATGAGAAAGTTTCTCCTGGAAGTAGAACTGTTCCATTTATTTTTTTTGCAGCAAGTTTTAAATTTGTCGTTCTACTTGGGTTATTAACATAGTTTGTAGAAAAGCTTGCAAGCAAGTCAGGAAATGCTTTTTTTCCGATACTATTTGTTGTAACTTTTGGATAAATAGTTTTTAATGGAATTTTGCATTCTTTATCTGAAGAGGCAACTTTTTGTTTTGCTTCAGCTATACTAATTTTAAAATCTACACCATTTTCAGAAGGATAAACAGCATAAGGATTTGTTGTGTAATAGGCGTCTTTTGCTTCTTTATGCACTTCGTTATATATTTTGTCAATATCAACTTCTTTTGGTTTCTGATTAATTAAACTAAGCTCTATAGAATTTGATAAATAGCTAAAGTCTTTTATTTTTGATTTTATATCGGAAGCTGTTTTAGCAGAATCTACAGAATAACCATCAGTTCCTTTTGTAATAATTAAATTTGATTTTTCTATATAGTAACTACTTTCAACAACAGCATTTGGTAAATCTTTTGACATTTTTTCTAAGGTAGAAATTAATAGCTTTTCATCTAAAGAATAAGATGGAGTAATATTTACTTCATTTATCATTGTGTTAAAAATATCGTAATTATCTTTAAATAATTTACCAGATTTACCTATAGAAAATGCATAATTAATTGCAGAATTGATATCAAAACTTAAATTAATTTCTGTTGGATTTATGGCACTTTCGTAGTCTTTTGAGACTAGTTTAATATCTGTATTTTTTATAGAGTCAAATTTTTCAGAAACTGCAATTAAAGCTTCTGCTTTTGTTTTGCTAGATACGTCTATTCCATATATTTTTACACCTTTTGCGATTCTATCATTATTATTAATGTTATAAATTGCAAACCCACCAAAAATAATTAATATAATTAATAGTAAAGAGATGGAAAATATTAAAACATAGAATAATGTATGTTTAGGTTTTTTGGTATTTTGCGAATTTGGTTGTTCCATTTTTTGCAAAGCTTTTGGTTTTTCTTCTTCTACTATTTCTACTTTTTCTTCTTGTATAATCATTGTTTCACTCCTACTTAAATATTATAAAATTCATTTAAATTTAGTTGCATTTGCAAATAAATCATTTTAAAATGCAACTAAATAATCTAATCGTGTCGTATTTTGTCTACACTAATAATTTACAATATTTTAGCGAGTTTGTCAATGGATTTTTTAGGGATTTTCAGAAATTGTTGTATATTCTTGGCTAAGTCCATCTTTTGTTTCATTATTTACTAAAATTTTAATTGATTCAACTTCATTTAATTGTGTTAAAGAATCTAAAATACTATTTATAATATTATATTTTTGAGTATCATCTTTAAAATTCATAAATTCTTCAGAAAAATTAAGGGTCACACAATTATTTTGTATATTTGCATCAATTAAACGAGTATTTTCAGGAAAAACTTTTTGAAGTTTGCTATTTTCTGGACCTTCAATTAATTTATCTACAATTAATTTATATGGATTTTTTAATAATTCATTTGCATTTACTGATTTGCCCTCTGATTTTAGGTTATTTGTTTCAGGATTTAAAAAGTATAAATTAATTGTAGTTTGTCGAGTTTGATTTTCACTAATTTCTTCTTGTGGTGTGTAATCCATATATTCACTATTTTTTGTAATAGAAATATTGTTAATTAAAAAATATGCTAAAATACCAATTATAATTAAAACAATTACTATAACTACAGGTCTCTTTTTCATGATTTTTTCCTTTCTGTGCTTTTTTGCACTTTTAAATTACGTATGTGTAAAATTCCCTAGGTGAATTTTACACTTGTATTAATTATTATTTTTGTTTTGTCCTTTTTAGAACTAAATTATTAATATAGGTTGAAAATCTTAAAGTGCCAGATGTTTTTATCGCATTCCGTTTCGGTCTAAACATTTTATACAATTTTATATAATTGGAAAATCTTTTAAAATCACGCAAAAAAAATTCAACTTCATTTAAAGAATTAAATGTATTTTTCTTTATTTTTTTAAAATCCATTTTTTTATTTGAATTTTGCTTATCCATTGAAAAATCTCCTTTTTTGTTGTATAATATGTAAAGAAATAATTTTTTGTTAAAAGGAATAAAAATGGAATTAAAAGAAAATGAAAGAATAGATGACTTAGAATTTAAAAATTTAAAAATAATTCAAAATAAAGATGGATTTTGTTTTGGAATAGATAGTGTGTTACTTTCAGATTTTGCTAAAGATATGAGATATAATTCAAAAGTAATTGATTTAGGTACAGGAACAGGAATAATAAATCTCTTGCTTTCAGGAAAGACCAATGCAAAAGAATTTGTTGGTGTAGAAATTCAAGAAGAAGTTGCAGAAATGGCAGCAAGAAGTGTAAAATTAAATAATTTAGAAAATAAAATAAAAATAATGAATGAAAATATTTTAAATTTAAAAAATATTTTTGAGCCAAAAAGCTTTGACGTAGTTGTTACAAATCCGCCATATAAAAAAATTAATACAGGACTTATAAATGAAGAAAATAAAAAGCAGATTTCAAGACATGAAATTACTGCAAGTTTAGAAGATTTTATGTATATTTCTGCATATTTATTAAAAGACCATGGGGAATTTTATATGGTGCATAGGCCTGACAGATTGGTTGATATTTTTTGCGCTATGAGAAAAGAAAAAATAGAACCAAAATTAATTAAATTTGTTTATCCAAATAAAAATAAAAAAGCTAATTTGGTTTTAATTAAAGGAATAAAAAATGGAAAGCCTTTTTTGCAATATGAAAACAATTTATTTGTTTATAATGAAGATGGGACCTATACTGATGAAATTTTGAAAATTTATAATAAAAATGAAAGGAGAAATAATTTATAGTTAACTAAATAAAAATATAATTTTAAAGTTCGACCCGCTTTATACTACATTTCATACAATTTCTATATAAATACTTTATGGTCCCCCCTTATCAAGTTTGTAAGGGTACCACCATCTTGTATTTAAAAGAAATTGTAATTCATTTCGTTTAAGCTCTCTCTCTTTAAAATTATATTTTTATTAAGAAATTATAAGTTGGAATTTAAAATGAGTGGAAAATTATATTTAGTTGCTACACCTATAGGTAATTTAGAAGATATAACATTAAGGGCTATTAGAATTTTAAAAGAGGTTGATTTGATTGCAGCAGAGGATACAAGAAATACGTTAAAATTATTAAATCATTTTGAAATAAAAAAGCCACTAATTAGCTATCATAGACATAATGAACAAATTAAAGTTGATAATCTAATAGAAAAATTAAAAAATGGAGAAAATATAGCAGTGGTTTCTGATGCAGGAACACCCGGTATTTCTGATCCAGGTGAGGTTATTGTTAAAGAAGCGATAAAAAATAGTATTGAAGTAATTCCAATTCCTGGAGCATGTGCTGCTATAAATGCTTTAATCGCTTCAGGGCTTGATACAAAAGAGTTTACATTTATGGGATTTTTACCATTGAATAAAAAATTAAGAAAAGAAAAACTAAAAGAGATTGAAAACGAAACAAAAACAATAATTATTTATGAAGCACCACATAAATTAAAAAACACTCTTGAAGATTTAAAAGATATTTTACAAAATAGAAAAGTAGTTTTGGCAAGAGAATTAACAAAAATTCATGAGGAATTTATTAGAGGCAATATTGAAGAAATAATTTCTAAAGCAGAAAGTTTAAAAGGCGAGATGATTATTTTGATTGAAGGTGCAAAATACAAAGAAAAAGAAGTTGAGTTAAATGAATTATCTTTAGATGAACAATTTGAATTTTATAAAAATCAAGGTTTGGATAAAAAAGAAATAATTAAAAAAATTGCTAAAGATAGGGGAGTTAGTAAAAATGAAATATATATGGAATTCTTGGATAAATAATTGTCAGAGTAGGATATATATAAACAAATATTTCATTTGCAATTTATAGAAAATAATAAGGAGCTGTTAATAAAATATAACAACTCCAATTTTTTAGTTATTTTTATATAATTCGTCAAAACACTTTTTGCAAATTAATTTTCCTTTAAATTCGATAAGATCTTTTGTATTTCCACAAAATGTACATTTATCTTCTACTTTTCTTAATGTAATAGAATTTGAATCAGCATAAATTTCCATTGGATCTTTAATATTTATCCCAAGTTTTTTTCTAACTTCTTTTGGTATAACAATTCTGCCAAGTTCATCTATTTTTCTAATTACCCCTGTTGATTTCATAGCATTTCCTCCTTATGTATTATTCTAATTCTTACTATATCATAAAAAATATAATAGGTCAATAAATTTGTAAAATATAATCGAAAAATGTTGAAATGTTTGAAATAAATTTATTTAAGTTATATTGATTTTAGGAGAAATTTGATGTATACTATTTATATAATAAAAAGAGAGATTTTTTTCAAAAATATTACATCACTTATTTTGCTTTATAAAAACAGAAAAGAGAAAATTTTTATATAAAAAAATTACCAAAAGGGATTAGTAATTATGAAGAATTAGTTACAGAGGGATACTATTATGTAGATAAAACTAATTTTATTGAAAAACTCGAAAATTTGGAAGATAAAGGAAAAAATAAAATTGGGGATACAGAGATTTATAAATAACTATGGAATAGAATTTAATATTACACCAGAACAAACAGCAGAGGGATTATTAGGTAACATTTTTGGATCATTTAGATATCAAAAACCTGAACAAAAAATTTATGTAATAATAGATGAATATGATCACTTTGCAAATGAATTATTAGGCTTTGAAACAGATAAATTTAAAAATTTAGTATCTAAAAATGGAAAAGTAAGAAAATGGTACGAAATATTAAAAGAAGGAACAGAATCTGTAGTAGACAGAATTTTTATTATAGGAGTTGCGCCAATCACATTAGATAGCACCACAAGTGGATTTAATATAGCAACAGATATAACTAAAGATTTAAACTTTAACGGAATGTTAGGATTTAGTGAAGAAAATGTAATTTCTTTGATGGACGTAGTAGATATTTCAAAAGATAAACAAAATGAATTGTTGCCTGTAATTAAACAAAACTATGATGGATATATTTTTTCGACTGAAATTAAAGAGGATTTTGAAAAATATTTAATTACTGAAGAAATAAAAATGATTCCAAAATTAAGAAGTTATAGTGTTGTTGCCGTAAAAGATGAAATTTATGTAGAAGAGATAAAATAATGATAAAAAATTATATTCCCATAGAAATATTTGTTGTAACTACAAATTGCATATCTGAAATATATATGTCTTGAGTTTTTTCACCTTTATATGCTTCCAAAACTTCTACTTTGGCATTTATTGGTTTTGCAATACTTTTTTGTTTATAATTTAAGTTTAAAAATTGGGCTTTATTCGTATCTTTCAAATATATAATATATTCTTTATCATCATTTATTGTTAGTTTAATTTTTTTAGCCCTAGCATTATTTTTATAAATTTCTTTGCTTGAATTATTTCCATTCATAATTATTATTCTATCTAGTCCAAAGTAATATCCATTATCTTTGTTATAATTTTGAGATTTAAGTAGTTCGTATTGTTCTTTAGATTTTTGAGTAAGGATTTTTATATAGTTTTCTTCGGCAGATTCTAAATATGTTGGGCCTATTTTTGCTAATTTAAACTCAATTGTGTCGGTATATTTCTCTATTGTTTTGTCTTCTGATGAATAATTATATTGATTGTAATTTGTTTCTACGCTTTGATAATCATACATGTCTCCACCAGTTTCTATCAACCCAATAGAATATAATTCTTTTAAATTTTTATATAGCTTATTTTTTACTATACTATATAGAGTTTTAATTGCTTTTTTATTAGGCCAATCCATATCAGTATCTTCAATAATTTTAGAAAAATATTTGTCAAAATTACTTGGATATTCTTCCCATTCTATATTACTACTATCAAATGTAGGAATACTTGTTGTAATGTTAGTATTTTTAGAGATAGTTCCTTTTTCTATATTTACTAGTTCATTCTTATTCTCAGAGTTAGTTTTTTTGTTTTCTAAATCTATTGTATATTTACCGATATTTCTAATTGTTTCATTTGATATATCTATTTCTTGTACATTTATATTTAAAGCTTTAATATCTTCTCCTGACTCAATTGTTATATATTCTGTGGAATTTATACTTACATTTTTCAATATTTCCCCATAAGTTAGCAAATTGCTTAAATCTATTTTTTCTGTTCTTCCATCACTATAAGTGATTTTTCTGTCTGTTTCTATATTATAACTACGTAGTTCTTTTCCGTTTTGATCTGTAACCACATATTTTAAATCTGGTAGTTGTTCTCCATTACTTGATACATATTTTACACCATCATAATCTCCACTTGTCATTATTGTTGATAATTTTATAATATTTTGTAGTGGAGTGATTTTAACTTCGCTTAAAGATTTTTTCATATTTCTGTATGTAATTGAGTCATTATTAGTTTTAATTTCTTTAGTGTTTTGCTTTGCTTTAGATTTTGATAGCTCTATATTAATACTATCTTTAAACTTAAAATATACGCCATTTACCTCTAATGCAATATTATTTAAAGTTATAGTAAAAGTTTCTTTGCTTTTTAACTCTTCATCTGTTAAAAACCACATTTGGTAAATTGTATAGTCTTTGTTTTGTATGTTTTCTTCTGCCGATTGAACAGAACCACTTACATAATAATTCTTTCCATCTATTATTAAATTATTATTATTAGTTGTTGCAGTAAAGTCTTTAATTTCGTCATTTTCGTTTTGTAATATATCATTAAAATGTAAACCATATTGTTGAGTTTCTTTGTTCATTTCTTCTTCTGTAAAATCTCCAAAGAAAATTTTCTTTCTAATTTTTTGAAGATCTTTAATATTTAAATAAAATTTTAAAATAGTAAATCCATCATCACATATTGTTGATTGTAATTCTACTTTTGCATAGTCATTTTCTATAACTTGATTTTGAACTGGTTCTTCATACTCTGTATAATTTTGTGAAAATTTTATTCCAAACCATTCAGATATAGGAACACCATTTATGGTTCCACCTAATGCTGCATAAACTGCACCACCACAAACCAAAGTAGCTAATGTAGCAAAAATAGTAATTAATATTCTTTTTATCTTCATAATCGGACCTCCTCTATTTGCGTTTTTTGCTAATTCTTGCTCTATGTTTATTTTTATTTTCTCTTTTAATTCATCACTTGCTTTTATATTTGATATTGCTTTTTGATATTTATTAGGCATAAGTCTCACCTCCATCTTCCAATATATTTTTAAATTCCTTTCGAGCTCTTGTTAAATATGAACTTACAGTATTTTGATTCATTGATAATATTTCAGAAATTTCGGCTATTCTATACCCTTGATAATAATACAAATAAATAATATTTCGATAATCTGGGTTTAATTTTGAAAGCTCTTTAAAAACTTCTTGGTTTTCTTCATCAAAATATTTTAATTCTTCATCTATTGCAGTAGTATTTTTATTCCAAAAACTTTTGTTATAATCTTTACTTAAGTTTATAGTCACTCGAATAAGCCATGCTTTTATATGTTCGTTGTTCTTTAATTTATCAAGAGTATTTATCAATTTGATAAATACTTCTTGTGCTACATCTTCTGCATCAGATTTATTAAAAAGATTTTGGTATGCAATTTGCAATATCATATTTGAATATACTTCTATTAATTCATCAATTTTTACTTTCATTTTTTCCTCCTTCTACTTTAAATACGATTTAAAATAGTGTTTTCGTGCAAAATTTTTCAATAATATTATATTAAAATAATATTTAATTTTCAATAATAAAATATAATTGATTTTAGTAATTGTTATAATTATATTTATATTTAAAGTTGGAGATTATAGCTATGCCAAAATAATGCTATATGTTTGAAGAATTGTTATTTTAGAGTACTAAAAAAAAATCATAAGAATACTATTTATCAGAGGTAAAAACAAATGTTAAATATTATTTGGCCAATTTTTATAATAATTTCATATATATATGCAATTTTCAGTGGTAGGCTAGAAAATGTAAATAATGCGATTTTTGAGTATACAAAAACGGCTGTAGAGCTTACTATAACTTTATTAGGAACAATGTGTTTGTGGAATGGACTTATGGAAATTGCATCTAATACAAAATTAATTAATAGAATAAATAAAATCTTAAGTCCTCTTGTAAATTTTCTATTTCCAGAAAATAAAAATAATAAAAAAATACATGAAGAGATTTCTATGAATATTGTAGCAAATATGTTAGGACTTGGAAATGCAGCCACGCCTCTTGGTCTTAAAGCGATGAAAAGTATGCAAGATAATAATAAAAATAAAGAAAGATTAACAGATGATATGGCAACTTTTATTATTCTAAATACTGCCTCAATTCAAATAATTCCGACTACTGTAATAAGTATAAGAATGTCTTTAGGTTCTCTTCAACCTACAAAAATTATTTTTGCAGTATGGTTTTCCACAATTTGTGCAGCGATTGTGGGATTAGCTATTACAAAAATTTGTATTAAACTAAAATTATGAAAGGAAATTACAATTTGTAGTTTAATATTGAATAAAAAAATAATTTGCTTCATTTAAATTCTTTAACTTTAGAATAATTTTTTATTCTAAAAATAAATTTAGCTGTGAATTGTAATAAAAAATAATATGAAATTTTTAAATTATATTTCAATATTTGCAGTTCCAACTGCTATTTTAATTATATTATTATATGGAATTTTCGAAAGAAAAAATGTATTTGATATTTTTTTAAAAGGGGCAAATGATGGAATAAAAATGGTTATAAAAATATTTCCAACTTTGGTGGGGCTTTTTTTAGCTATTGGAGCTCTTAGCAGTTCGGGTATTTTAGATTTTATAATTAATTTAATTAAACTAGTTTTAAATTTTGCAAAAATTCCAGCAGAAATAATGCCACTTGCAATTTTAAGACCAATTTCTGGAAGTGGTTCGATTGCAGTTGCAACAGATTTAATGAAAAAATTTGGAGTAGATTCTTTAATTGGCTTAATGGTTGGAACGATAATGGGTTCAACAGAAACTACATTATATACTATTGCAGTTTACACAAGCTCTGTAAATATAAAGAAAATTAGATTTATTTTGTTTGCTGCACTGGCAGCTGACTTAACTGGAATGATTGTATCTGTTGCAATCTGGCGAATTCTTTTGAGGATTTTTTGAAAAATGTTGTACATAAATCTTAATAAATATGCCTGCATATCAATATTTGTCGGATTTCGTCGAAAAGTTTTTCTTGACAAATTATGGAAAATGTTGTAAAATAAAAATGAATTGAGAAACAATTCAAATTTGTTCAAAGGAATTAAAATAATGGTATTTATTTTTTCAAGAATTTTATTATTTGTATTTATTTTTACAATAATTAGATTTTTATTAACAAGAATTTTATCAAAAATTTTAATTAAAGAAATAACTAAATAATTTGAAATTCAAAAAAATTATATTTCAGATAGTTAGAATATAATAAAAACTGTTTTTAATCTTGTAGAGAAAATAATCTAGTTCAAGATAATTACCCCATAAATTTTAATTATAAAAATAATTGCCCCTATAATTAATTTTATAATATATATTTTTAATATGTGGCTTCTTCCCTTATTGTTTCTTTTTGCCACTAATCTAAAATAGTTATTTTCTCTACAATACTTATATATGAATTAATTTACCAACTTTATCTCTACTTGCAACAGATAGAGTAAGTTTTGAAACATCTGTGCCTGAACGTAATAGTTCATCAACTACAGTTTGGTACGCAAGTTCAGGAAAATTGCTTTCTTTACTTAGATGCCCTAGCATGGCAGTTTCTAAATTTCCTTGTAATAAATAATTAATTACTTTACTTGCAACTTCATTTGAGAGATGCCCATTAGGACCTGCTATACGCTGTTTTAATATGTATGGATATTTAGAACATTTTAGAACCTCTGTATCATAATTGGATTCTAAAAGTATAAATTTACTAGCTTCAAGTTGTTTTAAAATTTCATTTGTCATGTGACCTATATCAGTTGCAATGCTTATTTTTTCTGAATTACTAGATATATTGAAACCGCATGGATTTGCTGCATCATGTGGAATAGCAAAAGGTGTGATTTCGATATCTTTTATAGAAAAATTTTCTTTTATTTTAAACTTTTTGATATTTTGTGATGATATTTTATCTGTTTGTTTTGGCATGCTATCTAAAGTTTCTGAATTAGCAAACACAGGCAAATTAAATTTTTTTGAAAGATTTCCTAAACTTTGAATGTGATCAGAATGCTCGTGTGTAACTAATATGCCATCTAATGAAGCAGGATCTACATTTAAAGTTTTAAGTCCTGCTTCAATTTTTTTTAAACTAACACCTGCATCTATTAGTACTTTTGCATTTTCAGATTCTACATATAGACAATTACCACTACTACCACTATATAAACTACAAAAATTTAACATGTTTTATCCTTATTCTGTTACCCTTTCTATTTTAGCACCAAGGTTACGGAATTTTTCTTCTAGATTTTCGTATCCTCTGTCTAAATACTCTAAATTGTATATTTCAGTTTTTCCTTTTGCAATTATTCCCGCTACAACCAAAGCAGCCGCAGCACGTAAATCTGGAGCATATACAGGTGAACCAATTAGTTCTTTAACACCTTCAAATATTGCTGTTTTTCCATTTGCAATAATATTTGCTCCCATTTTTTTTAATTCATCAGTATATTGGAATCGTGATTCCCAAATACTTTCACTTATAACACTTGTTCCGTCAGCAATTGATAATAAAACTCCCATTTGTGATTGCATATCAGTTGGAAATCCAGGATATGGAAGTGTTTTTATATTTGCTTTTGTTGGTCTTTTTGTACAAAAAACTCTAATGCTATCTCCATAATCTTCTATTTGTCCACCAACTTCGAGAATTTTAGCAGTGATACACTCTAAGTGCTTTGTTATACAATTTTTTAAAATAATATCACCTTTTGAGGCTACTGCTGCAACCATAAATGTACCGGCTTCTATTTGATCAGGAACTACAGAATAATTTGCATTACCTTTTAGCTTTTTTTTGCCAATTATTTTTATTGTATCTGTTCCTGCACCTCTAATGTCTGCCCCCATAGTATTTAGAAAATTTGCAACATCAACTATATGAGGTTCTTTTGCTGCATTATCAATTATAGTTGTACCTTTTGCTAAGACAGCTGCAAGCATTATATTTATTGTAGCTCCTACAGAGGTTATATCCATATAAATAGAATTACCAACAAGTTTATTAGCTTTTGCGACTATTTTTCCTTGAGTTGTTTCTACTTCTGCACCTAATGCTTCAAATCCTTTTATATGCTGATCAATAGGTCTAGCACCTAATTTACAACCACCTGGCATACCAACTGCTACAGATCCTTTTCTTCCAAGCAATGCGCCTATTATGTAGTAAGATGCCCTAAATTTACTTGTTAAATCTAAAGGAGCCTCTGTGGTTGTAATATTTCTTGTATCTATTGTTATCTCATTTTTTCCATTCCATGTTATTTTTGCACCTAATGCTTCTAATATTTCACAATATATCTTTACATCACTTATATTAGGCAAATTATTAATTTTACATATTCCATCTACTAAAAGTGTAGCAGGTAAAATTGCTACAGCTGCGTTTTTTGCACCACTTATTGTTACTTCTCCTTTTAAAGGAGTTCCTCCTGTTATGACTAATTTTTCCAAATATATTACCCCCATTTGTATTGTTACAATTCTAATATTTCAACTATATCATAAAATTTACATATTTACAAGACGTTTTTTAAAAAAGATAATGTAAAATAATTTATATATTATCTGCTAATGGATAAAATCAATGTATATTTTTTAATTTTTAGCTGTAACTATTCCTGCCTTTTCGAATAATTCTACAATTTTAAATTTAAAAGCAACACTAGAATTATCTGATTCAGAAACTATCATGTAATTTTCATCTGAAAGATTTTGTTGCAATTCTTCTTTTGAAGAATCAGGCACAATTCCAGTAGTTGTATCTACAAAACATAGGGGAGGGAACATTACACACCACCAATTTTTGCCTGAACTTTTACCAATTTTTATTCTTAAGGCATCATAAAATCCTGCAGGAAAAGATATGTCTCCATAGTTTTTAGTTGGAAATTCGAAGTTCCCAATTTCAACTTGAACAGGATAATTGAAGCCATTTTCTTTTATTGTATTTTCTGCAATTTGTTTAATTTGGTCAAGGTGACTTTGCGCATATTGAATAACTTCATCTTTAGAAGATAAATTATTGCAGTTATCATTTATATAATTTATTAAATTATCTCTTACGATATATTTCATATTTTGGTCTTCTTCAGAGTCACTATTTGCAATTACATGAAGTCTGAAAATACTGTTATATAAATTATCTGAAATTGCTGAAACATAAGAATATGCACATGTAAATACAAATATTGCAAAAAGAAAAGCTAATGTAATAATAATTTTTAATTTTTTCATTATTAAGTTTTCCTCCATTTTTAATTGAAAAAAATATAATTATGACATATCAAAAATTATAATTGTTTTTCAATTTTAAACTTTTATATAAATTATTTCCAAAAATAAAAAAAATATACAAAGCTTACGTAAATAACTAAATCAGGGATTTGTCGAAAAATATTTATTAATTTTGTTTGAAATATTATTGACATGTTTAAAATAAAATGGTAAAATTTACCAGTAAGCAAATGAGGAAGGAATGATGTTTAAATGGTTACGGAAGAACAAATATTAGAAAAAACAGGACTATTCTATGTGAGCGATTATCATTTAGAAATGATTTTATTGCCATATATAAAAGAAAAAATAGATAAAAATAAAATAATAATATATACAGAAAAAAATTTAGAAGAAAGTATAAATGTTTTATTAAATAAAGTGAATTTAAGTGGAATTGATAAAGAAAAAATAAGAAATCTAAACTGGAAAAATACAGATGACATAGAGATTGAAAGGCTTAATGAATTTTTGAATAATGCTGAAATTAGTTTATTAAAAAGGGGAATAATAGATACAAATATAGAGAATGAAGAAAAAAATATAATTGTTATAGTGAATGGGAGTTTTAACTATATAAAAAATATCAAAAGTAAAATAAATAGAGACATTAAAAAAAATATTAAATTAGTAGAATGTTTTCATGTAGGAGACTCTGATGTGGATATTTCGGAATTATCTCAAAAATATGAGAATATTTTGAATACGAAGAAGATTTAGTTATTGACAATACGTAGTATAATAGGAGGTTAGTATGAAAGTTATATATCCAGTTTTATTTTTTGAAGAAAGTAATGGTACTTATTCGGTTTTTGTGCCAGACTTAGAAAAGGAATTAAATGTGAGTGCTACAACTTGTGGAAGTAATTTAGAAGAGGCAATGAATATGACTGAGGAATTAATTGCAGGTCTTGTATTAGATGAAATGGAAGAAAAAAATAAAATACCTATAGCTAGTAAAATTGAAGACTTATCTCTTGAAGATTATGAAAAAAGCCTAGATATTGAAGATTGGGACTATAAATCTAAATTTAAAACTTATATTGTAGTAGATATTAACCAATATGCAGAAAAATGGGGTAAAGAGTTGGTAAAAAAAACTGTAAATATTCCAAAGTGGATAAATAGTAAGGCTGAAAGCTTAAGAATAAATTTCTCTAAAACTTTAGAAGAGGCACTTTTACAGAAAATTTATAATGAGAAATAATGATTGTAATAAAAATAGCATTAGAGGATATAGGGAGAATTAACTTCAATATTTTCTATATTTTTGCGATATTATGACTTTAATGTGTTGACAAACCCTTTTTTAATGATATAATTAGAAAAAGAGGAGTTGAATACTATGGAAAATAAAATCATTTATGAAACAGAAAATTTTTTTTTAAGAATACCAAATAAACCACACATTACAAGAAAAGAAGGTGGACACATTTATATTAAGAAAAAAGAGAACCCTCCACAGAATATGTATGAGTTTTCACCGAAAGAATTAATAGAATTAATAAGGCTTACTGCACTAGCAGGAGAAGCGTATGAAAAAGCAATGAATATAAGAGGAATTAAAGTTAGAAGAATTAATTATCAAGACAATGGGAATTGGGCATTCCTTAATGGAAAGAAACCTGCTACACATTTGCATTTATATGGAAGAACGGAATATTCAGATAAACAAAAATGGGGAGAAGCTTTATATTTTCCAAATCAATTTTCTGATTATTATAATGAAATAGAACCAATAAATATAGAAGATGTTATGGAAATAAGGAAGCAAATAGAGATATTAGCTAATACAGATAAGTATAAATTAGAAAACTGGCATTTATAAGATTTAATATCTATATCATAAATATAAAATCAATTTTAAAAAATATGTTGTTGACAAACCTTCTTTTTAATAATATAATTAAAATAATTATTAAGGGAGGGTTTGTGATGAAAATAGCAAATATAAATAAAAATAATTTAATAAAAAACGAGAAAAACTAGGTGTTTTAAGTGTTTATATACATTTATTACCTAGTTTTTATTTTATGATTAGTTATTTTTTAAACTGCAGGAATGAAAAATATTTTTTAGAAGAAGATGAAAGGAATTGAGTAAAAAATGAGAAATTTAATTGGAATTGAAGATTTTTCAACAGAAGAAATTGATGAATTAATTGAAGTATCAAAAGATATTATTTCTAATAAAGAAAAGTATCTAGAAAAGTGCAAAGGAAAAATACTTGCAACTTTATTTTTTGAACCAAGTACAAGAACAAGATTAAGTTTTGAATCTGCAATGCTTAGTTTAGGAGGAAGTGTTTTAGGATTTTCATCTGCAGATAGCTCTTCAACACAAAAAGGTGAGACTTTAGCAGATACAATAAAAGTTGTAAGTAGTTATTCAGATATAATTGCTATGAGACATCCAAAAGAAGGAGCTCCAATTGTTGCAGCAAATAATTCAAATGTACCTATAATAAATGCAGGAGACGGCGGACACAATCATCCAACACAAACACTTTTAGATTTGTTAACAATTAGTCAAGAAAAAGGTAGACTAGATAATTTTACAGTAGGACTATGCGGAGATTTGAAATTTGGAAGAACTGTCCATTCTCTAATTATAGCTCTTTCAAGGTATGAGAACATAAAATTTGTTCTAATTTCACCAAAAGAACTAAAAATTCCGGAGTATTTAAAACAAGATTTTTTAGATAAAAAAAACATTGAGTATACAGAAACAGAAAGTTTAGAAGAAAACATAGATAAGTTAGACATTTTGTATATGACAAGAGTTCAAAAAGAAAGATTTTTAAATGAGGAAGAATATGTACGACTTAAAGATGTATATATTTTAGACAAACAAAAATTAGAAAAAGCCAAAAATGATTTATGTATTTTGCATCCTCTTCCAAGGGTAAATGAAATATCAACAGAAATTGATGATGATCCAAGAGCAGCATATTTTAGACAGGCAGAATATGGTAAATATATGAGGATGGCAATAATTTTAAAATTGTTAAATATAAAGTGAAATGAGAAATAAAGCTATAATGTTAAAGAAGGGAAAATAAAAAATGAATATAGATAGTATTAAAAATGGATATGTAATAGACCATATAAGTGCAGGACAAGGTATGAAAATATACGAGTATTTAAAATTGGGAGAATTAGATTGTTCAGTAGCTATGATTATGAATGCAAGAAGTACAAAAATGGGAAAAAAAGATATTATAAAAATAGACCAAAAAGTTAAGATAGATTTTGATGTACTTGGTTATATTGATCCAAATATAACAATAAATGTTATAGAAAATGATAAAAAAGTAAAAAAATTTCATCCTGAATTAAAAAATGAATTAATAGATATTGTAAAATGTAAAAATCCTAGATGTATAACATCTGTTGAAAGAGGATTAAAACACATTTGTGTACTAAAAGATAAGGAATCTGCAAAATATAGATGTAAGTATTGTGACTCAGAGGTATAGAGAAAAATTTTAAAAAACTATTGCAAAAAATTTCAAAATGTTATATAGTGGTATATAACGAACTCCAAATTCTAAAAAAATGCAGAAAGGATGAAGCGTATGGATGAGGAAAATTTTGAAGATGTAGAAAGAAAGATTAAAAGATACAATCAAGGACATTTGTTAGATTATTATAATAATATTCAAGACGAAAATGTCAAAATGAAATTTGAAAATCAATTAGAAAATATAGACTTTGAACTTATAGATAGTCTATATAAGAAAACAACTTTGCCTATAAAAGACGAAAATGTAGACATAGAACCAATTGATTATTGGGACAAAGAAAGACTTGGTGGAAAATATGACTTTTATGAAGGCATTGGAGTTGAAGCAATAAAAGCAGGAAAGCTTGCTGCTGTTACAATGGCAGGAGGACAAGGAACAAGACTTGGTCACAAAGGACCAAAGGGTACTTTTGACATTGGATTGGATTCTCATAAGTCATTATTTGAGCTTTTATGTGATAGTCTTAAAGAATCAGGAAGAAAATATGGAGTTGAAATTCCTTGGTTTATAATGACTAGTGAAGAAAATAATGAACAGACCAAAGAATTTTTTAGAAAAAATAAATTTTTTGGTTATGAAAAAAATGTGCATTTTTTTGTTCAAGGCCAACTACCAATGGTTGATACAGAGGGAAAAATCTTAATTGGAGAAAATGGCTTAATAAAAGAAGCTGCTGATGGTCATGGTGGAGTTTATGAATCATTAGTTAAAAGCAAAATGGTAGATAAAATGAAAGAACTTGGAGTTGAATGGGTATTTATCGGTGGAGTTGACAATTGTTTAGTAAAAATGGTAGACCCTGTTTTAATGGGACTTGCAATTTACAAAAATGTTACAGGTGCTGGGAAATCTGTTGTTAAAGCCAATCCACATGAAAAAGTTGGCGCATTTTGCAAAAAGAATGGTAGACCAAATGTTATTGAATATTCAGAAATAACTGATGAAATGGCAGAGGCAAAAGATGCAGCAGGAGAACTTTTATATGGAGAATCTCATATTCTTTGTAATTTATTTAGGATAGATGCTATAGAAAGAATGGGAAGTAATCCACTTCCATATCATAGTGCATTCAAAAAAGCAACATATATAGATAAAGAAGGAAATAAAATAGTTCCAGATTCACCTAATGCATATAAGTTTGAAGCATTCTTATTTGATGCTTTCGGAGATTTAGATGATATGGTTATTTTAAGGGTAAAAAGAGAAGAGGAATTTGCTCCTGTTAAAAATGCCGAAGGAGTAGATAGCCCAGAAACTGCAAGAACTTTATACAATAATTTACACAAACATATTGAAATAAAATAAGTACTAGTTTGTATAAATTTTAAGGAATAAAAGATGTTTTTTAATTATTGTAAAATTTTAAAATAGGTATTTGAAGGGAGACTTAAGATTTGTCTTCCTTTTATTTGAAAAATTAAAATTATTAGATTATTATGGTAGAAAAATCTAATTCTGCTGTTCAACCTCACTTTTAAGCTCTTTCACTTTAGAATTAGATTTTTCTACTAAAATAAAAAAGGAAAGGATGATAAAATGAATTATTTAGAAGAGTATAAAAAATGGTGTGAAAGTGATGAATTTGATGAGGAGACAAAAAGAGAACTTTTAGAAATTAAAGATAATCCTGAAGAAATCGAAGATAGATTTTATAAAGAGCTTGAATTTGGAACTGCAGGGTTAAGGGGAATTATTGGAGCTGGAACTAATAGAATGAACAAATATGTTGTTGGAAAGGCGACACAAGGCCTAGCAAATTATATTTTAAAACAGGGCACACAAAATAAAGGTGTTGTAATAAGTTTCGATTCAAGAAGAATGTCACCTGAATTTAGCAAATATTCAGCTTTAGTTTTAAATGCAAATGGAATAAAAACATATTTGTTTGACCACCTAAGACCTGTTCCAGAACTTTCTTTTGCAGTAAGAGAGCTTGGATGTACTGCGGGAATAATGATTACAGCAAGTCACAATAAGCCTGAGTATAATGGATATAAAGTATATTGGGATGATGGTGCACAAATTATTAGTCCTGTAGATAAAGGTATAATGGACGAAGTAAAAGCAATTACAGATTATAAAACAATAAAAGAAATTTCAGAAGAAGAAGCAAAAGAGAAAGGTTTATTTAATGTAGTTGGAAAAGAAATAGATGATAGATATATAGAAGAACTAAAAAAATGTGTTTTAAATCCTGATATTATAAAACAATACGGAAAAGATTTAAAAATTGTATATACACCACTTCATGGTGCAGGAAGAGAAATGTCACAAAGAATTTTAAAAGAATTAGGCTTTGAAAATGTATATACAGTTCCTGAACAAGAAGAACCAGATGGAAGATTCCCTACAGTGGATTACCCAAATCCTGAAGCAAAAGAAGCATTTAAATTGGCACTAGATTTAGCAAAAGAAAAAGACGCAGATTTAGTTTTGGCTACAGACCCTGATGCAGATAGACTTGGAATTTATGCAAAAGACACAGAAAGCGGAGAATACAAAGTATTTACTGGAAACATGTCTGGACTTTTAATTGCAGAATATAGACTTTCTCAAATGAGAGAAAAAAATATACTTCCAAATAATGGAATGCTTGTATCTACAATAGTTTCATCAAATTTGGCAAAAGCAATTGCAAAAGAATATGATTTAGATTTTAGAGAGGTTTTAACAGGATTTAAATTTATTGGCGAACAAATAAAAATTGAAGAAGAAAAAGAAAATGGTAAAATATATTTATTTGGATTTGAAGAAAGTTATGGTTGCTTAATTTCTGATTATGCAAGAGACAAAGATGGAATAAGTGCAGTTATGAGTTTATGTGAAGCTGCAGCATTTTACAAATCTAAAGGAATAACACTTTGGGACCAAATGATAAATATTTATGAAAAATATGGATATTACAATGAAGGACAAGTATCTATTACATTAGAAGGAAGTAGCGGAGCTGAAAAAATAAAACAAATGATGGACAATTTAAGAAATAACTTGCCAAGTCAAATAGGAAAATACAAAGTTTTAGTATTTAAAGATATATCTAACAATATTGTAAAAGATTTGGAAACTAGCAACATTTCAGAGACAGGACTTCCAAAATCTAATGTTTTGTATTTTGATTTAGAAGGAGACAGCTGGTGCTGCGTAAGACCTTCAGGTACAGAGCCAAAAATTAAACTTTATTTTGGAGTAAAAAGTAATGCTTTAGAAAATGCTGAAAGAGATTTGGAAGGATTAAAAAATGCTATGTGTGAGATTGTGAAATAAATTAAAAAAGCTAGAGTGGTCTAGCTTTTTTTGTTTTAGTTGTAAAACATTTCATATAATTTTGTATTTATGTTTTCGTAGTTTATAGAATCAAAGTTTTTTGCATAATCATTAAAATATGAACTAGTAGAAGTTGTTGATTTATAATTATCCATACCACCAATATATTCGTAATTTTCTCCAATGATTTGACCATTTTTTAAGTTTATTAAGTTAAAGTAACTTTTTTGGTTATATTGATTTTGAGTATAGTTTGAAACTATTAAAATATCATCTTTTATTCTACTACAATCTATAATATCATACTCTTGCGTAATTTGTTTTAAATTATTATCTAAATATACATTTTTTCCATTTTCTTTTTTGACAAGATATCCTTTATCTAAAATTCTTATTTCATTGAAAAAATCAGATATTCTATTTCCATTATAGTCAATAAGATATGCTTTTTTATTGGATGTGATGGAATAATCTTTTACAGCAATGTATTTATTGCTAAAATCTAAAATCTGCTTTTTTCCATTAATATAATGTACTTTACCATTTAAATCAATCCAACCAAATATATTTTTTTCAAAGTTATAAATTGGAATATATCCATTTTTATAGTAATAAATGTATGAAGACGCATCATTAGCTAAAGGTAGTTTTCCTTTTATAGTAACGCTTTTATTATTATATATTACATTTTTTGTTAGAGGATTGTATAGTAATTCAATAGTATTTCCTTTATTGTTAATTATTTTAAAAGAATATATATTATTAGCTTCATATTCTGCATATGCAATATTATAATTATAATATTCATTGTAATCATAACTATTTTTTTGTTGATAACTTGGTATATTTAATTGTGTTTTTAATTCTGCTGCATTTTTCTTCAAGTCAGAAATAAATTGACTTGAGAAATAACTAACAGAAAGTTTTCGATTAGATTTAGTATTTTTATGGCTACAAATCATTTTATTATTATTTGTTATAAATCTTAATTCATTTTCAATTGAAACTTCTGCAACATAGTATTTTTCATTTGTTTTTAAATTTTGTATTTCTATGAAATCAGAACAATCGTCATAAATAAAATCAATTATTGTATTTCCATTAGAATCAATATAACCATATTTTCCACTTTTTTTGGCTTTAATAGGAATACTATTTGTATTAGTAGAAGATTGCATAATGGTTTTTAACATATTTTTTTCATTATTGGCATAAGTAACTTGAAAATTGCTCTTTAAATATAAAAATCCTATACAAGAAATAAACATAATAACAATGTTAATAATCATTATAGAAAAGATCACTTTATGTTTTTTTGTATCTTCTTCAGATTTATTAAATATTAACAATAGAATTCCACTTAAAGCAACAACAGAAATTATATAAATAAAATTACTAGTTTCAAGAGCAAATAATAGGCTGATTGATGTTATTATTGCAACAATTGTTAAAATATTCATAAACATACTTTTTTTATTATGCCAATTTTTGAAAATATATATTAAGTTTATTATTAAAGTTAAGATAAGAGGAACTAATAGTATTGCTGCAAATATTATGGCTAAAGTATCTTGCAAGTCTGAAGCATATAAGTATGAACTATTTATTTTTTTCATACTACTTTCACATATAAACCAACATAAGCAACCCAATATTCCTAATATTAAATTAATAATACCTACAAGTGTATTTTTCTTTTTTAATAACATAAAATTTTCTCCTTAAATATGTTTTTGTAACAATTATAATATAAATATAAAGAAATTGCAAATTATGGTTTTTCATTGACATTACTTAAAAAAATTGCTATAATAAATATGCAATGTTCTCATAGCTCAGCAGGATAGAGCAGTCGCCTCCTAAGCGACCGATCGTGGTTCGAGTCCGCGTGGGAACACCAAAACATAAAAATATTAATGCTTAGATGTTTTGTGGCAATTACAAATTATTATTAAAAAGTAAGAGGAGTGATTATAGATGATGCATGAATTTGTTACATATTCAGATGGAACTTTAGTAGTATCTTCAGATATACGAAAAAAAGAAAATGGAGAGGAATACATTATTGTTTGCTTTGAAAGACCAAGAGAAGGTGGCTTTGATACAATAATATTTGAATTGCCAAGTTATGAAATAATAAAACAAGATGGTAATTATACAGAAAAAGAAATAGCAATGTTTAAGAGCGTTGTTGAAAGAGGAGCTGCATATTTTTTTGAAGTTGCTGGAAAAGGAGGAGTTCAAAGTGCCTAATCTTTTTAATTATTTGGGATATACTGTGTTCTTTTGGGCAAATGAGAATTTTGAACCAATTCATGTTCATATATGTCAAGGAAATCCAGCTGCAAATGCAACTAAAGTCTGGATTACTAAAAGTGGAGATTGTATTTTAGCAAATAATAATAGTAGAATACCTCAAAAGGATTTAAACAGATTATTTAAGTCTATACAATATAATTTTTTTTACATTGTTTCTGAATGGAAGAGTTTTTATGGTATAGAGGATGTTAAATTTTATTGTTAGGAGACCAAATGCAAGAACAAGAAAAATTTATGAAACAAGCCTTAAAGGAAGCACAAAAAGCTTATGATAAGCTAGAAATTCCTGTAGGGGCAGTAATTGTAAAGGATGGGAAAATAATAGCAAGAGCACATAATCAAAAAGAAACAAAGTTTGATACAACGAGACATGCAGAAATACTTGCAATTCAAAAAGCAAGCAAAAAATTAAAGTCTTGGAGACTTATAGATTGCGAAATGTATGTTACTTTGGAGCCTTGCTCAATGTGTGCAGGAGCTATAATTAATTCTAGAATTAAAAAAGTATATATTGGAACAATGGACAAAAAAACAGGTGCTATAGGGTCTGTTTTTAATTTGTTTGAAGATTACACTTTTAATCATAAGCCTGAATTTGAGATAGGAATATTACAACAAGAGTGTGAAGATATTTTAAAAAAATTTTTTAAAGATTTGAGAAAAATAAAAAAGACAAACTTGCAAAAAATGTAAGGTAGAAAACACTACTTAGATGGGCTTATAAAATTTAATATTAAAAAAGTTGGAGGAAGCAAAAATGCCTAAAGCTTTACATATATCAATTATAGTTCTAATAATTGTCGCAATAGTTTTTACAGCAATAATGTCAATTTTAAGATATGATGAAAAAGGCGAAGAAAATATGCCTTTTGATATTTCAAAAATATCTGTAATTTCATCAATTAATGCGCAAGATGTGGAAGATGAAAAAAATTTGTGGAATAAGTCTGTTGGACAAGATAACGATATTTATATTTACATAGAAAAAAATAAAGATTATAGTAAAACAGAAACAATAGATAAAATTATTTTAGACAATTTTAAAATAGATAAAGAGCCTCAAAAAGGGAATATTGTGATTTATAGACCATGTAATAATGAAAAAGAATTGTTTGAGAATACAGATGAATTTAAATGTGAAGAAATCACTTTTACAGGGGAGCAAACAACAAAAATACAAGAACTTAAAATTTCTAATCAAGGTGGAATTGTGGCTTTCAGGCTTGCTAACCAAAATTTAGGAAGTTATGTTTCAAATGATGAAGAAATTGATTATAAAGATTTATTGAAAAAGATTAATGTGTCAGAAGACGAGATAAAAACAAATATTTCATTTGATGTGACTATTAAATTAACAGAAAGCAAGCAATTTAAGACTACTATAAATGTAGATTTACCTGTAGAAGGCGTAATTGAAAATGGAAAAAGTAGTAAAGAAATTGAAGGAAAAGATTTTGTTTTTAAAAGGGTAGAAAATTAGATAAATTATGCTTAAAATAAATAGTAAAATTTAAATAAACTACTTGTAAAATCTAAAAATATGTTATATAATACAAATGGTATGAAGATAGATTCTTGTATGGAGGGCATCCAATAGAAGCCTATGAACCTTGTCAGGTCCGGAAGGAAGCAGCAATAAGTAGATACTTTTATGTGGAGGCTTTCCATAGAGGAATCTAAAATTCACACCATTTTTTCTATTAGTAGGGGGTGTTAATATGGGGTATACAGCTCTTTATAGAAAATTCAGACCAGCTAAGTTTTCAGAACTTGTAGGTCAAGAACATATTACAAAAACAATAAAAAATCAAATTATATCAGACAGAGTAGGACATGCATATTTGTTTAATGGGGGAAGAGGAACAGGAAAAACAAGTATTGCAAAGATTTTAGCAAGAGCAGTTAATTGCTTAAATTTGCAAGATGGGGAGCCTTGTAATGAGTGCGAAATTTGCAAAGCTGCTTTAGATGGTTCTCTTACAGACATTGTAGAAATGGATGCAGCTTCAAACAATAGTGTTGAAGATGTTAGGGAAATAAGAGAAGCGGTTAATTTTTTACCTACAAAGGCAAAATATAGAGTATATATAATAGACGAGGTTCATATGCTATCTACAGGGGCTTTTAATGCTTTGCTTAAAACATTAGAAGAACCACCAAAACATGTTAAATTTTTACTTGCTACAACAGAGCCTCAAAAAATACCTGCAACTATTCTTTCTAGATGTCAAAGATTTGATTTTAAAAGAATTTCAAATGAAGATATTATAAAAAGGCTAAAAATTGTATGTGAAGAAAGCAAAATTGAGATAAGTGATGAAGCTTTAAACCTTATTGCAACACTTGCAGAAGGTGGAATGAGAGACGCTCTTTCAATTTTGGAAAGATGCAATCAAGACGGAGAAGATAAAATTGATGAAAACAAAATAAGAGATTTAGTTGGAATTCCAAAAATCACATATATTAAGCAAATTGTAGAAGCGATTATCAATTATGATGTAGATTCAAGTTTAAAGACGATAGAAGAAATTATAAAAGAAGGCAAAGATTTAAATAATTTACTTTGGGAGATTATAAAATATGTAAAAGATATTTTGTTATTTAAATCTACTGGAAGTATTCAAACATATACAAAAGAAGAGATAGAAGATATAAAAGTTTTGTCAGAAAAAATTTCAAAAGAAGATTTAATTAATTTAATTTGTAATTTATCAGAATTAGAAAATTCTATGAAAATGTCAACTCAAAAGCTAATTATTTTTCAAACTGGAATAATTAAGCTTTGCAATAAACAAGATATCCACAAAAGCGAAAAAAATGTGGATAATGGTCCCGAAAATAATAACAGCGGAAATAATAATTTTAATTTAAATAATTTGGAGCAAAGGGTTACAAAAATTGAAAATTTTATTCGTGCTAGTAATTTTGCAGGAAAAGGTGGAAATAATAATTTTTCAGCACAAGGTGGTTTTTCAGGAAAGGCTCAAAATCCTAAATTCTCGGTACAAAGTAATTCCGAAGAAAACTCAAAGGCTATACAAAAGCCAAAATATGAGGGAAAAACGCAAGATTACTGGCCAAAGCTAGTAGAAAACTTTAAAGAAGAAGGAAAAATGTTTATGTACATTAATTTGGCAGGCACTGTTGCTAAAGAGATTAATGACATGACAGTTGCAATAGAATTTCCAAATGGTATGACAGAAGTTGCAAAAGAATTTCTTGAAAGACCAGAGAATAAGATGAATTTACAAAAGACAATTACTATGGCTGTTGGAAAAGATATGCAGGTTAAATTTATAGATTGTAAGCCACAAGAAGATGAGTTTTCAAATGGATTTGAGAGTTTTGCAAGTCATTCAGATGTGCCGTTTAATGTGATTTAAATGCAGATATTTATTATAGTAAAGTAATTGAATATATAAATATTTTTCAAATAATTTTAGCTAACTTATATTTAACGATAAGAAATTCTAATTAATTTTTCAAGCGCCCTAAAAAAATTTTGCTTTTAGATTCCCTTGAAAAATTAATAAAAATTTCTAATCTATTTAGTTAAATAAAATTATTATTCAAAATATTTATATATTCAATTAATTAAAAGATAAAAATCTAAGAAAGGAAGGATTTAAAATGGGTAAAAGAGGTGGATTTCCAGGAGGTATGGGAGGATTCGGAGGAATGAATATTAATAATTTAATGAAAGAGGCTAAAAAAATGCAAGCAGATTTAGAAAAATCTCAAGCAGAAATTACTGCAAAGGATTTTGAAGCTACTGCAGGTGGAGGAGCAGTAAAAGCAGTTGTTTCAGGTGCTAAATTTTTAAAAGAATTAATAATTAATAAAGATGTAGTTGACCCTGATGATGTTGAAATGCTTCAAGATTTAATTATTACATGTGTTAATGAAGCTTTAAGAAAAGTTGATGATGAACAAGCTGCTCAAATGGGTAAATTTAATATACCGGGATTAATGTAGGAGCGATTAAAGAGAGGAAACAAAAATGTCAGAATACGCACCATCAATAGAAAAATTAATAGAAAGTTTTGAAAGGCTTCCAAGTATTGGACACAAAACTGCAGCAAGACTTGCATTTCATGTTTTGGATTGGAATGAGGAAGAAACAAATGCTTTTATATCTTCAATAGTTACAGCCAAAAAGAACTTAAAATATTGTAGTAAGTGTTTTAATATTACAGATAATGACCCTTGCCCAATATGCTCTAATCCTAGAAGAGACCAAAGCGTGATTTGTGTTGTAGAGGATGTAAGAGATGTTGCTGCAATGGAAAGAACTCATGAATACAAAGGAGTTTATCACGTTTTACATGGATCTATTTCTCCAATGAATGGAGTTGGACCTGATGATATTAAAATAAAAGAATTGCTTTCAAGACTTATGGAAGGAAATGTTAAAGAAGTTATATTAGCTACTAACCCTAGAGTAGAAGGGGAAGCAACAGCTATGTATATTTCAAAATTAATAAAACCTATGGGAATAAATGCAACACGTATTGCACATGGAATTCCTGTTGGAGGCGACTTAGAATATACAGATGAAATTACCTTGACAAAGGCTTTGGAAGGAAGAAGAGAAATATAATGGTTTTTTTAGGTTTATATAAAATAAATGGGTTAGATGGAAATACACATTATATGAGAGCAAAACAAATTTATAAAAAAGTACTAAAAGATAGTTACTCCGATAATGATTGGGTATTATCAGTTTCAGAACTTCTAAGAATATGTGAAAGACCTGATTTTCCAAAAGATTATGGGGATAAAATAAAAATATGTATTTTAAAGTATTTTGCTAATATAGAAAGCTATAAAAAAGATATACCAAAATGCCACATGCAAATAGGGACTAATACTGCAGTAAAAGATTGCTATAATTCTATGAGGTTTTCAAAAAATGAGAAAGTAATTTCTGCAAGAAAAAAATATTTTGAGGCAATTTTAGATAGTGTAATACATAGTTTTGATACTATAACAATTCCAAAACAATTTAAGGATACATATAAGCAAGTGTGCAAAGAATGGAAAAAATCAATGTTTGAAGAATATTTTGAAAATCAACCTATAAAAGATATTGAAAAAATGAAAAGACTTCTAAAAATAGAATTACATGATACAATAAAAAAATCTATAGGTCAAGAGATTTTAGAGTGGGCAAACGAGAAAAAAATTATTCAAAGTAGAGGATTAGGTGCAAGTCAACAGGATTCTATAAATAAAGAAAGATAAATAATATAACATAAGGGAGTATTCGGATTTTTCTGAATACTCCTGTTAAAATTGATTTAGTAAATTTTATAAAAAATTTTAAATTAAGTTTAATTTGTTATGATTTAGCTGATATGTTAATTCATAATAATTTTACAAATATTTTCTGTAGCATTTGGCTTTGCAATTAAATAAGTGTTTTCTTTCATGTTATTTAAGATATTATCGTCATTAACCAAAATATTTAAAATAAAATTAATATCATCATCTTTTTTTATCCATTTGGCAACTTTTTTGTTTTCTAAAAATTCTGCATTTTCTTCTTCTTGCCCAGGAATAGGATTAATAATAACCATTGGAAGATGTGAAACTAAAGATTCAGAACTTGTAAGTCCACCAGGTTTTGTAATAACTAAGCTTGATATACTCATGTATTCTGCAACTTGGTCTGTAAATTCAAAAATACGAACATCTTGAGTGCGGTTATATTGTATAGCAAGGCTTTTGAACTTTTTATTCATGGCTTCATTTTTTCCGGAAATTGCAATTATTTGCACATTTGTACATTTGTTTAATAAGCATTCAAGAACTTTTAAAGTCATTTCTTTTCCAAGTCCAAATTCTCCACCACCAAAAAATAAAATTGTTTTTTTATCTTTAGAAAAATCAAGGTCTTTTAGTATTTGATCTTTATTGTGATTTATTAAAAATTCTTCTCTTACAGGAATTCCAGTAACTATAACTTTATTTTCGTCTATATTTTTTTCAATCAATTGTTTTTGCATATCTGTATTTGAAACAAAGAAAAAGTCTGTATAATCAGCTCCAACTAGCCATTGGTCGTGTGATTTAAAATCTGTCATAATTGTTGCAATTTTAAAATCTACTTTTTTCTTGCGCTTTAAGTAACTACACATTTGACTTCCAAATGGGTGTGTAGAGATTACTATATCTGGCTGTTTTTCTCTTAATAATTTTAAAAGTTTTATTGCCATAAATGAATTTGCTTTTGAAGAAATATGTGCAAGAGGGCCTTTTTGAGAACTATCATATATTTTGCCCCAAGCCCAAGGCATTTTTTTTGCCATTTCCTTGTATGCCGTAGTTGAAATTTTTTCAAATGCTTTATTTACATATTTCATACAATCTATTAATTCTACATCAATTTCTTTATAATTTTTTAATAAATAGTTCTCTATTGATTTTGCGGCAGATAAGTGGCCTCCTCCAAATGATGCATAAAAAATTAATATTTTTTTCATATGCGAAATCAGTCCTTTCTTTTGTCTTAATAAAGGTTTACGTAGTTTATAAAATAATTAATTTAAAAGCAGTTCATAAAAAAATTTACTTTTTTTAGTATATCATATTTTTTGTAAAATTGGAATATTTTTATAAATTTTTGTGCACAATAAAACAAAAAGTGGAGGAAAAAATGAAAAAGAAAAATTTAAAAAGATTAGTTTGGGTTTTTGTTTTAATTTTAATTGGTGCAATAATATGGCTTGGATATAGTTTATACAAGAAAAATAGAGAAAGCACTTTAGCGAATGAGAATTTATATAATCAATCTTTATATGAACTTGTGTATTATATGGATAATGTAAAAAATTATTTGGCAAAAGCTACAATTTCTACAAGTCCTGTAAGTGGTGCGGAAACACTTACAAATGTTTGGAGGGAAGCAAATTTAGCACAGACATATTTATCTATGCTTCCAATACAAGCACATGAATTGGAAAATACAGAAAAATTTTTGAATCAAGTAAGTGATTATAGTTATAGCTTATCTAGAAAGAATTTTGAGGGTGAAAAATTAAGTGATGAAGATTTAGAAAATCTTCAAGAGCTTCATAAATATAGTATTGAAATAAATAATGTAGTAAATCAAATTTCTTTTGATTTAAATGCCGGAAATTTAAAATGGAAGGATTTAACAGGAAATAGAGATGTTGATTTTGCACAACAAGTAAGTTCTGATTTTAGTTTGGCAAGTTCTTTAGAAGAAAATTTACATCAATATAGTGGACTTATTTATGATGGAGCATATTCGGAACACATTGTTTCAGAAGAGAAAAAAGGTTTAAAAGGAGAAAAAATATCAGAAGAAGATGCAAAAAATAAAGCAAAAGAGTTTATTGGAAATGACAATATACAAGAAATTTCAAGCTATGGTTTTTCTAAAAATGCACCTGTTCCATCTTTTACATTTAATATAAAAAATAAAAATGATGAGAACATTACAATTTCCATTTCAGAAAAAGGTGGAGACATTGTTTTTATGAATTCAGATAAAAAAGTTGAACAAGAAAATATAGGTTATGAAGAAGCAAATAAAAAGGCAAAAGAATTTTTAGAACAAAAAGGTTTTAAAAATATGAAACAGACATATTACTTGAAAAATGATGGAGTAATGACAATAAATTATGCATATTCACAAGATGGAGTAATAATGTATCCAGATTTAATCAAGGTAAAAGTTTCTTTAGATGACGGACAGATTTTAGGAATAGAAACAACAGGCTATTTAAATAATCACACAGAGAGGGATATTTCAAAAGTAAAAATTACTAAAGAACAAGCAAGAGAAAAATTAAACAAAAAATTAAATATTCAAAGTGAGATTTTAGCAGTAATTCCAACAGAATGGAAAACAGAAATCTTGTGTTATGAATTTAAAGGAAAAGTTGAAGATACTGAATATTTGGTTTATATAAATGCAGAAAATGGAGAAGAAGAACAGATTTTAATTATTACAAATACACCAAATGGAGTGTTGACAATGTAAGGTTCCTTTTTGGGACGGAGGAAAAAAGGTACTTCATAATTGTAAATGCCAGTTTAAATTATGATATATTTTAGTAGAATATCACAAATTTTGAATAAATTGTTGAAATAAAAATTTTTAATTTACAAATAATAAGATTTAAGAAAACATAAAAATTAAAGTTAAAAGCCTAAGTCGCATAAATAAAGCCCAAACATAACAATAATTAAATGTTTTCTAATAGGAAAGTTTTTTATTACTTTAAGTAATGATGATTTAAACATTCAAAGGTTTAGGCTTTACGAGTTGTTTTACTAAGAGTAAAAAGACTAATTTCCTATTTATTCCAATTTATTATAGAAGGAGGATATTGATTATGTCTAGAAATAGCAAAAAGATGTCTGAAAATCTAAAAATGGAAATTGCAAAAGAATTAGGAGTATATGATCAAGTTAAAAAAGATGGTGGATGGGAAAATGTATCATCAAAAACATGTGGTAATATAGTTTCTAAGGCAATTGAAATAGCCAATCGTGCTGTAGAATAGTTTTAAAGAAGATAAAGTTTTGCTTTAAGCAAGATTTTATCTTCTTTATTTAATAATAAAGATATTATTAACTATTTTGAAAGTTAAATAACTTATAAAAAACTAAAGCCTTTAAATATTGAAATGTCTGAATCTGACGTATTTTGTCAAAAAGTTTTTCTTGACTTTTGTATAAATTTGCTGTAAAATGAATATAGTAGAAATAGGTGCAAGTTATTTTGCACAGCAGGTGCGACTGCCACAATAACCTAAAAGTCGAGGGAAAGTAAAGCTTTTCAGGTTGGTTAGGCAACATAAAAAACCTAAATTTCGAGGAAAGATTTAGTCTTTCAGGTTGGTTAGGCAACATAAAAATCGCACGTAAAAGAGAGGGGATTATGGTACTGCGGTACGAAAATACCTCTCTTTTTAATTTTTAGAGGAGGTTAAATGAAACAAGAAATAAGACAAAAAGAAATATTAAAAATAATATATACGTGTTTGAAAGATTATGATCAAAATTTAAAAAACAAAAAAATAATGTTTATAATAGAAAACAAAGAAAAAGAGTTAATGAAAGAGGAAGTGTATTTTCCTAAATCAAGTTATTGCCATTTAACAGGTGTTACGATTATAAATGAAAATAGTAAAGTATTAAATAGTTATGAGTTTTATGATTTATTAAAAAAAGGATCAATTACAATTAATAAGTATAAATTGAAGAGTAGAAATGACACTATGGATTTAAAATTACAAGTGTTGCCACAACTTATGAAGCTTGATAAAATGGCTACTATGATAGGAGATTTTAATAATAGTAATTTATATCTACAAACTAAAAAAATTATAGGAAATGTGAATGCATGTATGGGGTTTGTTAAAGACTTAAAATCAAATTTATATATACCAAATACTACATTAAAAGAAGATATTAGAAATATTACGAATAATAGAAATAAAATAATTGCTATACTAAAAAAGGATAAAAATAATTTATTATATGATAATATTACATATTTAAAACAAAATTATGGAATTGCAGATATAATAAAAAATAATGAAATTGCTAATTGTATCGATTTAAAAGAATTAAATTCTGGAAATGGAAGCATACAAAAAAGAATAGAAGTTTTTTTGCAAAAATAGAAGAATTGTGGATTTGACAAAATATATTATAAAGTGTATAATAGACAAGATAGGGGGATTAAAAATGGAATTTACAACATCATATATATTATCACAAATATTTTCAACAATAGCATATATTTTATTAGGAAGTACATATTTTCTTAAAAACAGAAAAACTATATTAGCAGTTAGCTTTTTTCAGTCTATTTTATTAATAATTGGATATTGGTTTTTAGGGCAATATCAAGGAATGGTAATGGTTACAGTAGGTATACTTACTAATATAATGTTTTTTGTAGATGAACAAAAAAATGGAAAATCAAATAAAATTGAGAAAAAAGATGTTATTATGCTTACAATAATTTTAGCATACACAGCAATTTTAACATATGTTACATATACTAATTTATTAAGCCTTTTATCTGTATTAGGTACAATTGCATGGCTATTTTCTGTGTGGGTAAAAGATGTAAAAATATATAAAATAATTTCGATTCCAACTGCATTGTTTTGGTTAGGATTTAATATTTATGCAAATTCTATATCTGGAATTATTACAGAAATTATTTTAGTTGTTGTTGCTGTATGCGGTTTGGTCTTACATATAAAAAGTGAAAATAAAAATATAGAAAATATGAAAGAAAAAAAGGTGGAAGTATAAAGATTTGAATTACACTTTAAAGAGAGGTTATGGTACTGCAGTACTAAATACCTCTCTTTGTATTTGCAACGTGATAATATTGCTATATTTCTATTTTCAACTTAGGATCCTTTTTAACCTTTTTCAAAACATTTTCAACTTGTTTTTTTAATTCAATGTTAAACTTAGGGTTATTTTCAATCATACATTTATACTTTTGAATTTTTTCTTCGTCATTAATAGACACATAATAACATAATAAAAACATCTGAGATTCTATTAATTTTTCAGAAGATTCAGTTAAAAGCTTAATAGCTTTATCTACATCCTTTTCCAAACTAATTTCGTAATTACCATACATATAAAAATAAACTGCCAAATTATATTTAGCATAATTTTGGACAAATTCAATAGGAACTTTTAAAGCTTTATTATAATATTCAAAAGCTTTTTTTAAATCAATTTTTGTACCAATTCCTAATCTATACATTTCACCAATTTTATTACATGCCCAGCTTTCATCCAAATTAGCACTTTTTAAATAATGCTCAAATGCTTTATTATATAATTTTTTAGTCTCATATATTTTTCCTAAATTATTAAAAGCATAAACAAAATTATGATAAGCGGCACGTTTGAAATATTTTTCTGCTAAAGTTCCATTACCTTGTTTTAGATAAAATTGACCTAAAACATTTAAACACGCAATATTGTTAAGACTTTCAGCTTTTTTTAAATATTTTAATCCTTTTTCAATATCAGATTTGCTATAATTACCAACTTTTCCTTCTATTAACATTCTGCCTGCAATGTAATTTGCTCTTGGATGATTAAAACTAGCAGCTTTCGAAAAATGCTCAAAAGCTATATTATATCTGGGTGTACCAGTCATTTTACCAAAATATTCTGATAATCCAAGTTCAAATAATGCATAAGGGTTATTTTTTTTGGCTAATTGACGTATAGAATAACTATAATTTATACCATCATCAAATTGTGTACTTAAAAATTCCTGTAAACTATCAAAAGAAATATTAGTATTGTATAAAATACTTTCTAATTTTTCATTAATTTCATCACTAACATAAATGGGTTGAACATGCTCTAAAACTGCATAAATTAGCAACTCAGCAATACAATCATATAAATTATTTGAATTTATTAGTTTTAATAGTTTAGCCGAAAAACTTTCAGACACTTTTGTATCATTTTTAGAGATATTATAAAGTAAAGTACAAACATTTTTTAAGTTTTTATTATTATTTATTTGAGTAATAGAATGTTTATCATAAATATTACCCATTAAAATACAAGAAAGTTGACTAACAATTGGAGTAAATACGGAATTATCTTTAGCATATTTTTTTCTTAAATTTACATAGATGTTTTTATACTCATCACCTATGCAACGTGCGCCAATACAATAATTATTTATAGTTGACTCATTAACATCATCAATATTAAAAATTATACAAAATATTTCAGCTTGGCTTGCTAAATGCTTATTAATAGAATTCTTTTTAATAATTCTAATAAAATTTCCTAGGGATAACTGATTTAGATTGTTATTCATTTTAATAAATTTCTTTTCCATACAATCACCAATAATATTATATCACTGGGTATTTTTTGTGTCAAATTTTTATACGTGGGTATTTTGCTATGTGGAATAATTTTTTATATTTACATATAATGCTATAAAACATAATATTTCTTGATAGAAAAGACTCTGAGTAAAAATATATTACTTTTCAAAGGAGGAATTTGAAGTGGAAATTACTAGACCAGCTTGGTTAGAAATTAATTTGAAAAATTTAAAATATAATATTAAACAAATACAAAACAAGATAGGACCAAATGTGAAGATAATGCCAGTAATTAAAGCAAGTGGGTATGGAACTTATATTAATCAAAGGTTAGATGTAATAAATCAATTTGAAATTGTAGCAGTTGCAAATGTTGATGAAGGAGTATATTTAAGACAAATCGGATATGAAAAAGAGATATTTGTTTTAAACCAACCTTATGAGAGTGAAATTAAAAAAATAATTGATTATAATATTGTAGTAGGAATAAGTTCATATGAATTTGCAAAAAAATTAGCTGAAACTGGTAAGAAAGTAAAAGTTCATGTTGAAATTGGAACAGGAATGGGGAGAACAGGAGTGCACCCATACAAAATTGAAAAATATTTAAAAGAATTAGCTTCAAACATTATTGTGGAAGGAATATATACACATTTTTCCTCAGCTGATATAGATGATGAGTATTCAAAGAAACAACTTGAGTCTTTCAATAAAGCGCTTGTAAAGGCAAAAGAAATATTGGGCGATATTAAATATATTCATGCAGCAGCATCAAATGCTTTGTTAAATTATCCTAATGCAAGATTTAATTTAGTAAGACCAGGCATAATTTTATATGGCTATCCAGGAGAAGATGATACATTTGAAAAAATTGATTTAAAACCAATAGCAAAACTTAAAGCAAAAGTAGTGTTTGTAAAAGATGTTCCACCAAAAACGAGTATAGGATATGGTAGAAGCTATATAACATCCAGGGAAACAAAAGTTGCAAATGTGCCTATTGGATATGCTGATGGATTCAGAAGGGATTTTTCGAATGGTTGGGAGATATTAATTAAAGGAAAAAAGGCGCCAATCATAGGTAAAGTATGTATGGATAGTTTTATGGTGGATGTAACAGATATAGATAATGTGGAAGTTGGAGATGAAGTAACCATTTGGGATAATGAAAATATTACATTAGAACAATTAGCAGAAAAATGTGGTACTATAAATTATGAATTATTATGTACGATTGGAGCAAGAGTACCAAGGGTGTTTATCGATATTTAGCTTAAATAATTTACAAATAACAATATTAAAATACAATAAAAATAGTGACAGCTCAGTTAGAATAACCAATATTTCTAGTAAAGATGACCTTACTGAAATGTAACCAAAAACTGTGATATAAATTTTTAGTTGATATTTATGCATTTTTTTGTTAAAATAAAACCTAAATAAAAAATGTGCAAAGAAGAACCAGTCACGAATGCAACAAATGCATGGACAAAAAAGAATCGGTCACGAATGTACGGAAAGGATTAGGATATGAATTTAAAAATAAAAGATATACTAAAATGTACAAATGGAACTTTAATAACAGGGAATGAAGAAACAGAATGTGAAAATTATACAAATGATACAAGAAAAATAGAAAAAGGAGATACATTTATTGCGTTAAAAGGAGAAAATTTTGATGGGAATTTATTTTGGAAAACAGCTTTAGACAATGGTGCAGAAACGGTAATAACAAATAAAATAGAAATAAATAGTGAAGACTTAGAAAAATATAAAAACAAAAATATTATCCAAGTGGAAGATACAAGAGAAGCACTTGCTCAAATTGCAACAGCAAAAAGAAAATTATATAAAAATTTAATTGTGGTTGGAGTTACTGGAAGTGTAGGGAAAACAAGCACAAAAGATATTATTGCAAATGTTCTTAGCAAAAAATATAAAACTTTAAAAACAGAGGGTAATTATAATAATGATATAGGACTTCCTCTTACAATACTAAAACTAAGAAATCATGAAGCTGCTGTAATAGAGATGGGAATGAATCATTTAGGAGAGATAAGTAAACTTACAAAGATTGCAAAGCCGAAAGTTTCAGTTATTACAAATGTTGGGACATCTCATATAGGAAACTTAGGGTCAAGAGAGAATATTTTAAAAGCAAAATTAGAGATTTTAGAAGGCATGGAAGTACCTTTGGTTGTAATAAATAATGACAATGACATGTTACATAATTGGGCAAAAGAAAATGAAGATAAAGTAAATATTAGAACTTTTGGAATGGAAAACAAAAGTGAATGCATGGCAGAAAATATAGAAAAAAGTGAAAATAGTAGTAAATTTATATGTAATTGTGAAGGGGATAAATTTAATATAGAAGTTCCAGTTGGGGGAGATGTATTTATACTAAATGCATTATGTGCAAGTCTAGTAGGAAGAATGCTTAATTTATCTAATGAAGAAATTCAAAAAGGTATTTCAAGTTTTGAACTTACAAAAAAAAGAATGGAAATTATTAATTTAGAAAATGATATAACAATTATTAATGATAGCTATAATGCAAGTTTTGATTCAATGAAAGCAGCAATAGAATATTTAGCAAATACAAGTTCAAAAAAGAAAATTGCAGTTTTGGGAGATATGTTTGAACTTGGAGAATTTTCTGAAGAATTACACAGAAAAGTTGGAGCAGAAGTTGCAAAAAATAAAATTGATTTGCTATTTACTACAGGAGAGGATGCAAAATATATTGCTGAAGAAGCGGGAAATAGCGGTATGGAAAAGAAAAAAATAATTCATTTTAATAATAGAGAGGAATTAATTGAAAAAATAAAAAATACAATGGAAAAAGGAGATAGCATTTTATTTAAAGCTTCAAATGGTATGAAGCTATTTGAAATTGTGCAAGAAATTAAACATTGATTAAAGTCAATAAAAAAACAATACTATAAGAAAAATATATAATTTCTTGCGAAGGCTTAATTTGTATGAGTCTGAGTAAGAAACAATATTATAAGAATGAAAGGATTGTGATTAATTATGATTAAATTAGGTGTTATTTTTGGTGGAATGTCAACAGAGAACGAGGTTTCTGTAAAATCTGCGACTTCTGTAATGAACAACTTAGATAAAAATAAATATGAGGTTTTTCCTATATACATAGATAAGCAAGGAAATTGGTTTGAATATGAAGGCAATAAACCTATTGAAAATATTATAAAATATTTAAAAAATATGGATGTTATTTTTCCTGTATTACATGGTTTATATGGAGAAGATGGAACAATTCAAGGAATGCTAGAGCTTTTGAAAATTCCTTATGTTGGATGTGGAATTATTGCATCAAGTGTTGGAATGGATAAATCTTATACAAAAATAATTTTTGAAAAAGCAAAAATAAATCAAACAAAACATATTTATATAAAAGATTATGCTGGTGAAAAAATGACTATTGTAGAAGATGACCTAGATGAGAAAAAAATAAATATAGATGAAATAATTAATATATCAAATGAAAAATTAAAATTTCCATTATTTATTAAACCTTGTAATTCAGGTTCATCAGTAGGAGTAAATAAAGCAGAAAATAATGAAGATCTAAAAAAAGCAATTTTAGAGGCATTTAAATATGATAGTAAAGTTTTAATTGAACAAGGAATAAAAGGAAAAGAAGTTGAGTGTGCTGTTTTAGGAAATAGTAGAATTGGTGTAGAAGCTTCACGTGTTGGAGAAATTTTATCTGCAGAAGACTTTTATACATTTGATGCAAAATATGAAAATCAAGATTCAAAAACAGTAATTCCAGCATCAATTACAGATGAACAACAAGAAGAAATAAGAAAATTAGCTGTAAAGGCCTTTAAAGCTCTAGATGGAAATGGATTATCTCGTGTGGATTTCTTTGTTGAAGAAGGAACAGGAAAGGTATTTTTAAATGAGATTAACACTATGCCAGGATTTACAAATATTTCTATGTATCCGAAGTTGATGGAAGATTTTGGATATAGTTATAGTTCTTTGTTAGATAAATTAATAGAAATAGCAATGAAGAAAAAGTAAAAAATACTTATTAGTGTGACGATTTGTCGAAATATGTCGAAAAATGCGATGAAAAGTTGTAGTAAAAATGCAATTTTTTGTTGCATTTTTTTTAATTATGTGATATTATAGATATGCAATAACTATTTTTGTTGCAAAAAATATTAAAAAATGTTCAATTTTTTCAAAAAATTATATAAAAAGTTTATAGATTTCAAATTATTATTATTTAATAAATCAATAGATTCCCAAAATACAGAAATCGAAAGGAAGGTGAAAATTATAAATATTTATTCAAGCAAAAATATAAATATAATTACTTTATTTATTTCTATTGTAATTTTTATAATTTTAAATTTATTAATAAACAATTTTACAGTACAAAGTTTTACAGAAGAAAATCAACAAATTAGTTCTGAAGATATTAGTTTCGAAAATATAATTGATGAAAATATTATTGAAAATGAAAGCACAGGAACAGAAAATGAAAGCAATGAAGAAATAATGGAAAACTTAAATTGGTACATAGAAATCCCATCAATTTATTTAAAAGCACCAATAAAAGAGTCTACAAATATGGAAATATTAAACGAGTATATAGGGCACTTTGAAGATACTTCAAAAACAAAAGGCAACATAGGTCTAGCAGGACACAACAGAGGCTATAAAAATAATTATTTTGAAAATTTAAATAAAGTTCAAAAAGGTGAAGAAATAAAATATAAATTTAACGATTTTGAAAAAATTTATATTGTGCAAAGTATAGAAATAATAAAAAGTACAAATTGGAGCTTTTTAGAAAACACTACAGAAAATAAACTCACTTTAATTACATGTGTGGAAAATAGGCCTGATGAAAGATTATGTGTGCAAGCAATTGAAAAACAAGATGCAGAACAAGCCGAAAAACAAGATAACGTAGAAGCAAAAGCTCAAGATACTGCATTACAAGAGAATCAGGCTAATAATTAATAAGCAAAGCATAAATAAATTCCTTATAGAATAAACATAAATTAATATAAAAATATTTCAATTTATGTCTATGTCGTTATACTATGGCACATAAATTTCAATATTTTTAATTATGAAAGTATAGGGGGAATTTATATATGAGAAAAAAGCAAAACTTTTTTATGCGTAACAAAAAATTATTTTTCATTTTAATTTTAATTATTTTAATAATTTTTTTAGCAATATTTATTTCAAAAAATATGACTAAAAATCTAAAAAATGGGAACAATATGAATAGTCAAGAAATCGTAGATAATATATTAAATTTAAGCTCATATAAAACAAAAATAAATGTGCAAGTAAATAGTAACAAAAATCAAAATAAATATATTTTAAGGCAAGAATATAACACTGAAAATGGTAGCATTCAAGAAGTTATAGAACCAGAAAACATAGCAGGAGTAAAAATTATAAAAAAGGATAATAATTTAAAAATAGAAAATTGTGAATTAGATTTAAGAACAATTTTTGAAAATTATAATGGACTTGAAGATAATAGTTTAGATTTAATAAATTTTATTAATGAATATAAAGAAAGTAATGAATCAAATTTCGAAGAAAAAAATGGCGAAATTATTATGAAAACAAAATCTAATAAAGATAATAAATATATAAAAAATAAAACATTGTACATAAATAAAGAGAATTTAAAACCTACAAAATTAATAATTCAGGATAATAACCAAAATACGACAATTATCATAGAATATATTGAAGTAGAATTAAATTAATAAAACTAATATTCATAGCAAAATTTTGAGCTTGAAAAATAGTAACAAACGTGGTAAATTTAACTCTATATCTACGAATATACAGACTTTTAAAATATGCTAATATTAGGAGTGAAGATTATGACAATTAAAAGAGGAGATATGTTTTATGCAGATTTAAGTCCTGTAGTTGGTTCGGAGCAAGGTGGTATAAGGCCAGTAGTTATAATACAAAATGATTTAGGAAATAAATATAGTCCAACAGTAATTGCAGCAGCAATTACTTCTCAAACAAACAAAAATAGGTTACCTACACATATAGAAATAGAGGCAGATGCAGAAGGGTTAAAAAGTAATTCTGTAATTTTAACTGAACAAATTAGAACTATAGATAAAAGCAGGTTAAAAGAGAAAATTGGTCATATAGATGATGCAAATGTTATGAATAAAATAAATAATGCATTAGGTGTTAGTTTCGGACTTGATGAATAGATAAAAAATGCGGGAAGTAACTTTTTCACAACCCGCAATTTATATAAAGTTATAAATATAAATAATATTTTATCTGTAAAAACTTAAACTTTTAATTTTTTTATATTTTTTATTTCTTCATATAAACTATCAATTTTTGCTTTTCTTTTTTCATAAGCATCTTCGTATTCTTGTTTTATTGTTAAGAAAGAGTTTATATCTTCACCTTTTTCCAAATAAAGTTTAGTGTATTCATAAAAATATTGTTCTTTAGATTCATCTTTTGATGATTTCATTTTGTAATAGTATTTTTCAGCTTTTTCTAACCTTTTTATATTTTCTTTTAAATTTTCAACATATTCTTGAGTACAAAAAATTTCATAATTAATATCATCAATTACGACTTTTATTAAAGTTTTTACAATTATTGGATTATTTTTTCCCATTTTTGAACTTTCTACCAACTTATTTATTGCGTTAGATTGTATATTATTGGGATTAGGATGTGAATTTTCTATAAGAATTTTGATAGTGTCTGTTATACCCACATGAGATTTATATTGTCTTTTGCTAACTATTGCATCATATTCATCTGCAACACGAATAATCTGACCTTCATAAGGAATATCTTTTTTTGTTAAGCCTTGTGGGTAACCTGATCCATTAAGTGCTTCATGATGGTATAGTGGACCTGCTGCATAAGGACGTAATCTTTCATCTTTTATACACATTTCGTAACCTATTTTTGTGTGTGTTTTAATTACTTCATATTCTTCATCAGTTAGTTGAGCAGGTTTTTGTAAAATCCCAGGTGGTATGAATAATTTACCTAAATCGTGAAGATATGCACATATTGTACAATATTCGGTAAATCCTTTAGAACAATGTAAATATTCACAAAGCCTGCAGGTTATTGCTGCAACATTTTCGCAATGTTTTCTAGTAAAAACATCCAATTGGCTTAATGCATTCAATTGATCTTGCATTGTTTTATCTAAATTATATGATTTTAATGAAGTTCTATCATAAAAATCAAAAGTTTCAGGTTTCATCAGAAGTATCTCCTTTTCTATTGCTAAAGTGAATTTTTAAAGCAATAATTTTTTCCGTAAATCAAAGTAAAAATTAAGCATCTTTATTAAGTTCTTTTAGTAGATCATCAACATCAATTCCATGAACTTCACATGCTTCTGCCAATGACTCCATTTGTGAAGCAGGACAACTTAAACAATGCATTCCAGCTTCTAATAATATATCTGCTTTTTCTGGAGCTTCAGCTAATAAATCTCCAATTAACATATCTTTATCAAATTTCATAATTTTCTCCTTTCAGATAAAATTTAAATCTTTCTAAAGTTAATATATAAATTATTTTTAAATTACAATAAAATTTTATCATAAATTTAAAAAAAAGTCTAGACAAAATGAAAAAAAAGTGATATGATGGAAAATATTGGAAGGTGGTGATACCATAGATTGGTTAGTAATCATTTTCTTTACATCCCTTATTATTAATTTTTTTGTATCTATTTATACAATTTATATTTTTTTTGAAATAAAAATATTTAATCATGGACAAGGTGCAAAGTTAAATCTCAAAAAAAAATCCTTAATTAACGGAAAGGAGGAATAAAATAAAAAGAATTATTTTTATTGTTTTTTTGTTATGCATAATTTGTTTTATATTCTACAATTTATTTCATCCATTGTTGATTTCAAAGCAAATTATTATTTCTTATGGAATTAAAAGTTTCAATATAGTTTCCGAATACCCGCAAATATGGTATTATTTAAAAATAATTTATGTTATTTCATTTATTTTTGCAAATATTATTTATCTTAATTTTATTTATTCCAAAATAATTATCAAAAAGAAAGTTAAAAAAGAAAAATATAAACTAAAAACAGATAAATTAAATTTACTTATTGGAAATGATGAAAAAACAGGAAAAAATATTTATGTTCAAGAATCAGGTCTATACCAAAATTTTCTAATTACAGGAACTATAGGAACAGGAAAAACAAGTTCTGCAATGTATCCATTTACAGAGCAAATTTTAAATTATAATAGTAAAAATTCCAATAAAAAAATTGGAACATTAATTTTAGACGTGAAAGGAAATTACTATAATCAAGTAAAAAAATATGCAGAAAAATATAATTTAACAAATGACTTAATAGTAATTGAACTGAATGGAAAAGTAAGATATAACCCTTTGCATAAGCTTAATTTAAAGCCATCTGTAATAGCACATAGACTAAAAACTATTTTAATGTTATTTTCGGAAAATAATTCTGAAAGCTACTGGTTAGACAAGGCTGAGCAGGTTTTTACAGAAGCAATTAAATTATGCAGAATATACAATAATGGATATGTAACTTTTACAGAGCTTCACAAAATAATTACAGAGGAGGACTATTATAAAGAAAAAATACAAATTATTAGAAATTTATATATGAATAAAAAATTAAAACATCAACAAATTTATGATTTAAATACTGCTTTGGATTTTTTTCAAAAAGAATATGAAAAATTAGATCAAAGGACACTTGCAATTTTAAAATCTGAAATTACAAGGATTACAAATGTTTTTGTTTCAGATTATGATGTGAGTAAAATTTTTTGTAGCTCTAAAAATGAGCTGAATTTTAGAGGATTTTCAGATATGATTCAAAAAGGAAAAATTGTTGTTTTAAATATGAATATTGCAGAATATAGGAATTTATCTAAAATAATTGCTGCATATTTAAAATTAGATTTTCAAACTGAAGTTATGATGAATTTATCAAAAAATAAAGTAAGGACTACAGCTTTTATATGTGATGAATATGCGGAATATGTAACAAAAACAGATAGTGAGTTTTTCTCTTTAAGCAGAGAGGCAAAATGCATAAATATTGTAAGTACTCAAAGTTATTCTTCTCTTAAAAATACTTTAAAAGATGAGACGGCTGTTAAGGTAATTTGCCAAAATTTAATAAACAAAATTTGGTTTAGGACAGATGATATTTTTACAATTGAAGAAGCACAGAAGCAATTGGGAAAAGAGGATAAAATTAAAACTTCAAAAAATATTTCAGAAAACTCCAAAGAAACAATTTATAGCAGGATGACAAATTCTATGAGTTCTTTGGATGCGACAATTTCGGAAAGTTTTAATGTTTATACACAAAATGATTATATTTATGATACAAATTTTTTTACGCAAAAATTGCAAACCTTTACGGCACTTGCGTTTTTGTCTGATGGAAGTAAAATTTTAAAACCTAAAAAATTGGACATGTATCCTTATTTTAAAACTTAAATATTAGTATAAATATTAAAATTTACAAGCATTTGGTGTCGCAAACTTCGTATTTAATAATACTAGTATGAAGATTGCTCCATTTCGCACTCACTGTCGTTCGTTTGGTCGCTTACGCATGCTTTTTAAATTTTAATATTTATACTTAATAATCAAGGTTTATAGGTAACCTTTAAAAAATCTAAATAATTTAAAGAAAAGGTGATATTTTGAAAAAGAAAAAATTTTATTTATTATTTATTTTAAGTTTAAGTGCAATTTTTGCAATAAGTTTTGGGACAAGTGTTTTTGCTGCCACTCCTAAACTTGTTTCAAAATTAGAAAGTGCATTTAGTAATATAGAAAGTTGGATTTTAAAACTTTCTACACCTGCAGCAGCTGTTGCTGTTGGAACAGGTATATTTATGAAAAAATTCAGCTTTGGTGATGAAGAAAGAATTAGAACAGGTAAAAAAATTATTAGAAGTTCGCTTTTTTCTTATGCATTTATTTTGGCTATTGATTTGATTTTAGCAGCTATAAAATCTTTAATATAATGAATTATTTTTAATAAGAATAGAGTTAAAGTTCAATCATAAAGAGCTTTACTTGAGCAAATTTTTATAAGCAAGGAGGGATTTTTTGGAACAGAATTCTAATATGAGTCAAGTGGTTATAGATACAATAAATACAATTTTTAGTAATTTATTTAAATCTATAGACAACAATTTATTTAAAGTTTTAGATGATTTGACTTTTATTAATTCAAATATTTTAAATGACAAATATTTTGGCAAGATTTTTGGAACGACTTCAACAAATGGTATTTTGTTAATAGCAAATGCTTTGCTTATTGGTTATATTTTATATTATTCTACAAAATATTTATCATCAAATTTTACATTTTCAAAAATAGAAAAACCAACACAATTCATTTTTAAATTAATTATTTATGGAATTGCAATGAATAGCTCGTTTTTTATAATAGGACAAATTTTAGATATAAATTCGTATATTTCGTCTGCAATTAGAAGTATAGGAGAAGACCTATTTAAGCAGAATATTTGCTTTTCTAGATTAATTGAATCTATAAATTCAAATTTAAAAATAGCAGAAAATTTAAATGTATTTTCAGTGGATGGATTAATAAAAGGTACAACAACTATTTCTTTAGTAAATTTAGTAACAATATATGCTTTAAGATATGTTACAATAAAAATTTTAGTGTTAATCTCTCCATTTGCAATTTTATCTTTGAGTATGGAAAATACATCTATGTTTTTTAAATTATGGCTTAGAAATTTGCTTTCTATGTTATTTATACAAATTATTGTCTCTATAGTGTTGCTTATATTATTTTCTGTTGACTATAATTCAAATGACTTAATGGTGAAATTTATCTATGTTGGAGGAATTTACAGCTTAATTAGAGCAAATTCCTTTGTTAAAGAATTTATGATGGGAGCAGGTATTTCTACAAATGTACAAGGAAATATTGGCTTAGTAAAAGGAAGATGAATTTTTTAGTGACGAGGTTAAATGAAAGAAGGGAGAGAGTTAATGAAATTTATATTTCCACAAAATTATAATTTGAATATGAAAATATTTGGAATACTTGATTATTCTGTAGCAATTGTAGATGTAGTGTGGGGAATAATAGTATTTGGATTAATTAATTTTTTTATTGGAAGAATAACTTACAAAATTTTTGCATTTATTGTTTTAGTATTTCCTATAGTTATTTTTAGTGTTGTGGGAGTGGATGGAGAAAATTTATTATATTTTTTAACTTATGTTTTAAAATATTTTTTTCAGCAAAAATTATATCTTTATGAGAAAAAATGAAAAAAAGATAAATATTTGATAAATTTTATATAATTTTGAAATAAATGTTAGTTGAAATTTGAAAAAAAAAGTTGTATAATGCGAATATCAATTTTTAAGAAAAAGGTTTGAAAAAAGAGCAAAACTAGAAAGGAATGAAATTTTAAATGAGACTTGAACACAGCGAAAAACACATGATTTTTAACACAACAGAAATTCCTGATATATTTTTTTCAGAATATTTAGGAGGAATGCCAGGAGATTATTTAAAAATATATTTATATTTGTTTTTTATTTCCAAATATAATAAAGAAGTAAAAATAAATGATTTATCTAAAAAATTGGCATTACCATTTAATGTAATAAATGATGGAATGAAATATTTAGAAGAAAATAATCTTATTTTAAGAAAACCACAGGGTTTTATAATTTTAGATTTACAAGAAAATATGCTTAAGGAATTATATAAACCAAATATAAAAACAGACCCAGAAAAAATTGAAGAAAACTCAAAAAATAAAGAAAGAATTCAAATGATTGAGTATTTAAACAATAAATATTTTCAAGGAGTTATGGGACCTACATGGTATAATGATATTGATACATGGTTTGGCAAATATAATTTTGAACCACAAGTTATAATAGCTTTATTTGATTATTGTTTTAAAAAATCTGCATTGCATAGAAAATATGTTCAAACAGTTGCAGAAGCATGGGCACTAAATAAAATACAAACACTTTCAGATTTGGAAATTTACTATATGGAACAAGATCGAATTATGAAAATAAAAAAATCTATTGCAAAAAAATTAGGAAAACATAGTGGACTTACTCAATATGAAGAAGCTTATATAGAAAAATGGATTAGTGAATTCAAATATGATATGGATATTATAGAAATTGCGCTTAAAAGAACAACATTTAGAACAAATGCATCTTTTGAATATTTGAATAATGTACTATCTGATTGGAACGAAAGAAATTTAAGAACTCCTGAACAAGTATTAACATTTTTGGAACAAAGAAAACAATTTAATAAAGATAAAGCAGAACTTACAAAAAAAGCTAAAAAAGAGACTTTTGAACAAAGAGAATATGACAATTTAAGTTTTTTATATGCAAATAAAGACTAGGTTCTTTTTTGGGACGGAGGAAAAAAGAAACCATAGAATTGAATGAGAAAGACAAAGTTTTATGATTAGTTTTTAGGTTTCGTTAGAATTATAGTTTAAATTGCAGTAATATTATTTTAGCAACTAAATTTGGATTTAAGGTGAGGAAGTGATTGATAATGGCTGATAAAAATCTTGAAAATCTATTGAGTGAATATGAACAAAAGAGAAGAAAAGCACAGATGGAATCTGAAAAAAGTATTTCTCAATTATATGAACGATTTCCAGGCTTAGAAGAAATTGATGATGAACTTAATAAGTATGAAATTAGTAAATCAAAGGCGATTTTAAGCGGAAAAAATGATTTACAAGAATATGATAAATTAATAGAAAATTTAAAAAAGAAAAAAGAACAATTTTTACAAGAAAAAAAGATTGACATTAATTTATATAAACCAAAATATGAGTGTAAAATGTGTAATGATACAGGATATATTCAAGAAAATAATAAATCTATTATGTGTAATTGCTTAAAGCAAAGACTATTAAATTTATCATATAATCAATCAAATTTATCTGACATAAAAAATATGAATTTTAATAATTTTAATATTAGTTTATTTTCAGATGAGGTTGATACAAAAAAATATATAATAAAATGTTCACCAAGACAAAATATATTAAACATAAAAAATGCTTGTATAAAGTTTATAGATAATTTTGATAATTTAGAAGAAAAAAATTTATTTTTTTGCGGAAATACAGGTCTTGGAAAAACGTATATGTCAAATGCAATTGCAAATGAAATTTTAAAAAAGGGGAAAACAGTTCTTTATCAAACAGCTCCTGTGCTATTAGAAACAGTAATTGATGGTAAATTTAATAAATACAAAAATCAAAATTCTGATGAATTTTATAAAAATGTGTTAACAGTAGATTTATTAATAATTGACGATTTAGGCACAGAAAATATAAATAGTATGACAGTTAGCGAACTATTTACAATTTTAAATACAAGAATTTTAAATTTAAATAATAAGCCTACTAAAACTATAATTTCTACAAATTTATCTATTGAACAAATTTTTAAAATTTATGAAGAAAGAATTGGCTCAAGGATTGCAGGATATTATAATATTTATCAATTTATCGGAGATGATTTAAGATTAAAAAGATAAATGGATAAAATAAATTATAGTTGTGCTATAAATTGTGGTATAAGATAGTTATAGTAATAGGGTTGCTAAAACAAAATTTTAGCAACCCTTAAAAATTATTTTATTTCATCTCCAATAATTCTTTTTATATTTTTTCTTTCTGTAACCAAGGTGTTATATAAAGACTTACTTACAGCATCTGAAGCTTTAGATTCATATTTTTTAATCTCGCTGTTAATATCTAAAATTTTAAATTTTTTAGTTGATTTTGAAGTATTTTTAAACATATATGTTGGTGTATATGTAGCTTTATCAATTGTAATTTTTCCATCGTCTTTATGTTTTGTAATTTGTAATTTTAAAATCGCAGAATCATTTGTATATTGTTTATTCTGATTTGCCATAAAATTTCCTAAAGAGTAAATAACAAATCCATCTTTTGTAGTACCATCATCAAGCTTTATAGTTCTTTTTTCCATTTGTTGAGGAACATGTGAGTGATTTCCAAGTATTACATCTACACCATTATTAAATAAAAAGTCTGCTAAATTTTGTTGTTCCTTATTAGCTTTGGTTTGATATTCAATTCCCCAATGCATGCTAACACAAATTAAATCTGGATTTTGTTTTTTTGCAAGTTCGATTTGAGATTTTATGAAATCCTTATCAATTAAATTTACTGCATAAGATTTATCCTTTGGGATTGCAATTCCATTTGTTCCATAAGTAAAACTCAAAAATGCAATATTTACGCCTTTAACATTTTTTATTAAAATTGTTTCTTGATCTTTTTTAGATTTAAAAGTTCCTGTATGTGCCAAATCTGCTTTATCCAAAAAGTCAATTGTACTTTCTATTCCTGAATAACCTTTATCCATACAATGGTTGTTAGCAGTAGTAACAAGATTAAATCCAGCATCTTTTAAATTTTTTGCTAAAATTTCAGGAGTATTAAAAGTCGGATATCCACTATAACCTCTTTTTGCGCCTGAAAGAGTTGTTTCGAGATTTCCAACTGTAATATCTGCTTCTTGTAAATATTGCTTTATATCTGTGAAATAATATGAAAAATCATAAGATTTTGTAGATGAATTATATGCATCTTGAAAATTTGTATTATGACACATAATATCTCCAGTGGTTGCTAATGTAAAAGTTATGTCTTCATTTTGTACAGATTTGTTATCATCTGTAGTATTTTTTGCAGTAAAAATATTTTCGGCTTGATTTGAATTTGTATCATTTTTTGCAATATTTTCATTTTTATTTTTGGTTAAAACTTTAAATAGTGCAAATACTATTAATAACAAAATAACAATTGTAGCTATTCTTCTAATAGTATATTCACGTCCTTGTTTAAATACAAATCTTTTTCCTTTATTACTCAATTCTATCACCCTTTCGTTTTTATAAAATAGAAAACATTATATATAACTCGTTACACATTAACAATAGCATTTAAGAGAACAAAATGTAACGATTTTTTCTTTAGGGAAATTTAGTTTTCATATTATATAAAATATCACAAAATTTGATAAATTTCAACAAATTGTATAAAATTAATTTTTTTGGTAAAATTATATTAAGAACAAATATGAAATTGCCGGTTTCATATTATATAAAAATATGAATATATATGAAATAGATATAGGACAAAATAAAAGGGAGGTGTTTTTAGATGAAAATTATAGATAAAATTGCATTAGTTTTAATAATAATTGGTGCAATAAATTGGGGACTTATTGGATTTTTTAAATTTGATTTAGTAGCTGCAATTTTTGGACAAATGAGCGTAATCTCAAGAATAGTTTATGCACTAGTTGGAATTTCAGGATTATGGGGAATAAAATTATTGTTTGAGGATTAATTAAAAGACTTTAGGGGAATTTGACTATTATACGGAAATACTTTTATAAAAAAGAGCTATTGTTTTTGCAAATTTGCAGAGATAGTAGCTTTATTTATTGCACAGAAACATTTTTAAGATTTTCAATAATAAGACACTTAATTGATAAAAAAATATTGCAAAATGAGCACTTTTGTGCTATACTAAAAAAATGAGGAGGATATTTATGGGAAAAGTTGGATTTGAAAAGTATAAAGAATGGTTTGACTCACTATTAGTAGAATGTACGGAAGCAAACCAAGTTAAAGGAAAAGATTTAGAACAAATAAGAAGTACTATGCCGGAAGAGATGGGAACAGAGGTTTATAAATTGGGAGATAAATCAGATAGTTTGTTGTATGTATACATTAGTAGAAGCAAAGATGGTGGAATAGATCATTTATATGTATATAAAGAAATTTCAGAACAATCAAAATTTGCAGAACAGCCTTTCTGTTGCTATTATAATACCGCAAATCAACAAGGAAAAAAAGATGAGTTGATTGAGTTTTATGCACCAGGTTTTGTAGCTCAATATAATGGTAATTCGAATAAAGATTTCTTCTTCTGTAAAGATACAATAGAAACTAGTAAACAAAATCCTAGTGGAAAGCCAATAGATTTCTCAGATTTAGACGTAATTATAAGAAAGCTACCAAGTGAACTTAAAGAACTATATTGTGGTGTAGGTAAATTACACTTAAGGAAAAAACTTACTAGCATCTTAAAAGCAGAAGCACTAAAACAAAAAGAAAAATTAAAAGGTTAAGATTTAGCGTATAAGGATTTTAATAATATAAAATAGATATTTTTATTAGGAGCATATATGAATTATGATGATTCAGGAAATTATAAAAAAAATAATGGATCTTTTATAAAAAAAGTCCAATTAAATAGTAATAATTTAGAATTTAAAAGAAAAGAATTTATGGCAAAATTGAAAAAAAATCCAGAGTTGTTAAAGTTTTTTTCTTATGAAAAATTAAAGATTATAGATAAATACTTTCAAGATGAGAAAAAATAGTATGTAATTGAATATAAGATTAGGAGAAAATAAATGTTAAGTGCAAATGGAGTAACAATACGATTTGGAAAAAGAGTATTGTTTGAAGATGTAAATATTAATTTTAACAAAGGAAATTGTTATGGAATAATAGGTGCAAATGGTGCAGGAAAGTCAACATTTTTAAAAGTACTTTCAGGCGAAATAGAGCCAAGCAAAGGAGATGTTTCTAAAGACAAAACAGAAAGAATCTCTGTATTAAAGCAAGATCACTTCGCTTTTGAAGAATTTTCTGTAATAGATACAGTTATAATGGGAAATAAAGAATTATATGATATTATGAAAGAAAAGGACGCAATTTATTCAAAGCCTGATTTTTCAGAAGAAGATGGAATGAAAGCTGCAAAACTAGAAGAAAGATTTGCAGAACTTGATGGATGGAATGCAGAATCAGATGCAGCAATGCTTTTAAATGACTTAGGAATAGCGCCTGAAAATCATTATAAATTAATGAAAGAAATTGAAGCTAAAGAAAAGGTTAAAGTTTTGCTTGCTCAAAGTTTATTTGGAAACCCAGATATTTTGCTATTAGATGAGCCTACAAATGACTTGGATTTAAAAGCTATAGATTGGTTACAAGAATTTTTAATTAATTATGAAAACACTGTAATTGTTGTATCACACGATAGATATTTCTTAAACAAAGTTTGCACATATATAGCAGATGTAGATTTTGGAAAAATTACAGTTTATCCAGGAAATTATGATTTCTGGTATGAATCAAGCCAATTAGCACTAAAACAAGCAAGAGAGCAAAATAAAAAGAAAGAAGAAAAGATTAAAGAATTGCAAGAATTTATTGCAAGATTTAGTGCAAATGCTTCTAAATCAAAACAAGCTACATCAAGGAAAAAAACATTGGAAAAAATTCAATTAGAAGAAATAAGACCATCAAACAGAAAATATCCTTATGTAGATTTTAAACCAGATAGAGAACCAGGAAAAGAAATATTAGAAGTTAAAAATATTTCAAAAACTATAAACGGAGAAAAGATATTAGATAATGTATCATTTACAGTGAAATCAGGAGATAAAATTGCATTTTTAGCAGATAACGAAATTGCAAAAACAGTTTTATTTCAAATAATTGCAGGAGAGTTAGAGCCTGATAATGGAGAAATAAAATGGGGAATGACAATTACTTCTACATATTTTCCAAAAGACAACAACTATTTATTCGAAACAGATGAAAGCATTACAGATTGGCTTAGAAAATATTCAAAAGATCCTGACGAAACTTATGTAAGAAGCTTTTTAGGAAGAATGCTATTTTCAGGAGAAGAAGCATTAAAAAAAGCAAAAGTTATGTCAGGTGGAGAAAAGGTAAGATGTGTATTATCTAAAATGATGCTTTCAGGTGCAAATTTCTTAATATTTGATGAACCAACAAATCATTTAGATATGGAAAGTATTACAGCTCTAAATGAAGGAATGCAAAGATTTAAAGGAAACATTATATTTACATCACATGATCATCAATTAACACAAACAGTTGCAAATAGAATTATAGATTTAAAACAAGATGGAAAAGTTGTGGATAGAGAAATAAGCTATAATGAATATTTAGGAATTGAGTAATTAACGAGTTAACGCCTCTTTTTGACTATAAATTAATAAAAAACGGGCGTTAACTTGACTTTTCAGAAAAAAGTTTCAAAATATGGAGGTAAGTATGGAAAAAATAATTGCGAAAATCGCTGAAGAATTAAATGTAAAAAACACACAAGTAGAAAATGCAGTAAAATTAATAGATGAAGGAAACACTATTCCTTTTATTGCAAGATATAGGAAAGAAGTAACTGGTGGGCTTTCTGATGAACAATTAAGAGTTTTAGGAGAGAGGCTTACTTATTTAAGAAATTTAGAGCAAAGAAAAGAAGAGGTGGTAAAATCTATAGAGGAGCAAGGAAAACTTACAGATGAGATTTTACAAGCAGTTGCAGTGGCTCAAACTTTAGCTGATGTGGAAGATATTTATAGACCATATAAGCAAAAGAAAAAGACAAGAGCTACAGTTGCTAAAGCTAAGGGATTAGAGCCTTTAGCAGAAATTATCTTAGAGCAAAAAGAGACGACTCCTATACAAGAAATTGCTAAGCAATACATAAATATAGATTCTTTGTCAGAAGAAGATAGAAAGAACAAAGACAAAGTAGTAAACAGTGCAGAAGATGCAATTCAAGGAGCTTTAGATATTATTGCTGAAAATATTTCTGATAATGCAGATTACAGAAAGAAAATTAAAAAGATTTGCTACAGAGAAGGTATGCTTACTACATCTGCAGCAAAACCTGATGAAAAATCAAATTATGAAATGTATTATGATTATAGTGAATTAGTTTGTAGAATTCCAAGTCACAGAATCTTGGCTATAAATAGGGGAGAAAAAGAAGAGTTTTTAAAAGTTAAATTAGAGAAGAAAGAAGAAAAAATTCTTTATTACATAGAAAAAGATTTAATTAAAGGCGAAACTCAGTTTACTCAGATGTTAAAAGACACAATTTTAGATAGCTTTAAAAGATTAATAGAGCCATCTATAGATAGAGAAATTCGTTCAGATTTAACAGAAAAAGCTGAAGAAAAAGCTATAAAAGTATTTGGCAAAAATGCTAAACAACTTCTTTTAGGTGCACCGATTAAAGGAAAAACTGTTATGGGATTTGACCCTGCGTATAGAACAGGATGTAAAATTGCAGTTATTGATGAAACAGGAAAAGTTTTAGATTACACTACAGTTTATCCAACAGAGCCACAAAATGATACAGAAGGTGCAAAAAATGAATTATTAAAGCTTATAAATAAAGATGAAATTGATATGATTGCAATTGGAAATGGTACTGCTTCACGTGAATCTGAGATGTTTGTTGCAGATATGATTAAAGAAGCGGGAAGAGAAGTACAATATGTAATTGTAAGTGAAGCAGGTGCTTCTGTATATTCAGCTTCAAAACTTGCAACAGAAGAATATCCAGATATAAATGTATCTATAAGAGGAGCAATATCAATTGCAAGAAGACTTCAAGATCCTTTAGCAGAACTTGTAAAAATAGATCCAAAAGCTATTGGAGTTGGACAATATCAACATGATGTTAACCAAAAAAGATTATCAGAAAGCCTTACAGGAGTTGTAGAAGATGCGGTTAACAAGGTTGGAGTAGATGTAAATACAGCAACACCATCATTACTTTCTTATGTTTCTGGAATAAATTCATCAATTGCAAAAAATATTGTAAAATATAGAGATGAAAACGGAAAACTAAAAAACAGAAAACAATTGCTAAAAGTTCCAAAGCTTGGAAAAGTAGCATTTGAACAATGTGCAGGATTTTTAAGAATAATAGATGGAGATAATCCTCTCGAAGTTACGGCTGTTCATCCAGAAAGCTATGATGCAACAGAAAAGCTTTTAGATAAAATTGGATTTAAAAAAGAAGATTTAAGAAATAAAGAAAAAGTTAATTCTTTAAGGGAGCACCTAAAAAGCGTAAATGCCAAAGAAATGGCGCAAGAGCTTGAAATAGGGGAGATGACATTAGCAGATATTATAGAAGAGCTTTCAAAGCCTGGTAGAGACCCTAGAGATGAAATGCCAAAGCCAATATTAAGACAAGATGTTTTAAAATTTGAAGACTTAAAAGAGGGTATGATTTTAACTGGAACAGTTAGAAATGTTATTGATTTTGGATGCTTTGTGGATATTGGAGTAAAATATGATGGTTTAGTACATATTTCTGAAATGAGCGAAAAATATATTAAAAATCCATCAGAAGTTGTATCTGTAGGAGATATTGTAAAAGTTAAAGTGATTAAAATAGATAGCGAAAGACATAAAGTTGGGCTTTCTATGAAAGTTTAAATGGATTTTTGGGACGGAGAAAAAATGAATTCTCATTTTAATTCGTCTCTTTTGTTACCTTTAATATTTATAGTATAATAAATAAAAAGGGACAGAGTGAATTTTTACTCCGTCCTTAAATTAACTTTTAATTTACATATTTTTCTTGTATTTCTTTTATCTTTTCATAATTATTTCTTAAAATATCTAAAAATGCATCTGCAATATTTGGATCAAATTGTGTTCCTTTATTTTTTTCAATTTCTTCTATTACTACATCTAATGGTAAAGAATCTCTATATACACGTCTTGATGTCATAGCGTCAAAACTATCTGCAACAGCTGCAATTCTTGCTAAATATGGTATATCTTCACCTTTAAGCATACCTGGATACCCTCTACCATCATATCTTTCATGATGGTGTTTTACAATTGGGATTATATCTTGAAAAATTGTTGCTGTTGATAAAATATGAGCCCCTATTGTTGGATGATTTTTTATTTCTGAATATTCATCATCTGAAAGCTTTCCATCTTTTTGAAGTATGCTATCTGGAACCCCAATTTTTCCAACATCATGGAACAATCCACCTATACGTAGTCTTCTAATATCCTCTTCAGAAAGACCTAATTTTTCACCAATAAGTACAGAATATTCTGAGACTCTATCTGAGTGACCTCTTGTATATGTATCTTTTGCTTCAACAGTATATCTAACTGTTTGAATACTTTCCATATATGCTTGTTCTAATTTTTCGTACGTTTCTGAAAGTTCGGTATTTATTCGTTTTATTTCTTGCATTTGTGCAACTGACTTTATTCCTGATTCTATTAATAAAAGTAGTTGATCAAATTTATCACTTTTTTCGCAATATCCTTGTATATCAAGCCTTCTAATCGTTTCTAATGGTGGAGCTAAGTCCTTATGACCTGTTAATAAGATGATGTATAGTTCTTTGTTAAATTTACGAATTTCTTCTACAACTTGGTCTCCATGTAATGGTGTCATAATAAAGTCTAAAAGTAATAAGTCAAAATGCTCGTTTTTTAGCCTTTCTATTGCTTTTACTGGATCTGTTTCTCCTGCAAAAGTGTATCCAGATCTCTTTAAAAAAATAGATAAAGAATCAACAATTCCTATTTCGTCATCTACAGCAAGTATTTTATATGAGGAGTTGTTGCTTGATGTATTTTCAAGAGATTCTTGTTCTTTTAGCATATTTCCAATTCTCATAATATTGCCTCCAAATCTGGCACTTTATTTGCATAAAGCACTATGAAAGAAATATTTTTTACAATATTTCTTATTAATTCAAAAACATTATAATAATAAATTTGACAAAAATCAATACTTTTTTACAAAATATTTTACGAGATTAGTAACTATTAAAATCATTAACTAGTAATTGTAATTATAGAAAAATATATGAGTATTAAAAACACTCATATATTTATAGTATTTACGGTAAAATTATATTAAATGTTGTACCTTTTCCGTCTTCTGTTTCAACAGTTATATCACCATTGAAGTGTGCACGTATTGTAGAATAAGACATATAAAGTCCAAGACCAGTACCATTTTTTCCTTTTGTAGTAATCATTTCTTTAAATAATTTATGTTTTACTTTTTCAGGTAGACCAGGACCATAATCTTTAACTGAGATTACTATTTCATTGTTATCATTTTTCCATGCAGTTAAATCTATAGTTTGTTCAGGTTTACCATCATATGCTTGAATAGAATTTGAAATCATATTATTAATAACTTGAACAAGTGTATTAACATCTCCATTAATTATAGTGTTTTCATCAATTTTCATACGCATATTAAGATAAACTACGGCTTGTTTTAATTCATGTTTCATTAATATATCTACTCGCTTAAATAGCTCACTAAGAGTAAAATCTATGTCTTTTTGTTCTGATAAAGCTACAGCTTGTCCCTTAACAGCGGTAAGAATATCAGACATATATTCAGTGTATGAATTTATTTTGTCAAGCCATTCTTTCATATCTTTTGCAATATCATGGAAATCATCATTAGTTACAACTGGATTTCCAATAGATGCATCAAATTCATTTACTAAGTCTTTAATTCCTTCAGATGCCCCTGATATTGACATTATAGGAGTTTTTAGATTGTGAGCAATACCACCAATTAATTGACCTAGAGATGCTAGACGTTCTCTTTCTATAAGTAAATTTTGATTATCATGTATTTGATTAAGATGTTTCATTGTTAATTCTTGAATTTTATTGTAGGTAACAATAAGATCACCAATTTCATCGACAGATGTTATATATAATTTTTTATTAGAAAGATTATTGCTGTCTTTTGAAATTATTTCTAATGAACTATTTACTTCTTTAAGATTTTTTGAAAGATCACTTGCAAAGGCATATAATATAATACTACAGATTAATCCTAATCCTATAAGCAAAGAAACAATTGATGTAACAGATTCATTAGAGTAAACTGTATATGATGCACCTATATAATATTTTTCTCCAGATTCTGTAGTTATAGGAAATAGTATGCCTTGACCTGATGTTCCATAATAATCATAAATCATTAGATTATTATTTTTAGATAATTCTTTAGTATATTTTTTGAAGAAGTCACTTAATTCGCCAGATTGATATTTGAAATCAAAGGAAGCATCTGTAACAAATAGTATATCATCTTCGGAATTTAATTCAATATTTTTAGAAAGAGTTATTATATCATTTATGTCATTTATACTATTATTTTCTGTAACTAATTTAAATCTATTTTTATATAAGTTTGATAATAAAACAGCATTTTCTTTTTGATCTGATGCAGATACGAATAAGTATGTAAAAACTATACAAACTGCAGCAATTGGTAGTATCTGAAACAACAGTTTTTTCGAAATGCTAGTTTGCTTTATATTTAAAAATGATGTGTTTTCTAAATCTATTAATATTTTTGAAAGTATTTTTTTAGTAAAAGTATTAGATATAGAAATAGTTATTGTAGAAAGTATAAATATTAAAAGCATTAATTTAAAGTCTGATGTTGTCAGATATGAAGTTTGTAAAAATAATACTGCAATTGATAAAATTAAAGGAAAAACAATAAATATTATTTGTAATTTGCTTGGTAAATCTAAACATATTTTTTTTATAGAGTCAATTTTTTCTTTATTTTCTTTTTTGTTTTTCATATATAAAGGATAGTTATCTATATCTCTTAAAATAATAAATAAAATAAGTGATACAACAAAAACTATTAATATTGAGGCTAGTAAAATTTGTTGATAATAATACAAACCACCAGATACTTGTTTGTCAAATTCTGTATTTATTGTATCTGGAGAATAATTTAATAAATATGGAATTATTACATAAAAGATCATACATGCAATTGCAATTGCAATTGCATATATGAGTATTATTTTAGATTTTATTGTAATTTTGAACTCGTGTTTTTTTTCTTTTTTCATCATTAGAACCTCCTTATAAATCTACATCTTTTTTAAAATTTGTTTTATCAAAAAATCTTTTTAAATAATTATAATCAATTTCTGACCATTCAAATGATACAAGTTTAAGAAACTCATTCGTTAAAGTCTGATCAATAATTATATTTGATGAATAATCAAATTTTTTTGTAGAATTTAAGTCTGATATAATATATTTTAGTATTTTTTCATTCTTTTGTAAATAGAATTTGTCGATAAATTTGTTATAATCTATAAATTTGCATTCATATCCATAGTTTTGGATAACTTTTAGTAAAACATCTATTGTAATTAATTTATCTGAAAATATATGAAAGATATTATTTTTTAAGTTTGGTATTTCAAGTAATTTTACAATTGCTTTAGATGCATCATCTATTGGGGTAAATTCTAGTTTTTCATTTTTTAAGTTGTTTGGTAAGTAACCAAATTTAGTTAATGCAATTAATCTTGTATAATAGGCATTATCTAGTTTGTTTTTTTGAAAACAACCATCTGAATATCTTGCCATAAGATTACCTAATCTAAATATATTTGCTATTAAACCATTTTTTTCTTCTTCTATAATAAGTCGTTCTGCTTCGAATTTTGAGTAAACATATACATTAGATTTATAATCTTGACCAATGTAAAGGTCATTTTCCGTATATTTATAGCTTAAATCATTATTTACTAAATAATTACCACTAACTGTTGTAGTAGATATATGGTTTAAAAGAATTTTTACAGGTTTAGCAAATTTTATTAGATTTTCTACAGAATCTATATTTGCTTTTTTAAAAGTATATAAACTACCATAATGTTTTGTGTTAGAAGCTGTATTAATAATGCAATCTATAGTATTTTGTAAAAATGTATATTTCTTTTCTGATAAACCAAATTTGTCTTTTGATAAATCTCCTTCAATTACAATGATTCTGTTTTTATTGCTTTTATAGTAATCTTTTGAGAAATAATATGTAAGAATATTTTCTAATCTTTTTTCAGATGCTGTGTTTCGAGTTTTTCTAACAATACAATATATGTTACTTTTGGTATGTTTAATAATGTAATCTAATATATGAACTCCAAGAAATCCAGTGCTTCCTGTAAGTAATATATTTTGATATGAAAAATGTAAATCTTTTACATTTATATCTACAGGGAAAATAGTTTTTCTAGGTTTTATAATTTCTTCTTCTACATCAGAGATATCCTTTTTTTGGTTTAAATAGTATGAAGCTAGTTCTCTAACAGATGGATATTTATAAAAGTCTTGAGTATTTAGTATTATTCCCTGTGTAAAAAATCTAGAATTTACCGAAAGTATATCTAAAGAATCGGCTCCGCCAAAGTCAAAGAAATTATCTGATACTTCTAATTTTGAGTTATTTAAAATATCTTTAAATATGTTTAACATTTTTTTCTCTAACGAAGAAGTAGGCTGCATATTATTTGAACAAATAACCTTTGGTAAAGGCAAAGATTTTACATCTATTTTTCCATTTGGAGTAAGTGGAAATTTTTCAATTTTTACAATTTGAGGAACCATATATTGTGGTAAGACTTCTTGTAAATCTTTACGCAAAATATTTGTGTCATAATTTTTCTTAGATGTAATAATATAAGCAACTAAAATAGGTTTATTATTTGAATCTATTTTTTTTGTTACTAATACATCTAAAATATTTGAGTTCTTTAATATTACTTGTTCAATTTCTTTTAATTCAATTCTAAATCCGTGAAGTTTTATTTGATTATCATTTCTACCAATAAACTTTATGTTACCATCTGAATTATATTCTACAAGATCTCCAGTTTTATATAGTTTAAATTTACCACCAAATGGATTATCAATAAACCTTTCTTCAGTTATTTCAGGTTTATTTAAGTATCCTTCTGAAACTCCTGGACCAGAAACATAAAGTTCACCAGGAACTCCTACAGGATAAGGCTTTAAATTATCATTTAAGCAGTAGCATTTACAATTGCTAATAGGTTTTCCTATATAAATATCTTTATTATTTGGTTTTAATTCATAGTAAGTAGAACATACACTATTTTCTGTAGGCCCATATTCATTAATTAACCTTACATTTGGAAGTTTTTCAAAATGCTCTTTTACAAGTAAGGTATTAAAATCTTCACCTGCAATTGTAACAATTTTCATGTTTTTTAAATATTCATATTTTTCTTTTAAAAGAATTTTATATAAGCTTGGGACTACAAGAAAATTGTTTACATTGTATTTTTTAATATCTTCACACATTTTGTTTATATCGATTTTTTGTGTAGATGGAAGAATTAATTTTCCACCAGAAATTAGTGGTGTAAAAATATCTTCTACAGAGCTATCGAATGAGAATGAAGGTATTTGGAAAACACTAGTGTTTTTGTTAAACTTATATAAATTTTTTCTCCATAGTAGAGTATTTATTATGTTTTTATGTTTTATTAAAACTCCTTTTGGATTACCTGTTGTTCCAGAAGTATATATTATGTACGCATAGTTTGCAGGTTTTGCTTTGTTTTTATATGTAATTTTTTGTGAATAGTCTAACTTATCTAATATAATTTTATTTTTGAAATCTTTTGTAATATTATTTTCACTATTTGAAATAAGTATAGATGCTTCACTATTTTCTAAAATATATTTTATACGCTCTTTAGGATATTCCATATCGATTGGGATATAGCAATTTCCTGATTTCATAATACCTAAAAAACTTGCTACAGTTAAAGCAGATTTTTCACAAAGAACAGCTATTTTTTTGCCTTTTATATCACCAATTTTATCAGCAATTATATTGGCCATATTGTTTATTGTTGCGTAAGAGTACTCTGTAGAGTTATGTATTATAGCAATATTATTAGGATTTCTTTTTGCTATTTTTTCAAATAAATCTATTAATGTTGTTGATTTATCATATATAGCTTTGGTGTTATTAAATTTATTAAGTATTAGTCTTTTTTCTTTAGAAGAAAGTATATCTAAATCTTTTAAATCAATATTTGTAGTAGATATTACTTGATTGATTAGAGATATAATTCTTTTATTTATATTTCGAATATCATCACTTGTATATATAGAGGTTTTGTAATCATAGCATAAATCTAAAAAATCTTTATTATCAAGGTTATATATTTGAAATGTTAGATTTTCTGCTGAATTTTTATTAAATGTCCATGATGTTTCATTTTTTACAAATATTTCTTTTGATTGTGTATTTGTAATTTGGTAAGAAAATACTGTATTGTATAAAGGTGGTATGTTTCCATGAACTTTTCTTAAATCTTCAATTAAACTCTGGTAAGAGTATTTTTGGTGTTTTAGCATTGAAACAGATTTTGATGATATGTATTTTATAAAATCTTTAAAAGTTGTAATACCAGAAAAATTAACTCTAAATGGTGCCATATTTATAAACATACCTGCTGTATTTTTTTCTTTATTGTTGGTTCTATTTAAAATAGGGGTACCAATTACAAAGTCATTTAAGTTTGTTATATTTTGTATATAAATGCTATATATAGCCATAAAAAAATTAAACAAAGAAATATTGTTGGTGCTACAATAAGATTTAATTTTAGTAACTAGACTAGAATTCAATCTAAATGTAGACCTCTGAGCACTTGTATTTTCTATTTGACTGCTATCTTTAACACTTCCAGGTATAAAAGGAATATCTGGAATAGTTTCGAATTCTTTATTCCAATATAGCTGATCTTTTAAAAATCTTTTAGATTGTTTGTATTTTTCTTCACTTTGTATAAAATTAATATAAGAATAAGTTTGATATTCATAAGGAATATCAATAAGTAAATACGCACAATATGTTTTTATAACCTGTCTAGACAAAAATCCTAATGTCCAAGAATCTGCTAAAATATGATGTATATTTAAACAAAATGCAGCATTACCATTTGGAAAAGTTATTATATAAAAATTGTATGGATATGAATCTAATAAATGAAATGGAATAGCTACTATTTCATCTAAAGTTTTTTGTAATTCCAAATTATTTTTGGCGCGCAAATATATAATATCAGAATTAACATAATCTGACACATATTGCATAACTTCATTATCATGCATAGAAAACTTTATTTTGAAAATATCATTATTTTGTAATGTAGTACGTATTGCCTTTTCTAGCAATCTTAAATTTACTTTTTCTTTTATTAAGGCTGTTCCGCAAATGTTATTTATTGCAGACCCTTTATAATACTCTTCTGTTACCCATATACTCTTTTGTGGATTTGTTAAATGGAAAAAGTTCTTCTCTTGCATTTTTAAAACCCACCCTTTTATTATTTATACATTATATATTATACAACTTTTTACGAATTTTTGCAATACTTTTTGGTATTTTAGGGGAATTATGTAAATTTTGACATGGCAAAATGCAGACACAATTGTTAGTTGTATCTGCATTATTATAGCATTATGACTAAAATAATTTTTTTTGTGTATAATAAGAGAGGTGATAATGTTGAAAAATAAAAAGAAAAGGCAAATTTTTAAAACAATATTTACTACTGCAACAATTTTAATTGTTTTTACCGGACTATATAAAATGTATCAAAATATTGAAATAACAGACAATTATTCTGCAGAAAAGACTAGAGTTCCCACAATCAGTGAACAAAATGTGGAAAACATACATGAAAAAAGTGTTTCTACGGCAGATATGATTGAAAATGTTTCGAAAAGTGTTTGTGGAATATCAAAACTTTCGAATGCAGGAGGTTCTATTTTATCTACGGCAACAGAGACTGAACTAGGTTTGGGTACAGGAATTATTGTATCAAATGATGGATATATTTTAAGTAATAGCCATGTAACTGGGGAAAAATTTAGCACTTGTTATGTTACTATTGAAGATAAAGATACATATACAGGAACAGTTGTATGGTCAGATTCTGTGCTTGATTTATCTTTGACTAAAATTAAAGCAAATAACCTTATTTCAGCAAGTATTGGTAATTCTGAAAAAATTAGAGTAGGAGAAACTGTATATGCAATAGGAAATCCTATAGGGTATCAATTTAGAAGAACAGTAACATCTGGAATAATAAGTGCTTTAGATAGAACTATTAAATTACAAGAAAATGATGAAGATGTGTATATGTCAGATTTAATACAGACAGATGCAACAATAAATCCAGGCAATAGTGGAGGACCTTTGGTAAATACAAAAGGAGAAATAATTGGAGTCAATTCTGTAAAGATTACATCTGCAGAAGGAATTGGTTTTTCAATTCCAATTGATGTAATAAAGCCAGTAATTAATAGCTTTACAACAAATGGAAGCTTTGAAGAAGCTAATTTAGGACTTTTTGTGTATGATGAATCAGTTTCAAAATATTTAAATTTGAAAAATAGATTTTCTTCTGGTATTTATATAGCACAAATTGTAAAAGGTGGACCAGCGGATGGAAAGGGTTTAAAAGAAGGAGATATTATTATAAAAATAGATGATAAATATCTAAATACAATTAATGATTTAAGGCAATATATTTATACAAAAAAGCCTAGAGATAAAGTTGTGCTTAATGTTAATAAGGGGAAATATACAAAAGATATTGAGATAGCATTAGGTAGAAAATAGGAAAAGTGAATTTTTGAAATTTGCAGGTTGCAAAGCAATCGTGCTAGTACAGGAAATTTTGTCTTTCTGTATAAAATAAAAATGTACGTATTTATACTAAATTAATACGTACATTTTTTATTTATTTTAAATCTTTTATCATTTTTGCCATTTCTAAGACAACTTCTAATTTTTCTGGTGAAAGTTCAGCAAGTGTTTCAGAAACTTCGATTTCTTTTTTTACTATTGGATTAGTTACAAATTCTTTGTAAAATAAGTTAGGAGTGATTCCTAAAATATTTATGTATTTTGCTAAAGTTTCTTTACTTATTCCACCGATTCCTGTTTCTACTCTTGAAACATATTTTTCAGAAATTCCTAATTTTTCTGCCATATCTGCTTGAGTATAATCCATTTTATTTCTATATTGCTTTAATATAGAACCAAAGGCTCTGTCCATTTCAGATTTTACTTCTGCGTTCATAATTACCTCCCAATACTATTTTTTAATAGTATATCACAATTTACATAATAATAAACTTACTAATAGTTAGAAAGTTTATTATTGGTTATAACTTGCAAAAACATATATATTATATGCGCACTTAAAATTATTTTTTGAATTGTAATAAAAATTAAAATATATATTTAAATTTTTAAAAATTTAGTATATAATTTAAATTACATTTTATGACCAAGTATCTTTACAAGATTTTATTTAAATTATATATTTAAAGAGGTGATTTGTAAATATGAATAATGTGAATTTATCTAAATCAAAATATTGCAGTGCTTTAGGGTGTACCAAAAAATTATGGATGTCAAAATATAAGCCTGAAGAAGCTGTTTCAAAAGCTAGGGACTCTGTCTTTAAGAACGGGGCAGCAGTTGGGGAATTGGCAAAAGGATTATTTGGAAAATATGAAGATGTAGAATTTAATAAAGACTTAAATGTAATGATAGAAAAAACTAAGCAGTTATTACAAAAAAAGCCAAATATAATTACAGAGGCATCATTTGTGTATGAAAATAATTTTTGTAGTGTCGATATTTTAAAAAATTTTGAAGATGGAATAGAAATATATGAAGTAAAAAGTGCTGCAAGCTTAAAAGATATAAATTTAGATGATGTAGCGTATCAATATTATGTTTTATCAAAATTAGGATTTAATATTAAAAAAGCATATTTAGTTTATATAAATAACAAATATGTTTTTCATGATAAGCTAGAACTTGATAAACTATTTATAATAAAAGATATAACAGATATTGCTAAGTCAAAATTAGATGAAATTGAAGCAAATGTAAAAAACATAAATGAATATATGGATACATACACAAAAGAAAATGAACCAGAACCAAATTTGGGGATGGCTTGTAGAAAACCGTATGTATGTGATTATTGGGAATACTGCATAAAAGATTTACCAAAGCCAAATGTTTTTGACGTTTTCAAAATGGAATGGACAAAAAAATTTGAAAAATATGAAGAGGGAAAGATAAGTTTTGAAGATTTGCAAAACGAAAAATTAAATGAGAAGTTTTTAGAGCAAATTAATTTTGAGTTAAACAATTTAGAGCCAAAAATTGATAAAGATGCTATAAAAGAGCTAATGGCTTCTTTAAAATATCCGTTATATTTTTTAGACTTTGAAACATTTGAACTTGCAATTCCTGAGTATGAGGGAACTTGGAGCTATCAGCAACTTCCTTTTCAATATTCGTTGCACATAATTAAAGAAGAAGGTGCAAAAATAGAACACAGAGAATTTTTAGCTGAGATAGATGATAGAGATTTTATAAGGCATTTTGCAGAAAGCATGATAAAAGATATACCTGATAATGGAAGTGTTATTATATACAATAATAGCTTTGAGCCTGTAAGAAACAGAGAACTTGAAAAAATGTTTCCTGATTTAATAGAGGATTTAGAACGAATAAACAGCAATATGGTTGATTTTATGATACCATTTAGAAGAAGAAATTATTACATGAAAGAAATGAATGGTTCATATTCCATTAAAGCAGTTTTACCAGCACTTTATCCTGATGATCCAGAGCTTGATTATCATAAACTACCAGTTGTGCATAATGGTATAGAAGCATCTGATACATTTTTAAGTTTGAAAAATAAAACTAAGGAAGAAGCTCAAAAAATAAGAAATGGACTATTAGAGTATTGCAAATTGGATACCTATGCAATGGTTAAAATTTGGGAAAAATTTAAAGAGATTATAGGAGAGTAAATCTAACTACTAACTATGAAGAGTGCTCCATTTCGCACTCACTAATGTTCGTTTGGTTGCTTATACATGCTTTTATAATTTTAATATTTATACTAACAATACTGAAAAATGGAAGGAAACGAAGATATGGATTTATATGAGAAAAATGGAAATATTTTATACATATTAAATGTATTAAAAAAATATAGTGATGAAGATCATAAATTATCAATTACAGATATAAGAAAGAAGATAAATGAAATCTACGATATGGATATTGACCCAAGAACAATTAGACGAAATATCAATCTGCTTCAACAAAAATTTGGTTATGATATAAGTACATATAATGATAATAAAATAGGGTATTATATTACAAATGATCCAGAGACTGATTTCGAACCTGGGGAAATTAGGGCAATAATTGATACATTTAGTTATTCAACTTTTATTGAGCCAAGAATGGCAAAAGGAATAATAAAAAAGTGCAAAAATTTGCAGACTATATATGAAAACGAAAAAATAAAAAATTATAGAATTTATTCTCCAAAAGGAAAAACAAATAATATTGAAGTAATAAAAAATATTGAAGATATTTCAAATAGCATTATTCACAAAAACAAAATTGAATTTGAATATTGGAAATATTGCATAGTAGGAAATAAAATAATTAAGCAAATTGTAAGTACCCCTAAAGTTTCACCTTATGCTTTGGTTTATGATAAACAACAATTCTATATGCTTGGAATAAAAGAAGGAAATACAGAGCTTTATCATTATAGATTAGATAGAATAAAGAACTTAACAGAATTAGATGAAAAAGTCAAAATAAAAATGACAGAAAAAGACATAGAACATTATGCAGATAGCTCTGTAGAAGTGTTTAGTGGAAATGAAGTCGAAATTGAAGCAGAATGTAATGAATTTTTACTTGGTGAAGTTATGGAAAAGTTCGGGAAAAACGTAGAAATAGAGCCACTAAATGAAGATACTTTTATAATGAAACTTAAAGCAAATCCACTTGGATTTAAACTTTGGACTATGAGAAATTTGGATTTAGTAACGGTTAAAAAACCTGCAAGCCTTGTTAAAGATATAAAAGATATAATTAAAGAAGCGGGAGAAAGGTATAAACTAAATATATGAATAAAAAGAAAAAAATAGTAATAATAGTAATTTTAATATTGATTATAGCAACATTTATTATTCCAGTTAAAATAGAAACAGAAATTAAATATGGAAACAAAAGTGAAAATAATAATATAATTGAAGTTAATGATTTTGATCAAACTATATATAATTATAAAAATATTTATGGAATAACAATAAAAACAGAAGTTAAGATTGGTGTCCAAATATATTGAAAAAATGTAAGACAAATAAAAGATTATAAAAAGAAACAGCACAATACGTGACCAACAATGTTGTAAACCTCCTCAATTTACTATATAATTTAAATGTAGTAATTAAGGAGGTATTTTTATGTTAAAAGAGTATGAATTAAATGCAGAAGATGAAAGAATAATAGATGAGCTAGACAATTTGTGTGGAGTTGTGCAAAATAAAGAAGTACTTAAAAATATGATAATTTACAAAAAGTTAAAAAATAAAGGAGAAGTGGATTTTGGTAATTTTAATATAATTGTAAGAGATGATTCTTCGTACAATTTGTTAGATGGACTTCTAAAAGTAGCTGGTAAAATTTTTTACAAATATAATATTATTCCAAATGATAGAATTTGTTATTTGGATAAATTAGTAAATAATAGAAATGATTCACCTTTTGAAAAGATTGCTGTTGTAGAAGATGGAATAATAGTTATAAATGACAGAAAATTAAGAATTAATTATATAGATAATTTAGAAGCAATAGAAAGAATAATGAAAATATATAATGATAAAGTTTTTGTTTTTGAAGATACAAATTGGTGTGAAGGAGAAACAGATGCAGAATTAGGATTTTTGGCTAGCTGGAGAATGACTATAGAAAAAATATCATTAGAAGACAAGATAATGTATTGCAGAAATACTTTTGATAAAAACAATTTAAAATATAAAAGGCAAGATATAAAAGAATTTTCAGATCAACCTTTTTGGAAAATAAAAAATCAAGTAATGCAACTAATTATAGAATGCAAAAGTAAAGATATAAAAATGGTTAGTAATGATATGCTAAAAAAGAAAAGTGGAAAAATGAATTCAAATGTATCTAAGAGAAAAAAATTTAGAAAAGAAAAACAAAAAACAACTGCAAAAGAAGAATTAGACAAGTTGATAGGACTTAATGGGATAAAAGAAGAAGTTCAAAAAATATTAAACTATGTAAAATTAAATAAAGAACGCGGTAAAATGCCTACACTTCACATGTGTTTTAATGGAAATCCTGGAACAGGAAAAACAAGTGTAGCCAGAGTAATTGGGAAATTATTTGATGAGGAAAACATATTACCAGGAAATGGAGAATTTGTTGAGATACATGGTAGAGACCTAGTTGCAAAATATGTTGGATGGACAGCGCAAAAAGTACATGATACTGTTGAAAAAGCAATTGGAGGAGTTTTGTTTATAGACGAAGCATATAGTTTGGTTTCTAGCACAAGAGGAAGTTTCGAAGATGAAGCAATTGCAACACTTATAAAAGAAATGGAAGACCATAGAGAAGAAATTTGTATTATATTAGCAGGATACACAAATGAGATGAAAGAACTTATAAAATTAAATCCAGGATTTGAAAGTAGAATACAATTTACAATAGATTTTCCAGATTATAGTGTAAATGAATTAATGCAAATTTTTATGGGATTATGCAAAAAGGAAAAATATAAACTTGCTTCTAATTGCGAGGAAGTTTTGCTTAAAAATTTTGAAAAAGCAAGAATGCAAGAAGATTTTGGAAATGGAAGATATGTTAGAAATGTTTTTGAAAAAACAAAATTTGAACAATCTACAAGAATTGCAAATACTGATAGTAAAAACATAAATACTATAACTTCTAAAGATATTGTTTCTGCTTTGGAAAGCATGAATGTAGGACATGGTAAGAAAAAAAGGTTGATTGGGTTTTAGGGGATATATAATTATTAGTCGAAATTATGCTTTTTTAGTGGCTTTAGCTTATATGGTGATAAGTTAAAGCAATTTTTTTTCAAAAATGCTTTCCAAAAAAAAGAAAGTATGATATAAATTATAATATAGTTTTATATAAAAATGAAAGATAGGGAATATAATGAAAAAAATATATACAGTAATAGATCTTTTTAGTGGTGCAGGTGGACTAACAGAAGGATTTTTACAAACTGATAAATTTGATTTTTTGGCACATGTGGAATGGGAAATACCAATGGTTCAAACTTTAAGAAATAATTTGATAAAAAGATGGAATTATAATGAAGAAAAGGCAAAAAAATCTGTAATTAGATTTGATATTCAAAAAACTGATGAATTATTTAATGGAAGTTGGACAGAAGAAACTAAAAAAGATTATGAAAAAGACAATAGTGAAGTAATAGTAAAAAATGGAATTGATTATTTGGTTAAAGATAAAGAGGTAGATGTGATAATTGGAGGACCGCCATGTCAAGCATATTCTCTTGCAGGTAGGGCACAGGACCCAAACTCTATGAAAGAAGATTATAGAAATTATCTTTTTGAAAGTTTTGTTAAAGTTGTAGATCATTACAAACCTAAAGTTTTTGTGTTTGAAAATGTTCCTGGTATGTTAAGTGCAAAACCAGGAGATAAATTAGTAATAGACAGAATATATGAGGCTTTTTATAATATTGGTTACACTATAAGAAAACCTCAAGAACTAAAAAATGCAATTTTTTCTTCAGCAGATTATCAGGTACCACAAGATAGACATAGAGTTATAATTTTTGGTGTGAGAAATGATTATAATAAAAGTGTAGAAGATTTTTATAATGCATTAATTAAATTGAAATCTAATGAACCAATAAAAACAGTAAGAGATGCAATTGGTAGCATGCCAAAATTTAAACCTTTAAATAATTCATATAAGAAAGGAAATACAAATATTTCACATAAACTTATAGGAAATGAAAAGATATTAGACCATGAAGCAAGGTATCACAATAAGAGAGATATAGCCGTTTTTAAAGAGTGGCTTACAAAAAAAATGAATAATTATGATAATCAAGAAAAGTTAGAATTTTATAAAAAAGTTACAGGAAAAGAATCAAATCACAATAAGTATAGAAATTTAGAATGGGATAAACCTTCTCCAACAATTGTTTCTCATTTGTATAAGGATGGGCTAATGTTTATTCATCCAGATGAAAAACAGTTAAGATCTATTACAGTAAGAGAAGCGGCATTATTGCAAACATTCCCAATGGATTTTGAATTTATAGGTTCAAATGCATACAAATACAAAATGATAGGAAATGCTGTGCCTGTATTGTTTGCTAAAAATATAGCACAAGCAATAATAAATGTGTTTGAAGATAAGAAATAAAGGACTGAAAAAAATGAAAAATAAAAATGAAAAAGTACAAAATATAAATGATCAAAAGAAAGTTTTAAATGTATTAGTAGCTTGTGAAGAAAGCCAAAGAGTTTGCACAGAATTTAGAAAACTTGGACATAATGCATATAGTTGCGATATATTAGAATGTAGTGGAGGACACCCAGAATGGCATTTTAAACAAGATGTTTTAGAAGTTATAAAAAATAAGGGAGGAATTTTGCAAACAGGGGAAGAAGTGAAGATTGATGGAAATTGGGATTTGATGATAGCACATCCACCTTGTACATATTTAGCTGTAAGCGGAGCAAGATGGTTTTATCATCCAGATGATAAAGATTTACCAATTGAGCAAAGAAGACCACACCCTAAATTTCCAAATAGAGCAAAAGACAGAGAAGAAGGTGCAGATTTTTTTATGAAATTAGTAACATCAGATATAGAACATATAGCAGTTGAAAATCCAATAGGAATTATGAGTAAAAGATTTAGAAAGCCTGATCAAGTTGTTCAACCATATTTTTTTGGAGATTCTGCTTCAAAATCAACATGTTTGTGGCTTAAAAATCTTTCACCATTGGAACCTACAAATGTGGTTGATAAAGGAGATTTTGTTGAATTAAGTAGCGGAAAAAGATTGCCTAAATGGTATTCAGATGCATTAACACAATCCAAGACTCCAGAAGAAAGAAGAACTATGCGTAGTAAGACATTTCCTGGATTTGCAAAAGCTATTGCTGAACAATGGAGTGAGGAGGTGTTAAAAAATATAACTAAAAAATAATTTTTTTAAAAAAATAGGAGGAATAAAAAATGGAATTATATCTTAGAAAAGTATATAAACATGACACAGATCATGAAGTAAGTATAACACAAGACATTGTAAAGAAATATTTTGAGTCATTACCAAGTGTTAATATGAGAGGAGTTAAATCTTCAGAGGAGGGAATAGTTACAATTAACTTGTCTACGGATCCGCGTTTAGGAGGTAAGTTTAAGAAATTACTTGAAGCAGAGGGCGGAATACAAATTGATGACATTATTATTATTAATAAAATAAACAGTGAAAAATATTCTGTAGAAGTTATAAGAAAAGATGATGAGAGATATAAAGTATATATAGAATTATTTAAACCAGATGATAGACATGTTGTAATTTCATATAATAATGAAAAAGAGATAGAAATAAACAATAAAGATTACACTATAGAAGAATTAGGAAATGAATTGAAAGATTTTTATAATAATGAAGAATATGGAAAAGCAAGAGGAATTCATTTATTTGGAATAAAATATGGTAGTTTAATTTTAGAAAAAAAATATTCTGTAACAGAAATTGTAAAAATAGCTGAAATTCCTGATTCATATCGTGCTGAGGTTGATAAAGGTATAAGACTAAGTGATTATGTAGGATTATATAGTAAAAAAAAAACAGAAATAGTAAATGAAAAAGATAGAGTAAAAGGTGGCTACAACAAAATTTATTATGGAGTTCCTGGAACAGGAAAAAGCTATGAAATAAAAAGATTTTTAAAAAATAAAAAAATACAAAAAGATAATATTATAAGAATAACTTTTCACCCAGAATATACATATAATGATTTTGTTGGACAACTTATACCTGTAGTAAAAGAAATAGATGGAGAGAAAGAAATTACTTATGATTTTAATAAAGGACCTTTTACAAAAGCAATAAAAAGAGCTTACGAAAATCCATCAGAGGAAGTTTATTTAGTGATTGAAGAAATGTCTAGAGGAAATTGCGCTGCAATTTTTGGAGATATATTTCAATTATTAGATAGAAGCAAAGATGAAGAAATAAAAGGGAAGAGTAATTATTACGTAAACAATAATCTGATTGCTTCTCAAATAGAAAAAGGATATATAGAAGAAGATAGGATCTATTTGCCATCAAATTTGTTTATTTTAGGAACAGTAAATACTTCAGATCAAAATGTTTTTGTTATGGATACAGCTTTTAAAAGAAGATTTGAATGGGAATATATAAGTACAGAACCAAAACATGATAAAAAGACAAACGAAGAGTTAAATAATGAAATAATTTATTTGACAGTAAATGAAAATGGAGAATTAAAACAAAAAGCAATTAAGTGGTGGGAATTTTATCAAAAATTAAATGTTTTTATATCATCTTCAGATTTATTAGGATTAGGCGAAGACAAACAAATAGGACAATTTTTTATAGAATTTGAAAAAGACAATATAAAGGGCAATACAGAAAAAATAAAAAATAAATTATTGCATTATTTGTGGACAGACATACATGAAGTATCATACATTGAAGAAATAAGACTATTTGATGATAGTGTAATTAATTTTTCTAATTTGTATGATAAGTATAAAAAAAATGAAAAGATATTTAGTGATTCTTTTTTAAAATCTTTGAATTTTTTAGATGAAAATTCTGCACAATAATGGAGGTGTAGAAATTGACTTTTATTTATGGAAAAGATGGTGGAGAAATACATTATGATATAGAATTAAAAAATAGTGATAAAAGATATGATAAAAAAAACGAAAAGGAAGTTTATGACTTTGTTGGATTTATTATTCAAAAAGATAAAATTTTAACAGTATTTCCAAAGTATTTTTTCAATGATAAAAAAGAATTAAAAAAGGAAGACGTGACATTATTATTTAATGTTATTTCTAAATATGCTTCAGAACATAGAAAGGATAATGAGGCATATAAATATATAGGATATAAGAAAAATTTTGAGTCAGATTATCCTTTTGAAGATTTTTATAGTATTTATGATTACTATAAAAAATATGGAGTATATAAAGATGAAGAAAAAGTAATAAAACCTAATAGTAATGGTAAAATTTCATGGAAAGATACCATTCGTAGATCCAATGTATTAATTTCAAACAATAATATGATGTTTTTACCAATATATACTAAAAAGAATAGTTTTAAAAAAGATTTTATCGGAGAATGTATGACTTATGTAATTAATTATACAATAAGAAATTTTTCATATTTTATAAATCTTAATCCAATACATGTTTCAGGATATAAACTAGATTTTATAGCAAATAAAGATTATACGATAAAACAATTGAGACAATGTAAAAATTCGGTTTTTAAAGATCATCAAAAAAAGCTAGTTAATTCTTTGATTGATTTTTTTGAAAAGTTTGATGAGAAAAGTAGCGGTGGAAATATACATTTTAAAATAAATTATTTTAAATATGTATGGGAAAAAATGGTTGAAAAATACTTGAATGATTATTTTGTTGAAGTTGATAAAAAAAATAAAAAATTAGTATTTTCTGAGAATAAGATAAATAAGAATCTTTTTTCGAAAGAAACATTTTGTATAGGAAAATCAACATATGAGGATGTAGATAATAATAAATTAAGATACCTAGAACCTGATCATTATGGTAAAGAAAAAAAGATAATTTATGTATTTGATTCTAAATATTATCAATACCAAGAAAAAGATTTAACAACAAATTACAAGCAAATCGCATATACTTTTCTTCTAGGAAATAAACAGAATAGTGGTGAAGAAGAAATATATAGTGCATTAATTTTTCCTGGAGAAGAAAGGTATGCGTTACATATAGAGTTAAATGATGATTTTGCACAGATGAAACCAGGATGTAATTTTATTATAGAACAATATCTAGATGTAAGAAAAGTAATGGAAAATTATTTAGATATATTGAATTAAGAGTAAAAGAATGAGATTGAGTTAAAAATCTCTTTACTTTTCCACAATTTGTGATAAAATTGTGGAAAAGTAGGAGAGAAAATGGATTTAACTGTTGTTTTAGATAACAAAATAATAATAAAATACTGTTGACAAAAAAGTAATTTAATAATATAATTCTTATCAATGGGAATGACCAATTCCCTAAGAGATTTTTAATTAGGAGGTATATTATGAAATTATTATTTAAAAATGCAATAGTATTTTTTAATGGGAATTTTCAAAAAGCAGATGTTGAAGTACAAGATGAAAAAATTACAAAAATAGAAGAGAGCATTGAGTCTATTGGATTCGATGTAGTTTATGATTTAAAAAATATGTATTTATTACCAGGTTTAGTAGATGTTCATACACATTTAAGAGAACCTGGTTTTGTTTATAAGGAGACTATAAAAACAGGAAGTATGGCGGGAGCAAAAGGTGGATATACAAGTATTTGTGCAATGCCAAATTTAAATCCTGTACCTGATTGTATGGAAAATTTACAATTAGAATTAGATGCAATAAAAAAGGATGCAGTTATAAATGTTTATCCTTATGGCTCAATAACAAAAGGAGAAAAAGGTGAAGAACTTGCAGATTTTGAGGAAATGAAGGACTATGTATGTGCATTTTCTGATGATGGACATGGAGTACAAAGCGAAGAAATGATGTTTAAAGCAATGGAGGAGGCTAAAAAATTAAACAAAATGATAGTGGCACATTGTGAAGATAATTCTTTATTAAATGGAGGATATATTCATGATGGAGAATATGCAAGAATTCATGGACATAAAGGAATATGTTCTGAAAGTGAATGGGGACCTATAAAAAGAGATATAGAGCTATCAAGAAAAACAGGTTGCCACTATCATGTTTGCCATGTATCAACAAAAGAAAGTGTACAAGCTATAAGGCAAGCCAAAAAAGAAGGAGTAAATATTACTTGTGAAACAGGACCACATTATTTAACATTAACAGATATGGATTTACAAGAGCATGGAAGATTCAAAATGAATCCACCAATAAGATCAAAAGAGGACCAAGAAGAACTAATTAGAGGAATAAAAGATGGAACAATTGATTTAATAATTACAGATCATGCTCCACACTCTAAAGAAGAAAAATCAAAAGGTTTGCAAGGAAGCGCTATGGGAGTAGTAGGCTTAGAGGTCGCATTCCCTGTTCTATATACAAATTTAGTTAAGAAAAATATTATTACTTTAGAAGAACTGATAAAACTAATGAACACAAATGCAAGAAAGGTATTTGGAATTGGAACTGAAATAAAGGTAGGAGAAACAGCAGATTTAACAGTATATGATTTAAATGAAAACTATAACATAGATTCAAGTACATTTGTATCAATGGGAAAAGCAACACCATTTGATGGAAATAATGTATATGGAAAATGTAAATTAACTCTATGCGCAGGAAAAGAAGTATATAAAGATATGTAGGATAGACATAGATTAGTTAGTTATGAATTTAATTTAAGGAGTGATATATTTATGTACAAAAATGACATTTATGAAATATTGGAAAATAAAATGATTACAAAAGATGTATATAGAATGATTTTAAAAGGAGATACTGGGTACATAAAGTTTCCAGGACAATTTATAAATATAAAAATAGATGGATGTTTTTTAAGAAGACCTATTTCAATTTCAGATTATGATGAAAATACTTTAACAATTATTTACAAGATATTCGGAAAAGGTACAGAAAAAATGTCTAAAATGAAAATAGGTGAAAAACTAAATATTTTAACAGGACTTGGAAATGGATTTGATAATAATTTAAGTGGAAAGACTCCTCTTTTAATAGCTGGAGGAGTAGGAGTTCCACCTATGTATAGATTGTGTAAAGAATTATTAAAAGATGGAAAAAAGCCAATTGTTGTGTTAGGTTTTAATACAAAAGAAGAAATATTTTATGAAAATGAATTTAAAGACTTAGGTGTAGAAGTACATGTTTCAACAGTTGATGGAAGCTATGGAACAAAAGGATTTGTTACAAATATTATAAAAGAACTAAAAGATTATACATATTATTATGCATGTGGACCAATGCCAATGCTTAAAGCAGTATATGATGAAGCACAATCAGATGGACAGCTAAGTTTTGAAGAAAGAATGGGATGTGGATTTGGAGCATGTATGGGATGTTCTATAAAAACAAAGAATGGAACAAAAAGAGTTTGCAAAGAAGGTCCAGTGTTTAGAAAGGAGGAAATAATATGGTAAAAGATTTATCTGTTAATTTAAGTGGGGTAAAGCTTGATAACCCTGTTATTCCTGCTAGTGGAACATTTGGATTTGGATATGAATTCGCAGATTTTTATGATATTAATTGTTTAGGTTCTATCTCACTAAAAGGAACTACAAAAGATGAAAGATATGGGAATAATTTGCCACGTATTGCAGAATGTGAAAGAGGACTCATAAATTCTATAGGGCTTCAAAATCCAGGTATAGATAAAGTCATTTCAGAAGAATTACCAAAAATAAGAAAAGTATTTAAAAAGCCTTTAATTGCAAATATTAGTGGTTTTTCTATAAAAGAATATGTATATAATTGTGAAAAAATAGACAAAGAAGAGCAAATCGAAATAATAGAATTAAACATTAGTTGTCCAAATGTTAATCATGGAGGAATGGCATTTGGAACTTCTCCAGAAGCGGCAAAAGAAGTAACAGAAGCCGTAAAAAAAGTAACTACAAAACCTTTATATGTTAAACTAACCCCTAATGTAACAAATATAGTAGAAATTGCAAAAGCTTGTGAAGATGGAGGAGCAGACGGAATTGTTTTAATTAACACTTTACTTGGAATGAGAATTAATCTAAAAACTGGGAAACCTGTAATAGCAAATAAAATGGGAGGTTTCTCAGGACCTGCAATTTTTCCGGTAGCCTTAAGAATGGTATATCAAGTTTATGATGCAGTAAAAATTCCGATTATAGGAGTAGGGGGAATTGAGAAAGCAGAAGATGTAATAGAAATGATGCTTGCAGGAGCAACAGCAGTTGAAGTTGGTGCTGCAAATCTAGTTAATCCTTATGCATGTAAAGAGATAATTGAAGATTTACCAAGAGTCATGGGAAAATATAAAATAGAAAAATTAACTGATATTATAGGAAAAGCGCATTAAAAATATTTTTTATAGATATTTGAAGTGATCTTATATAGATAAAAGAGTTTATAATATAAAGCAGAAAGGAGATTTTATATGGGAAAAGCAGTTATAATTGCATGCGATTTTAAAGATAAACAAGAAACTTTAAATTTTTTAAACAAATTTGAGAATGAAAAGCTTTATTTAAAAATAGGAATGGAATTATTCTATTCAGAAGGTCCGGAAATAGTAAGGGAAATAAAGAAAAGAGGACACAAAATATTTTTAGATTTAAAATTACACGATATACCAAATACAGTAGAAAAAGCTATGAGAACACTTGCAAATTTAGATGTAGATATGACAAATGTTCATGCATCAGGAACAATAAAAATGATGGAAGCAGGATTAAGAGGACTTACAAAAGAAGATGGCACAAGACCACTTTTAATTGCAGTTACACAGCTTACATCTACAAGTCAAAAAGCTATGGAAGATGATTTACTTATAAAAGAAAAAATTGAAGATGTAGTTATGCATTATGCAGAAAATTCTAAAAAAGCAGGATTAGATGGAGTTGTGTGTTCACCACTTGAAGTACAAGCTGTTAAAAATAGATGTGGAAAAGATTTTTTAACAATAACTCCAGGAATAAGATTTAGCACAGATTCAAAAGATGATCAATCAAGAATTACAACACCAGCAAAAGCAAAAGAATTAGGTTCGGACTATATTGTTGTAGGAAGATCAATTACAAAAGCAGAAAATCCGATTGAGGCTTATAGGAAATGTGTAGAGGATTTTTGTTAATAAACAAATAAAGATTTAGTATATATTATTTATTTAATGTTTGTGTGTCGCAACTTCCATATTTAAAAAAATAATTATATGTAAGTTGCTCCAGTTCGCACTCGCTATGCTCGTTTGATCACTTACGCACATTACTAAAATAATATATACTAAATCATATAATAAATAATAGTAAAGTGAAGGAGATAGTATTATGGAAAATTTATCAAAAAAAATAGCAAAAGGATTATTAGAAATAGAAGCGGTATTTTTAAAACCAGATGACCCATTTACATGGGCAAGTGGAATTAAAAGCCCAATATATTGTGATAATAGATTAACACTTACTGCTCCAAAAGTAAGAGATGAGGTTGAAGAGGGACTAGCTCAAGTTATAAAAGCAAATTACCCAGAAGTTGAAGTTTTAATGGGAACAAGCACAGCTGGAATTCCACATGCTGCAATTACTGCAGATAGGATGAATATACCTATGGGCTATGTTAGAGGAAGTAGTAAAGACCATGGTAGAAAAAATCAAATAGAAGGAAAACTAGAAAAAGGACAAAAAGTAGTTGTAATTGAAGACTTAATTTCAACAGGTGGAAGTGTTATAGACGTAGTAAATGTTTTAAGAGAAGCAGGAGCAGAGGTACTTGGAATTGCAAGTATTTTTACATATAATATGCAAAAAAGCAAAGACAGATTACAAGAAGCAAATGTAAAAAATGTAAGCTTATCTAATTTTGACACTTTAGTAGAAGTTGCAGCTGATGAAGGATATATAAAACAAGAAGATATTAAAAGATTAATAAAATTTAGAAATAACCCAAGTGATGAGAGTTGGAGAGGATAGATTTAAAGGAGAACAACAATGAAAAAGATATTGTTCATTATTTTTGTTATTTTAGTATTTGTCATTTTAGCATTTGCATTTAATAAATATGAAAATAATAAATTGATACAAGTTGATGAAACTAAAAATGTTAGTGATGATAACTTAATGTTAGAGGAAAATATTAATATTAATAAAGCATTATCAAATGAAACTACAGATAAAAATACAAATAAAGAAGATATTAATGAAAAAGTTAGTCAAAATGAAAATAACTTAGAAAACAAAGACAACAAAGACAACAAAGAAAATAAAGAGTACAAAGAAAATAAAGAGAACAAAGAAAATGAAGTTAAAAAGGTTAAAGAAAAAAAGAAGACAATTGTTATAGATCCAGGACATCAGGCAAGAGGTGATTCGTCTAAAGAACCTATAGGACCAGGTGCATCTGAAACAAAAGCAAAAGTTACAACTGGTGCAACAGGAATTTATACAAAACAACAGGAATCTGAACTAGCTCTTAAAGTTGCATTATTATTAGAAAAAGAATTAAAACAAGAAGGATATAATGTAATAATGACAAGAAAAACAAATAACATAAATATTAGTAACAGCCAAAGAGCAAAAATTGCAAACAATGCAAAAGCAGATGCTTTTATAAGAATACATGCAGATTCTTATGATAATTCAGAAGTGAATCGGAGTATCTACATTATGCCAGACTTCTAAAAATAAATACAATGGAAATATAGCAGAAAAATGCTATAAATTATCAAAGAATATATTAGATAATGTGTGTAAAACTACGGGAGCAAAAAATAGAGGTGTTACAAGAACTGATACAATGAGTGGAATTAACTGGAGTAAAGTACCTGTAACTATAATTGAAATGGGATTTTTGAGCAATGAAAAAGAAGATAAATTACTTGCTTCAGAAAATTATCAAAATAAAATAGTTCAGGGGATGGTAAATGGAATTAATGAGTATTTAAAATAGAAAAAGATATTTGATTAATGCTGTTGAAGTAGATGATTTAAAAGGTATAACATAAAAAGTTATATCTTTTATTTTTATTTTTTAAAAAACAAGACAAATAAATAATTTTGTGATATACTACAATAAATAGGAATTGATAAGTATTGGGAGGTTTTGTAATGAAAATTATAACATTATGTGGGAGTTTAAAGTTTCAAAAAGAGATGATGACAATAGCAGAAAAAATGGCATTAGAAGGATATTGTATTTTAACACCAGTCTATCCAGTATCAGGTGATATTGTGAAAAATGAAGAACAATTAATAAAAATGAAAGAAGCACATTTTAAGAGAATCGAATTGTCTGATGCTATATTAGTTATAAATGTAAATAATTATATTGGAAATAGTACCAATTTAGAAATAGAATTTGCTAAGAAGTTAGGAAAAGAGATTGCTTACTATACAGATATGATACACGATAATTAAATAGTTAAATTATAAGATGTCAAGGAGATAGAATATGATAATAGTTATTGAAAGCATAGTTTTATGTGCAATGTTTACTATAATGGTTTATGCCATATCAAGAGAGCCAATTAAAACACTATATAATTATCCGCCTAAAATACAAGAAAGAGTAAAAAGCTTAAATGAATATAAAGATAAAATTCCAACACAAGAAAATAAAATAATGGCTAAAGTATTTGCTTCAATTTTATTTTTAATAATTATATGTGTGGTATTAAGATATATAAATGGATATAAAACATTTATAGAAGCTTTTGGATATGGATTCCTATTATGGTCAGTTGTTAATTTATATGATGCAGTTGTTTTAGATATTATATGGTTTTGCCATGATAAACATTTTGTATTTAAGGGAACAGAAGATATGGGAAAAGAATACCATAATTATTGGTTTCATATTAAAGGCTTTTTTATAGGAGAATTATTAGCATTAGTTATTTGTGGATTAGCCGGAGTAATTATACAATTCATTTTGTAAAGATTGGAGATGAAGTAATGAACATCAAACTATTTTTTCAAGCAATAATAAAATATGTAATTGGTGTGTTAATTGTTGGCAGTTTATTGTTTATTCCTGCTAATACTTTTCAATACTGGAATGGATGGCTTTTTATGGGATTATTATTTATTCCAATGTTTATTGCAGGACTATTTTTAATGATAAAAAATCCAGAATTATTAAAGAAGAGATTAAATGCTAGAGAAAAAGAAAATGAGCAAAAACAGGTAATTGCATTTAGTGGATTAATGTTTGTGTCTGGTTTTATTGTCGCAGGATTAAATTACAGATATAGTTGGATCGTAATACCAAATATAGTGGTAATTATAGCTTCAATTTTATTTATTGTAGCATATATTTTATATGCAGAAGTATTAAGAGAAAATACATATTTATCTCGCACAATTGAAGTTCAAGAGAATCAAAAAGTAATTGATACAGGTCTATATGGAATTGTAAGACACCCTATGTATGCAGTAACACTTTTGCTATTTTTAACAATTCCACTAATATTAGGCTCTATAATATCCTTCTTGATTTTTTTAATATATCCTATTATAATAGCAAAAAGAATAAAAAATGAAGAAGCGGTTTTAGAAAGAGATTTAAAAGGATATACAGAATACAAGAAAAAAGTTAAATATAAGATGATTCCGTTTGGTCAATTGGGACGCCCTTTTTTGACCAAAAAAAGAGATGGTCAAAAAAGGACGTCCCAATTGACCAAAAAACGAGGTGAATTTAATGGATAATGAGTTATATGATATGATTTTTAAAAGAAAATCTTTTCATTTATTTAGAAATATTGGGAAAGAACATATTAGCACAGATGAGCTAAAAGATATTGAAGAACAATTTGCAAAATTTAAGCCATTAGTAGATGATATTAAAGTAAAAATCAAAATTGTAAAAGAAGGTGCAACTTGCAGAAGAGGGCAAGAATACTGTATTTTATTTTATTCAGAAAAGAAAGACAACTATCTTCAAAATATTGGATATTTAGGAGAACAATTAGATTTATATTTAGTATCAAAAAATATAGGGACATTATGGTTTGGGATAGGTAAAGTAGAAGAAAAGCAATTAGATGGACTTGATTTTGTAATTATGATAGCAATAGCTAAAGTGGATTCACCTGAAAAATTTAGAAAAGATATGTATAAAAGCAAAAGAAAAGAATTACAAGAGATTTGGAATGGAGAGGATTATTTAGACATAGCAAATATTGTGCGATTTGCTCCAAGTGCATGTAATACTCAACCATGGATAGTAGAGTCATCTAAAAATGAATTAAAGGTTTATAGATATAGAAAAGAAGGGAAAAGGGGAATAATGCCTAAAGATAAGGTTATTTATTATAATCAAATTGATATTGGTATTTTCTTGTGTTTTCTTGAGTTGTGTTTAGATAAAAATAATATTGAATATAACAGAAACGTATATGTAGAAGAAAATCATGAAGATGAGAAGAATTTGATTGCGAGATATGGGATTAAAGAATAAGTTATAGAGGAAATAGTAAAATGAGTATAAATAAAGAGAAATTAATGAGAATTGTAATACATGAAGCTGAAGAAGCAATAAAAGAAGGAAATTCACCATTTGGCGCAATATTAATTGATGAAAACGGAAATATAATTGAAAAAGCACATAATACAGCTAAATCAATGTGCAATCCTGTATTACATGCAGAAATAAACCTAATTACTAAAGCATGTAAAAAACTAAATACAAGGGATTTATCAAAATATTGTATAATGTCAAATGCATGGAGCTGTAGTATGTGTATGTCAGCTTGTATTAAAGCAAAAATTCAAAATTTTATATATGGAGCACCAAGTGAATTAGACATGAATCCAAATATAACAATATTTGATATTAAAGAAAAAACAAATAACAAATTAAATATTGAAATAGGAGTATTGCAGGATGAATGTCAATTACAAATTGAAAATGCAAGACAAAATACAGGTTATAAGGTGTGATACAATGAAAACAAAAAGAATTAATATAAATAATATTCCATCATTAATATGGGGAGAAGAAGGCAATAAGGTTTTTATAGCAGTACATGGAAATATGTCTAACAAAGAAGATGAAGTAATAAAGCTATTGGCAGAAAAAGCTACAAGTAAAGGTTACCAAGTACTAAGCTTTGATTTACCAGAACATGGGGAAAGAAAACATGATGTTACATATTTATGCAAAGTTCAAAATTGTGTGAAAGACTTAAAGCAAGTAATAGAATACGCAAAGGCAAATTATAGTGAAATAAATTTATGGGCTTGTAGTATGGGAGCCTATTTTAGTTTATTAGCATATAAAAATGAAGATATAAAGAATAGTTTATTTTTATCTCCAGTAGTTAACATGAAGGTTATTATAGAAAATATGATGCTATGGAGTAATACAACAGAAGAAGATTTGAAAGAAAGGCAGGAAATTAAAACAGATTTCGGACAAACTCTATATTGGGACTACTACGAATACGTTAAGAATAATCCAATAACTAATTGGAATAAAAAAACGCATATTTTATTTGGAAATAAAGATAATATACAAGATGAAAATACAATAAGAGATTTTTGTGATAAGTTTAATTGTGAGTTATCAATATTAGAAAACGGAGAGCATTATTTTCATACAGAAGAACAATTAGAGTTTTATAAAAATTGGTTAGATAAAGTAATGTAACAGCTCTACGAGAAGCGGGGAGCGAGTTAACAATGGAGATTTATAAAAAAATAAATTTACAAAAATTGTTGAATATATAAGAAAAAGATGATATAATACAAACATAGGTTCAAATTATAACTAAATAAAGGGATGTGATAATTATGAGTAATGAAAATAATATCGCACCAATAAACGAAGATTTAAATGTAGTAAAATATGAAATAGAAGATATTAAACAAAAAATTTATACAATTAGAGGAAAACAAGTAATTTTAGATAGTGATATTGCAAGATTATATGAAGTAGAAACGAAGAAGTTAAATCAAGCAGTTAAAAGAAACATCGAAAGGTTTCCGGAAGAGTTTTGTTTTCAATTAGCAGAAGAAGAGTATGAATCTTTAAGGTCACAAATTGTGACCTTAAAGATTCAAGGAAGAGGATAGCATAGAAAATATTTACCATACGCATTTACAGAACAAGGTGTAGCAATGCTTTCTACTGTTTTACATAGTGATAAAGCGATTAAGGTAAGTATAAACATTATGAAGGCATTTACAGAAATGAGAAATTTCATACTAAATAATAAGATGTTATTTGAAAAAATGCTTTGGTATCATATTAATTAAGTATGACGCAATAATAAAAGATATATTGGCAAGATTGTAAAATATTAATTTTAAAGAAGGATGATTTAAATGAAAAAATTATTAGGAATATGTTTAATAATAATAATTGTATATTCAATTATTATTACAATACTATATATAAATAATAACAATAGTTTTAAAGAGGCTAAAGAAAAACTTAATATATTTGAACATACAGAAGCACCTCCAATTACACATACTTTTTATGCTAGAATACAAAATATTGATAAAGATAAAAACACAATATTGGTAAAAGGATTAGAGTTTGATACGATTTATAATAAAAAGTATCTACTAAAAATTTCAGAGGAAACTTTATTAATAGGAAATGGAAATACAGATGGAAGTAATGTATTAGTAATTTCAAGCTTTAATAATAATCAATATATATCAGTAACCTATGCTGGAGCAATAGAAATTTCAAATGATTATGATATTATTGGGAAAATAACTAAAATACAATTACTTGAAGATAGAAATAAATAAGTATAATTGATTAGATATGTTAAAATAGTAAGTTGTAGAGGAGATATTTTATATGATAAAAAAATACTTTAAGGATTGGAATAAGTTTGAAAAAACATTTTTAATATTAGGACTATTAGCATCAATATCATCATCGATTGTTTTAACGGAACAATAATTGATACATTATATACATCACTTTATCTGATTACAGCATTATTAATGTCAAAAGGAAAAGTAGAATCTTATTTTGTGGGCTTTATTAGTGTGTTTTTTTATGGAATAGTATCATTTAATCAAGGATATTATGGAGAATTGATAATTACAGCGTTTCTGACATTTCCAATAATGATAATAGGTATTATTTCTTGGTTAAGACATCAAGATAAAGAAGAAGATACAGTTATTATAAGTTCTTTATCAAAAAAAGAAATAATCATAACTTTACTTTCTCAATTGGTGTTTTTTTGGATTTATTATTTTATATTAAAAGCATTTAATACAGATTTATTGGTAATAAGTACAATATCAGTTGTAACTAGCGTATTAGCTAGTTATTTTGAAGCTAGAAGAAGTGAACTATCATTATTTTGTTATATAGCAAATGATTTAGTAATAATAACATTATGGACAATTCCTATTATAAATGGCCAAATTGATTTAATATCTGTTTTAGTTGGTCCAATACTATTATTAATAAATGATATATATGGAAGCTATAATTGGAAAAGATTAAAGAAAAAGCAAGAAGAAAAGGGTATAAGTGAATAAAAAATCACAATTTTAAAGGGAGAAAATTCTCTCTTTAATTTTTATATTAAAAATCTGTTGTATTATTTGAAAATTTAATATAAAATATAATAAAAGAAGGAAAACAAAATGAAGAAAAAATTAGAAAATATAAAGAAATTTTTAATTGAAAATTATAAATGGATTATTCTATTTATTTGTATAGTAAGTTTATTGGTTTTAATAGAAGATGTAATGGATAAAGACATTATCACTTTTGATGAAAAAGGATATTTTATAGTGTCTAAATATTTAATATCAGATACTATGAATCCTATTGCAAAATGTATTACAAATTTTGCAAATATGTATTGGTTGATAGGAACTTCTATAATATTACTTATAGTTTTAAAAAGTAAAAAGACAGGTTTATACATATCCATGAACTTAGGGCTATCTGCACTTGTAAATTTCACATTAAAACAAATAATACAAAGACCAAGGCCAATAGGACACAGAATTATAGATGAAAGTGGATATAGTTTGCCTTCAGGACATTCGATGGTTAGTATGGCTTTTTATGGTTTTTTAATATATCTAATACATAAAAATGTAAAAAATAAGTATCTAAAAATAACTTTTATAACATTACTGTCTTTATTAATAATTGGTATAGGAGCTAGCAGAATCTATTTAGGAGTTCACTATACAAGTGATGTAATAGCAGGTTTTTTAGTTGCAATTGCTTATTTAATACTTTATATTCATGTTATAAATAGTGTTGGAAGAGATAAGGAGGAGTAGAGTTTTGAAAGAAAATAAAATAATTATAATAACAGCATTTTTAAATTTAGTAGTAGCTTTTTTAAAGTTGATATCAGGAATAACCTTTTCATTTTCAACATTAATAGCAGATTCTATACAATCATTTATAGATTTTTTTACTGATATTACAAGCATAATAGCAAACAAAGTTGGAAAAAGAAGAGCAAATAAAACATATCCATTTGGATATGGACAAGTATATTATTTGGCCAACATGTTTACAAGCTTTTTATTATTTTTAATTGGAATATTTATACTGTATCAATTTTTCTTCTTTAAAGGGCATTTTGAGCCTAGTATATCAATAGCAATAGTTCTTTTAATTGTTTTATTTTTAAAATATGTAGTAGTAAAATTATTGCAAAGTTATGGAAAAAGTTTTAAAAGTGAGCTAATGATTGAAGCATCGAAAGAATCACAAGCTGATTTTGTATCAACATGTGTAGTGTTGGGAGTATTAATACTTTCACTTTTTGAAAACTATATACCTAGATATATAAATATTGATAAAATTGGAAGCTTAGGTATGGCAATATATGTATTTTATACTTCAATAAAAATGATGATATCTAACATTAGAGGAATACTTGCAAATGATGAAGAAAATAATGAACTTAAAGAGAAAATTGAAGAAAAACTAAAAGAATTTAAAAATTTACAATTTAAAAATGTAAAAATTATAAAGATGTCAAGATATTATACTGTATTTTTACAAGTAAAAGCAGATGACAATATGACTATGAAAGAATATATTACTGTTGAAAAAGAATTAAAATCAAAATTAAAAGCATCAAATGAATTAATTAGGTTTATTGATATTGAGCCACTATAAAATTGTTATAAAGAAATGTAGGAGATATTTATGAGAGAAGAAATAGAAAAGTATATAAATGAAAACTATAATATATTACAAGAGCAACCGTGGAAAAAATATCCAAACTATACAACATTTAAGCATACGAATAATAAAAAATGGTTTGCACTAATTGCAGATGTTCCATATGAAAAGCTAAAAATAAAAAAAGAAGGTATAGTAGATGTTATAAATCTTAAGAATATTCCAGAATTGATAGGAAGTTTAAGAAAAGAAAATGGAATATTACCGGCATATCACATGAACAAAGAGCATTGGATTACAATTTTACTTGATGGTACTGTGTCAAAACAAAAAATATGTGACTTAATTTATATAAGTTATGATTTGACAAATAAATGAAGGAGGTATTTAAGAAAATGGAAAAATTAAATCAAGAATGGGATAAGGTATTCCCTAAAAGTGAAAAGGTAAATCATAAAAAGGTAACCTTTAAAAATCATTTTGGAATTACATTAGTTGCAGATATGTATGGACCAAAAAATTATGAAGGAAAGCTTACTGCAATTGCAGTAAGTGGACCTTTTGGAGCAGTAAAAGAACAAAGCTCTGGATTATATGCTCAAGAAATGGCAGAAAGAGGATTTTTATGCATAGCATTTGATCCGTCTTTTACAGGAGAATCAGGAGGAGAGCCTAGATATATGAATTCTCCTGATATAAATGTTGAAGACTTTCAATCAGCAGTTGATTTTCTATCTAATTTAGAAAATGTAGATAGCGAGAAAATATCAATAATTGGTATATGTGGTTGGGGTGGAATGGCACTTCAAACAGCATGTATAGATACAAGAATTAAAGCAACAATTGCTTCTACAATGTATGATATGTCAAGAGTTGCCGGAAATGGCTATTTTGATAGTGAAGATAATGAAGAAGCAAGATATAATGCAAGAGTCGCAATAAATACTCAAAGAACAGAGGATTTTAAAAATGGAGAGTATAAATTAGGTGGAGGAGTAGTAGATCCATTACCAGAAGATGCACCTCAGTTTGTAAAAGACTATTATGCATATTATAAAACCCCACGTGGATATCATAAAAGAAGTTTAAACTCAAATGGTGGATGGAATGTTACAGCAGGAACTTCACTTATGAATACAAGATTATTACATTATTCAAATGAAATTAGAAATGCAGTAATGATAGTACATGGAGATAAAGCACATTCTTATTATTTTGGAAAAGATGCTTATGAAAATATGATTAAAGACAGCAAATACACAGAAAATAAAGAATTTTTATCAATAGAAGGCGCTTCACATTGCGATTTATATGACCAAAAAGATATTATACCATTTGATAAAATAGAAGAGTTTATAAGGAAAAATATATAACTATTGAAATAATTTTATTATAGAAATGAAGTGTAATTTAAAAATGATTCTATGAGTTATAGTTTTTATATGGCTAAATAGCCGTATTTTTTTGTTAAAAAGTATAAAATAGAATAATTCGAAGTATTGATTTTTATCAATATTTATAGTAAAATATTATTGATGCCTTTAATAACAAAAAGGTGTAGATTATGATAGGAGAAAGAAATATGTCGCCAAAAAAGATATTTCAATTAATTTTATTAAATCTTTTAATTATAATAGCAAATGTGTCAGTTTTTTCAAAAGCTTTTTTAGGCTTTTCACTTTTAGTTGGAAGTGCACTTTCTATGTCTGTAGCTTGGTTTACACTTCTTGGAAGTATTTCATCATTTGCATATTTTAATAGAAAAATTTTGTTGCCAAAAAATACATATTCAATTATTTCGCAAAAAATAAATTCACTAGATGACTGTGTGGAGGTTTTTGAAAAGGCAATAGATAATGGAGACACATTTGATAATGATATTCTAAAAAATTTATCCCAGATAAAAAGATTCAAAAGAAAAATGAATACAATAAAAGAGATTTTGCAACAAAAATTTTCTGTAGAAGAAATCACTTATCAAAAATTTGATAATACTTTAAATGAATTAGAAGAAATATTGTATATGAATATGAAAAGTATATTAAATAGAATTGCAGCATTTGATATTGAAGAATATGAAAATCTTCAAAAAAGAGATTTTCCACCAAATGAAGTAAGTGAAGAAAAAATGGATATTTACAGGGATTATATTTTATTTGTACGAAATGCAACCAAGACAAATGAAGATATTTTACTTAAATTGGATAAAATAATACTTGAACTCTCAAGAAACAATGCTCTTGAAGGAGAGCAAATACGTGAATTACCAGCGATAACAGAAATAGATGAATTGATAAAAAATGTTAAATTATACAAATAAGGATATAAAAGGTTTATAGGCAAATCCTAAATTAAAAACCTAAATATAATATAAGGAATGTTTGTAAAAAATGAAAAAACAAAGTAAAATTTTATTTATTTTAATAGCTCTTATAGTATTTGGAATTATTTATCTAATAATAAGTCTTACACAAGATGTAGGTAAAACAGAATCAACTATTACGATGGAAAAATCAGTAAAAGAGTTACAAGCATTATATAAAAATATAGACGTAAAAAAAGCTAATATTCAAAGAAGCAGTACAGCAGCAAATAATGAACAAGCAACTATTTTGCCAGATATTTCTGAATATCCCTTTATTGTTAATCCAACAACAGATGATTTTATTACAATATATGCTTCAACAGAAATTGCTAATGAAAGCAACAATTCATGGCTTAGAGTAGCTGCAGAAAATTTTAATAAAAGTAATTTAAAAATTGGAAATAAGTCTATTTCAGTAGGAGTAAGATCAATAGAAAGTAATTTGTCAGCTGATTTTATTATAGCAGATAAATACACACCAGAGGCATATATTCCATGTAGTGAGATATATGGAGCTTTATTAGAAAGCAATGGAAAAAAATATACAAGAGTTTCAGATGGAATTGCAAAAAATGTTTCTGGAATTGTAATTTCAAAAAGAGCTAAACAAAACATAGAATCAAAACATAAAAGTTCAGATATAAATACAATAATAAATAGTGTTCTTAATGGTGAAAGCATAATAGGTTATGCTAATCCACTTTCAAATGAAGATGGATTAAATTTTTTATTAACTATACTTGCATTGTTTAATGAAAATGCACCTCTAGATGAATCTGCAACAAATAAATTAAAAACATACCAAGATAAAATTCCTTATGTTCCATATGAAGAAACTCAATTACAAGAGTCTCTTAGAAATGGAATAATAGATGGATATGCAACAAACTATAAAACATATTATATAACACCAGATTTAAGAAATAATTATGATTTTATTCCATTTGGAGTTGAGCAAAACTCACCTGTATACGCAATTGGAAATTTAACAGAAATTAAAAGTGGTATTTTAAATAAATTTGTTGAGTTTTGCAAAAGTGAGGTTGCTCAAAAAAAGGCTAAAGAACTTGGATATAACGAATTACAAGATTATAGTTATTCAGGATACAAATACGATGGTAAACAAATTTTGGAAGCTCAAAATTTATGGAAAAAAGAGAAAAATGGATCAAACGACTTAAGTGCTGTATTTGTTGCTGATATTTCTGGAAGTATGCAAGGGTCTCCAATACTAAAATTAAAAGCTAGTTTAAATAGAGCATCTTCATTTATAGATGATAATACAAATATTGGACTAGTTACATTTTCAGATAATGTTACTATTACACTGCCAATCGCAAAATTTGATAATATTCAAAAATCATATTTTGTTAATGCAGTAAAAAATTTAAAAGCAAGCGGTGGAACTGCAATGTTTGATGCAATAGTTGTTGCAGAAAATATGCTTATAGAACAACAAAAAAATAATCCAAACACTAGACTTATGATTTTTGTTCTTACAGATGGAGAGAGCAATAGAGGATATGAATTTGATGACATCGAAGAAATTACTAGAGGAATTAGAATTCCAATTTATACAATAGGATATAATGCAGATATTGATGTATTAGAAGAAGTATCTAATATAAATGAAGCTACAACAATGAATGCAGATTCAGACAATGTAATATATAAACTAGAAAGTTTATTCAATTCGCAAATGTAAGAAAGGATTGTCAGTTAAAATGGAAGGAAACTTAATTACATTTAAATATGACAAACAAATGGAGAAAAAAGTAGAAAATTTTGCAGTTAAAGCAATCAATAAGGTGGAAGCTAAAAGTAAATTATTAAGTACTACAATAACTCAATTAGCAAAAGTATCAAATATGCGGAAATGGAATAGAAGAAAGCATAGACAAACTTGGAAAGAAATTTAAAGAACTTAATCCAGCAAATGTTGATTTTCTACAAAATAAAAAAAATACAATTTTTAATCCAGTAAAAAAATATTTTAACAAGATAAAACAAGAGGAAAGCGATATCGCCAAATCTATTAAAGAATTAGAAAAGAAAAAGAAAATACTAGAAAGAGATAATATTACTTTAGAAATAGAAGTAAATAATATACTAGAGATTACTAAAATCATAGATGAAGAATACGAAAATGGAGTTGCATTTAAAGAAGAGATAATTAAAATAATAGAAGAAGCAACTAAAGAAAAAGACCAAACTAAAGCAAAATATTATACTCAAACGGTTTTAGAACCAATAGAAAAGAAATTATTTGATTTAAAACAAATGTCATTAGTAAAAAAACAAAGCGGAATAGCACTAGAGGTAATAAGAAATAACAATAAAGAAATAATTAGAAATATAGAAAGAATAACAGATGTAACATTTGTAGCTTTAAATACTGCAATAATTGTTTCAGAAGCTTTGTATAATCAAAGAATTTCCTTGAAGAAAATAACCGAATTAGAAAAAGGAACAAATAATTTTGTGAAAAATGTTGGTAAAGCTGTAAAAAAAGAAGAAAATAATATTAAGAATAGTTCAGTAGAGGATTTGAAAAAAGCCTTTAGTGATGCATATTCTGTAATAAATGATGCACAATTACAAAATAAAAAAGTATTACCTGAAAATGAATTAAAACTTATAGAGCTTAAGAACAAGAAAAAAGAGTTATAAGGGAGTGAAATTTTACATGGATAAAAATAAAATTTTTATATCAATAGCAGTAGTTGTTTTATTAATTTTAATTGTTTTAATAATATTAGTTAAACTGCCAAAAAATAATCAAAAATATGGTAGAAATGTTTCTAAAACAAACGAAACAACAACACAAAAAAATGAAGAAAAAATAAATTACATAGAAGAAATAAGTGTGTATAATGCTGCTGAATATATGGATATGTCTACTATAAAAGACTTTGAAAAAGAATATAAAGTTAAAGTTAATTATAAAGAATTTGAAAGTAATGAAGCTATGTATGCTGATTTTGTGAAGAATTCAAGTAGATATGATGTATTAGTGCCATCTGATTATATGATAGATAGATTAATTAAAGAAAACAGATTAGAAAAAATCAACAAAGCCAATATTCCTAACATATCAAATATTGCTACAGAATATTTAAACCCAGAATATGATAAAACTAATGATTACATTGTTCCATATATGACAGGTACTTTAGGGATTTTATACAATAAAAAATTAGTTAGTGAAGAAGTTAATTCATGGAATATTTTATGGAACCCAAAATATAAAGGACAAATATGGATGTGGGATTCTATGAGAGATGTAATTGGAATGTCTTTGAAACGTCTTGGGTATAGTATGAATTCAACAAATGATGAGGAATTAAATAGAGCAAGACAGGAGCTTATAAATCAAACAAAACTATTAAGAGCGTACGCAGAAGAAGAATCTAGAGATTCTATGATAGCAGATGAAGGAGCACTGGCATTAGTATATGCGGGTGAAGCAAAATTTGCAATAGATCAAAATCCAAATCTTGCTTATGTAATTCCTAAAGAAGGATCAAATAAATTTGTTGATGGATTTGTAATTGTAAAAAATACAAGACATAAGGAAGCTTCAGAAAAGTTTATTAATTTTATGTGCAAATCTAATATTGCTGTTAGAAATATGACTTCAACAGGATATACATCTCCAATAAAAGGAGCTTGGGCAGAATTTGCAAATAACAGAATAATGTTCCCTAGCGAAGAAGAACTTTCTAGATGTGAAGCATTTTTGTATGATGCACAGGCAACACAAAAATATAATGATATTTGGAAAGTAGTAAAATAAATTTATATAAATAAATGTTACAATTTTACAATTTGGCATAGTTTAAACCTTTTTGTGATATTTTATGTGACATTTATTTTTTTGTAAGAGCATATATAAAAAAATATGGTGACATCAAAATAATATAAAGATTTTGCATTAGAACAGTTAGATTTATTAGATAATGTAACTTGCAAAACTATGCAAGGAGAGTATAATTTAGGAGGTAAATATGGAAGCAATATGTGGAGCAGATTGTAATAATTGTGGCTTTGGAAAAAACAATAACTGCAAAGGATGCAAGGCTACTGGAGGATGCCCATTTGGAAAGCAATGCTTTATTGCCAAATACATATTAACAGGTGGAAAAGAAAATTATGAAGCATTTAAATTACAGCTAATAAATGAAATAAATAGTTTAGATATTCCCGGCATGCCAAAAATAAATGATTTAAATCCACTAAATGGTTGTTTTGTAAATTTAAGTTATCCTATGCCAAATGGAGAAAATATCAAGTTATTAGATAATAATGATATTTATTTGGGAAATCAGGTAGAAAGCGAATTCAATGATGGAGAAATAATTAGATGTTTTGGAATACTTGCAAATATGAATTTTATACTTGTAAGTGAATATGGAGCAAATGGAGATAATCCAGAAATAATTATATATAAAAAAAGATAAAGTGCAATTAATAATGGGAGTAGTATATGAAGAAAAAATACAATTTAACAAAGGCACAATTAGGTGTTTTATATACCTTTGATGAGAGTGAAAATGTTGTTCTCACAAATTTTATTAAGTGAACCTAAAAATAAATATGAAAATATGAAATTTAAAAGGTATTCTCAAAAGTCAGCAATTAAAGCATTTTAGCATTTCGAATAAGAGAAAAACTACTAAAATTTATGCTATCCTTAAATCTAAATTTCTATTGACAAAAAACGTGAAGTATAATAGAATTAGTTTAATAGAATTTGATTTGTGATATAAGGATATCACGGAGGAGGAGAAATATGGGGGAAAATATGAGGCAAAGTAAGGAAGAAAAAGGGTTTAGGTATTCTAGACCAAAAACACAAAGAGATATACTTTTGGAAAAACTACAATCTAAAGGACTTAAAGGAACGGTTCGCTTTCCACAGTCTAATTATAGTGATAATGATAAATGGGAAATTGAAAGACAATTATATTCTTATAGGAAGGAAATCTATTACAAAATGCGAGGAGATACAATAGATTCTACAGAGTTGGAAGAATATAAAAAAATAGCAGAAAATTATGGATTTAAAAAAATAGTAGATGGAAAAGATAATAAGATACAAGTATATAGGGATAATAAAACTGGATTAGTTTTAATTATTACATTGGGTGAAGAATCTTTTATACAGGAAGCTCAAATAACTGGAGAACAATGGTGTTTTGTTGAATCTACAGATAGTACTGGAAACATGGATGAACTTGAACCTAAATTAGTAGGTCAAGATGTTAAAATAGGGTTTAAATATAAATTAGATAGACTTTTTGAAAAAATAGTATTCAATCCTAATTGGATGCTTGTACATAAATCAATTCCTGAAGAACTAATGCAACAAATTGAAGCAGCGATAGAATCTAATCAAATCGGAGAAAATCAAGCTACAAGTATAGCGGAATTTACAAAAGCCTTTGCAAAAGGAACAGAAGACAGTCCTTCTATTATTACAGAATCTGATGTTCAAGCAGCAAGAAATAATGAGATTAAATCTAAAACAGAAAACGATCAAGAAAAAACATAAAATAGAACAGAATAAAAAAATAACGAAAGAAGGAGATTGAAATTGAATAATAAATATGCAAAAGCATATAGAGAAGTTATGGAAATAATCAAATATCTTCCTGAAAAAGAATATTGTAGAATACCAAAAGAAACAATAGATTTTTATGAAAAAGAAATGGATCATAATTATGATTTCTCATTTGACCCACAGAAAGACTTATCAAAACAGAATCTATTAAAAGAAACGAAAGCGATTATTATTGCACTATTTCAAGATTTTTTTGCTACAGACGAAGAAAAAAAAGAAATAGATGAAATATTAAATGAAAATGAATTGAGAAATGAACAAGAAAAAAGTGAAAAATATAAGTTTGATGAAATATTTAATAAAAACGCTGGAAAAAAGAATATACAAATTGATAAACAAGAAACAGAGCTAATAAAACAAAAGGAAGGTTTTTTTATAAGATTAAAGAAATTCATATGTAGATTGTTACATAATAAGAAATAATAAATATCCACTGGTTTTACCAGTGGATATTTATATGTTTGGTCATATATTGCATAGATAGGATTTGGATTTATCAACAATATGTGATATAATTGTGGAAAACGAGAGAAGAAATAGTAATATTTGAGGATGAAATTTGAATAATATAAAAAATAATAAAAAAGATTAAAAATTATACATTAATAAAAAATAGATTTAGATATAGCAGAATGGTATATAAATAGATAAGGAGTAAAACTATGATAGATTCAAAAAATGGAGTAATAGGACTTGCTATTGGAGATGCAATGGGAGTGCCACTAGAATTTTGCATAAGAGAGAAATTGCAAAAAAATATAACAACAGAAATGTTAGGGTATGGAAGTCATAATGTACCAAAAGGAACATGGTCAGATGATACTTCTATGACACTTGGTTTAATTGATGCGATTAATAAAACTGGAAATATTATACCAACAGATATTGCAGATAATTTTGTAAAATGGGCAGAAAACGCAGAATTTACTGCAACAGGTGTTAGATTTGATATAGGAAGAACATGTTTAAGAGCTATTGTAAATTATGAGAAAGGAATCAATCCAATAGAATGTGGTTTAGATGATGAATTTAGTAATGGAAATGGATCTTTAATGAGAATACTGCCATTAATATATTTTTGTTATGCTAAAAAAATGAACAATGCTGATATATACAAAGTTGTTAGAGATGTATCTTCTATTACTCATAGACATGAAATTAGTATTATGGGTTGCTATATTTATGTTTTATTTGGAATAGAACTATTAAAAGAAACAAATTTAAATGAAGCATATAAAAAAATAAGAGAAAGTGATTATTCTATGTTTTCAAAACAATGTCAAGAAAAGTATAATAGAATAATAAACACAGATATTTCTTTATTAAACATAGATGAAATAAGCTCTAGTGGATATTTAGTTGATACTTTAGAAGCTACTTTATGGGGATTACTTACAACAGATGATTATAATTCTGCTATAATAAAAGTTATAAACTTAGGAAATGACACTGATACTATTGGAGCCTGTGTAGGAGGGCTTGCAGGAATATACTATGGATTAGAAGATGTGAATGAAAATTGGAAAAGTAATTTATTAAAGTATGACTACATTGTAGAACTATGTGAGAAGTTTAATGAGGTGCTAAATAAAACTAATTCTAAGAAGATACCAGAAGATAATAGAGATGTTTTCTTTATTGATATTAGAGAAAGGGAAAAAAGAGAGAAATTTGTAAACGAAATATTAGAATTTGAAGGAATGTCACTTATAAATAATAACGCAGATAGTTTTGAATTAGCTAAAGAAGCGGTAATAAAATCTATTTTTCCAATTTCAATTGATTTTAAAAAGTTAGAATTAGACTTTTTAAAAAACACTACTACTGCAGCTGCAGCGATAACAAACAAGTCGATATTTATTACTCCCGAAGAAGCATTAAAAAAGGTAGAAAGTAGATTGAATGAATGGAAAAAATATAAGGAAGAAGTAATTATAAGTTTAACAACACGTGTTTATGAACATACAGTAGAATATGCAAAAGAATTAGTTGAAAGCTATGAATTAGATATATTTAAAGAATTCTTTTTGAAAAATGAAACACCTTTAGATTGTGCAATTGACATTGGCTATTCTTGCGGATGATTTACAAGTTAAAAACGATGATAGATTGTAATGGTTTTAGAAGCTTTGGAATTGTTTGAAAGACTTATAAATACGGAGAAAAAGGAGAGAATTTTATGCCAAATATAAAATGGATTGGATTTATAAATAAAAATGAAATTGAAAAGTATCAAAAAGGAGAGCTAGATAGTAATGCCATAAAAATGAAAATGCCTGAAACTATGAATAAAATGATGATAAAAGCTTTTCCATTTGTAATACCTTCACTTATTATAATGTTTCTGGCTATGTATTTAAAAGGACATATAAACAATCACATTGTAGTATACAAACCATATATGTTTATAGGTCTTATAATAGGATTTTTTTTGTCAATAATACATGAATTATTACATGCTATTGTTTATCCTCAAGGTGTTAATACATACATAGGAATAGCCAAGCCTGTAACTTTTGTCGCATTAGCATCGTATCCTTTAAAAAAGGGAAGATTTATTGTAATGTGCTTATTACCATATATATTAGGGATTGTACCATTAATAATTTTTTTGCTTTCTCCTGCTAATAATCTTTTATTAAATAGTATTATATATGGTATTGCTTTTGTTGGAACGGTGAGTCCATATCCAGATGCTTATAATGTTTATCAAGTTATAAGACAAGTACCTAAAGGGAAGAAAGTTCAATTTTATGGGGATGACACTTATTATATTTAGAATAACAAATTACAATTCAGTATATGGAAATTATTTTATAATTGAAAATGATGAAGAATATAAGTTTTATATTGTTTGTTGTGTTCCATCATGGAAAATATCGAAGAAATATAGGTTAAAATATTTAATCTATATTTTTTTTGAATATTTTTAATTAAAAATGCAACGAAATTAAAAATTATGGTAATATATTAATGAAAGATATCTTAAAAATAATAAGGAGTTTAGATCTAAATTGAAAATGAAAGATGTACCAATATACAACTATTTTAATGGAAATACATTATTAATAGAAAATATAGTAAATGATTTTTCAAACTATATTTATACAGTAATTAGAAATTCTAACTTAAAAGTTTCAGATGAAGATATAGAAGAATTGATTAGTGATGTTGTTTTTACTATATGGAAAAATCAAGGTAAGCTCGATATCAATAGAAAAATAACACCATATATTGCAAGTATAACAAATAATTTAGTAAAAAAGAAATACAGAGATACAAAAGTTTTTGATAATATTGAAGATTATGAAAATAATTTGATTGAAGAAAGCAATATAGAGTTACAATTTATTGAAAATGAGCGTAATAAAGGTATAATGAAACAATTAGATAAATTAAAAAAAGAAGACAAGACTATTTTTATTTTATATTATTTTAATGAAAAGAGTGTTAACGATATTGCAAATGAATTAAATATGACTGAGTCTAAAGTGAAATCTAAATTGTTTCGAACAAGAAAAAAATTAAAAAAATATTTAAAAGAAAAAGAGGGGGTATAATTCAAATGATTGATAAAAACAAAATTATAGATAACATTCAAAAGAATATTGCACTTTCAAATTTTGAAAGTGAATTGAAATCAGATAAAGATAATAAAGAATATACCCACAAAAATAATGGGAGGATATATGAAATGAAAAAAATGATTATAGCAGTTTCTTGTTGCAGTATAATGCTTATTGGTGGATTTGCATATGCATATAGTAGTCATTTTAAATTAAGTAATAATTTTTTAGAAAAAGATAGCAATTATTTAGATATAATAGAAAGAAGTTTTGGGAACTCTGAAGAAAATGAAAAAGAAGAAGATAAAGGTAAGTTTTTAAATGGAAGAAAATTTTTAAATGGGTACTATATAGCAGGTAAATTTAATCAAGTTATGGGGAAAAATACAAAATATGAATATGTACATAAAGGAATTGATATAGTAGCTCCAAGAGGAACAAAAATTTTAGCATTAGCAAATGGCGTAATAAAAGAAGCAAACTACAATTCTATAAATGGAAATTATATTCTAATTGAGCATGAGGAGGGATATGAGACTTTATATGCTCATTTAGATAAAATTAGTGTAAAAGAAGGAGATGATGTATTGCAAGGTGAAGAAATAGGAAAAGTTGGAATAACAGGGAATACAGTAGCACCTCATTTACATCTTGAATTACATCATAATGGAGAACCTGTCGACCCAATGGAGTATATTGATAAAATAAAGGAATAAAGCTCATAAATAGAAGGATTAAAATTAAATATTTTAGAATTTAATAAAATTTTGAATCGTTACAGCTAACTTGGTTGTAGCGATTTTTCTTGCCCTAAAATTTGCTTGAAATAGTGCTTAAAATTGCCTATATTATTTCAAAAAGGTGAAGAAGAGGGTAAGATATTTTCATAAAATATCATCGTCTTAAATTAAGCTTCAGTAAAAGACTATGGGAAACCTAAAAATATTTTGTATATTCTGTGAATATACTTTTTTAAAATTATTTTTAGTAGTCTTTTACTAAAATCTTATTTTGTGAAAAGTTAATGACTTTAGTGAAATTTGAAAAAAGATTTTAGACTTGATTTGTCGGTGGTAGCAACAGATTTTGAAGTGCACTTCCTGCTATTTTATTATGTGATAGCAAAGGATGTACATAGAAGTTTAATGTTGTACTTATTTGTGCATGTCCAAGTCTTGCTGCTACAATTGCTACATCAATTTGCTGTGATATAAGCAAAGATGCATTAGTATGTCTTAATCCGTGAAAACTAATTACAGGTAATCCAATATCTTTTATAAATTTTTTAAACCATTTGCTTATTGTAGAAGGGTGCATAGGTTTACCATTGGATTGCATAAATAAACATTCTAAATTGCTATTTAAATCGTTACAGACGAAGTTTTGATTATCATACCATATTCTATAGTCACTAAGAAGTGAAACTACAAAATCAGGGATTGCTATATCTCTAATTGAACTTTCTGTTTTAGGTACTTTTGTAAATACTCCTAATTCAGATATATATTGAGATGATCTATTAATATGAATTATTCCATTATTTAAATCAATATCTGACCACGAAAGTCCTGCTAATTCTCCTAGTCTTGCACCAGTAAATATAGCTAGAGCTATTGCTACTTTAAATTTGATTTTATCTTCACCTAACTGACTTAAGTTGCTAAGCAAATATTTACATTGTACATCATCATAACATTTTCGTTTAGTTTTAATAACTTTAGGTGGTTGAACACGATCTGCAGGATTGCTAACAATAACTTGCCAATAAACAGCTTTTGTTAACATAGCATGAATTAGTCTATGATGCTCTAATATTGTTTTTCTAGAAAGTGGTTTATTTGTTTTTACAATTTTTGTATTTTTCTTTCTTTCTAGCTGAGTATCTTTGCTAAGCAAGTCGTAAAATCTCATTATGTCTGTAGGCTTTATTTTGTTAATATACATACGCCCAAAATATGGAAGAATTCTTGTATCTAACATTCTGTAATATCTTTTTATTGTAATAGGTGCTAATTCTTTTGAAGCATAATCTCTTTTCCATATTTCAGTAAATTCTGAAAATTTTAAAGCTTGGCCTTCAATAACTAATCCATTTTGTATTTCTGAAACAAATTTAGCAAGTTCTATTTCTGCTTCTCTTTTTGTTCCGTGCACTGTTTTGGTATATCTTATTTGCTTTCCTTCAAAGTTGTATCCATCTGAAACGATTAACCTGTAAGATTTTCCTCTTTTTTCAATACTCCTAGCCATTACCCATTTTCACCTCCTTTCAGGCATACCCATGGGTGGGATGTTAACTATATTGTGTTAACTGACATGATTATACAACAAAAGTTAACGAAATGCAAGAGGGAATTTTATAAAATTTTTAATTTATTAAATTCAAACGAATGTATTAAACACATTATGTAAAACAATCTGTATAAATCTATTAGAAATAGTGGATTTTGCACAGAAAATATGATATAATCCGACTAGGTGAGGAAAAAAGATGATATGTAGATTTACCAATTTTTTATTAATTTTATATTTAATACTTAAAGATGGAATATGTTTGATTACTGACCTATTGTTTGATATAGTTAAAAAACTTGACTGCGATACGAGGGTAAATGTGTATATAGGCATAACAGGGCTTCTAATTGCTATAGTTATTTTTGCCGCTGAGATTATTACTAGCAAAAGGATAGAAATAAATAAAAAACTAATATTAGAAAAAACAAAAATAGTCGAAAGCATTAAAAAGATGATTATAGCATTAGCTGTAATTTGGATTGGAGGATTGATTACTCAAGAATATAGTAAAATTGCCTATGTTTTTACACAGATAATAATAGATGTTACAATAGGATATTCAATGATTGAAATTTTTAAACTATTTTTGGAGGTAATTAAGCTAAATACTAATCAAGATTATTTTGATGATGAATTAGAGAAATATATATATGACAAGGTAGAAGAGAATATAGGAAAAAGGGAAAAACAAAAAAATATATTAAAACGACAAAATGACGAATTTATGAATTTTATAAAACAATCTGAAGTATTTGAATATGAACCATATCCTTTAAATTTGGAAAATGAATATGATACATTACAGTCAAATAAATATGGATATATTTATTCATATAATTATTATATGTTAAATAAAATAGAAGAAAATTTAAAAGTAAAAACAAAAAGAAATATTAATTCTGATAAAGAGTTAAATATAACTGTTGAAAACGAACCTAAAATATATATTTCTAAAAAAATAGGAGACAAATGTGGACAGGGATTTGCAATTGCATATTACAAAAATGTAGAGAAAGAACTGATTAATATAATAAATAAAGCTATAGTAATAGACAATAAAAATAAAGTTAGCTCAGATAATGAAATATCAAAAATTATAGATGATGTATTTGCCTTGGCGAATCAAAAACCATTTAATATGGATGAAGATAATTTATTAATTAATCTATATGAGTTTTTATGCAAAAACAAATATGAAAGTATAATAGCAACATATTTAGAAAAAATATATTATTTGCACAGAGAATTTTCAAAAGATATAGAAAAGAATAAGATTTTGTCTGATTTTTTAAATAAGTTAATGATAAGTTCCTTTAGAAATGACAGATATGAAGATTTTAGTAAATTAAATAAGTATATTACAGGGCTTTATATAAATAGAATGAATTTTGAAGGAGCAGATCTTAAGTATGTTGCATATAGATATGCAAATGATGTATTTATATTTAATAATTATTCTATAAAAAGAAAGAAAGATATTAGATATTATGATGTTATAATGGCTGGATTGTTACTTATTATAAAAGAATATCTTAAAAGACACAATATTGATCCAATAATGGTTTTATTTGATAATATTCATTTTGATAAAAACAATTATTATATAGAGAAAGAAATGGATGAATTTGAAATAGTTAATTTTCAGTTTGTTATAGCTATAATATATTTTATTTTATATGTATATAAAAATGAAGAGAATAAGAATAAAAATTTTGAATTTATTAATGATTTTTCTAAATTAATAGATACATTACATTCTAAGCTTTGGGAATTATACGATTTGTGGGACACAATAAAAAAATTTAATAATTATTCTGAAAAGAAATCAGAGATTCAACATATAGTTAAAAATGTGGATTTAGATAGTGAAAGTCATAAATATAAAAATTCATGGTCATGGACTCCAATAAATATAGAAGAAGCATTGAAAAGTATTATATATATGTTTGGAATAAACTATTTTAATATAGAGCAAATAAAAGAAGAAGAGATAAAAAGAGAAGAAAAATATAAATATGAAAATTTATTGAAATTATTTGAAAATGATTCTTATAAGGAACTTGCTGATAAATATCAATATGAAGAAAAATTTAAAGATAGTGCTATAAAATTACTTACTAGAATTATAGAAATTGCAGATAAAAAAGAAAAAGAATATGAATTAAATGCAGAAATAGATGAAGAAAAAAGAAATAGATTTAAAGAACTAATAATTAAAAATAGTAAAGTAAAATCTAATATTGAAGAGTTGATATATAATATAGGAAATATTAAATATAGTGAAGAAAAATTAAAAAGAGTATTTGGTATTTCAGAATTAATTCCTAGAAATTGGTTTATCAAAGATGAATATAATAATGTTTATATAGATAATGTCGCAGAAGACTATGGGAAAGCTTTTCAAAGAGGAATAAAAAAAGAAATAATAAACTATATAATTAACAATAGTAAAGAAAAAGAAGGAACGCTTAATGAAATTATTAATAATATACCAAATACTAATGATTATATTTTGATTGCAAATGAAAGCAAAATATATAATTTAAATTATAAATATGCAGACAAATACATTGATATAGAAAATAAAAAATTAACTGTTATTCCAACTTTTGATATTGAAGAAATTGTTTTGATAAATAAGAAAGCTCTTCCTATAATTGAATGGTGTCAATTTGATAATAGTTATAATGCTAATAATATAATAGACGGTATATATATTGAAATAACAGATTGTGCAGAAAAAGAAGAATTAAGAAAAAATATAATTAAAGAAAATAGCTGGTTAAAAGAAAAAGGTAATGAAGAAGAGCAAGATAAATATTTAAAAACAAAATGTGATTTTAAAGTATTTAAATCTTATAAAATAACAGAATCACTTAATAAAGAGATTTATATAATAAAAAATCAAAGTGATTGATTTGCAATGTACTCAAATGAAATATACATTATAGTGTTAATTTCATTGAGTACATTATTATTTATATTAAATCTTTTATTTTATTTAAAAATATTATATAATTATACCAATAAAAAAGATGGAGGTTGAAAATTGAAAGATACTATAATTTATTTAATTAGACATGCAGAAACAGTTGAGGAAAATGGAATTAGAAATACGGATGAGAACTTTCAAATTATAAATGAAAAAGAAATCTTATCAGTATATGGTGAAGAACAATCAAAGAAATTAAGTGAGAACAAAGAACTTAATAATATTGATGTAATATGGACAAGTAGCTATACAAGAGCAAAAGCAACAGCGAAATATATTGCAAATAATAATAATCTATGTGTTAATATAGATAGTAGTTTAAATGAAAGAAAATTAGGCAATTTAAAAGAATTAGCAGAATTTATGAAGAATAAAAATACAAGAGATCCTTCACAAGAACAATTGTTAGATAGAAAATTTAAAACTTCTGATGGAGAAAGTGCAGAAGAAACAAATCAAAGAATGACAAAATTTTTTGATGCAATTCTTAAAGAATATGCAGGAAAAAGAATTGTAGTAGTAAGCCATGGTGGTTCAATCAAATTCTTTTTACTGAATTGGTGTGAAGTAAATGAGGATGTTAATTTAGTGTATAAAAATAAAGTTTTAGATATAACATCTCCTTGTTTATTAAAAATGACTTTTAGAGATAATGAATTAATAAATATAGTACAAATATAGGTGATAGAATTTATAATAAGTTTATTATAAGGAGGATAAATAGATGGGAGAAGCTGTATCGAAATTAGCATTTGAACTTTTCAAAAGTCCAATAATGTTAATTATTCCAATTGGTATTATATGTGCATTATTTTATAAAAAAATAATAGGCAAAATAGGAGAATTAGATGTATCACATGAATTAAACAAATTACCAAGTAACAAATATTCAATTATTAATAATGTAATGTTATACGATACAAATGGAAAATCTCATCAAATCGATCATATAGTATTTTCTAAATTTGGAATTTTTGTAATTGAAACAAAGAACTTTGAAGGCTTAATTAAAGGAAATACATATGATAAACAATGGATTCAAATACTAGGAAAGACAAAAAATAATTTTTATAATCCAATACATCAAAATTATGGACATATAAAGGTATTAGAAGAAAAGTTGAATATAGAAGAAAATAAATTCATTTCTATGGTGTGTTTTTCTGATAAAGCAAAACTAAATATTACTGGTAATGGCAATGTAATAAACACTAGAAATTTAGTTAGTAAAATAATGAACGAATATACAGAAACTATTATACAGGAAGATATAAATGATTTAATGAATAAGGTAGAAAAATTACAAGATAAAAGTTTAAATAGAAATTTTAATCATGTTAGTAATATAAAAGAATCATTAAATAAAAATTCATCTGACGATAGAATTTGTCCAAAATGTGGTGGGCAATTAGTTGAAAGAAAAGGAAAGTATGGGGATTTTTTCGGATGTTCCAATTATCCAAGATGTAAATATACATTGAATTTAAATAAGAAATAGTAATTTCTAAGGGAGGTTATTATTGTGAACTACAAGGTAATAGATAAAGAAAAATATTATAGAAAAGGCGTATTTCGACATTTTTCAGAGGATTGTCATTGTTCAACTTCAATGACTGCAAGAATCGATGTTAGTGAACTTGTTCACTATTCTAAAGAGAAAGGAACAAAATTCTATATTAACTTTCTTTACATACTATCAAAAGTTCTTAATTCTCGTGAAGATTATAGGATGGGATATCTTTGGAAAACAGATGAATTAATATGTTATGATGTGATTAATCCCACTCAGTATGTATTCCATGAGGAAACTGAAACTTGTACTCCTGTATATACAAAATATGATGAGAATTATGAAAGGTTTTATGCTAATGCGTTGAAAGATGTAGAAGATGCGAAAAAAACAAACGAATATATGTTAGATATGGAAAATCATCCAAATTGGTTTGATGCATCATTTATATCATGGTTATCTTATGATTCTTTGAATATTGAGTTGCCTGATGCTAATATGTTTTTAGCACCAATTATTAATTGGGGAAAATATAGAGAAGAAAATGGTAGACTTGTTATGCCTGTATCTGTTCGTTTGAATCATGCAATTGCGGATGGATATTTGGTCGCAAATGTATTTCATTTGTTAGAGCAAGAAATCAAGTCGTTTATTAAATGATGAACAAAATAATAAATTACAATAAATGAGTGAGATTAATAGTAATTTCTATGGGAGGAAGTTATGGTTATTTTAATAGCTGGAAGTTCACATACAGGCAAAACTTTATTAGCACAAAAACTATTAGAAAAATATAAATATCCATATTTATCAATAGACCATTTAAAGATGGGACTAATAAGAAGTGGAAATACTGAATTGACAGTAGAAGATGATGATAAACTAACAGATTATTTATGGAATATAGTTAAAGAAATTATAAAAACAAATATAGAAAACAATCAAAATATTATTATTGAAGGATGTTACATTCCTTTTAATTGGAAAGAATCTTTTGAAGATGAGTATTTAGAGAAAATACAATATGTTTGTTTAATAATGACAGAAAACTATATTAGAACACATTTTTCTGATATTGAAATATATAGTAATACAATAGAAAATAGAAAATTTGAGGATATATCACAAGCAGAACTAATAAAAGAGAATAATGCTAATTTAGAAATGTGTAAAAAGTATAATCAAAGATATATTTTAGTTGATGATAAGTATGAAATTGATTTTGAATTATAACAAAATTTTGGTATTGTTAACATCTTAAGTAATATTGTTAACATTTTGAATAAAGATAAATAGTAGGTTATAGGGAGTGATTTTATAATGGAAGAAAAAATAACATTTAAAAAATTAGATAAAGAATATTATAAAACATTAAAAGAGTGGTGGCATAGTGAAAGAGTAAAACAATTTTGGGATAATAGCGAAGAAATGGAACAAGATGTTGACAATTATGTATTAAAAGGTCAAAAATCTTATTATGACTATTATATAGGATTATATGATGGTGTTCCTTATGCATTAGTAATGACATCAGAACAAACAGCAGATGATTATTATGAATATTATAAAGAATATTTAAGTAAAACAGGAAAGACTTTTGCAATAGATTTTATGATAGGAAATGAGGATTTTGTTGGTAAACATTTAAGCTCTTTAACATTAAGAACTTTTGTTGAACAATATTCTGATGAAGAAGCTGATAGATTTATTATAGATCCTGAATATGACAATGAAATAGCTTTCAAGTGCTATAAGGGTGCTGGTTTTGAAGATGTTGATAGTTATGTTGTAAAAGATGGTTTTTTTAAAGGAAAAAAACTTCATTTGATGATAAGAGGCAGAGAAAAACAACAAGCTATTGATGAAAAGCCATTTATACCAACAGAACGATAAATTACAATTTATAATAATAAACAAAGCAGGAGTTAATCCTGCTTTGTTTTGTCTTGAGTATCAAGCCATTTATCGAAATCTTCTAATGTAGCTTTACCTTTTTTAATATTAGATTTAAATTCCTTAGATTTCTTTTTGAAATTTTCGTAATCATCTTTGTAAAAAGGGTCATTATTATATCGCTTTGAATAGACGCATTTAACTTGTTGAATATGCCTATATTTAGCATATATAGGTTCTTCCTCTAATTTTCTTTTTTGTTTTTCTTTACTTCCAATATCTTTGCAAGTTAATTCACCTTCTGTAATTCTATCACAATATGAAATAGTTGCTTTAGGAGTTAAAAAGTATCTTTTACAATTACCACAGATTTTTACATAAACATTATTTATTCCAATTATATCATATAGCATAATATAAAAAGCGGTATATAAATTATCTGTTTGATATTTGTATTGGCTAGAAATATCTTTCCCTTTAGGATCCATAGCTTTTAGGATGCTTACTATTACTTCTGGAACTTTTGTATCAACATATTCGTATGTATAGTCTAATATATTTACTGTTTTAAAATTACTAGATATGTTTTTAAAAGGGTGATTATTCACTTGATTAAACACAAAGAACCTTTGCTCTTTTGTTAAATCTTTAGTTAAATTAAGAGTATATTCATTATTGTTCATTTGGTAAACCAAGTCAATGCACATTTTAAATATAACTTGCATTTTTTTTACTTCTTTTATAACTTTATCATAATATTTTTTTGCTAAATCACTAATAAATTTTATGTCATATAATGTATTTAGTTTTATTTTATTTAAATCCTCTTTATCTAATATATCCATTACAATATCAAAATAATTTATAAAGAAAACAATATATTCATTTACACTATTTAAGTTATAACTAATAAAATCTAATAAAGGTAAATTATATTGTTCTTCTATTTCTTCGTACTTAAATGCAATATATCCATTTAATTTGTTAACTTGATCATTAAAAGAAAGAATAGAACGTTGCTTGTTATTCGAATAATACTTTTTTGCGTTTTCAGCATATTCTTTAGCAATTTTATTTCTTTCTTTTTCAGTTTTTGCTTTTTCTCCTTTAGCAATCATCATTTTTGAGTATTCATCTTCAGACATGTTTTCAAATTTATCATTTAATTCTACATATTCTTTATAGTAATATCCCACAATACGCTTTAAGCTATGAGTAAGAGTAATTGGATTCACAGATAATATAATTTTATGTTCTTTTTTCATAAATACCTCCAGTATTTGTTAACAAAATTGAAACGATATTTGCATTTTGAAACTGCTAACAAAACTCAAAAAAATTAATTATTTTGTAGAAATTTTATCATAAAAAATGCTAAGATGCAATTGGTTAACATGAAAAACTATATAAAACATGTTAACGAAGGACGGTAGCCTAATAAACTTGATAGAAGGAGGTGAAGCAGATGGAACTACAAAAGGTACAAAGAACTACACTAACAATGAAGGAAGCAGCAGAATATTTAGGAATATCATATTGGTTAATTAATCAGCTAGTAAGAAGAAGACAAATACCATGTTCAAAAGTTGGTGGCAAGTTCTTATTCAGAGTACAAATGCTAGATGAATATCTAAGCAAAAAAGAAAAAGAGTCAATAAAAAGAATTGACGAAGTACAGGAGGGATGACATGTATGAGATTCAGTGGTTCAAAGTTGAATCAAATATCTTCTCAAATAGGAAGATACAAATTATTCTTAATCTTCCAGAAGGAGATACATACTTTAGAGTCTGGATTCACTTAATTGCATTAGCAGTTGAATGTAATAATAATGGGAGATTAGAGATAGGAGAGGAAAAGCCGATGACAATTCAAAATTTTTCTAAGATTATGGGAAAATCTAATAAAAAAATAGCAAAAATTTTGGAAAAGTTCATAGAATTAGAAATGCTTAAAAAAGAAGGGGAAACATTTCTAATTAAAAACTGGGACAAGTATCAAAGTATTGAAAAATACGAAAAAGTAAAACTTCAAGGTCGTGAAAGACAAAGAAGACATCGTGAAAAGTTAAAAAATGAAAGTGAAAAAAGTAACGTTACAATTACACAAAGTAACGGAGAAGAAAAAAGAAAAGACTTAGAAAAGAACAAAGAAGAAAATATAAGAGAGGAGAACAATAATGGATTTAGAGAATACAAATTACACTAAGGTTATTAACAAAAAGTTAAAAAAATGTGGATACTGTGGCAAAAAATTAAAGCCAAAAGGATATGATTATCTTTATGCAAATATATCAGCAGATGATATAGAGTATGAAAGATGTGATTGTAAAAATGCTAAAGAATATTGGAATATGAAAGACGAGATAGAGCGTTTAAAACAAAAAAGAGAGCATTACAAAAGACTTATACACAGAATTTATAAAGAAACATATATGAAAGCTAATTATCAAAATAAGAACTTTGAAAATTATAATGCTAGACTAGTAAACAGAAAAGCTGTAGAAATAGTTAAAGACTATACTAAAAAATGCATAGAGGGAAGTGAAACCAATGGAATGATAATAACGGGCGCATCAGGAATTGGTAAAACACATTTAGCTGCAGCTATTGCAAATAAACTAGTAGAAGATGGGAAAATAGTCCTTATGGGAAGGCTTACAACTCTTTTAGATAAAATAAAAGAGACATTTGTAGATAGTACAAAATCTGAAAATGAGCTGATAGAACTATACTCAAATGTTGAAATGATAATAATTGATGATCTAGGAACAGAAAGAATTAGTAAATGGGCATTAGAAAAGTTATATACCATTGTAGAAAATAGAAATGAGAATAGATTACCGATAATTATTACAACAAGATTTGATAAAAATGGATTATTAAAAAGATTTAGAGAAGGACAAGATGAACAATTAGCAGATGCTGTAATTGCTAAATTATATCAAATGTGTTATGGGGTAACACTCATAAACGAAAAAGAGCTAGTATATGCCGACAAACATAAAACTAACTCAACTAACCAAATTAATTATAATAAAAAAATTAAAAATTGTAAAGAGAAAGGAATGAATTAATATGAGAAAGATAGTAGAAATACCAGTTAATAAAATAAAAATTATAGATATAGATTTTAAAGAAAAGAGTGATGATGAAATAGAATGGTTAAAAAGATATATTCAAAAAAGAGGATATGTATTACCAATGTCAGTTACAAAATATAAGGATAAATATATATTAAATAACTGTTTTGCAACATTTACAGCAGTAAAAAAACTAGGATATAAAACTGTTCCTTGAAGAATTATAAGTGAACGTGAAAGATTAGAAAGAATAGCTTTAAGAAGAGGTTATAAATGGGCATATAGATAATGGATGAGGTACCTAAATTGTTTCGATTTAGGTACCTTAAATATAATAATAAGTACTTTGATAATTAAAATAATTAAACTTTTTTAGATTTAATAATTTGATATTTTTGTCTTAGCAAGCAATGAATTTCGTCAGCTCGAAATTCGAATGGGGAAATTCCCCAATCCCCTTTATAAAAATTTTGAAAGGAGAAAATAAAATGGCAACAACAAAAATTTGGAGTGTAAAGAAAAGAATTGATAAGGCAGTTAACTATGTAACAAATAAACAAAAGACAAAAAATGATTGTTATGAATATGGAATGGATAAATATGAAAATATTAGAGATGTATTAAACTATGTTACAAATGCAGATAAGACAGAAAAGCAATACTATGTAACAGGCATAAATTGAAAAGTTGAAGATGCAGTAGAAAAAATGCAACTTGCTAAAATGTTATTTGGAAAAGAAGGAGGCATACTTGCATTTCATGGTGAGCAATCTTTTAAAGAAGGAGAAGTTACTCCAGAACTTGCTCATGAAATTGGAGTAAAACTTGCTGAAGAAATGTGGGGAGATAGATTTCAAGTAATAGTAACAACACATTTAAATACTAAACATATACATAATCATTTCTTACTAAATTCAGTATCATTTAAAGATGGATATAGATATTATAGTAATTTTACAAATACAGCAATACTTCGAAAAACATCAGATGAAATTTGTGAAGAATATGGATTAAGTGTTTTGAAAGAGAAAAAATGCAAATCAGGAATAAACTTTGAGAACTTTTATAAAAAAGACACATTAGAATCTGAATATTGTAAGTTTGCAAAAGAAGATTTAGATTACGCAATAAAACATTCATATACTTTAAAAGATTTTGAAAAAATGCTAGTTTCTATGGGATATTATTATCAATATAGAGCAGGTAAATTAAGTATTAGAAGATATGACACAAAGAGAAATATAAGAGTGGAGAGAAGATTTGGAGAGGAATATTCTTTAGATAATATAAAAAGAAGAATATTGGAAAATGAGTTTGTAAAAGAAGAAAAAATTATTTCATATAAAACTTTAACAAGTAAATTTTATAAGAGTAAAGACAGGATTAAAAGAAAGTACAAGCCTAAAGGAATAGTAGCTTTATATTATTACTATAGATTTTTATTGGGTCTGTATCCTAAAAAGAATGTGCCTCATAAGCTAACTCCAGAGATGAGAGCAGAAATAAAGAAGATGGATAAATATTCAGAAGAAATTAGGTTTATCTGCAAATATAAAATTGAGAAAATGCATGATTTAACAGATTTAGAATATGATAAACAAGAAGAACTACAGAAAGTTTTAAATAAGAGAAATAGTTTGTATAGAAAAAGAGGGATGGAAAAAGATGAAGATAAAAAGGATTTGATTACTAAAGATATAATTGGTGTAAGCAAAGATATTGCAAAGGTTAGGAAAGAATTAAAGCTTTGTGAGGAGATGCAACTTAAGGTTTATAAGATGAAAAGGCAGTTGAAGGAGATGGAGGAGAGGAAGGTGGATAAGGAGAAGAAAAAGATAAAAATTAAATAAGATTTTATATGGAGAGAAAAGGATTTCAGGTAACACTGGAATTCTTTTCTTGTATTTAAAATATTAGTTTGAAATTTATATATTTAATATATTTTTTCTTTGTAACAAATTGTCAGAAAATGTTGAGAAAAAGAGTTTTTTGTGATATATATTATAAATAAGGGGGATGTTATGAAATTTTCAGAATATTTTAATTTAAATGCTAAACAATGCGAATTGGATTTCGTTGATATAGATATTGATGCTCCAGAGCAACAACTATTTATTAATCCCTATGCAATTAGCTTAATGGATGATGAATGGAACATAGAATGTAATGACTTAATAGTAGATTTTTTTCAAACTATATTGAATCTGGTAAAGAAAGGGAATATACAGAAAGCTAAGAACTTAATGTCTTATTTGAGAGAACCAAATGAAATACATTTGGGATTGTCAGAAGAAAAAAATAAAGGCAAAGGAATAGGAGCTTATCAATCGCAACAAATATATGAAAGATTACTGAAAAGTAGAGCTATAAAAAATGGAATTATAACGGAGTTGGAAGAGTGTGGATTATTAATTAAGAATATAAATTCGGATAAAATATCTGATATTACAGCTAATATAATAAGAGGTAAACTAATTGAATATACCATAAAACAATGTGATTTTCATAATATTGATATAACAAAAAGTAAGTGGCCTTTCAATAAAGGATGGGATCAAATACAACATTCATGGACAGAAATTCAGTATATAAATTTACCTGCAATAGAAGAGAATCCTATTCTATTAGTACCTAAAAATATAGTTAGAAGAAAGGGGATTTTAGATTATCACCAATATTATAATAAATATGTATATAATTTTATTGAGCAAAGAGAAATAATGGCAGGAAATGATTTGACAAAAACCTTGAAAAATGGAAAAAAACGTATTTATAAAAAATATTTAGAAGATAAATATCCATGTACAAAGGATCTTATAAATACAATTACAGAGCAGAATCAAGATTTATTAAAACAATATAAAATATATGCGAAGGAAAATGATAAGATTGAAGAATGTTTTATTAAAAATGATGAAGAAAAAGAAATCGCAGAAGAAATGATAAAAAAAATAAATAAAATAAAGCCAGGAAAAGAATATGCTAATAGTTATGAAAAAATAATAAAGGATATTTTAAGTTTTATATTTTGGCCACAATTAACATATCCTGAATTACAATTTAAACAGAATGAAGGAAGAAAGAGAATAGACATAATATATACCAATGCCTCAAAAGACGGATTTTTCCATAGAATGAAAATTGGACCAGAAATATGTGCTAACCAAGTGATTGTTGAATGTAAAAATTATAAAGAGGAAATTGGAAACAATGAATTAGATCAACTCATAGGAAGATTTAATAAGAATACGATAGGGAAATTTGGAATTTCTGTTTCAAGATTGTTCAATAATAAAAAGTTAATATTTAAGAGATGTAATGATGCAGTAAAAGCAGGACAAGGAGTAATTTTACCATTTAGTGATACAGAAATAATCGAATTACTTAATTTAATAAAAAACGGTAAAAGGTCAGAAATAGATATATATTTAGAAAAAATTTATAGAGAAATAATTAAATGAAAAAGGAGAATTTGTGTTGGAAAAATTAATAAAAGAAATAAAACAATTTAACCAAGAAAGAGATTGGAATCAATTCCATTCTCCAGAAAACTTAGCTAAATCAATTTCTATTGAAGCTGGTGAACTATTAGAGTGTTTCCAATGGAATAATGATTATAATAAAGAAGAAGTATGTGAAGAATTGGCTGATGTATTTACATATTGCATTCAAATGGCTATGAAACTAGGAGTGGATCCTGAAGAAATAATATTGAAAAAATTAGAGAAAACTAGAAAAAAATATCCAGTAGAAAAAGCTAAGGGAGTTAGTACCAAATATAACAAACTATAAAAATAATAATTAATGGGGGCAATTATTATGATAGTATATGAAGCAACAAAGCAACTATTTGTAGAAGATGTTGTACAAGACAGAATTGAAGAAAATATAGATAGAAAATTTTATGAAAAGATGGGATATCATACATCTCAAAATGAAAGAAAAGCATGGAATAACTCTATGCAATACATGATGAAAGTTTTAATTGATAATAATATACCTGGAAATGTAGGAATAGCAATTGAATTTAAAATTCCTAATACATCTAAAAGAGTAGACTTTATAATTACAGGTAAAGATGGAAAACTTAAAAATACTGCTATTATTGTTGAATTAAAACAATGGGCAGAGGCTGATATTGTTGAAGGAAAAGATGGAATTGTACAAGCATATACAGGACATGCATTAAGAGAAGTAGCACATCCTTCATACCAAGCTTGGTCTTATGTAACGACAATAGAAGACTATAATGAAACAGTGCAAGAAAGACAAATAGATTTACATCCATGTGCATATCTTCATAATTATTTAACAGTAACACCTCCAACTCTATTAGCAGATAATTATAAATACTACCTAGACAAAGCACCAGCATTTATAAAGGGTGATGTTGAAAAATTAAGAGATTTCATAAACAAATATATTAAATATGGTGATGATAAAGAAACACTATATATGATTGAAAATGGAAAAATAAGGCCTTCTAAATCATTACAAGATGCATTATCAAGCATGTTAAAAGGTAATGAAGAATTTGTAATGATAGATGATCAAAAACTTGTTTACGAAACAGCATTAGAAATGGCAAGAAAATCATATAGAGATGGAAATAAAAGAGTTTTAGTTGTTAAGGGAGGACCAGGAACAGGAAAATCAGTTTTAGCAATTAATCTTTTAGTAAAACTAACTAATGAAAACATGGTGTGCTCATATGTAACAAAAAATGCAGCACCAAGAAGTGTATATGCAACCAAATTGAGTGGAGATTTTAGGAAAACAAGAATTAATAATTTATTTAAAGGTTCGGGTTCATTTGTAGAATCTGCAGAAAATGAATTTGATGTTTTAATTGTAGATGAAGCACATAGATTAAATGCGAAATCTGGAATGTTTCAAAACTTAGGAGAAAATCAAATAAAAGAGATTATTAAAGCTTCTAAATTTTCAATATTTTTCATAGATGAATCACAAAGAGTAACCTTAAAGGATATAGGAAGTATTGATGAAATACAAAAATATATAAAACAAGCTAATGCAGAATCAAAAATAATGGAATTGGAATCACAGTTTAGATGTAATGGTTCAGATGGATATATTGCATGGTTAGATGATGTATTAGAAATAAGAAGAACAGCCAATAGTGATGGTTTTGATTTAGATTATGATATTAGAGTATGTGATAATCCAAATGAAGTAAGAGATTTAATATTTGAAAAGAATAAAATAAATAATAAAGCTAGATTATTAGCAGGATATTGTTGGAATTGGATAAAAGATGGAAAAAACAAATCAGATGTATATGATATAACTATTCCAGAATACAATTTTGCAATGAGCTGGAATTTAGGTAATAGCCAAACATGGGCAATAGATGCTGAATCAGTAAATGAAATTGGATGTATACATACTGCTCAAGGACTTGAATTTGATTATATTGGTGTAATTATTGGAGATGACTTAAGGTACGAGAATGGTAAGATAATTACAGATGTTACAAAAAGAGCTAAAACAGACCAATCAATAAAAGGAATTAGCAAGTTAAGTAGAGAAAACTCTGAAAAAGCTAATAGAATAGCAGATGAAATTATAAAAAATACATATAGAACATTAATGACAAGAGGACAAAAGGGTTGTTACATTTATTGTACAGACAAAAATTTATCAGAATATTTAAAGAATAGATTAAATCAAAAAAATGAAATTACATATTCAATTGATGAAGAAGAAAATGATGATGTCTTAATGGTTGCTGAAGAAAGAGAGGAATATAAGTATGAATAAAGAAGAATTATTGCCAGTAGTAAAATTTATAGCAGAAATGGATAAAAAGTTTATTGATGAAGATAAAAAGTATAATTTGTCAGATATACAGAAAGACATATTAAAGCAATTTGTTGACAAATGTTATCAAGATTTTAAAAACAAATAACAAAAGAAAGCAAAGTATGAGTGTAAGTACAATTACGGAATTATTTTGCTTTTATTAATTATATATTAGTTTAAAAAAGGTGGTCTTATGGACAATTTAATAGAAAATGTAAAGGAAATAAATAAGGATAATGACATATTTGGAACTTACCAAAAAGCAAAATCAATATGTGATTTTTTGGAATTAGATAGTAATAAAGAAATTTTAGAAAATAATAATTTAATAGCAATATATGGATCATGGGGAAGTGGGAAAAGTTGCTTAATGAAGACAATATATAATAATTTGGATTCAGGAAAATTTAATGTTATGTGGTTTGATACATGGAAATATGAAAAAGATGATAATTTAGCTTTTTCTCTATTCAAATACATAGGAAAAGACAATTTCTTTGATAAAATAAAAGAAAAAGGCAGTAATGTTTTAAATAATGCATATGGAATATTTAAGAGTTTAGCAAAAGGAGTAGAGTTAAACCTTGGAATCTTTAATATTAAACCTGGAGAAGCAATGGATGAAGCAGAAAAGCAAGGTGAAAAAATAAAAAATGATATTAACGATAAAAAATGTTTGTGGGAGAAAATTGAAGAATTCGAAAGTGTTTTTAAAAGTGTTAAATTAAATAATGATAAGAGATTAGTTGTATTTTTAGATGATTTAGATAGATGCGAATCAGATAATATTATAACATTAATTTCTGCAATAAAATTGCTTTTATCAATTAATAAAAATATAATATTCATAATTGGTGTTGATAAAACAGCAGTTACACTAGCTTTAAAAAATAAATATAATAATGATTATAACAAAGCTGATGAATATTTAGAAAAAATATTTTCTATTACATTTGAATTAATAAATAATATGCAACCTCAGAATTTCCTAAAATATATTTCGGAAATTACTGACTTGGAAGAAAAAGAGTCAGAATTGATTTTGAGATTTTTTGAAACATTACATTTTACAAATGCTAGACACATAAAAAAAATATTGAGAAAGTATTATTTTATGAAAGAATATTTAAAAGATAAAGGAATTGATATAGAGGATAACAGAAATGTTTTATTAATATTATATATAATATTAATAAATGTATATTATAGTGATGAGTATAAATACATAATAAGAGATGATAAAGAAAAAATCTATGAAAATATTATATTCTATTATTATGATAAAAATGGATTAAAAAAGCAAGGCAGATATACAGAGTATGAGAAGAAATGTAATATTAAATATACTAATGGTGAACAATATAATATACATAAATTATTAGTAAGATTCTCTTCATATAAAATAATAAATAATGAGATGAGAAGTTTTTTTTATATGAATGGAGATGCTTCTATTGATTATGAAAATTGGTTAAAAGTATTTGATGATAATAATATATGTAGTGAATTCATTAAATTTATTATAAGCGATAACAATAACTATAAAAATCTAATTAAAGATAACGAATTTGATGACAAAAAAGTAATAAATATATTAAATACAATAAATGATATAATATAATAAACAAGAGGCTTTCATTTTAGGACAGCCTCTTATTATAATTATAAATGAATAAAATTTAAAAATTTGCATATAATACATCATAAGTTTAACAAAATTAGTACAAAATGTATTAAAAATTATTGACTTATGACAAAAAATATGCTAAAATTATATAAAGTGCTTAAAAGGGAGGGATAAAAATGTTCACATATGTTAAAGCAAAAAATTTCAAATCTCTAAAAAATATTAAGTTTAATTTGAAAAGGACTCAAAAAATAACAAATGATTTTATATCAATATATGGCGAGAATGGCAGTGGAAAAACAAATGTAGTTGAATTATTTAAATTTCTTCAACAGCTTACAATATCAAAAAGTATTGACAATGCACTTAATAAACTACCGAAAGAATATTTTGAATTACAAAAAAAATTTATAGATAGCATTCCTGTGGAATTAAAAAAAATCTGGCAATTATCTTTAAATTTAGAGGAATATAGAACATTAAATGAAAAAGAAGATACAGAAATAGAATACGGTTTTAAAATAAATGATATAGAGGGATATTATTATATTAGGTTCAATACAGAAATCGTTGAAGAAAAATTATATTATTTTGCAGTAAAACAAAAAGCTTTTTATTTTAAAATATGCAAAGAAGAAAAAGAAATAAAAAAAGAGTTGAACAAGAACATTTTTAATAATGAAAAATATAAAAAGGAATTAATTGACAATATTGATAAATATTGGGGAAAATATTCATTTTTATCTTTACTATTTTACGAAACAGCAGAAAAAAATCAAGATTATGTAATTACTAATACTTCACAAAAAATATTTAATATAATAGATAAATTTTTATCGATGACAATACATGTTCATATGTGGGATTTTAAGCTAATGCCAGATAATATAATGAAGCAATCCAAATTGATAGATTTAAAATCTGGAAATATAAGAAAAGATAAAGTAAATATTATAAAAAAATATGAAGAGGTATTAAATATCTTTTTTACACAAGCTTATGCAGATATAAAAAGTGTTGAATATAAAATTGAAGATAATGATGAAAAAGTTTACTATGAATTATATTTTAATAAAATGATAGGTGGAAAACTAAAATCTATTTCAATTGATTTAGAGTCTGAAGGAACACGAAAAATTGTAGATGAGTTTGATACAATAATAGGCGCAATGATGGGAGAAACAGTAATAATTGATGAAATAGACAATGGTATACATGATTTATTAATGAAAAACATAATAATGTCAATTAAAGATGAAATAAATGGTCAATTAATTATTACAACACATAATACATTATTATTAGAAATATTGCCTAAAGAATGTATATATATATTATCAACAGATTATGAAGGAAACAAAGAGATTAATTCTATTAAGGATTATGGTATTACAATACAAAAGAATAATAATGCTCGTGATTTATATTTTAAAGGTTTATTTGGTGGAATTCCAACAACAGAATATGTAGATTTTGAAGAAATAAAATATGCTCTAGAAGATTCAAAAGAAAAAGAGGATATATCTAATGTCAAAAAAGCTTAACTACTGTAAAGGCATTATAATTGCACATGGAAAGAGTGAGTTTTTATTTGCAGAGCATATAAAGAGTAATTTACATTTACCAATAGAAATATATTCACAAAGAAACGGAAAAACTAGTATTCAAATAGACAGTTTAAACACTATTTTTGGAAATACTATATTTAAGAATAAAAGAGCATTTAAAACAAATTATATCATAGAGGAAGAAAAAGGAGTATTTAAAAATTTTTCTATAATGCCAATAATGGATCTCGATGATACTACACAAGAAAAAATTGAAAAATATAAAACAGGAGAAATGTTTCAAAAACATTGGTTAGCTCCATATATTGTTCCTATATGGAATGATAAGAATTTTGACCATGTTTTGTATGACTTAAAATTAATAAGCAAGATACCTAATGACAGAGAAAAGGGAAAAATATATGAAGAATTATTTCCTACAAATAAGGGAGAAACAGATATACAACAGGTAAAAAAACTATTAAAAAAATTTGAAGTTTCTGATAAAACTAATATGGATACTTTACTAAACTATTGTATGAAAAATATAGAATAATGAAAAAGGCGAGAACTAACTCGCCTTTTACTATTCCTCAAAACACCCACACATCATCTGCACTCCATCACAAAACCCATTTCTATAATACTTCTCACTCCAATATCCAACATACTCAGAAAAATTATCATCAAGTTTATTTAGTTGCTGTTGCACAAACTTCCTATTCTGTTTAGGAATGTTATTTAAAATTTTATCAGTAATCTCATCAAAATAAATCATATGCTTTTTATCCTCTTTAGTCATAAATGCAAATTCAGTTTGGTCTCTATATTCCCAAAACTCTTTTAAAATATCATCATTTACCTCTCTAAAACTCATCTTTTTTTCTCCTCCTACACATATATTAATTCATTAAAAACAATTTCTTCAGCTCTGTTTTTAATATTATTCATAGCTTGAACCCAAGCAAGTTGCTCACGACTTTTTAAATCTTCATTCACATTTTCTGCTTTAGCAAGTTTATTAATTATAGTATTAACTCTTGCAGTTGCAGTTTTATCAATATCTATTAAATGATCAGTCAAAGTTCCATTAATCATTAATTCAGTATATAAACCTCTTTTATGTTCTTTTAAAAAGTTATTTCTTAAATGCCCATATTTTCCAACATTGCATGTTGAATTGGATTTCTCCATAATCAAATCAGGAATTAAATAATCTCCTTCTTTGTGATAAGTTATATTAATCATAGTAAGCCTCCTTGTATAAATTTTGGTTGTTTTTATTTCAAAAACTAACCTCTAAAAAGCTATGTATAATTCATTGGGTAATAGTTGATGAAGAAATTCTCACAAAGTGACCTTAAAAGACACAAATGTTCGAAATAATCTTCCCCAATTTTCATTGATAAATCAGTCGAAACTCTTAATTTCACTAAATTACAGTAACTTCTCATAACCCGAAGGTTTATTAAAAAATGAAATTTAAAAAAATAAACAAAAATGTTGCAAATTTAAACTTTATATGATAAACTACTTATATCAAGTAAAGGAAAGTAATTATGGAAAATTTAGGAAGAAGATTAAAAAAGTTAAGAGAACAAACAAGATTTACACAAGAAGAGATAGCAAAAATGCTAGGAGTAAGACGTTTAGTAATAACAAATATTGAGAATGGAACGCGAAAAATTACAGCAGAGGAATTATATTTTTTTTCAAAGATATATGGATTATCTATGGAAGAATTATATACAGGAGAAGATAAAGAAAAAAGAATTGCAAAATTTTCAAGAACATTTGATGAATTATCTAATAAATCGCAAAAAGAAGTGCTGGAATTTATTGATTTTAAAAGAAATTTAGAAAATAAATAATTAATTAAGGCAGAAAAATCTGCCTAATATTTTACAATATTATGTTCGATAAACAAACATAAAAGATAAAATAAAGAACAAATACTATTATAAAAAGGAGGAATAGCAATATGTCAAGAATAAACTCTAATTGGTATACAAAAGGAAAATTTGATAGAAAAAATTGGAGAAACACAATTGATACAGAAAATGAATTCTTGTATTCTAAAGGTAGATATCCAACAAAAATCAGAAAAGAAGATTTGCCAAAAGATTATACAGAGATCCGAAGTAGAACAATATGGTATATGACAGGATTTGTAAAAACATCAGGCGTAAAAGATTTATATTATACATATATAAAGGAGAATCATTTATTTAAAGATGATTATTTATATATTTCTTACGATAAAAAAATAGAAAAGGTTAAAGATAAGTATGGATATGATGAAATAAAAAACTATGATTTTTTAATATGCGGAAGTTACAATATAGATGTATTGTTTGCAATTGAAGAAAATTCAAATATAGATACTAGCAAAATAAGAAATAAAATTAAAGAAAAATTTGAGTGGTGGAAAGAAAACGAAAAAGATGATTACAAAAGATGGTTTGATGGAAAAGAAGTTACTGATATATTTGAATACTATAAGGGATTAAAAAATGCAAAAACATATTTTATTTCAGATACACATTTTAATCATAAAAATATTATTAAATATTGCAATAGACCATTTAAAGATGTAGCAGAAATGAATAGAGTTTTGATAGAAAATTGGAATAATACAGTTACTGATTTCGATACTATTTTTCATTTAGGAGATGTAGCATTAACAAGTGAAAGTGATATGAAAGAATTGATACCAAAATTAAAAGGAAAAAAGTTTTTAATAAGAGGAAATCATGATAAAAAATCTAAAGAATTTTTCAGAAATGTAGGATTTGGATTTATACCTGAAAATCCATTAAAGCTAAATAATGAAAGACTAATTTTATCTCATAAGCCTTTAAAAGATACAGAAATTCCTAATGGATATGTGAATGTTCATGGACATATTCATAATAATCCATTACATAAAGTAAATCCAAAAACAAATGAAATGGAATATCCTGAAAATTTATATTCAGAAAAATTACATATAAATGTTTCAGTTGATGTGATAGGTTTTAAGCCAATTAGCTTAAAAGAATTATTGAAAAAGGTGGAAGAAAAGAAATAATATTGGAGGTAAGCTATGATTTATATAACAGGAGATACACATTCAGATTTCACAAGATTTACAGAAGAGCAATTTCCAATACAATCTGAAATGACAAAAAATGATTACGTAATAATATGTGGTGATTTTGGAGGAGTATGGACATTTGAAGAAGAGAGCCATCGCGAAAAAGAAGCATTAGACTGGTTAAATAGTAAAAACTTCACGATACTATTTGTAGATGGAAATCATGAAAATTTTACAAGATTATGTAATGATTATCTAGTAGAAGAATGGCATGGAGGAAAAGTACACAAAATTAGAGATTCCGTTTTGCATTTAATGCGTGGGGAAATATTTGATATTGATGGTAAAAAATTCTTTGTATTTGGTGGTGCAAAATCTCACGATATTCAAGATGGAATTTTAAATCTTGACGAAGAAGAAAGGATATATGAATATCGAAAAAGAGGAGCATATTTTAGAATAAGAGAGTATTCATGGTGGGATTTAGAATTACCAACTGAAGAAGAAATGAAAAATGGAATAAAAAATTTAGAAAAAGTAAATTATAAAGTTGATTATATTATTTCACATTGTTGTCCTACAAGTATTCAAACGATATTAGGAGCAGGAGAATTTGAAAAAGATTATTTAACAGATTATTTTCAAAACATTATGAAAAAATGTGAATTTAAAAAATGGTATTTTGGACATTATCATGATTATAGACAAGTTAATTCACAATATGTTCTATTATATGAGGATATTGTGCCTCTAGAATTTGAAAGTATATTTGAATAAATTAAAATTAGTAGTATTATTTTTTTATTTTAATACATAATATATTATAACTGTAAAAAAATTACACAATAAAAATAAAAATGTGTAAAAAAATTGCATTTTATTATTATTTATGATAAAATATAATAAAGTAAGGAGGATACTATTATGTTAGTAAAATTATCTATGAAAAATTTTAAATCATTTGTTGATAAAACTGAGATTGATTTAAATGCAACTGGATATGAAATATTGTCAAATGAAAATAAAACAAGTGATAATATTTTAAAAGGAGCAATATTTGTAGGTGGAAATGCAACGGGAAAAACGAACGTAATTAGAGCAATTAGATTTTTATTAGAATTATTAGTATGGCAAGCAGATGTTCAATTATTTGAATATAAGAGTTTTTATTCTGATTTGAAAGAAAGAATGGAATTAATATATGAATTTAAAATAAAAGAGTCATATATTAAATATGCAATTGAAACAGATAATAGTACTATATTAAAAGAAGAATTAACGCAAGATGGTAAACAAATTTTAGTTAGAATTAATAGTAATGGAGAATATACAAATAAGGAAGGCAAAAAAATGCAGATTGATAATGTTCAAAAAAATCAATCAGCATTAAGAGCAGTATATTTTGAAAACAGATTCATTGATAATGATGTATTACAAGAATGGTTTGACTTTTTAAAAGATTCTGTTTATATTGATCAGGCAAATAAATTTGTATTATGTGCAAATCAAGATAAATTAACAAGAAATTATTTTGAAAATAATGGAAAAGAAGAATTTAATGAATTCTTAAAATTAATTAATTATAATCAAACAGTTGATTATGTTAGTGGATATAAAAATAAATTAATGCAATTCAATTTTCAAAATAGAAAAGAAGTAATTATATTGAGAAAAGATATGGATATAGGTTTGCCAATGACACTAGAATCTTTGGGAAATCAAACTTTGGTCGAAGTATTACCACAAATTTTACAAGCTATAAAGAAGAACTGCATGGTAATAATAGATGAATTTAGTAGTGCGTTTCATAATCAATTAGAAGAAAAAATAATTAAATATTTTATGGAAAAATCAGAAAAATCTCAAATGTTTATTGTATCACATTCAACTAATTTATTAACCAATACATTATTAAGACCAGACCAAATTTATACAGTAGATTATATTATTGGAAAAGGAAGTAAGCTATACAGAGTGTCTGATAGTAAACCAAGAGAAGCTCAAAATTTAGAAAAAATGTATTTAAGTGGAGTGTTTAATGGATTACCAAATATTAAATAAGAAATTTAAATTTAATCAAGATAAGAATATTGGAAAAGTTTTATATATTGTAGAAGGGGCAACTAGAGAAATTAATTTAATTGCAAATATATTTTTAAATATTCTAGGATATGAAGAAGTTATAAGCTTAAACAGAAATGGAAAAAAGAAATATAGACAATTTTCTAAAAGAGATAATGTTTATTCACAAGTTGTAATTATAAATTCTGAAACTAGTAATATTGATACTATTAACAATACAGAGTTTATAGATAAACAAATTGAGTTGTTAAGGGATAGTGGTTTAGATTACGAATATAGAAATAGTGCAATATATTATGTTTTTGATGCGGATAGAAAAGAAGATACCAACATAATAAAAGAATTAACAGAACATTATACAAATTCTAGAGAGCCAAATGATGATGTTGAAAACAAATTTAATAGTATTGGTGGAATGTTATTGTTAAGTTATCCAGCAATTGAAACATTTATAATTTCTAATTTTGAAAATGATATGAGTAATTTTGATAAAAGGTTTGATTTTGAAAATAAAAAATTAAAGGAATATATTGATGATAAAAAATATTTAAATAATAAAATGTCAATTGATACATTATCAAATGCTTTTTTGGAATTAATAAATTCTTTAGAAAAGATTAATGTAAAGGAAATCAATTTAGATAATACTAGAGAATTTAATACAGATATTTTTAATTATGAACAATCATTAAATAACCGATATATGCTCAGTTTATTATTGATATCTTTTGTTGATTTAGGAATAATTGAAATAGAATAATTATTTAAAAAGTAGTGGGATTTTTGAGAAAATTGATAAATTCTCAAAAATCCCACCATTTATTTTAAATGATTATTTCTCTAAACATCCAATAATCATTTCAGCTCCATCACAAAATCCGTTTCTATAATATTTTTCACTCCAATATCCAACATAATCAGAAAAATTATCATCAAGTTTATTAAGTTGTTTTTGAACAAATTTCCTATTTTGTTTAGGAATGCTGTTTAAAATTTTATCTGTAATCTCATCAAAATAAATCATATGTTTTTTATCTTCTTTAGTTAAGTATGCAAATTCAGTTTGATCTCTATATTCCCAAATCTCTTTTAAAATATCATCATTAACTTCTCTAAAACTCATATCTTTGAATCCTCCTACACATAAATAATCTCATTATAAGCAATTTCTTCAGCACGATTTTTAATGTTATTCATAGCTTGAACCCAAGCAAGTTGATTATTGCTTTTTAAATCTTCATTAACATTTTCTGATTCAGCTAATTGTTTAACTATTAAACAAATTCTTTCATTAGCTGCATTTTCAATATCAGCAAGATGTTTAGATAGTGTTCCATTTATCATTAATTCGGTATATAAGCCTCTTTTATAATTTTTAATATAATTTAACCTTAATCTGCCATATTTTCCAATATGATAATCCTCACAAGAATTATCCATAATTAAATCAGGAATCAAATAATCTCCTTCTTTGTGATAAGTAATTTTATTCATAATCAAAACCTCCAAAATAAATTTTCAGGTTTCCCATTTTGATTTCCAATATTTGCTAAAAATAATTGGGGAAAAGTTGGGGAAAAAATTCTCAAAAAAGTACAAAAAATCACACAAATGTTCTAAATTTCATTTCCCCAATTTTCATTGATAAATCAGCTAAAACCCTTGATTTCACTAAATTACATAAACCTCTCAACTAGACCTCATAGCCCGAAGGTCAATTTAATAAAAAGATTTTTATTTATATACAATTTGTGATATAATTGTGGAAAACGAATCCAAAAAAATAAAAATCTATAAATAAAGAGAGGGAATAAGGAGGTTCTAAATGGAAAAAAGTAAAATGTCGAGAATACAAGAGATAGAAGATAATATTGATTATTTCTATAATGTTTGCCGTGAATATAGCGAATATTCGGAGAAGCTATATTACGATACTATATATTTATTAAAAGAACATAAAGCAACTGATAAAGAAATTGAAACTATACTTTCAATTATAACTAGTGATTTTAATAATATCAACTTTATACATTATTTACTAAACGATGAAGATAAGACTATAAAAGATATAATCAGACAAGCATACATGATAGAGAATAAACCAATTCCATATGAGAGTAAAATAAAAAGGCAAAAATGTAAGCTTTCAAAAGAACAAATAAAAGAATTAGATGATTTAAATGTGCCATATTCTGTAAAAGAAATTGAGAAAGAAGCTAAACAAGAAAATACAGAGCTAGAAACAGATATGATAATAGTGGATTATAATTATTTAAATAAACTTGCTAAAAAGACCAAAAAATCAAATATTAAAAAAATATTGAAAGTATTTGAGAATGAATATATGCCATTTGTTCCTGAAAAAGAAGTAAAAGAAATACATATATTTTTTGACGATTTTGATGAAGAAATATTATTTCTTGACGAAGAAGGCTTACACAAGGTAGTAGGTAAAAAAGCAAGAGTTAGATTTTTAAATGGTAAGCATAAAGTTGGTTATTTGGGAAGTGATTTTAAAGATAGCGATGGAGACAAATGTTTAAGTTTATATGAAGCATTTGATGAGTATAAAGGATTTTATGATTATCATACATATAAATTAAAAGATGTATTAAAGATAGATGTTCTTTGTTATCCAAGAGATAATATAGACTTTGGATTTGAAATAAAAGTTAGACATATAAATAAATATGTTAGAGGAGTCACAGAAAAAAAGAAATAGAAATGAAATAATATGACAAAGGATGTGAAATAAATGGGAATACTAGATATGTTTGAACAGTTTAGAGATACAATATTTTTAAAGGAAGATTCAAGTTTACAAAAAAGAGTAATTGAGCTAGAAAATTTATTAGAGAAAAATTCAAAAAATGAACAATTGCAACAAGAGTTATATATAGCTAAAAAAGGATTAAAAGGCGAAAATGAAATAGCATATCAACTAAAAAAAGCAAATATTGGAATGTATGTATTACGTGATATTAATATAGAATATGAAGATTTAAAAGCACAAATAGATTTTGTGGTTGTAACTCCATGGTGCTGTTATTTTATAGAATGCAAAAACCTAATTGGAAATATTACTTTAGATGAAAGAGGAAATTTTATAAGACAATACACATATAAAGGACATAATATAAAAAAAGGAATGGAATCACCATATAGACAAGTATGTGCACAAAGAGAAGTGTATAAAAAAATTTGGATGAAAATGCAAGGCAAATTTAAAACCTTTTTATTTGAAAGAAAATTTGAGGAATTACATAGAGTATTAGTAGTAGCAGCAAATGGTGAAAATATTTTAGATACGAAAAAAGCTCCAATAGATATAAAGTATGAAGTAATAAAATCAGATGCACTTATCAGAAAACTAGAGTATGATAGAAATCATAGTGATAAATCATTATGGGATAACAGAAAAAGAACAGAAGAATGGGCAAAGCATTTTTTGAAATTGAATGTTAATAAAGAAACTGAAAGAAAAGATTTATTAAGTAAGGAAAAAGTTGAAAAACAAATATCAAGTAATGAGATATCAAAATTGAAAGATATAGAAATAAAGAATAAAACTGATTTTGAAAAAGTGGCTAATTTATTAGAGTATAGATATGCTAAAACCTACACAAACTTTGCTCCACACGAATATGCTATTGAAAATGAAGAAGGAGAAAAATTAGAAATTATAAGAAAACTAAATAGATTTATACAAGAAAACTATGATGAAATAGAAGTATTTGCTAAAAAAGAATATAAAGTCTTATTTGTTGGCAAACACAAATATTGGTCTATGGGTAAATGGAATGAAACTAATATTTTAAATAGAAATTGGGACTTTAAGAATGAAGATGGTACAACGAATACTAGTATTACGCAAAGTTATATTGGAAAATTACCCGAAATAAATTGACACTATCTGGATGTGGAATAATCTTGAAAAAGCAGAACGAAATGATATAATTTTTTTGACATTAATAATGAATAAATAAACAGAGGTGAATGTTATGAATATTTATATAACGTATGAAAAGAATTTTTTTACAGAAAACCAAATTAATGATTTAAGTCAATATGGAAATATAATATTTTTAGAAAATTACTTTAACCTAGAAGAAGCAGAATATCTAAAAGATAATGAAGATAAAATTTTAATGGCAGATCCAGAATGGTATAAGTGGAATTTAAGGGAAGAACATATAAAGAAAATAAAGAACTTAAAAGCAATATGTATTAATACTACTGCATTTGATTGGATAGACTGGCAATATTGTAAAGATAATGGAATAATAGTTACACATACACCAAAGTATTCTACAGATTCAGTTGCTGAGTATGCGGTATTTCTATTAATGTGCTTAGCAAAGAAGTTACCAATTCAAATAAAGACAAATTACAAAATGGAATATAATCACGAGATGTTAAATACCGAGATTAAAGGTAAAATAGTTGGAATTATAGGATTAGGAACTATTGGAACAAGAGTTGCAGAACTTTGCGATAATTTAGGAATGAATGTTATTTATTGGAGTAAAAATCAAAAAGAAAACAATTATAAAAGAGTTGAAATAGATGAAATTTTTAAGAATGCAGATTATATTATTCCTACATTTGCCACAAATGATGAAACTAGAAAAATTATTACTGATGATAGAATAAAAATGATGAGAGGAAACAGCTTAATAAACATTATTATAAATCCTGTTGAAATATATAATCATGAATTAATATTAGCAAGAGCAGAAAAAGATGAAATTAGTTATGCTTTTGAAATATATGATGATAAGACATTAAATGATTATAAAGGCAATGTTATGGCAACAGCACCTTATTCATTTTATACAAAGGAATCTATAGATAGATTAGTTGCTTTATGGTGTAGTAATACAATTTCAATATTGAATAATAATTCACAGAATATTGTATGGAACAAATAAATATGGTCAATCGGGACGTCCTTTTTTGACCCAAAAATTTGAACTAGATTACAAATTTTGACAAAAATTTCAAAAATAATATGATATAATTACAAAAATTTATATCATATTATTTTTTATTTTAAAAAATTATTTCTAAAAAAGGAGAAAAAATAATGCCAAGATTTCCAAGGAACTATATAAAAACGTCATATCTTCATATTATGACACAAGGGATAAACAAAACATATATTTTTGAATACGAAGAGGATATAAAATATTATATAAAAATAATGTATGAATTATTGAAAGAATATAAAATAAAAATAATTGCATACTGTATAATGAATAACCATACACATATGTTAGCAAAAGTAGAAAAAATAGAGGAATTAAGTAACTATATGTTAAGGTTAAATTCAAAATATGCCAGATATTATAATAAAAAATATAAAAGAGTAGGATATGTGTTTAGAGATAGATATAGGTCAGAAGGAATTTATAATGATTCACAATTATATAATTGTATAAAGTATATTTATAATAATCCGGTAAAAGCAGGAATTTGTAGTCGTCCAGATGAATACAAATGGTCAAATTATAAACCGATACCAGAAAAAACAAGTGAAACTTTCATTTTTATAGATGATGAAGAGGAAATAGAAAATGCATATAAAGAATATATCAAAATATTTATGGAAAAAAACAATTTGGATATTATTAACCCAAAAAGAAATAAAGAGTTATTAAAAGACTTAATAGCTACTTTAAATAAAGATTATGGGCTTTCACTAAGAAAAATTGCTGTTGAATTGAATATTCCTAGGGAAACGCTAAGGTTGATTAATAAAAAATAGTGGTCAAAAAAGGACGTCCCGATTGACCGATTGACTAAAAATTTTTTGCTTTTTTTTTTGTTTTGTATTGACACTCTGTCAGAAAAGTAATATAAATATAACTGAACTGACAGAATGTCAGAAAATATAAAAGAAGGAGATGATACTATAATGAATTTACCTAAAATCGCACTTGGTGCATGGGTATAAATACAATAAGAATGTGGGAAAAAGAAATGAAATAATGGGAGAATAAAATGAGCAAAGAAACAGAAATTGTAAGAAGAGAAGAAATTATAAATGCGTGTGAAGAATTATATAAAACTACAAGTTTTAATGAAATATCAATTAAATTAATAAGTGAAAAAACAACTTTTTCAAGACCGTCAATTTATAATTACTTTAATACAAAAGAAGAAATATTTTTAGCATTAGTAACTAAGGAATATTACAGATGGATAGAAGACTTAAACAAAATATACAACAAAGAAAAATTATCTAAAGAAGAATTTGCAGATGAATTGGCACATAGTTTAGAAAAAAGAATTAATCTATTAAAACTTATTTCAGTAAATATGTATGAAATGGAAGAAAATAGTAGTGTTGAGTGTGTAACAGAATTTAAAGTAGCTTATGGAAAAACAATAGATATTGTAAAAAATTGCTTAATCAAATTCTTTAAAGATATGAATGATAAAGAAGTAGAAAAATTTATATATACATTTTTCCCTTTTATGATAGGTATTTATCCTTATGCAGTGGTTACTGATAAAAAAAGAGAAGCAATGAAAAAAGCGGGTATTCATTATGAATATTATTCATTGTTTGAAATCGCAAATATGGGAATTAAAAAAATGTTAGGAGTATAAAACCATAACAAGGTTATATAGATTAAAATGGAGGATGGAAATGGAGTTTGAAGAAATAATTAGAAAAAGAACATCAGTTAGGAAATTTAGTAATAAAAAACTTGAAAAAGAAAAATTAGATAAGATATTGGAGGAATAACAATGGCTTTTACAATTAATATTTATTATACAGGTTCAAATGGATCAGCAAGAAAGTTTGCTGAAGAAATGGTTAGTTCAGGAATTGTTCAAGAAATTAGAAATAAAAAAGGAAATTTAAGATATGAATATTTTGTACCAATTGATGATAAAGAAACAATACTTTTAATAGACAGTTGGGAAAATCAAGAAGCCTTAGATGAACATCATAAATCTGAAACTATGAATAAAATTATTGAATTAAGAAATAAATATGATTTACATATGAAGGTGGAAAGATATTTTTTAGAAGATAACAACGAAAAAGACAACAAATATATAAAAAAATAGTTATATGGAGGTATAAAAAATGGTTAAACAAACAGCAGGTAGAGAACAATTAGGAAATTTCGCAGAAAAATTTGCAGAATTAAATGATGATGTATTATTTGGAGAAGTATGGTCACGAGAAGATAAATTATCTTTAAGAGATAGAAGTTTAGTAACAATATGTGTATTTATGGGAAAAGGGCTAGTAGATAGTTCATTAAAATATCATATTATGAATGCAAAAAAGAATGGAATTACTTTATCAGAAATGGCAGAAATTGTAACTCATGCAGGTTTTTATGCAGGATGGCCAAATGCTTGGGCAGTATTTAATTTAGTTAAAGAAGTATATGCAGATGAAATAAAAAACAAGAATACAGATAGAGGGACTACTCATGGAGGAGCTTTCGGCATGGGAGAACCTAATGTAAATTATGCTAAATACTTTATTGGGAACTCATATTTAAAAATGTTAGATAAAACAGAATCGGGAGTTGGTTTTGCAAATGTAACTTTTGAGCCAGGTTGTAGAAATAATTGGCATATACATCACGCTACAGCCGGTGGGGGTCAAGTTCTAATTTGTGTTGAAGGAGAAGGCTGGTATCAAGAAGAAGGAAAAGAGGCTAGAAGCTTAAAAGTAGGAGATATTGTAGTAATACCAAGCAATAAAAAGCATTGGCACGGAGCTAAAAAAGATTCTTGGTTTAGTCATATTGCAGTAGAAATCCCAGGAGAGAATGCAACAAATGAGTGGTTAGAACCAGTAGAAGATGAAATATACAATAATTTATAAGGATTGATAATATGAAGAAATTTAGAATTATTATAGATGTGCTAATGTATATTATATTTATAGTATTAATGGGACATCATATAACAGATAATAAGATACATGAAATACTTGGAATTGTAATGTTTATATTATTTATCATACATAATTTATTAAATATAAAATTTTATAAAACAATTTTTAAAGGAAAATATAATTTGAAAAGATTATTCTTAACCACTATAGATGTTTTATTATTGGTATGTTTTATAGGCATTATAATAAGCAGTATAAATATTTCAAGTGACATATTTAATTTTTTAAATATTCAGACAAAATCATGGGGACTAAAATTGCATATGTTAAGTACAAGCTGGGGATTTATAATGATGTCAATTCATTTGGGATTACACTTAAATCAATTACTAAATAAAATAAATACTAAAATGAAAAAAAGCGCATTTGAATATATTTATTATTTATTGTTTATAGTTTTAATTATATATGGCATATATAGTTTTATAAAACAAAATTATATAAGTGATATGTTTGTATTAAGTCCTTTTAAAGCATATAACTTTGATGAATCTCCATTTGTTTTTTATATACATACATGTAGTTCAAGTTTATGTATTTCGTTAATTATATATTTAATTAATAACTTAAAAATAAAAAACAAAAAGGAGAAGAATAAGCTTGGAAAAAAATAAAATAAAGGAAAGAGGTAATTAAAAATGGATAAAAAAATAGTTGCACTAATAGTATTTGTAGTATTAATTGTTTTAGGAATAGGATGTTATTTTATTATTAATAATTCTAATAATTCACAAAACGCAGAAAATCAAAATGTAGAAGTTAATAATTCTTCTACTTCAAGAGCAGATGATAACAATATTCAAAATGAGAATAGGAATGATAGCAGTATTGCTAATAATAACATACAAAATCAAAATGAAACAAAAACTGATGAAACAACCAACAAAAAAGTTGCAGTAGTATATTTTTCAGCTACAGGTACAACGAAAACAGTTGCAGAATATATAAAGGATGAAGTAAATGGAGATATATTTGAAATAATACCAAAACAAAAATATTCTAGTAGCGATTTGAATTGGAATGATAAAAATAGTAGATCAACAAAAGAGCAAAATGATAAAAATGCAAGACCTGAAATACAAAACAATATAGATGTATCAAGTTATGATGTTATATTTATAGGTTATCCAATTTGGTGGGGAGATACACCTCGAATTATACAAACTTTTATGGAGAAAACTAATTTAAATGGTAAAACAATGATTCCATTTTGTACATCAGGTGGTACAGGAATACAAGCAAGTGAAAATACTTTAAAATCTTATTCAGGAATTAATTGGATTTCTGGAAAGAGATTAAATACATCTAAAAGTGAAATTGCAAATTGGATAAAGAGTTTGAATTATTAGATTTGGAGGAATAAAGAGTCTACAGTAATTGATGAATTTTTAGAAGAAAATGATATGTCAAATAAAAAGATTTATGTATTTGTAACAAGTGGTTAATCTTCAATAGATTCAACATATAAGAGTTTAAAGAGTGATTTTCCTAATTTAAATTTTGTAGATGGAAAAAGATTTAAAGGAAAACTCTAAAAAACTACCAAAGTTAAAATCAAGAAAAGTTGAATGGAACTTATGAAAACATTGTAAGATAATATTGAGAAATAAATAAAAGTGTAATATAAGAAATAATAGTAGTAATTTTTTTGTTAAGAAGCTAATTACAATTGTTATTAGAATCTAAAGTGGCTAGTGTTGCTAATGTATCACCGTAATTGAACAAAAAAAGAAGACAAAGTTGTTAATTCTTCAGGAGTTTTATCTTTTGCAATACTGCATGCTAAAATAGAAATAAAAGTTACAAATTCACAATTTTGCATAGTTGATACCCCTGTTTATAATATGCTAGATTTCTATTTTGGTTAAAATAAGATTTATATAAATTACAATTTATAAAGATGTGAAGAAGATTTTGATATTAATTTATAAATTAACATAAAGGAGCAAGTAAATGAAGAATTAAATCTAAGTCTATAAATTAATGATGCGTAAAATGGATGGTTTAAATACCATCCATTTTACATAACTTTATACTAAATCTATATCTAATAATTATTTAAATATTCCTTTAAAGCCATAGCAATTTGATCAGGGCAAGATGTATTTCTAAATCCACAAGTAATTCCTTCTAATTTAGAAATAATATCTTCAATTTTCATTCCTTTTACTAAAGCAGAAATTCCTTTAAGGTTTCCATTACAACCATTAATAACTTTTAAATCGTTAATAACTTTTGTTTTTTCATCAATATCAAAAATAATTTCAGTAGAACAAACTCCGTTTGTTTTATATCTATATTCCATCTATTTCACCTCCATATTAAAGCAAATGAAATTTTATGCTGAAATTATATCATAAAAATTATTATTTGAAAAGTGAATTATTAAGCTTCCAATTTAAATAAAATAATATTTTATTTTTCCACAATATGTGATATAATTGTGGAAAACGAACTGGAATTTTATAAAGCAAAATATCCCGGAGGTAAGAATATGAATAATTCAACAAATGCAACTAATGAAGATAAAATTAAAGTTTTTAAAAAGTTAGTAGAAAAAAGCAAAAATACAGTATTTTTTGGTGGAGCAGGAGTTTCTACTGAGAGTGGTATTCCTGATTTTAGAAGTAAAGATGGTTTATATAATCAACAATACAAATATCCACCAGAAGAAATATTAAGTCATACTTTCTTTTTAAATAATACAGATGAATTTTATAAATTTTACAAGGCAAAAATGAATTCTTTAAAATATCAACCCAATATAACACACATTAAATTAACAGAGCTAGAAAGCAAAGGAAAGTTAGGAGCAATAATAACTCAAAATATTGATGGATTGCATCAAAATGCTGGCTCAAAAATAGTGTATGAATTACATGGAAGTGTATTAAGAAATTATTGTATGAAGTGTCACAAATTTTACGACGCAGAATATGTATTTAACAGCAATGGAATTCCAAAATGTACTTGTGGTGGTATTATAAAGCCTGATGTAGTTTTATATGAAGAAGGGCTAGATCAAAATACTTTAATTAATTCAGTAAAAGCTATTGAAGAGGCAGATTTATTAATAGTTGCAGGAACATCGTTAACAGTGCAACCTGCATCAGGGTTAATTAATTATTTTAGAGGAAAAAATTTAGTTTTAATAAATAGAGATGCAACATTATATGATTATAAAGCAAGTTTGGTAATAAATGATAGTTTAGGAAATGTATTTGATAAAGTTTAATTACATAAATATCATTCATAAAAATTTTCATTTTCTCTTTATTTTATAAACAAAAGGTGATATAATGCAAAAAGTGACAAAAGATGACAAAGATAATTTAAAAAATAAATTGTTTTAATTAAAAGATGCTTTAAAGGGAGGATGACTTATAAAAAATGGACATACTAATATCAATTTTTAAATTACTTGGTGGACTTGCACTTTTGATATATGGAATGAAAACATTAAGTACACAGCTTAAAAAATTATCAGGAGGAAAACTAGAAAAAATCCTAACACATGTTACAGATAATGCGTTTAAAGGACTTTTGGTTGGCTTTGTAATAACAGTCGCAACACAAAGTTCAGCAACAACAACAGTAATTATTGTAGGTCTTGTAAATTCAGGAATTTTAAAACTTCGAAATTCTATACCAATAATAATGGGTGCAAATATAGGAACTACAATAAACTCACAAATATTAAGACTTGCAAATGTAAAAGGAAGTAGCATATTAACACTAATTTCACCTGCAACTATAGCTCCAGTTTTACTTATAGTTGGACTAATTGTTATTCAAACAGCCAAAAAAGCAAAATATAAAGATATTGGACAAGCAATATTTGGATTAGGTTTATTATTTACAGGAATGATAACAATGGTAGGAATTGCAAGCTCATTTAGCAATTTGCCTATATTTAGAGAATTACTTAGCAAATTATCAAATCCAATCTTAGGTGTTTTAGCAGGTGCTTTAGTTACAGCAATTGTACAAAGTTCAGCTGCTACAGTTGGTATTCTTCAAGCTATATCTACAACAGGTATAATGACATTTTCAAGCACAATTCCAATTATTCTAGGACAAAATATTGGAACATGTGCTACTTCAATGATTGCAAGTGCTGGTGGAAACAAAAATGCAAAAAGAGTTGCAACTGTTCATTTGTATTTTAATTTAATAGGGACAATACTATTTTTAATTGGAATATATACATATCAGCATTTTATAGGTTTTTCATTTTGGGATGGACCTATAGATATGGGAGGAATTGCAAATTTCCATACGTTATTTAATGTTGTATCTACATTAATTTTATTCCCATTTATTAAGCAAATAGAGAAGCTTACAATGATTACAATTAAAGACAAAAAGGATGAAGATGAAGGTGAAGAAAAATATTTGGCTTCACTTAATAAATTAGATGATAGAGTTACTACAATTCCAAGTTTAGCAATTAGTAATGCTAACTCAGTTATAATTACTATGGCAAAAATTGCAAACAAAAACTTTGAGAAGGCAACAGCACTTTTAACTAATTTTAATGAGAAAAATTTTGAAAGAATAAAGGAAAGAGAAGATATTATAGACAAGATGGATGAAAGGACAACCAAATACTTAGTTACTCTTTCAAATAAAAATTTAAGAAAAGATGAGAATTTAAAAATTAATTCTTTAATTAGAATTGATTCAGAGATTGAAAAAATTGGAGATTATAGTTATGCTCTTTCAAAAATAATTGAAGGAATGAAGGATAATGAAATAAAAATTTCGAATACAGCAAAAAAATCTTTGAATGTGATGTTTAATATAACAGATGAAATTATAGTAAAAACAATTGGATTTTTAAAAAATGAAAATATAGATTTAGCTACAGATATTCAGGTGCTAAAAGAAGTTGCAGAAACAAAAAGAGAAAAATATAGGCTAGAGCATATTCAAAGATTAAAGAATAATTTGTGCAATGTTGAAAGTGGAATTTCATATTTAGAAATATTAACAGCTTTAGAAAAAATAGCAGATCATTGCTATAATACAAGCATTTTTCTTTCAAATATAGTGACTAATAGAAAGTTTATAACTAAACATGATTATATGAATAGCTTGTATCAAGACAATGGTGATAGTATAAAAAATAAATTTAATGAGTTTAGTTTAAAATATGAGTAAAAAATAAGTTAATATATAAATTATTTGAAATGTAGTGTGGGGACCGCTTAAATGATTTCCAAAAGTTTGAAAAACTTTTGATGAAATCATTAGAATGGGGATAATGTAAAATAATTTATATATTAACTTTTATTTCTATTAGATCCATTCTCCATATTTTTTAATATAAATTTTTTTAGCAATTAGAGCTACAAAACAATATAGTATTGGAACTCCAATTATTACAGACATGTATTTAATCGGAATTGGAACTAATCCAATCACATTTCCAAGCCAAGTAAATGGGACTGCAATACCGATTATTATTAATAACAATGAAGAAAAATATACAGGTCCACTTGCAATACTTTCTACAAAAGGCTTTTTGGCAGTTCTTATAATATGCATTCCAAGTAAATTAGAAACTATGCTATAGGTAAACCAAATTGTTTGGAAAAGTGCGGCTTCTCTTAAGTTAAATTTAAACCATAAAAATGCAAACACAATTAAGTCAAAAGCGGAACTTAGTGGTCCCATAAATAGCATAAAGTTTTTCAAACTTTTTAGATTAAATTGTCTAGGTTTTCTTAAATATTCTTTATCTACATTATCTAAAGGAAGTGTTAATTGTCCAAAGTCATAAAGCAAACCTTCAACTAGCAGTTGTATTGGAGTCTCTGGTAAAAATGGTAGAAGCACACTTGCAATGATTACAGACATTACCTCTCCAAAATTAAAGCTTGTTGCCATTTTTATATATTTCATTAAATTTCCAAAAGTTTTTCTTCCTTCTTGCACGCCATCTACAAGTACATGTAAATCTTTTTCTAAAAGAATTATATCTGCAGATTCTTTTGCAATATCAACAGCTGTGTCGACTGATATTCCAACATCTGAGTTCGTAAGTGAAGGAGCATCATTTATTCCATCTCCCATATAACCTACAACATTTCCTGCACTTTTTAAAAGTCTTACAATTCTTGCTTTTTGGATAGGTGAAAGTTTAACAAATATATTGTTATGTTTTAAAAGCCTTATAACTCCACTATCTTCAAGATTTTCTATTTGACTTCCTTCAATTATTTCCTGAGTATTGATTCCAACTTTTTTGCAAATACATTTTGTAACCTCTAGGTTATCACCTGTTAAAACTATTACTCTAATTCCAGATTTATTAAGTCTTTCAATAGCTGATTTTGCTGTTTCTTTTGGTGGATCTAAAAATCCTATAAATCCTAGAAGCACCATATCTTTTTCATCATTTACATCAAAAATAGTTGTGTCTCTTAATTCATTTTTTTGGCATACAGCTATTACTCTTAATCCATCTTTATTTAAATTTTTAGAAATTTGTTTAATATTTTCTTTTATTTTGTTATTTATAGGAGAAACTTTTCCTTTATAATCTACTAATGTACATAAATCCAAAATCTCTTCAACAGCACCTTTTGTAATCATTTGTCTTTTAGTGCCATCTGTAACAATTACAGACAAACGCCTACGTGTAAAGTCAAAAGGTATTTCATCAACTAATTTGTATTTGTCAACATATTCTCCCATATCATTTTTTAAGGCTCTATTTACAACAGCTTCATCAATATTTCCTCTTAATCCTGTTTGAAAATATGAATTTAGGAAAGCGTGTTTTAAAATTCTAATATCTTCGTCACCATTTATATCAAGGTATTTTTCAAGTACTATTTTATCTTCAGTCAAAGTCCCTGTTTTATCTGTGCACAAAATGTTCATTCCGCCAAAACTTTGAATAGAATCAAGTTTTTTAACAATAGTTTTCTTTTTAGACATTTTTACAGCACCTTTAGACAAACTTGAAGATAGAATTACAGGAAGAAGCAAAGGTGTAATACAAATTGCAATTGCTACAGCAAATGTGAAAGCTGTTACAGGTGCATGTTTCCAAGCATTTAAGACGAAAACTATTGGTGTTAAAATAAGCATAAAACGAATAAGCAATTTACTTATATCTTCAATTCCTTTTTGAAATGAAGATTTTGGTTTTGAGCTTTTAAGAGTATGAGCAATTTTTCCAAAATATGTGCTATTAGCTGTTTTAATAACTGCACATTTTCCAGAGCCACTTATTACATTTGTTCCCATGAAACAAATCGTATCTAAGTCAGATAAGCTGTTTATATCTCTTTCTTTTAAATCAGTGAAGGCAAGTTTTCTTACTGCATCAGATTCGCCTGTTAAAGAAGATTGACCAACATAGATATCTTTAGACTCGATAATTCTAAGGTCTGCAGGGATCATACTTCCAGCAGATAAAACAACTATATCTCCAATTGTTACATCTTTTACAGGAATTTCAGTTTCTGTTCCATCTCTTATAACTGTTGTAGTTGTGGCAACTAGCTCTTTTAATTTTTCTGCAGCTTGATTAGAGCGAAATTCTTCAAAGAATTCTAACAATGTACTTGCAGTAACTAAAATAAATATTACTATAATATTTGCATAACTTGGCTTTTCTGGCAAATACACATCTGTGTAAAATAAAATCGCCACAATTCCAAGCAAAATACTATTAAATGGACTAAACAAGCTCTCTTTTAAATAATGATACCACTTTTTAGGTTTAGCGCTACTTATCTCATTTGGCCCATATTTTTCTAATCTTGACCCAGCTTCTTTTGTGGAAAGCCCATTTATATCTATATTATACTCTTTTAAAAACTCGTCCTTTGCAAGAGTTCCTTCTTTTCCGTAAAGTTTTTGAATATTTACATCTTCTTTGTTTTCTTTATTTGACATTTAATTCATCTCCGTTTTCTTAATTAAGAATTAGTGCTTTAAATAATAACTTGAGATTTAATGTTATTATTTTTTCTAGTATTTATGTTAGTATGGGTATTTTGAAGGAAAATATCCATTTTATATAAATAATTAAGTTATTTTAATTGATTTTTGAGTATGTGTATACTAGATATTATATAGCTATAAAAGTATAAAATCAATTGGTTTTTTAAAATTTTTGAAAGGTGTGTTACTAGTTAATGGTTTTAATATATATTTCTCTTGTAATGCTTGTGGGTCGCAACTTCCAAATTATAAAATCACTTGTCTGTAAGTTACTCCAATTCGCACTCACTTTGTTCGTTTGGTCGCTTACGCGCATTACTTAAGAAATATATATTAAAACTAATAAATTTATTATTTTAACGAAAATATATTAACTAGTAACAAAGGTGTTAAAATAAAATTAAAGAATTCTACAAAATGTAGGGTGACAATTTATAGATCATATAGTATAATTTCATTGGTGATGAAAACCTATATTATCCTTTCATGTATAAACTCAATCTCATCCCTAAAATTTGTATCATATGGAATAGGCAAAATAAGCACATCTTCTGCCAATTCGATTGACATTACATCAAATTCAACTATTATTGATAATGCATTTACAAGTTCAATATCAATATGTATTTGTGGATTTAGCTTAATATATTTATAAAAAAAATAGTCAAATTCATCTTTACTTCTACAAACTTGCATTTTCATAAATGCAATATCCCATTCTGGCACGCCGTATCTTGCACCTCCGGGGTCAATTAGTGCATTCAAATTATATACTCCATTTTTTTGGTTTATCAATATATTTCCTGGATTTATATCATACCAACATAAAACTGGTCTTGTAATATATTTACTTTTTCTTTCTATAATTTCAATAGCATTTTTTACTTTTTTAAAAATATTTTGCTTTATTTCTACATCAATATTTTCAAAATTTTTACTTAACCTATTAAATTCATTTTTTATATAATCAACAAGGCTATTTTGAGTATTTACATAGTTATCATTAATCCACCCAAATTTGTCTATATCAGATATATTATGAATTTGCCCTAAAACAAACGCCAACTCATTTGAAATATTTTTTAATGAAAATTCGGAATCTGTACGTCTATAATAATGTAAGCTCTTCCCCTCAAAATATTCAGTAATTAAATAGGAATATTCCTCATTTTCTTCAACTTTTATAGCTTTAGGGATAAATTTACTATCAATTTTATTTAGTATATTATACTTTTTCTTTGCTTGGTAAAGTCTTTTGTCTGTATAAATTTGAAAAATATATTTGTTATTTTTTACCTTAACTAAATAAGTTTGACATGTTAATCCGAATTTTATTTCTTTTAAAATTTCAAATTTTTCATTAAATGCATTCTCTATTATTGCATTAAAATCTAACATAAAATATCCTTTCTATAAAAAATTAAGATAATGAAAACTACTGATATTACTAGTTCCTAATGTATTTAAAGTATAACATCTTAAATAAGAATTTGTCAATGAATTTTTTTAAAAAGACAATTATCTAAAATGTCGCCTGCAAAGCGACCCTAAAACTAAAAAATGTTGTATAATAGCACTATAGTAAAATGAATTAAAAAGTATGCATATTTACAAATTTTTGAAAATATGTAGATAAAATTCATTTTTTATGCTATACTAATAATAGAGGAGTTTGTGAATTTATGAAAAAGAAAATTAGAGTATATTTAGATACGTCAGTTATAAGTTATTTAGACCAACAAGATGCACCTGAGAGGATGCAAGAGACTAGAGAATTATGGAATATATTAGCAACAGGCAAATATGAGATTGTAATATCAAGTATAACTTTAGCAGAAATTGCAAAATGTGATAAAGAAAAATTTATGAATTTAATATATTATATATCACAATTGGATTATATCGAATATGATGCTAATAATGATGATGTAGATGAATTGGCAGGACTAATTGTGCAAGAAGATATTTTAAGCCCAAAAAGCATTGAAGATGCATCGCATATTGCAGCAGCTATTTTATCAGAATCAGATATAATCTTATCCTGGAACTTTAAGCATCTAGTAAATATAAAGACAATAAATGGTGTAAGAAAAATATGCTTTAGTAGAAGTTTTAACAAAATTATAGATATATATTCACCTAATATATTATTAGAAAAGGAGGACGATGGAAATGAATAAGTTAGTTATTGAAAAAGGAAGCTTTTCAGTAGATGATATTCATAAAGTTAGAGAGTACTATCATGAAATGACTAAAGATATGTCAGTAAAGGAAAGAAGAAGTTATTATAATAAAGAGGCAGAAAAAGTAAGAAAAGAAATAAGAAAATGTAGAAAAGAAAAAATAGCAATATGATGTCACAGCTTGTGTCATAGTAAAAAGTTTAAATTAAAAACTTGAGGTTCCAATTTGGAACCTCAACTCGTTACTCGACTTATTGTAAATCTTATATTATTTCATTGTGATAAAATTTAACGCTATGCATTTTTTTGTCCCAAATCCTGAGAAATCCTTATCAAATATCCATCAGGGTCTTGAACTAGAAATTCCTTATTACCAAGTAATTTGTCACCTTGTCTATACCAATTTTCTTCTATGTCAAATGCAATTCTATAATTGTTATTTTTTAAATTAGAATAAATTTCATCTAGATTTTCAACCTCTAGCTGAAAATTAATCCCATTTCCAAAGGGGTAAGAAAGAGGAGCAACATCCCATTTATCATCATCCGCAATTTCTTGTAACATAAATTGTATTTCATCTAAAGATATAAATGCAAATTTATTTTCAGGTCTTTCATATTCAATCTTAAACCCCATAGTTTTATAAAAATCTAAGCTTTTTTCAAGATTTGTAACAGAAAGCTCAGGAATATTTTTACTAAATTCTAAATAACCATCTTCACGGATAATTATACTTTCAAAAAATCTTTCTTGAAACTCTGTTAAAACACGAATTTCTTTATTTGTAAAATTTCTACCATCAGGAACGATAATTAATTTATCATCATCTTCACTAAATCTATGAATTATTGCTATGCATCGACCTGAAAACTCTATTACAGGTTCATAAACGCCTAATATATAGCAATCTAGCTCTTTTCCATCTCCACTTATCGTATTTGGGACATAACCATAATTTACAGGATAAATATGGTTTGGATATTTTTCTGAATGCTTTGAGCCTAACATTTTATCAACTTTTACATTTACTATCTTTCCTAAAAAATCTTTGCTATTTTGCACAATAATCACCTCATTTTATTTGTGTTAGTCAATATATATTTTTCATTTTTATTATTAATATAAAAATATTTATTTTCATAAAAATCAAATTGTTTTTCTTTTATTTGTTTCCCTTTCAAATTTTGTATTATAATTTTATCATAAAAAGTGTATTATATCAAGCATTAAAAAACACACAATGTAGTAGAATTGTGTGTTTTGGGATTAATATTTATATTCAGACAGATTCCCAAAATGCTTTATATGCTCTATATGCTTCATAAATGTCGAACTTACTTGCGACTTCATATGGCGCATGCATTGAAAGTACAGCAGCCCCACAATCTATAACATCTACACCTTTATTTGCAAGCATATATGCAATTGTTCCTCCGCCTCCTTCATCAACTTTTCCAAGTTCAGTTACTTGATATTTTATATTATTTTGTTCTAGTAAATTTCTTACCCATGCTACATATTCCGCATTTGCATCAGATGCTCCAGATTTTCCTCTTACTCCAGTATATTTGTTTAATGTAATTCCTTTAGATAAAAAGCTTGAATTATATTTGTCTGATACATTTCTATATAAAGGGTCATATCCTCCATCAACATCTGCAGATAACATTTTAGAATGGCAAAAGACTTTATCAAGTAAATTAGGTTTATTTTCTCCCTTTTTATTTAAAATCTCTGATATAAAATAATCAAATACATGTGATTTCATACCAGTGTTACCATAGCTACCTATTTCTTCTTTATCTGTAAGAATACATACTGCTGTTTTTTCAGGGGTATTTAATTCCATTAATGCTTTTAAAGATGTATAGCTACATAATTTGTCATCCTGACCATAGGCTGCTACCATTCCATAGTCAAATCCTAAAGAACGAGCTTTGAAACTTGGAACAAGTTCTAATTCTGAGCTTACAAAATCATCTTCTATTAAGCCGTATTTTTCATTTAATATTTTTAATATATTAAGTTTTACTTTTTCTTTTACGTTTTTATCTAAAATTGGAATACTTCCGATTAATAAATTTAGATTTTCTCCTTCAATTGCTTCGCCCAATTTTTTTGTTGATTGCTCTCTAGCTAAGTGTGGTAATAAGTCAGTAATTGTAAATATTGGGTCATTAGCATCTTCTCCAATATTTATTGTTATTTTTTCACCATTTGCTTTAATTATTACTCCATGTATACTTAAAGGAATTGTTGTCCATTGATATTTTTTAATTCCACCATAGTAATGTGTATTAAAATATGCAAGTTCTCCATCTTCATATAATGGATTTGGTTTTAAATCTATTCTTGGGGAATCAATATGTGCACCTACTATGTGCAAACCATTTTCTATAGGCTGTTTGCCGATTATTGCTAAATACACACTTTTTTCTCTATTTAAATAGTAAACTTTATCTCCTTCATTAAGTGTTTGAATAGTATTTATGTCTCTAAAGCCATTTTCTTCTGCAAGTTGTTTAGCATTAAATGCAAATTCTCTTTCAGTTTTTGAATGATTTAAAAAATTCATATAACAATCACAAAATGAAAATATTTGATTAAACTTATTATCATCTGTTTCTAACCATCCAGATTGTTTTTTACTAGTTAATTTGTTTTCTAAATTATCTTCCAATTTAATTCCTCCCTTGTAATTTTTTATTATTATATCACTATAATTATTATTTTTCCATATATTTTTTTTATTATTCAAAAAAAATTATTTTTCTGTATATTTAACTGCTCTTAATATTTTTTTAAATCCTAGACTTTTGTAAATTTTTTCTGGATAAAACCCTTTTTCTGTTTGTAAAACAGCTTTATTTATACCAAGTTCCATTAATCTTTCTAATATGTGTGACATTAACTTTTTGCATATACCATTTTTTCTATAATCAATATTAGTTGTAACATTATAAATATATGCAATATTTTTTTCATACATAATTGTCATGGTTCCGACTATTTTATTATTGTATTTAGCAACGTAATGTTCTGTAATAAATTGACCATTTATGTAACAGCTATTTTTTATTGCTTGAATTACACTTTCTGATAATCCATCATACGGATCTTGTTCGCTATTTTTTGTAAATCCATTATTGACTATATATGGATAATCTTTTTCTTCTTGCTTAGTAATTTTTGAAATAACTATTGGAATATCACTTTTATATTTAGGAAAATTCTTAAAATTTTCAATCATTAGCCATACACTATCATCAGAAATTTTAAGTCCTTTTGCTCTATAATCTACGATTTTTAATAAATGATTATGATTTATAATAATCGATGTTTTTCTATTTTTGCTATTCATTATTTCTTTTATTTTATAAAAATCTTTTTCAAATTCTTCTGCATTTTTTGATTTTAAATTTATTGCTATATTCAGATAATCATCATTGAATTCGTCTAAATACATTATAGTAAATCTTTCATCATAAATTCGTTTGAAATTTTTTAAAAGCAATCTCTGACCTTCAAAATTGTAATCTATAATTTTTTAGATGTCATTCATAATTACTCAAATCCTCTCATCTTCTATTTCTTTACTAGTATATTTATAATATAGCTTTCCATCTTGGCTTTTATATTGCTTTAATCCCACTTTTTCTAGTACTTTTCTCGAACCAATATTATCCACTGATACTTCTTCGGCTACTATGGTATGAAATCCAATTTCTCTAGTTAAATAATATATTAATTCAGTTACTGCTTCTGTCATATATCCTTTATTCCACCATTTTGAACCTATACTATATCCGATTTCACATTTATTTTCTTCTAACCATTTATTTGTAACTCTTATTATTCCGATTCCTTGATTTGATGATTTTTCTACAATCATCCACATTAATTTTTCTGGATCTTCATATCCTCTGTACCAACTACTTAACAATTCATTTGCTTCTTCTTGCGTTTTACAAGGATTCCATGTACAATATTTTGGAACATTTTCATCACTAACATAGTTTTTATATAACATTTCAAAGTCATCTTTATTATATTTCCTTAAAATTAATCTTTCAGTTTCTAATGTTTTACTATAATCACCTTCATATTTTTTCATTTTGGTTTCCTCCTATTTTTATTTAAATATTAATACATTTCTAGAGTAGTATTATTTGAATACTTCTTTAAATACTTACAACTATTATACGATATAATTTATAAAAATACAAGAAAATTATATGTTTTTATTAATAACAAATGTTTTGTGTTGGATTATTGTTAAAAAAATAAATAGTAAATAAAAAACTATCCGTCCAACGGATAGTTTTTTGAAAAAGACGATATGTTATAATTTAATAAATATCATCTTCTATATTTTCTTCAATTTCGATAGTAAACAGCTCGTTAGGTGTGCACTCTAAATATTTGCAAAAATCGTGAATATATTTAAAAGAAATAGATTTAGTCTCTCCTAAAATAACTTTATTCAAATTATGCATAGTTATTTGCATTTGATTACAAAGCCAATATTTAGAACGTTTTTTTTCTTTTAATATTTCTCCTACATTTACTTTTACCATATATTACCATTTCCTTTTAAATTAGATTTGGTTTCATTTTATAATAAGATAAACAAGCAAATAAGATACTTGCAGGTATTGTAAGGCGGATTTCTGATTAAAACTATTAAATAGTAGTTACAATTTACTGCTGATCATAATTTGAAAAGAAACATTATATATTTATTTTTACAATAAATTTCTACGCACCCCCTTTTTTGATAGTAAGCTGAGGTTTTATCACAATGCATTTTAGCAACAATTTTAGTCAAAAGAAATAGAATAATTTATAAAAAATGCTTATTTTTGATTTTCGTAAGTAATAAACTAAACATTTCAGTATGTTTCATAGACTTTGTTTGGTTTGAAAAATGCTTTACAAATTTTTATAAAAAATATATTATTTATATACTAGGAAAGTTATGCCAATTTTCTAGGAAAGTTATGCCAACTTTTCTGTTATATAAAATAATTTCATATATCATTTTTATTACATTTGTTTATTCAGCTGTGAATTGTAACAAATAGTAAAAAGTAACCGGTCAATTAAAAAAGTAAATTCTATTTGTAAACTTAAAAGCTATTTGTAAAAAGTAACCTAAAAAAATAACAAAAAACAATTGAAATTAAAAAACTATAATGATATAATAAGTGCGAAAGGGGGAGAAAGTAGAAAAGATGGAAAAGAATAAAGGTGCGATAATTGCAATAATAGTTTTTATAGCATTTATTTTTATAGTTGGAATTGCTATGGAAGATAAAATGGATGATGTTGTAAATTCTATAAAAAATGCATCAAATTACTCATCAAGTGAGTTTAGAATTATTTCTAGTACTGAGAACAAAGATCTAGAACCTATAATTCAAGCTTACGCAAGAAAGAATGATATAGATTTGGGCATTGAATATGCTGGTACAATAGATATAATGGATAGGCTTAATAACAATGAACAATTTGATGCAGTTTGGACTTCAAATTCTATCTGGCTATATATGTTAAACAATAGCTCAAAGGTTAAAAATTCCAAATCAACAAGCATAAATCCTGTTGTTTTCGGAATTAAAAAGTCAAAAGCTCAAGAATTAGGTTTTATTGGAAAAGACATTTACACTAAAGATATCCTTTCAGCAATAAAGTCTAATAAATTAAAATTTAGTATGTCATCTGCAACACAGACAAATACCGGAGCCACTGCATATTTAGGCTTTGTATCTACACTTGCAGGAAATCCCGAGATTTTAAAAGAAGAAGATCTGAAAAGTGATAAGTTAAAAAACAACCTAAAAGAGCTATTTTCAGGGGTTACACGTTCATCAGGAAGTGACGAGTTCTTAGAGGAAATGTTTCTAAAAGGAGATTACGAAGCAGTTGTAACTTATGAGACATCAATCATAAATATTAATAAAAAGCTTGAAGCACAAGGAAAAGAACCACTTTATATTTTATATGCAAAAGACGGAGTTTCAATTTCAGATTCACCATTTGCATATATAGATAACTCAGATGACTCTAAATTAGAGCAATTTACAAAAATTCAATCTTATATTTTAAGTAATGAAGGACAACAAGAGCTTGTAAAAACAGGAAGAAGAGTTTGGTATGGAGGAACTAACGAAAATGCAGATAAATCAGTATTTAATCCAAATTGGGGAATAGATACAACAAAATACATTGTTCCTGTAAAATATCCAAGTACAGCTGTAATCAAAACAGCTCTAGGAATTTATCAAACAGAACTTAGAAAACCAATTCATGCAGTATTTTGCTTAGATTATTCAGGAAGTATGTATGGAGATGGAAATAAGCAACTTGTAGAAGCCATGGATTATATTTTAGATGAGAATAAAGCTTCTAAAAATTTATTACAATTTTCAGAGAAAGATAAAATTTCTGTTGTACCTTTTAGTGGGAGTATTTTAGCTAAATGGCATACAGATAATGGAACAAATACATCTAAGCTTATAAAATCTATAAAAGATTTGAGTCCAACAGGTCAAACTAATATTTATCTTGCTTCACAAACAGGTTTAGATATTCTAAAAAAAGAAGATACTAATAAATACAATACATCTATTATATTAATGACAGATGGAGCTTCAAATAGTGGATCTTTAGCACAATTACAATCTGCATATAGAAATGTTAATAAAGATATTCCTATTTATAGTATTATGTTTGGAGATGCTTCATCATATCAATTAGAAGGGATTGCAGAATTTACAAATGCCAAGGTTTTCGACGGAAGAACAAATTTATTAGAGGCATTTAAGCAAGTTAGAGGATACAACTAAAACAAAATATAAAATAAGGCAGAATAAAAAGCTCAAATAGACTAAAAAAGTATAACGGCGAGGAGGAAATATCATTGAAAAAGCGATACATATATTCTTGTATTTTAGGTGGAACATTTTTCGCAGTGCCATATTTAGCTTTAGGTATAGGTGCTCTTCCTGCTGCGGCTATTGGAGTTGCAGCTTATGGAGCTGGAAATTTATTATTTAAAGATAGAACAAAAATAGATTTATCAGATGATATATCTTTTAATGATAAAGAAGACCTAAAAAAGGCTCAAACCATGGTAAAAGAGATAAGAGAAATATCCGCAAAACTAGAAAGCAGTGATATAGTTAAAAATACAAAAGAAATCTGCAATACATCTGACAAAATAATAGATACAGTTATAGAAAAACCTGAAAAAATAAAGAAGATAAGGAATTTCTTAAGCTATTATTTGCCAGTTACTAAAAAGATTCTAGAAAGATATGATGAAATAGAAAATCAAAAATTAAATACCACCGAAACCCAAAAATTTATGGGATCTGTTGAAGAAATGATTGCTAAAATAAAAAAAGCATTTGAAGAACAACTTAGCAACATTTATCAAACAGAAATGATAGATACAGATGCGGAATTAAAAGTGTTTGAATCTATGCTTAAATCTGATGGATTTATAGATAATATTGATTTTGATATAGATAAAAATAAGGAGGTGTAAAACTTGAAAGCAAAAAAAGAAATTTTTATAGGACTTGGAATTTTAATAGTTCTAATAGGCGCAATTATAGGAATAAAAACATTTACAGATAAAAACAATGGAGAAGAAAAGGATTATAGTAATTTAACTCAAGTTTATGTTGCAACAGGTGGTGGAAAAGAAAACTTTATAGCAGATGAAGATGTTAATAAAATAATGCATGAAAAATACAAAATGAATGTAATTTACGACAATTGGAGCAATGGTAAAACAGTTTTATGGCCATTAGTTCGTGAATCTGTTGGAAAAGGAAATAAGTCAATAGCAGATGAACTAAGTAAAAATCATTTTGCATATAGTGTAACTTCATCAGGAGTTTCAAAATATGATGCGTTATTTACATCAGACCAAAGATTTTATGATTATTTTAAAGTAACTCCTGCTCAAGGAGAGTCTGCAAGAGAAAGAGTTTTAAATGGAGGACTTACTTTAAATACTCCAATAGTAATCTATAGTTGGGATACAGTTACAGATGCTTTAATCAAAGAAAAAATTGTAACAGAAAAAAACGGAACTTATTACATAACAGATATGAATAAACTTATAACATATATTTTACAAGGTAAGAAGTGGAAAGATATAGGATTAGATATGCTTTATGGTTCAATAAATATAGACTCTACAGATCCTGTTACTTCTTCACCAGGAGCTACATATTATGGACTATTACTATCTATAATGTGTGGAGGAACTGTTACAGAGGAAAATTTCGAAGCAAACTTAAAGAACTTAAAAGAATTCTATGTTAAATCAGGATATATGAACAATACTCCTGCAGATTTATTTGAACTTTATCTAAAAACAGGAGTAGGTGGAAAACCTATGGTTGTAGATTACGAAAAAAGTGCAATAGATTTTGCAAATGCAAATCCTGATGGATGGAATCAAGTTAAAGACAAAATAAGAATTCTTTATCCAACACCAACAATTTGGAATTCACACTGTGTAGCGACTTTTAACGAAACAGGAAATGAATTCTATAATGCTTTAAATGATAAAGATATTGGACAAATTGCTTGGTCTAAATATGGATTTAGAACAGGTGTAACAGGTGGAAATTATGATGTTTCAGCAGTAAATATTAAAGGAATTCCACAAAGTATAGATAGTACAGTATCATCTTTAAAAATGGCTTTTTATGAGAAGATGATTGAGTATTTAGGAAAGTAATTTAGAAATAGGAGGCGATATTTATGGACTATGAAGAAAGAAGACAACAAGAAGAAAGATATAGACAAGAGGACATAGAAAGACAAGAAGAAAAAAGACAACAAAGAGAAAGAGACAGACAATACGAAATAGAAAGACAAGAAGAAAAAAGACAACAAAGAGAAAGAGACAGACAATACGAAATAGAAAGACAAGAAGGTAAATATGAAAATGACTTAGATAGATAAATAAAGATAGGAGTTAAATTATGGAAGAATTAAAAGTTGAAACTAAAAATATTGATATGAGCAAAGTAGAAGATACTTTGTTACAAGAGAAAAAAGTTTCTGAAGAAGTGGTTGAAAAATCTTTAAATTATGATGCTTTAACAGATGAAGAAAAGAAAGCGATTGATGAATTTATTACAAAAATTGATCCAAAAAATACAACACAAATTTTACAATATGGTGCATCTGCACAAAATAATATTTCAAAATTCTCAGATAGTGTTTTAGAAGATGTTAAAACAAGAAGTACAGGAGAAGTAGGAGATTTACTAGCAGGTCTTGTTGCAGAAATAAAAGAATTTGACACAGATATTCCACAAGGAGAGGTTAAAGGATTAGCAAAAATATTTAATTCAGCCAAAAAACAACTAGAAAAATTAATTAACAAATATAGTAAAGTTGAAACAAATATTAACAGAATAGAAAAACAACTAGAAGACCACAAACTTCAAATGCTTAAAGATATTGCGGTTTTTGACACAATGTATGACAAAAACTTGGAATATTTCAAACAACTTTCGCTTTATATTATTGCAGGAGAAAAGAAATTAAAAGAACTAAGAGAAGTAACACTTCCAGAAATGCAAGCGAAAGCTAAAGAAAGTGGAGATCAAACAGATGTACAAGCAGTACATGATATGGAAAATATGATAAATAGATTTGAAAAGAAAATTTATGACTTAAAAACAACAAGAATGATTTCAATTCAAATGGCACCACAAATCAGACTAATACAAAACAATGACAGCGAATTAGTAGAAAAAATTCAAAGTTCATTAATTAACACAATTCCACTTTGGAAAAACCAAATAGTTATTGCTCTTGGAATTACACATGCTAAATCAGCACTTGGAGCTCAAAAAGCTGTTACAGATTTAACAAACGAAATGCTTCAAAAGAACAGTGAAACATTAAAGCAAGGAACAATCGAAATTGCAGAAGAATCTGAAAGAGCAATTATAGATGTTGAAACTTTACAAAAAACAAATCAAGATATTATTGAAACTCTTGATAAAGTTATCGAAATTCACCAAAATGGTAGAATTAAGAGACAAGAAGCTGAAAAACAATTAGAACAAATTGAAGGTGAACTTAAAGACAAACTTTTAGAAATAAAAATAGATAGTGGAAAATAGAATAAATCGTGCGCAATTAAATTGTGCACGATTTAATTTATTTTGTGTGAATTTTTGTCGAAAAATATTGAAAACCTTTCTTAAATATATTATAATAAAATAAAGATATTGTATAATTATGAAAGGAACAAAATTATGTATAATCTTATTAGTTGGTATAATCAAAATAGAAAAAGAATATGGATAACAATACTTACAGCTGTGGGTATATTTTTTATAGTATGGAGATTAATGTATATATGGAATGATAATCGACAAACAACCATACCACAAGCCACTCAAGAAGATATAAGTAACAATTTGAATTCAATATCACTATCTAGCCAAAAATCAGCTATAACTGGACAAAATATAAATATAAGCAAAGAAGGAATAAATACAATAGATAATTTTGTATCATATTGTAACTCAAGAAATTTAGAACAGGCATATAATTTGCTTGCAATCGAATGCAAAGAAGAAATGTTTCAAAATATAAATAGATTTCAAGAGATATATTATAAACCGATTTTTGCTAATGGGAAAAGAACTACAAAAATAGAGAATTGGTATGGAGATATTTATATTGTTGATTACAACGAAGATGCACTTTCTACAGGAGTATATTCAACTGAAAGTAATATAAGAGATTATATAACTATAGTTAAGGACTCAGATAATAATTATAAACTAAATATAAACAAATATATTGGAAGAACAGAACTTAATAAAACTGCTCAAACAGGCAATTTACAAATCAAAGTTTTAAGAAAAGATGCATATATGGATTATGAAAAATATACATTTGAAATGAAAAATGAATCTAATAGAGAAATATTAATTGCAGATATATATGATGATGAGAATGTAAGCTATTTAGTTGATAAAAATGATTTAAAATATCATGCAGCAGCAACAGAATTATCAAAAGAAAAATTGACTATAATAGGACAACAGACAAAAAATTTGCAAATAAAATATTATAATCCTTTTAGTTCTACAAAAGTAATAAATAATTTGATTTTTCCTAAAATATATTTAAATTATGCGTCTTATCAGGCATATCAAAATAAAAATAATTATAATAATTATGGAATTATTAATATAGATTTATAAGAAAAGTGGTGATAAATTTTGGCAGAAAATGAATCAAATAATAAAATAATTTCTGAACGTATAAAAACTAATAGTCAAATTAAAATAGTAAATAATACAAAAAAATTTATAATAATCCTTTTATTAATAATTTTAGTATTAATAATTTTAGCCGTGTCAGATTATCATAATAAAAAGAAAAATGCAACTGAAGATCCAAATGACCCCAAAAATGGTCCTGCTGCAGCAAATGAATTTATAAATAATATATATATAGATGAAAATGGAGTTTTAAGAACAGAAAAATCAGTTAGAGAATTATGGAATGAATTGAAACAAAAAGGTAATACATTAACAAAGTATTTAAATTCATCAGAAGAACTTGCTAAATTATTTAGTGCATCAATAGCTACCGATTTTCCAGACACAAGAGGATATCAAGATACAAGTAAAAGTCCAGATGATCCAATAGATTGGAGTAAATATGATATTGGTATAGATTCTACAGAGGTGCAAGGAATTGTAAAATTTAAGAGAGCACTTAGTTCAAACAAAACAATAACGATGACATATACATCTCCGTCTGAGTTTCAAAAAAAGATGGATAAATATAACAAAACAGGAAAGACAGAAGACAGAGATGAAGCTTTGAAATATTTTACTATAGAAAAAACTTATGATCCTTCAAATACAAGCGGATTAGCAAATGTTGGCTCAAGAGCATATAATGATAATGTTTTAAATGTCGAGAATATTGTAGATGTAGTTAATACAACAGGTGATTTAGGAAATGGAAAGAGATATGAAGCAGTTCAGAGTGGATGTTTTGATGGGAAATATTTGATTTGTGCGATGAATAAATGGGGTGAACGGAGAAGGCAAAATCATTTGGATTAATTATGAAACAAAAAAAATAGATTATAGTATTGTTTTATCTGGTTCAGAAGTAGGCCATATGGAAGGTATGACTTATGATAGTAATAATAAATGGGTAATAGTTGGAGTTAGTGGTTCTAGAGTGTTAGCAATTAATAATCTTAATAAAAGCAAAATTTATGTAAAAGTTCCAAAACATTTTTCACACTATGCTTATTCTGTTTCTACACATGAATTATTAGGATATAGGAATAGAAAAATAACATTTATGAAATATGATGCATCAAAAAATCAATATATAGAACAAAGAACAATAACTTTAAGTGGTGCAAATATAACGCATATACAAGGAATTTCATGTGATGGGCAAGTTATATTTTTATCAGATAGTAGGCCACAAAGTAAAATGAATTCGGATAAATATAGAGTATGGGCATTTGATTATCAAGGAAATAAAGTAGAAGAACATTCAATAGGTACCGGCTGGACAAGAGGAACAAAAGAAATTGAAAATTGCATTGTAGATAAAAACGGAAATTTAATTATGTTTTTTCCTCATATGATTGCAATAGCTCAAGGATATAAAGCAAATCCTGTAGATTGGGAAAATTCTACTGCTGCTAATTCAACAACATCAACAACATCAACAACAGGAAGCAATACACAAGTAGAAGAAATATTAAAATATGCATGTTCATGGATTGGAAAAATAAGATATAAATTAGGTTCAGGCCAGAAATTAGTAAATGGTGGGTCATCAGATTGTTCACACTTTGTACATAGAGTATATGAACATTATGGACTTATGGATAAATTCGTTCATTCACTTGATTGGGGAAAAGGCGGAGACAATGGCGGATGCCCAGGAACAATAAATATAGGAACAGATATGTCTAAAGCTTCTCCAGGAGATGTTATATGGGAACATTATGGTTCAGGTTCACATAACCATGTATATATATATCTGGGAAAAGACAAAAATGGAAAATATAAAAAAGTGCAGTGTGCTAATACTAACCATGCCCAAGGAGTATATATTAGTAATGTTAATACTAAAGAGGTAGATGCAATATTGCATTTTAAGGTATTACCAACAGATACTGATGCATATTTTGATCCTGATACAGGAATTTTACATAGTTCTAATGGTTCAACTTCAACATCTAATAATTCAGATTATAGTAAATCTGGACAAGCAATTGTAGATGAGGCAGAAAAATATGTTGGAAAACTTCCTTATGTATGGGGCGGCTCATCACTTGAAACAGGAGCAGACTGTTCTGGATTTTGTTGGGCTATACTTCATAAGCTTGGACTATACTCTGGCGGACGTATTACAACATTCGGATTTGAAACAGCTGGAAAAGAAGTTTCAAGTTTATCAGAAGCACAAGCAGGAGATATGATAGTCTATGGACCTGGAAAGGGACGAAGTTATCATATGGCAATTTATGATGGACATGGAGGAATAATCCATGAAGCAGATGAGCAAGAAGATTGTAAACATGGTAGTAATGCGGCTTTTGCTAAAATTTTGACTATAAGAAGATTTGCAGAAAGCAGTGGTTCTTCAACAACAGAAAGTAGTAATGATACTTCTACAGGAAATAAAGCAGTTTTTAAAGTTAAAGTTGCTACATGGCAAGAAAATACTGAAAAAGTTGTTTCTACTGATGAATCTGAAAATAAAAATGATCATAACTATAATATGAGTGAAATAACAATACCTTACCAATCAATTGTTGCACAATATAGAATGCCATTTAATTATTTATGGGCAATGTTAATATATAGTAATGACAAAAGTTATACTTTTGATTTGGCAGATTTAGTAAGAAATAGCCAAATAGAAATTACTATTCACGATAACTATAATAAAACAAAGACAGTGACTAAAGAAGAGCGAACAACGGATTATAAATATACAGGACAAGCAAATGTTAAATTTGATTATACATACAATATACAATATCCGAATAATACTAGTACAAAAGTTAAAGGAAGCAATACTTTACAAGATATTATTAAAGGTACAGCGACAGAAAAAGAATACTATGAAAAAACAACTACAATTGTTAATAAAACCAATACTCTGGATATAGCATTAACTTTGGCAGATTCTTGGTGTGTAAAGTATGAAAAAAAATACAAATATAATGAACAACCAAATACGCATGATACAAGTACGCAAACAGATAAAATTCAAGATTCTGATACATATAGTGAAATAACAAGTTCTAAATTAAAAAATAATATTTTAAGTAAAGCAAATGCAAAAGCTTTTGAATGGATAAATTCACGAGGAACTGGAGAGAGTGTTTCAACATCTATAATTCACAATGATAATGAACAGCAAGAGACAGAATACACTACTAATACAAAAACAACAAGTACAATAGATACAACATCATCAAGTTATACAGCAGAGCCAGATAAAGAGAAATTTTATACAGATGAAATGCCAAAATTTGCCACTGTTTTCAACAAACATTATAATGCAAGAAGTAATATATTAAGCGCTAAGGATTGGTTTTTTGAAGCATTAGAAAGTAATGCGGATACAGCTAATATGGTTGATTTGACAAAATATTTAATATATAAGTCAACTGGTACAGCTATAGATAGAATAAAAACATATAATTTTAGTGTATATAATCCTTCAGATTTTACTAATATAGGAGGAACTCTAGAAGGAAATACAACAGAAGAAAGAGTATGGCTTGCATTAATAAATGCTGGATTTAATGATGTAGCTGCTGCTGGAGCAATGGGAAATTTAAGTTATGAATCTGGAGGTTCATCAACAAAAACTATAAAAACAGATGTAGTAGAAGGTGGTTTTACAGAAAATAATGGTGGAATTGGAATGTGCCAATGGACTAATAATAATAGAGGGTCTGAAGGTAGAAATACACAACTTAGAAAATATGCTCAAAGCAAAGGAAAAACGTGGAAAGATGAAGCTACTCAAATTGAATTTTTAATAACAGAAATTACAGGACAAGGTAAAGCTAAAGGATATGCAAGCTATCAATTTATGACTAAAACATATAATGGTGTTACATATCAAAGCGATGCAGTAAAAAATGTGGAAAATGATCAATCTAAAATTGATTATGCAACAAGAGCATTTGCTGCAACATTTGAAAGACCGAGTGAAGGCGCCTTTATGTCAAGTATGCTAAAAAGAATAGAATTAGCAACATATTTTTATAATCAATTTAAAGGAAAAAGGTCAACAAGTTTACCAACTGGAAATTTACCATTTAATTTAGAACATGCAATTAACGTATTTGATGGTATTCATGCAAGAGAAAATGGTAATTTAAAATGGCAAGGAGAGATTGTTCATCATAGAGGTGGAACACTTGGTTGTTATGAAGAAGCGGTTAATATTTTTAACGGAACAAATTACCGTATATATGAAATATATGATGTACTTGTAAAAGCTCATCCTGAATTAAAACATTCAGGTAAAGAACCATATAAATGTGAAGATGTTAATTATAAATTTAATATGAAAGTATCTCGTGCCAAAGCAAATATAACAAATGTAAAAGATGCACTAAAACAAGGAAAACTTGTACAATTAATGGTTAACACAAATAAATGGCGTAATTCGAGGGGAGAATGGGTAAGTTGGAAAGGAACTCATTCAGGGTTAATTTTCTATTTTGATGGTGTACATTATCATATGAAAGCAGCTGGAAAAATTAATCAAAAAAATGCTCTTTATACAGAACAACAACTAATTGAATGGATAGGAAATGTTGGAAATAGATTAGTTATATACACTAAAATTAAATAAAAATTATTTTTTATGTTTTAATATAAAATGAAAAATGGTATTAGTTTTGAATGTGTGATTTCCAAGCTAAGAGGGAAAGGAATGAAATTTTAGATGAAGAAAATTAAATATATTATTTACTCTTTAATTATAATTATAATTATTTTGATAGTAGTATTATTGAATTTTAGTAAATTACTAGAGATTGAAGATGAAGATGATTTTACATATGATGAGGAAGAAACAGAATTAGCCCAATTAGACGATAGTATTCAATATTCAGACTATTTTTCTATAAAAGAATGTATACAAAAATATGTAGATTTATTAGATAAGAATAATTCAATATATTATGAAAAACAAGAAGATGGAAGCGATAAATATGTAGAAGAAATTCAAAAAGAAACTATATATTCTTTATTAAATGAAAGTTTTGCTAAAGAAAACAATTTAACTAAAAATAATATATTCCAAAAAATACAAGTGTTTTTGAAAAAACAACGATTTTATCCGGTAAAAATTGATATATTAGAAAAATCTAACATTTCTGCATACAAAGTATATGGAGTTTTACAAGATTTAGAATATGTTGAAAAAAAAGAAGTGTTCTTTATTCTTTTTATTGACGATAATGAGCAAATATTTAACCTGATTCCAATTGATAGTAAAGTATATTCTTCATATACTTTGAATAAAAATATGGATAAAATACAAAATAAAGAATACAATACTTATAATATATCTGACTTACAAAATGACGAAGAAATAGCAACAGAATATTTTGAAGCTTATCGATTTTTAACCCTTGCTAATCCAAAATACACATATGAAAAAATGTCTGAACAATATAGAAATAAAAGATTTGGTACAATAGAGAATTATATACAGTATATAAAGGATAATTATGCTGAATTTAAAAATATAATACCACAAAGATATCTATTAAGTAGTAATGGACAATATATACAATATGTAGTACAAGATCAAAATCAAAACTATTATATATTTGAAGTAAAAGATGCACTTAACTATAATGTTAGTTTAGATAATTATACAATAGACACAGAAAAATTTATAACAACGTATGAAAGTGCACAAAATGAACAAAAAGTTCAAATGAATATTGATAAATTTTTTCAGATGATAAATAGGCAAGATTACAGAACATCATATTCGGTTTTGGATGAATCATTTAAAATGAAAAATATAAAGACACAAGCTGATTTTGAGAAAATTGTAAAAAGTAGATTATTTAAATATAATAGTTTGAGTTTTACGAATTATAAAGATTTAGGTAGTAATACTTATGCATATAATATTAAATTGTCTGATTTGACTAAACAAAAAGATGGTGAAATAAATATGACAATAATTATGAGGCTTAAAGAAGGAACAGATTTTGTAATGTCATTTAGTTTTAATTAATTTTGAGAGATAGGAGGAATCCTATCTCTTTTGCTTGAAAAACATTTTATATTTTGATAAAATATAAAATGTAAAACTCGAATAATAAAAGAATTACATTTTCAATAAAAAAGTATGGAATGGGAAGGAATTAATAGAACTATGGATATAGAAAAGGGAAAACAAGAATTTGAAAAATTTGCAAATCAATATGATTTAACATTTCCAAAAATGAAAAGAAAATTTGAACATTCATTTAGAGTAATGGAAAATGCAAAAAATATTGCTGAAAGTTTGAATTTGAGTAATGAAGAAACAGAAATTGCAACTTTAATTGGACTATTACATGATATAGGACATTTCGAAGAAATAAAAGTAAAAGATATTTTAAAAGAAGATTTGAGATTTGATCATGGAGATTTAGGAGTAGAGATATTACAAAAAAATGATTATATAAGAAGGTATATAGAAGAAGATAAGTATGACAACATAATTTTTAAAGCTATAAAAAATCATAATAAATTTAAAATAGAGGATGGGTTGTCAGAGGAAGAACTATTATTTTCAAAAATTATAAGAGATGCTGATAAGCTAGATATTCTTTACGAAGGAGCAGAAATGTTTTGGACAAAAGATGAACAAAGAGATGAGGTTAATAATTCTATAATAACTGCTGAGGCTCAAAATGCATTTATTAAACATATTCATAGTGATAGGAAAGATATTAAAACAAAGGTAGATAGTATTATTAATTTTATAGCAATGATGTTTGATATACATTATAAATATGATTTTGAGGTAATTAAAAGAGAAGATTATATAAATAAAATTTTAAATAAATTTGATTTTAAAGATGAAACCACTGCCGAACAGATGAGACAAATAAGAAAAATAGCAAATGAATATGTTGAAAATAAGACAAGACTTTAGTATAATATAAGAAATATAGTAAAATTTAGCTTTTTATATACATAAAAATAAGATGATTTTTTATATTGTAAAAAATAGAAAAGGACTGAAACAATTGAAATTAATAATAACGGAAAAGCCATCGGTTGCAAGAGAATTTGCAAAGGCGCTAAAATTAAATGCTGTAAATAAAGGAAGTTATATGGAATCTGGAGAATGGATAATTACATGGTGTGTAGGTCATTTAATAACAATGAGTTATCCTGAAAAATATGATGAAAATCTTAAATTTTGGAGACTAGATACACTTCCTTTTATGCCAAAAGAGTATAAATATGAAGTAATAAAAAATGTTTCTAAGCAATTTGATGTTGTTCAAAAATTGTTACAACGTGAAGATATAACAGAAATATATAATGCAGGAGACTCAGGGCGTGAAGGAGAATATATTCAGAGGCTTGTTTTTATGATGGCAAAGCCAAATCCAAATGCAAAGATGAAAAGAGTTTGGATAGATTCACAAACAGAGGAAGAAATTTTAAGAGGTATTCGCGAAGCCAAAGATATGACAGAATATGATAGTATCTCAGATAGTGCTTATTTAAGGGCAAAAGAGGACTATCTAATAGGTATTAATTTTTCAAGACTTTTAACAATTATTTATGGAAGGAGAATGGCTTCAAAAATAAATGAAGAAAAAGCAACAATTGCTGTTGGAAGAGTTATGACATGTGTACTTGGAATGGTTGTTTCGAGAGAAAGAGAAATAAAAAATTTTATTAAAACAAAATATTACAAAATTTTAGGCGAATTTGGGAATGACAAAGGTAGTTTTAAAGCAGAGTGGAAAGTAAATGAAAAATCAAAAATGTTTGATTCTGCAAAGCTTTATAATGAAAGTGGCTTCAAAAAAGAAGAAGATGCAAAAGCATTTATTGCTGATTTAGCAGGCAAAGAAGCGGTTGTTACAGAAATGAAGAAAAATAAGCAAAAAGTAAATGCACCACTTTTGTTTGATTTAGGAGAGCTTCAAAATGAATGTACAAAAAGATTTAAAATAAATCCAGACGAGACTTTAGACATTATACAAAATTTATATGAGAAGAAATTACTTACATATCCAAGAACAGATGCAAAGGTGCTTTCTACTGCAATTGCAAAAGAAATAACAAAAAATTTAAATGGATTAGCAAAAGGTTACAAAGACCTTGAAGTTCAAGGTGATATAAAAAAGATGATAGACGAAAAATATGCTACAGATTTAATTAAAACAAAATATGTAGATGATAAAAAAATTACAGATCACTATGCTATAATTCCAACAGGACAGGGATTTGAAAATTATGAGTCACTTCCTGAATTGCAAAAAAAAGTATATAAGGTTGTGGTAAAAAGGTTCTTGGCAATTTTTTATCCACCTGCAGAATACAATAAAGTAAATGTTACTGTAAATATAGAAAATGAAACTTTTTATGCAAGTGGAAAAGTGTGTATAAATAGAGGTTATTTAGATGTTCTTAAACCTGAAAAAAAGGAAGAACAATCCACAGAAAATGCACAAAATGTGGAAAACTCATCAGAAAATTCACAAAAAGCCTTATTAGAAAGTGAACAAAGTGATAATAGACAAGGTAGTATAAGCCAAGGTAATATAAGCCAAGTCAATAGTGAAGTAAAAAATAGTGAAAGTACCCAAAACAATCAAGAAGAAGCAGAGAAGGAAGAGAGCGAAGACAATCTAGAAATTTTGAAAACTTTAAAAAAGAACGAAAAACTAGGTGTTAAAAATTTCGAATTAAAAGACGCAGAGACTTCACCTCCAACAAGATATAACTCAGGAAATATAATTTTAGCAATGAGAAGTGCTGGAAAGTTAATAGAAGATGAAGAACTACGTGAGCAAATAAAAGGTGATGGAATTGGAACTGCAGCAACACGTGGAGAGATTATAAAAAAACTAGTAAGAATTCAATATATTCAAATAAATGATAAAACAAAAGTTATTACACCAACTATAAAGGGAGAGGCAATCTATGATGTAATAAAATCATCAATGCCAGATATGTTAAACCCAGAGCTTACAGCTAGTTGGGAAAAAGGACTTGGAATGGTTGCAAGAAAAGAAATACAGCCAGAAGTATTTATGGAAAAACTAGAAAAATATATAAATTCAAAGTTTGATAAATTGGTGATTAGAAGGTAGCTTTTTGGGACGGAGGAAAAAAGAGAGTTCATCTTTTCATCCGTCCTAAAATTTATTCTATAAGTAAGGTTCACTTTTTTTCGTTGAATAGGAAACACAAAGAAAAATCATTTGTTCCTATTCAACAAAATACAATATCAAAAAGGAATCTAAAAATCACAATTCTTTGGTGTTCTTGGAAATGGAATAACATCTCTAATGTTTTCAATTCCAGTTATATACATTAGAAGTCTTTCAAATCCAAGACCAAATCCTGAATGTACATTAGAACCAAATCTTCGTAAATCAAGATACCACTGAATTTGACTAGCATCCATATTTTTTTCTTTAATACGCTCAAGAAGTTTATCATAGTCATCTTCTCTTTGAGATCCACCCATTATTTCTCCTGAACCTGGAACTTCTAAGTCAACTGCCGCAACTGTTTTTCCATCTTCGTTTAACTTCATGTAATATGATTTAATATCTTTTGGCCAATTTTTAACAAATACTGGACCATTGAAATATTCTGTAATATATTTTTCATGTTCTTTGGCTAAATCTTCTTCATAATCAGGCTCAAATTCCCATTTTCGGTCAGCTTTTTTTAGAATATCGATTGCTTCTTTGTGATCAATTCTAACAAATTCAGAATCAAGAAGTTTTGCAAGTTTTTCTTTTAAGCCTTTTTCTATAAATTTATCGCAAAATTCAATTTCTTCAGAGCATTGCTCTAAAACTCTTTTTACTATAAATTTTAAGCAATCTTCTTCTATATCCATTAATTCATCTAAATCACAGAAAGATATTTCTGGTTCAATCATCCAAAATTCGTTTGCATGTGTTTTTGTATTTGAATTTTCTGAACGAAGTGTTGGCCCAAATGTATAAATTTTTCCAAATGCAGATGCAAATGTTTCTCCATGAAGTTGTCCAGAACCTGTAATATATGTTTCCTTTCCAAATAAATCATTTGAAAAGTCTGTTTCTCCATCTTTTGTTTTTGGAAGTTCTTTCTTTAAATCCATTGTAGTTAATTTAAACATTTCAGCAGAACCTTCACAATCTGCACAAGTTATAATTGGTGTATGTGCATAAACATATCCATTTTTTTGAAAATATTCGTGAATTGCAAATGCAGCAACACTTCTAATTCTAAATACAGCTTGAAATGTATTAGCACGTGGACGAAGATGTGCAATTGTTCTTAAATACTCCATAGTGTGTCTTTTATTTTGTAATGGATAATCTCTGTCACATTCACTTAATATTTCTACATTTGTAGCCTGTATTTCAAAAGGTTGCTTAGCATTTTCTGTAACAACCAAAGTTCCTGTTGCTTTAATAGTTGAATATATTGAAAGTTTAGCAACTTCTTTGAAATTGTTTAATTTATCAGAAATAACAATTTGAATATTTTTGAAAAATGTTCCATCATTTAATTCGATAAATCCGAATGTTTTTGAATCCCTAAGATTTTTTATCCATCCTTCTATTGTTATTTCTTTGTTTTCTAATTTTAAATAATCTTGGTACAATTCTTTAACTGAAAATTTTTCCATAAGTTTCCTCCTCCTTATGTTATAGTTCAAAAATAAAATAAATAAGCTTTATTTGAAAAATGAACTATATATTACAATTATGTGAATATTATACAAGATTATAAGCAAAAAAGCAAGATTTATGGAAATTTTTTCTTGTGTTTTTTCAAAGCATATCAACCAAAAAATTTTCCTATAAAATTTCAATTTTTTATTGACAAAAAAATTATTTTAGAGGATAATATAAATTGTATAGAAAGATACCAAGGAGGAACTAAAAAATGTACGTATTTAACAAAATTACAGTAAATCCACAATTACCAAAAAATATAAATAGATTACAAGAGATAGCAAACAACCTATGGTGGAGTTGGAACTCCGAATTTTTAAGACTTTTCAAAAAAATTGACAATGATTTATGGGAAACAGTAGACAAAAATCCTGTCAAATTTTTAAGAAGAGTATCTCAAGAAAGAATAGAAAGAGCATCAAATGATGAAAAATTTGTTAAAGAATATAACAAAGTTGTTAAAAATTTTGATGATTATATGACAAGTAAAGATACTTGGTTTAATAAAAAATATCCAGAAAATAAAAATGATTTAATAGCATATTTTTCAGCTGAATATGGATTAGACCAAACTATTCCAATTTATTCAGGAGGACTTGGAATTTTGTCAGGTGATCACTTAAAATCTGCAAGTGATTTAGGAATTCCGCTAGTTGGAGTAGGACTTTTATATAAAAATGGATATTTTAACCAAAAAATAGAAGGTTATGGAATTCAAGTATCTGAATATCAAGATATAGATTTAGAAAATCTACCTATAAATCCTGTAAAAAATGAAAAAGGTGAAGATTTAATTATATATGTAAAATTTCCGAAGAGAAGATTGTATTTAAAAGTTTGGCAAATAAATATTGGAAGAGTTAAACTTTATTTGTTAGACTCAGATATAGATAACAATAATCCAGAAGATAGAGATGTTACTTTAAGACTTTATGGTGGAGACCAAGAAATGAGAATAAGACAAGAGATTGTTCTTGGTATGTCTGGAGTAGAGCTTTTAAAAGTATTAGGTTTGAATCCTACAATTTATCATATGAATGAAGGACATTCTGCATTTTTAACATTAGAGCTTATGAAAAACACAATAGAGGAAAAACAAGTTTCTTTTGAAGTTGCAAAAGATATTGTAAGTGCAAAAACTGTATTTACAACACATACACCAGTTCCAGCTGGAAATGATATTTTCCCTGTGGATTTAGTAGAAAAATATTTCAAAAATTTCTGGGAATTTTTAGGAACAGATAGAGAGACATTCTTAAAACTTGGAATGAAACCTACAGATAACTTGGAAAATAGCTTTAATATGGGAATATTGGCTCTAAAGATTGCAGGAAAGAAAAATGGTGTTAGTAAGCTTCATGGAGAAGTTTCAAGAGAATTATTTGGTGAGGTATGGCCAAATATTGCAGCAAATGAATCACCAATTACTTATGTCACAAATGGTATTCATACATGCTCATGGCTTGCTCCAAAGCTAAAAGAGTTATATAACGAATATTTAACTACACCTGCTACGCCTTTCTGGCAAGATAAAATTCATCTTGATGAAACATGGAAAAGAATTAAAAATATTCCAAATGATAGATTATGGCAAGTTCACTTAGAGAGAAAACAAAAATTAATAGAAATAATAAAAGAAAATACTACAAATAGGTTAAGAAGAGCAGGAGTAAGCTACGAAGAAGTTAGAGAAATTGTATCAGGATTAGATGCAAATGATTTAATTATAGGTTTTGCAAGAAGATTTGCAACATATAAAAGAGCAACATTAATTTTTAATGATATAGAAAGAATTACTCAAATATTAAATGATTCAGAAAGACCTGTAAAACTTGTATTTGCAGGGAAAGCACATCCTGCTGATAAGCCAGGACAAGATTTAATAAAATACATACATGAACTTTCTATGAAACCACAGTTTAAAGGTAAAATTTTCTTATTAGAAAATTACAATATAGCAATGTCAAGATATTTAGTAAGTGGTGTTGATGTATGGCTTAATACTCCAAGAAGACCTATGGAAGCATCAGGAACAAGTGGTCAAAAGGCATCTGTAAATGGAGTTATAAACTTCAGTGTTCTTGATGGCTGGTGGGCAGAAGGATATGATCAAACAAATGGATGGAACATAGGTACAAATAAAGAATTTTCATCATATCAAGAACAAGATATTGCAGATAGTGAAAGCATTTATAGAACATTAGAAAACAAGATTATTCCAATGTTTTACGACAGAAACGAACATGGAATTTCAGATAGATGGGTAGAAACAATGAAAAACTCAATTATTACAACAGGTGGAAAATACAGTACTGCAAGAATGCTTGTAGATTATACAAACAAGTTATATATGCCACTAATCAATTTAACAAATGAGTATTTCAATATATTAGAAAGAGCAGTAGAATTTACATCGTGGAAAAAAGATATATACACACATTGGAAAAACATAACAATTGAACAAGAAGATAATCCTGAAAACATCAATATTGATGCAGGAGATTCAATTGAAGTTCACTGTAATGTTACAATTCCAAATTTAAGCAAAGATGATGTACAAGTTCAAGTTTATTGCGGAAGAGTAGCAGATAATGGAACAGTTGATGATGTTCTAGTTATTCCTATGAAGTTTGTTTCAGAAGAAGAAGAGTATAAACGTTATCACTATTCTGCTAAAATTAAACTTCAAACAGGTGGAAATTATGGTTATACATTTAGAGTTATGCCACAAAATGAAATGCTTTTAGATAGTGAGAATTTGGATTTGGTTAAATGGATTGAGAAGTAATAACGAAAAGGAGATAGAATGCAAAAAGTTACGATTTATACTGATGGAGCGTGTTCAGGAAATCCTGGTCCAGGAGGATGGGCAGCTGTGCTAATTTATGGAGAACATAAAAAAGAAATTTCAGGTGGATGTAAAGATACTACAAATAACATAATGGAATTAACAGCAATTTTGGAAGCATTAAAAGCATTGAAAACAGAATGTGAGGTTGAGCTTTATAGTGATAGTGCATATTCTGTTAATGCCTTTAATCAGGGGTGGATTTATAACTGGATAAAAAAAGGTTGGAAAACAGCTGATGGCAAAGAAGTTAAAAATAAAGAAATTTGGCAAGAAATATACAGGCTAACTAAAAAGCACAAAGTAAATTTTAACAAAGTTAAAGGACATAGTGACGTTGAGCTAAATAATAGGTGTGATGAATTGGCAAGAGCCGAAATTGAAAAGCTATAAATGAAAACTATGAAAGCACACTAAATTTTTTGGGGTGCTTTCAAATTTTTTAGAATATTATAAAAGTATAGAATGGAGGTATAAAAAGATATGGAAAAGAAACCAATAAAAATTAGTCTAAAATTTGGAGTAATATTGTCAATAATTATAATCATTTTAGCTGCAATAGTAATTTCGACATTAGTTATTAAACTAAACAACAAAGGTCAAACAATACTAGCTAAAAAAGATGATTGGGAATATGATGAAAAACAAGCATATGAAAATTCTAGTGGATTTTTCAGCGGAATGGCAAAAAGTCTTACACCAAATTCAATAACAGGATCAACTAGTATAGATGGAGCTGCAGCTTCAGGCTCTAGCTCTATGGATAGTGCAGTAGCTTCAGAATCTACCAATAGCAGAACAATCGGATTTTCTACAGGTGGAGCAAAAGATATAAATAATTTTAGAGAAAATATAAAAAATGGATATTTTCCAATTGCTACAGATATAACATATAATGGATTATTTTATGACTACACTTTTGATACTGGTGCAAAAAAGGAAGCCAAGGAACTATTTTCTCCAGCATATTCTACAGCTGTTTCAAAAGATCCAATATCAGAAAAAAATGAGTTATATATGACAGTTGGACTTAATTCAAATATTAAGCAAAGTGATTTTAAAAGAAAAAAATTAAACTTAGTTGTTGTTCTAGATATTTCAGGTTCAATGAGTTCAAGTTTTAACTCATATTATTATGACCAATTTACAGGGACACAAAAAAAAGAAAAAACTGAAGATGACAATAAATCTAAAATGCAAATAGCAAATGAATCTGTAAATGTTTTGTTAGACCAATTAAAAGATGATGATAGAATTGGAATGGTTTTGTTTGATGATTCAGCTTATCTTGGAAAACCTATTTCTTTAGTAAGTGATACAGATATAAATGCTATAAAAAATCATGTTTTAGAAATAGGAGCGCGTGGTGGAACAAATTTTGAAGCAGGATACACAAAAGCTACAGAATTATTTGAAGAATATTTAAATGTTAATTCTTATGAATATGAAAATAGAATTATTGTAATTACAGATGCAATGCCAAATTATGGAAGAACAGATGATGAAGGATTGATGAAATTTGTAAAAGAAAATGCAGACAAAGGAGTTTATACTTCATTTATAGGAGTTGGAGTTGATTTTAATACAGAACTTACAGAAGCAATTTCAGATGTTAAAGGAGCTAACTACTATTCTGTACATAATTCAAAAGAATTTAAAAACAGAATGGGTGAAGAATTTGAATATATGGTAACACCTCTTGTATTTGATTTAGAGTTAAATTTAAAATCAGAAGACTATGAAATAGCAAGTGTATATGGATCAGACAAAGCAAATAAATATAATGGAAATATAATGAGAGTAAATACTTTATTTCCATCTAAAACCACATCAAATGGAGAGGTAAAAGGAGGAATTATTATTTTAAGACTAAACAAAAAGAATGAAAAAACAAGTGGAAATTTGAACTTGAGTGTTTCATACAAAGATAGAGATGGCAAAGAATTTAGCAATTCTGAAGTTGTAAGTTTTGCTGAACAAGAGGAACATTATGATAATACAGGAATTAGAAAGGCAATTGCTCTTACAAGATATGCAAATGCAATAAAAAATTGGATAATGTATGAAAGAACAGGAGAGCAAAGATTCGTAATTATACCCGCAATAGGAATTAAGGATTTTAATGATTCAGAAGATGAAATTCACGTAATGCTTGGTAGAAATGAAAGAACATCTGTAAAACTTAGTGTGAGTGATACATATAAAAATGTGTTTAATACAATTAAACAATATATTACAAGCGAAAACGAGCAAATTAAAGATGAAAATTTGAAACAAGAAATTGAAATTTTGGAGAAATTATCAAAATAAGTCTTTAGATTAATTGAAAATAACCTAAATATATCCATAATAAAATTATATAAAATAGTAAATAATAAAAAGGGTGAAAAATTATGAAGAAAAAAGTTTATTTTATAATATTTCTATCCTTTTTTATTATGTTTATGAATTGCGCAAAAAGCAAAGCTTCAGAAATTCCAAAGGTATATTTTGAAGGAAATATTTCAAATATGACAGATAAAAAGGATGAAAGAAATATTTTGCTGAAATTTAAAAGTGATGATTTAAACTTTGAAAAATATACCAAAATAAAGGTTCAAGGATCATCAAGTTTAGTTTATGATAAAAAGAATTATACTATTAATTTTTATGAAAATGATTCTTTTGAAAAAAAGTCGAAAGTAGATATGCAAAAAGGTTGGGGAGAGCAGAGTAAATACAATTTAAAAGCAAATTGGATAGATAAAACTCATTCTCGAAATATAGTATCTGCAAGACTTGCGGGAAAGATTCAAGAAAAATATGGTGTTTTAAATGAACTTCCAAATCATGGATCTATTGATGGTTTTCCTGTAGAAGTATATGTAAATAATGAATTTTTAGGGTTATATACTTGGAATATTCCAAAAGATGAGTGGATGTTTAATATAGACAAAGATAATCCTGAACACTTGGTATTAGAGGGCGGATGGTATACAGACTACGTTAATTTTAAAAAGTATTTAGATGGATTTGATGGAACAGGCTGGGAAGTTGAAGCAGGAAAGACTAATAAAGAAACAGTAACAAATTTCAATAGATTGGTAAATTTTATAAACAATAGCTCAGATGAAGAATTTGTTAGGGATTTTGACAATTATCTAAACAAGGATGCGACTTTAAATTATTTAGCTATGATATATTTAATAGAGGGAATAGACAACACTGGAAAAAATATGATGCTTTTAACTTACAACAATGGAAAAACTTGGTATCCATGTTTGTATGATTTAGATAGTACTTGGGGAACATGGACAGATGGGACTTTAAATGAATCTTACAAAATTGTTCCAGAAGATGAAATTGCAGACCATTCAACAAATAACTTGTTTTTAAGAATGATAAAAACCATGCCAAATGATGTTTCAAAAAGATGGTTTGATTTAAGGAAAGATATTTTTTCAAAAGAAAATATTTTAAATGAATTTAAAAATTTTAAAGCGAGCATTCCTGAGGAAAGTTTTGAAAAAGAAAAACAAAAATGGCAAGAGATACCGGGTTACGGAATGGAGCAAATTGAAGAATTCATAGATGTAAGGCTTGATTTTGTTGATGGGATTATGAAACAAAGACGACAAAGTGTGTATAATAGGTTTATAAAATTTTTGTTAGAATGGAAAGATTTTTTTGTGAGATTAGTCGCTTTTCGTGAGGGATAATATTATTATTTTAAAAATATTTGTAAAGGTTTTTTGTAAGTAAATTAGTGACGTGAGAGTATAATTTATTTATGGTATAAATGCGATTTATAGGCTGTTTTAAGATTTTTTAAATAAAAAGAAACGAAAAAGATTTTTTGTTGCTTGAAATTGAGCTATAGTCAATCCTCACGTTACCCCCAAAAAAAGGGGGTAATAGAAATTTTTTTTAAAATTAATATAATATAGAGCAAAGTTTGAAAAAACAGAGAGAAATTTTTGATTAAATTTTTCGCATTGAAAGAATTGTAAATAAATATGATTAATATATAATTTTTAAATTTATGACTGAAGTCGCTTTCGCACCAGCGCATAAGTTTTAAAATTTATAATTTAATAGGTTTTTGCACCAGCGCATAAATTTCAAAATTATATATTAATCAATAATTATTAATGAATAACTTTTTTTGTATAATCTAAATTTGCCCAAGAATCATGGCTATATCCTAATGTATAAACATTAGTTGCCAAAATATCTTTACCTAGCATAATTTTTAAATTTTTATTCAAATTAATATCCTCAAATTTTTTTACAGAAGTAATAATATTAAGTTTTGGATTTGCTCTTTTTATTTGAGAAATTAGATTTTTGCCTTTATCATTAAATCCTAAAATTCTTATATATGGTGTTGTTTTTTTAGAAATTGCCATATCTTTTTTTGTTATTCCAAGCAAACAATATAGAAGAATTCGCTTAATTCTTGTTTCTGTATATCTTTTAGAACGTACAATATTAATAAATTCATAAATTGTATTACATGAATTTGCAGCTTTTTTTATAAGATATTCTAAACCTTCAGAAACATCAGGTAAATTTGCGATTTTTTCTAAAGGCATATTTCTTAAATTATATATAATAATATTTTCATATCTTGATAGATCTTTTACAAAATGTCCTTTTTTTGCCTCTTCAGAAAGAATTGTAAAACTTGCAGGAGTTATATATGTTTTTACATCTCTTAGGCGATTACTATAAAACAAATTCCTTACAGCTGTTGCACTTGCAATTTGCCCTGTATAGTCCAAGCTTAAATGTCCTACATCTTTTCTTAAAATATTTATTGGCTTAATATTTGAGCTATATTTTTTTAGAGCTTTTAAGTATTCAATCCCTAAAATATTGTTGGGAGATGACATTATTGAGGAAAAAGTAGGATCTTTCAAGTATTTAATTAAAGCTTGTTCTCTTGCTTTAGGAAAAGACTTTCCACATTTTAGTTCACTAGAGAGTAAATCTTTAAACTCTTTCGGCTCTTTAAATAAAGTATTTGCAATAATATTGAGTTTATTTAAATCTTCTGTTTCTGTTCCAAAAGAAACTGAGTCAACAATTTTTAAGGAATTTAAAATCTTTATTGCTCCATCAGCAAAATTTTCTGCACTAGATATTGAATAAAGTATAGGGAGCTCAATTACTAAGTCTGCGCCATTGGCAATAGCCATCTCCGCTTTACACCACTTGTCTAAAAGTGAAGGTTCACCTCTTTGCGTGAAATTGCCACCGATTACTGCTATTACAGCATCTTCAACTAGATTTTTACTTTGAGTAGTGATAGTGTTTATGCTATGGTTTGTTTTTTGATTTGCGTTTATGCTTTTTCTTGCTTCTTCTTTTGATTTTAAAAGATGATATAAGTGTCCATTATGAAATGGGTTGTATTCTGCAACTATTCCTAAAACCATATTTTCAAATTCCTTTCTAAGGTTACTTTTTGGGACGGAGGAAAAAAGCTACCTTAAATTTAGTAAAAAATTTTACATTTCTTTTTATACTTAAAATACCACGTTTATCAGTATTTGTCAAGATTTTACTGATATTTTTTAAGACCTTTATTGACATTTTTTTATGGATTTTTTGATAATATTTTAAGAATTCTTGTAGGTGCTTTTTTAAAATATTATTTGCATAAAAAATTTTGCGCAGAATATACATTAAAAAAAGATGTACAAGTTTTTAAGTGCTTTTTGGGACAGAATAGGCTTCAAATTTCAAATAGAAGGTTACTTTTTTGCTCCGTCCCAAAAAGAGAGGAGAGTGTGTATGGAAAGAGCAATGTCTGTTGAAGAGAGAATTAGAAAGGCAGAAGATATATATAATAGAAGAAATGGAGTATATACAAAAACTCCAATAATCAATTCCAAAACAAAAAATGCAAATAAAAAAAGAACTATAAAAAGGTTATTTATGCAGATTTTTGTGTGTCTTTCTATTTATGTTATTTTTTATGCTGTTACAAACAGAGAATACATATTTTCGGAAGATTTTAGAAATTCGGTAAATACGTTTTATACAGAAAAAATAAATACTCACGAAGTTTATTCAAAAGTAAAAAATTTTGTATTAAGTTTTTTTGAAGATGATGAAAACAATACAGGCGTAGTAAATGAGGAAAACGCAAATAAAGAAAAAGGAACAGAAGAAAATAAAATAGATGCAAATCAGCAAGAGAATGTGAAAGAAAATCAAGAGGGACAACAAAGCAAAATACTAGAAAATGAACAGCTTCAAGATGCGCAATCACAAGGAGAAAACAAAGAGAAGAAAAATGAACAAGCTAATGTATCTAAAGATGAAAATATAGGAGGGGCTGAAGAGAGCTTAGAAGGAGAAGCAAAAGAGAATTTAGAAGAAAGCACTGAAAATAAAAAGGAAAAAAATAAAGTTGCATTAGCAAAAAATAATGGAGAAGTAAGTAAAAAAAAAGATGAAGAACTCACAGAACAAGAGCAAATGGAAAAAGAAGCAAAAGAAATAAAGAAAAATATTAGTTTTATTGCACCTATAAAGGGAAGAATAAGTTCTAGCTTTGGATGGAGAAATCCTACAACAAGTACAGTGCCGAAATATCATACAGGGGTCGATATTGCAGCAGTAGAAGGAACAAAGATTAAATCCGCAACAGATGGAAAAGTTATAATGGCATCATCTGCAGGAGATTATGGAAATCATTATCAAATACAAATTCAAGATGTAATTTTGGTTTATGCACATTGTAAAAAGCTATATTTAAAAGAAGGAGATATAGTAAAACAAGGACAAGAGATTGCAGAAGTGGGTTCAACAGGAAACTCTACAGGACCGCATTTACATTTTGAAGTGAGAAGAAATGGAAAAAAAATTGACCCACAATTAATTTTAGATTTGTAAATTCAAGTTATAGATTAACAAAATTCAATAGAAATATTATTGCAAATTTAAATATTGAAAATTGTTATGATTAGAAAGGATATAATTTTAAGTGAAGTTTAGAATAGATTTAAAAATCTTATTTTTTTTGGCTTTATTTTATTTAACCGGGCAATTAAAAATTTATTCAATTATAATGTTATTTGCACTTTTGCATGAATTATCACATTTAATTGTAGGATTAATTTTAGGATTTAAGCCACAAACAATTGAGATAATGCCATTTGGATTTTCGATGAAGTTGATACCAAAACATAGAAATAATGGATTTTCGATGAATTTGTTATCAAAAAAACATGCAAACAATGAAAAAAAGATTTTTAAAGCAAATATAACAGAGTTAAAATACATATTTGTAGCGTTAGCAGGTCCTATTTTTAATTTGGTGGTTGCAGCGTTTTTATATAAATTTAATTTTGGAATAAACAATGAGCTAAGGAATCTAATTTTTTATACAAATTTAATGTTATGCTTTTTTAATCTTATTCCACTATATCCATTAGATGGAGGAAGAGTAGCAAGGAATATTTTTAGGATTTTTTTTCGCGAAAAAAAAGCTCATGAAATTATGAAAGTACTATCAAATATTACTATTTTTTTACTTACATTTGTTGGAAGTATTGCAATTTTGTATTTGAAAAACATAGCTGTATTGATTGTATTATTTTACTTGTGGATTCTATTTTTGAAGGAAAAGGAGTAGCTACTTTTTTTGCACTTTTACTTTTTTAAAGGAGTATTTTTAGTTAAACAAAATATTACCATTTATATATATGTATTAGAATAATTATAATAACAAAGAATGTACTATTAAATTTTTCTATAATTTTTGCATTTTCTTTTTTTTAAAATTCTTTAAATTTCCTGACTTTGTAAATATTTATTGTTATCATAATTATATAAAACTTTTCTTTAAAAGTCTAAAATTAAAAGAAGGAAAGAAGGAAAAAACTTATGAAAAAGCAAATGGCAGAAAAGATAAATAAAAAAGAAAAAAAGAATTTAAAAAATAACAATTATGGTATTACATTAATTTCATTAGTAGTTACAATAATTGTTCTTTTAATATTAGCAGGAATTTCAATAAGTATGATATCAGGAAATAATTCATTAATAAATCGAGCAACACAAGCAAGAGATGAAACAGGAATAGCAGAAGAAAAAGAAACAATAAAAATGGCAATTATGCAAGCTATAACTAAAAACAAGGACAGAAAAATTATACAAAGTGATTTACAATCAGAAATAGGTAGTGATAAAGCAAATGTATATGATGATGGTGATGGATTTACTATATTATTTAAATCAAAAAGAATATATACAATAGATAATGAAGGAAATATGGGAGAGAAATTTTTAAATTATGAAGAAGCAACAAAAAAATTAACATCAGAATTAGCAGATAAGAACTTTGGAACAAAAGAAAAACATTATGAAATAAATTGTATTGAAGATTTAGTAGAGCTATCATATAAGGTAAATGGAATAGTATTTGATGAAAATGGAACAATAACATATACAAATACTAGAAATAATTTTAATGGAAAGTATATTATTCTAACAAAAAACTTGAATTTTAAATTACCATTATCTTATGAAGATTCTAAAAGAAAAGATTATGGAGATATAAATGGAAATGGAGAAGTAGAAGAACTACTAATAGAACTAACAACAGGAACTGGATGGATTCCGTTAGGGGGAAATGACCATGGGAATTTTAAAGGGATATTTAATGGTAATAATAATGAAATAAAAAATGTATTTATTAATAATGAAAATACTAATAATGATTCTGGCTTATTTGGAGATAGCACAGGGGCTTCTTTTAATAACTTGGGGGTAACTGGAACTATTTATTGCAATTCAACAGGGTCTGTAGGAGGAATAAGTGCAAGTCTTTTTGGAGGTAGTATACAAAATTGCTATTTTAATGGAACTATAGAAAATAAAGGAACTTCATCATCTACAGGAGGAATAGTAGGAAACAGCGGTACTATAAAGAATTGCTATTGTATTGGCAAAGTGACATGGGATGATTATACAGCTGGAATAATTGGATATGGAGGCCAAGTAGAGAATTCATATAATAGAAGTAGTGTTAGTGGAAACAATTGTGTAGGGGGATTAATGGAAGAAATGCAATTATAATAAATTGTTATAATGAAGGAAAAATAGAGGAAAAAAAGAGTGTAGGAGGAATAGGAGGCGACTACGGAGCAGGTGCAAATTGTAAAATAATAAACTGCTACAATAAAGGAAAAATATTAGGAAAAATGTTTGGTGGAATATCTGGTGGAAATAATACAAATACTAAATATGTATCGTGTTATAATGTAGGAGAATTAGAAGGCAATACAAAATTTGGAATATCATATAAAGGAGTTACAGAAAATTGCTATTATCTAACTGGACAAGGTTCATCAACAGAAAATGCAACAGAAGTAACAAGTGAAGAATTAAAAAATTTAGCTATAACATTAGACAAAACTTATACAATTGATGATGAAAATAATACAATAACAATAAATGAAAATACATCACAAAATGTTTGGAAAAATGATACTGGAAATAAAAATGAAGGATATCCAATATTAAATTGGCAAGAATAACACTATAAATAACGCTGACAATACAAAAAAAGTGTTAAAGGGGGAAGTATTTTGAGTTGAACAAATATTCACCCTATATTATTTTCTACGATAGAAGATTTATATGTTAGAATAATTATAACAAAAAAATAATTATATTTTAAAATTTTTTGAAAACAACCATTCACTAAGTATTGGAATTTTTGGTAATCAAAACTTAATAAACACATCTTTGCATAAAATCCCAATTTCTGCAAACACTAAAAAGAGTTGAAGGCTAGCAAATTGAATATAATATTTTAATTCGAGAGCCAGCTAATAACTCAAAGTTGCAGAGAAAGGGATTTTTTGTTATGGGCGAAAAAAGAATAATGAGTACAAGTGGAGCAATACTTACTGCAAGAGAACTTGAAGAATACTTAGAAAAAGTAGGAACTATGCATAACTTGGCACAAAAATCGAGCGAAGAAACATATCCAATACCTCGTTTGCAAGAAAATTTTTATTTAATAAAAGAAGTTTATGAATTATTAAATGAGCACGTAAAGCAAGGAATACCAATACATCCCGCAGGAGAGTGGATTTTAGATAACTTTTATATTATTGAAGAAACTGTAAAGGCAATAAAGCAAGAGCTAAGTATAAAAAAATATACAAATTTTGTTGGAATAAGAAACGGATTTTATGATGGCTTTGCCAGGATTTATGTACTTGCTTCAGAAATTATAAATTTTACAGATAATAAAATCGAAACTGAGAATTTAGAAAAGTATTTAACTGCATATCAAACTAAAAAAACTCTAAATATGGATGAAATATGGAACATTGGATTTTTTTTGCAAATTGCAATAATTGAAAATATTAGGCAAATTTGTGAGAGTATTTATGTATCTCAAATTCAAAAAATTAAAGTCGAGCAGATTGTGGAAAAAGCAATAGAAAACAAGTCTAGCAGTGGTTTTAAAATTTTTCACACAAATAGAAATTTTAGAAGAATTTCATCTATGAAATATTCGTTTATAGAATATATGTCATATAAGCTAAAAAAATATGGCAAAAAAACTGAGAAATATCTTGAAATTCTCGAAGAAATAGTTGAAAAAACAGGAACTACAGTTTCTGAGGTTATAAGGCGTGAACACTTTGATATAGCTGTAAAAAGGGTTTCAATTGGGAATTGCATAACAAGCATTAAAAAAATTCAAAGGATTAACTTTTTAGAAATATTTGAAAAAATAAATGGTGTGGAGGAGATTTTAAAACAAGATCCTGCAAAGGTTTACGACAAAATGGATTACAAAACAAAAGATGCATACAGGCAGGCTATTAAAGAAATTTCGAAAAAGTCTAAAATTTCGGAAATATATATTGCAAAAAAATTGCTAGAACTTGCAGAAAATGAGCATGGGAAGAAAAGTCATATCGGATATTATTTATTTGGAAAAAACAGAAATATTGTGTATGAAAAAATAGGAGCTAAAACTCAAAAATATATGAGTGAAGAGAAAAAAGTAAAGTACTATATTAGCATGGTAGCAATATTTTCTGTACTTATTTCAATGCTTATAAGTTTATGCATAAATACAAATATTGTATACAAAATTTTATCTTTTATAATTTTGATAATTCCAACATCAGAAATTGTTATACAAACTTTTCAATATTTACTTAGCAAATTTGTTAAGCCAAAACTTATCCCAAAGTTGGATTTTAGTGATGGAATTGATGAAGAAAATGCGACAATGGTAGTTATTCCAACTATTTTAAAATCACGAGAAAAAGTAAAAGAATTGATGAAAAAGATGGAGGTTTTCTATTTAGCAAATAAGAGTGAAAATCTTTATTTTAGTCTTTTGGGTGATTGCTCAGAAAGCGCAAAAAAAGAGGAAGATTTTGACAAAGAAGTAATAGAAGAAGGTCTAAAACAAGTTCAAAATTTAAATAAAAAATATGAAAAAGAAATTTTTTATTTTGCATATAGAAAGCGTAAATGGAATGAAAAGCAAGGCTCATATCTTGGCTGGGAGAGAAAAAGAGGAGCTTTAACAGAATTTGTAGAAGCGCTATTAGGAAATATGAGTAGTAAACAGCTTCAAGAAAATTACTATGTTAATACTTGGGCAAACAGAAAAGAAACGACACCGACAGAAAAGAACCGGTCTCAACAAAAAAGAACCGACACCAACAGAAAAGAACCGGTACCAAATGTGAATTTTTAATTACCCTAGATAGCGACACAGATTTAGTGCTAAATTCAGCATTTGAACTTGTTGGAGCAATGGCACATATTTTAAATAAACCCGAAATTAAAGATGGAAGAGTAGTAGATGGATATGGGTTAATTCAACCAAGAGTTGGTGTAAATATTGATGTTAGCTATAAAAATCCTTTTACAAAAATTTTTGCAGGTAGTGGGGGAATAGATTCATACACAAATGCTATTTCAGACATATATCAAGATAATTTTGGAGAGGGAATTTTTACAGGAAAAGGAATTTTTGATATACAAGCATATTCTAAAATTTTGAAAAATGAGATACCAGAAAATACTGTACTTAGTCATGATTTGCTTGAAGGATGTTATTTAAGATGTGGACTTGCGTCAGATATTTTGATTATGGATGGATATCCTACAAAATACACTAGTTTTATGTCCAGACTTTCAAGATGGATTAGAGGGGACTGGCAGATTGCAAAATGGCTTAAAAACAAAAAATTAAATGTTCTTTCTAAGTTTAAAATTTTAGATAATTTAAGAAGAAGTCTGTTTGAAATTTTTACAATATTTGGAATTGTGTATTTTTTTGTTTTAGGTATATTGTATGGATTTAATTCCAACGGCATAATTATTTTTTTAGCAATAACAACAATTTTTCCATTTTTGCTTGAAATTGCAAATATTATAGTTTTTAAAAAAGAAGGAGAACACAAGCAAGATACATTTACGCCTAAAATTACGGGAATAATAGGAGCTTTATATAGAGCAATTTTAACATTTGGGTGTTTACCTTTTAAAGCCTATGTTTCTTTTAAAAGTATAGTTACTTCTATTTATAGGATGTGCATTTCTAAAAAGAATTTGCTAGAATGGACAACTTCAGAAGAGGCAGAGAAACTTGCAAAAGACGATATTTTTTCATACTACAAAATTATGTGGTTTAATGTTATTGCAGGATTAATTGAAATAGCCTCAGGATTGTATTTTTCGAGTATTATTAAGATTGTAATAGGAGCTTTGTTTATTGGTATTCCTTATGTAATGTGTATTATAAGCAGGAATAGCAAGGAAGAAGATATAAGTGAAAATAAGTATAATAACCCAGCTGCTAAAAGTAATTTAATAGGCAAATTAAAGCAAAAAAAGGATTTAACTAATAAACAAAAAGAATACATTTTAGAAGTTGCAAAAAATACATTTATGTTTTTTAAAGATAATCTAACAAAAGAGAATAATTACTTAATTCCAGACAATTATCAAGAAGATAGAAAACAAAAATATATAGATAGAACATCTTCAACAAATATTGGACTTTCTATTTTAGCGGTGATCTCTGGAATAGACCTAAAGTTTATTACAAAAGAAGAAGGTCTAGAGCTTATTAAAAATATTATCCAAACAATAGATTCTTTAGAAAAGTGGAACGGACATTTATATAATTGGTACAATATTAAAACAAAACAGCCATTAAATCCAAGATATATTTCAACAGTAGATAGTGGGAATTTGGTTGGATATTTGTATGTTTTGAAGGCTTTTTTAGAAGAACTCTCAAATGATGGAAGAATTGAAGAGCAAAATGAAAATCAAGTAAAAAGTAAATCAAATGCAGATGATACAAACCAAGCAAAAAGCAATGTAAATCTAATACAAAATAACTCAAGTACAGAAAATACTAAACAGATAAAAGCCGAAGAACTTGAAACCCTAAAAGATACAGTTTCCAAACTAATCGAAAACACAGATTTTTCAAAACTCTATAGTCCCTCTCACAGGCTCTTTTCTATAGGGTTCAACGTAGAAGAAAATAAATTAACAGATTCATATTATGACCTTCTAGCTTCTGAAGCAAGACAGGCAAGTATAGTTGCCATTGCTAAAAAAGATGTGCCAAGTAAACATTGGAACAATTTAAGCAGAACTTTAACAATTTTAAATAACAAAAAAGGGCTTATATCTTGGTCTGGAACTGCATTTGAATATTTAATGCCAAATATAAATATTCCAAGATATGAGGGGTCACTTCTTGATGAGTCTTGCAAATTTGCAATTATGAGTCAAATGGAATATGCTAAAAAACTAAATATTCCGTGGGGAATTTCAGAAGCAGCATTTAATGTAAAGGATTTGCATTCAAATTATCAATATAAAGCATTTGGAATTCCATGGCTTGGGCTAAAAAGAGGCCTTGCAGATGAGATGGTAATTTCGAGTTATGGAAGTGTGCTTGCAATAGTGGATAGACCTCAAGATGTATACAATAATTTAAAACTTCTTGAAAAATATGGAATGTATGATAAATATGGATTTTATGAAAGTTTAGACCTTACTCCTTCAAGACTAAAAAGAGGTGAAGAATCTGCAGTTGTAGCAACATATATGGCACATCATCAGGCACTAATTTTGCTTTCTATAAATAACTATCTTAAAAATAATATTTTTCAAAAAAGATTTATGCAAAATCCTGAGATAGAAGCGGTTTCAATCCTTTTGCAAGAAAGAATGCCAGAAACATTTATTGCAACAAAAGAAGAAAAAGAAAAACCTCAAAGGCTTAAATATCAGGATTATGAGAATTATGCCGAAGTAACTTACAACAAGCTAAATGAAGATTTAATAAGGTCAAATATAATTTCAAATGAAAACTATATTTCGTGTATTAATCAAAAGGGGCAAGGTTTTAGCAAATATAAAGACATTTATATAAATAGATTTAAGAAAACAGATGACTATAATCAAGGAATATTTTTCTATATTAAAAATATAAAAAACAAAAAGATTTGGAGTAATGGCTCAGAAAACACGATTTCAACTTTTATGCCTGATCAAACCAAAATGGAAAGAACAGATGACAGCATAAAAATTACATTGCAAATTACTTTAGATAGTGAAGAACCTGTAGAAATAAGAAGATTAACTATAGAAAATCAAGGAAATCAAGAAGAAACTTTAGAAGTTTCAAATGTGTTTGAACCTGTTCTTTCTACTAAACATCAAGATTTCGCACATCTTGCATTTAACAATTTATTTTTAAAATTTGGGTTTGATGAACAAGAAAAAATTTTACAGGTTAGCAGAAGAAAAAGAGGAAAAAACGAAAAAGAAACAAATATGCTAATAAAGTTTTCCACAGAATGCGAAGTAATTGTGGATAACGAGTTCGAAATTTCGAAAGAAAGACTAAATGAAAGAGGAAATTTTGGAATTCCGACAGCAATTCAAAATTCTTCTCCATTTTCTAACAAATGTGGATTAGTAACAGAGCCAATTGTAGCATTAAAAAAGACCATAAAAATTAATCCAGGTGATGAAATAACTTTAGATTTAATAATTTCTGTAAATGAAGACAAAGATATAGCTTACCAAAATCTTAAGAAATATAGTAATTCAGAAAGCATAAAAAGAGCATTTGAAATTTCAAAAGCAAAAGTTGATGCAGAAAACAGATATTTAGGTGTTAAAGGAAAAGACATTATGTTGTACCAAAAAATATTATCATATTTAGTTTTTGAAAATCCTCTAAAAGCTCTAAAAATGAAGAAATATATGGATAAGAAATTTAGCCAAACTGAGCTTTGGAAATATGGTATTTCTGGAGATATCCCTATAATTTTGGTGAAAATTAAAGATATAAATGACATTTATATGGTTACAAATGTTTTAAAAATGTATGAATATTTTAGAACCAAGAATATTAAGATAGATATTGTATTTTTAGATGAAGAAAATTATAGTTATGAAAATTATGTGCATGGGGAGATTAACTCGAAAATTGCAGATAGGCATTTAGAATATATGAAAAATATAAGTGGAGGAATTTTTGTACTTTCTGCAAAAGAGATTTCAAGTGAAGACACTCAGCTACTAAACTTTGTGTCAGAACTTACAATAGATTCATATAAAGGCGATTTAGAACATGTTATAAAAGACTTAGAAGACGAGTATTTGCAATCTTTAAGTAAAATGGAAGATAGAGTTTTTGAAACTCAGGTAGTAGACGAAATTAAAGACCAAGAAAACATTTTAAAAGATAAAGAAAATTTAAAATATTTTAATGAATATGGCGCATTTTCAGTAGATGGAAAAGAGTATTTAATTTGTTTAAATAAAAATAATAGAACACCTACAGTTTGGAGTCATATTATGGCAAACGAAAAATTTGGAACAGTAGTTACAGAAAATATGGGAGGATACACATGGTACAAAAATAGCAGATTAAATAGAGTTACAAGCTGGCATAATAAGGCGTTTTTAGATATACCTTCAGAAGTAATATATATACAAGATGAGCAAAATGGCAAAACTTGGTCTTTAGGTTTAAATCCTATGCCAGATGAAAACAATTATAATGTGATATATGGTTTTGGCTATGCAAAATATATTCACAAAAGTAATGATATAAATCAAGAAATGGATGTTTTTATACCAACCGAAGATGCTGTAAAAATAAGCATTTTGAAATTAAGCAATACTTCTCTATTAAAAAAGAAACTTAAATTAGTGTACTATTTAAAACCTGTGCTAGGAGAAGATGAGATAAAAACAAATGGATATATTAATTTAGAGTTTAACAAAAATGCAAATCTAATTGAGGCTAAAAATTTATATGAAAATGAATTTAAAAATTATTGTTTTGTTTCAAGTAGTGAAAAAATAGGAAGCTACACAGGAGATAACAAATTTTTCTTAGGTAAAGGTGGACTTGCAAATCCTGATTCACTTAAAAAATATAGATTAAATAATGATACAGGACTTGGAAAAAATAGCTGTATTGCTGTTCAAATAGAAGTAGAATTAGAAGCAATGTCTTCAAAAGAATTGGTATTAATCCTTGGGGCGGAAGAAAATAGTACAGACTTAAAAAATATGGCATATAAATATGGAAAAGTTTCAAATTGTAGGCAAGAGCTTGAAAATGTTAAAAGAAAATGGAAAGATTTGCTCGAAACATTGCAAGTTTATACACCACTTGAATCTATGAATATTATGCTAAATGGTTGGGCTTTATATCAAACTCTTACAAGTAGAATTATAGGAAGAACAGGATTTTATCAATCAGGTGGAGCTTATGGTTTTAGAGATCAATTGCAAGATAGTTTAGCTTTTAAATATATAAAACCTGAAATAATGAAAAAACAGATTTTGAAACACAGCCAACACCAGTTTATAGAAGGAGATGTAGAACATTGGTGGCATGAAGATACAGGAAGAGGAATACGTACAAGGTTTTCAGATGACTTAGCTTGGCTTCCATTTTTAGTAGAACAATATATCAAGGTAACAGGAGATTATAGGATTTTAGAAATGGAAACACCATATTTAGATGGAAATATTTTAGAAGAACATGAAGAAGAAAAATATGATTTATATGGGGCATCGGAATTCAAAGAAAATATTTTTATGCACTGCAAAAGAGCAATAGATAAGGCAATGAATTTAGGAGAACATGGACTTCCAAAAATTGGCATAGGTGATTGGAATGATGGAATGAGCACAGTTGGAAATAAGGGAAAAGGTGAAAGTATTTGGCTTGGATTTTTCTTGTATAAGGTGTTGGTCGAGTTTATTCCATTGTGCGAAAAGATGCGTGAAAAAGGCAAAGAAATTGAATATGAAAATAAATATTATAAAGAAATAAATTATGAAGATGAGATTAAGAAATATAAAGAAATGGCAGAAATTTTGAAGAAAAACTTAAACAAATATGGATGGGATGGAAGATGGTTTAAAAGAGCATATACAGATGATGGAGATATTTTAGGAAGTATAGAAAATGAAGAATGTAGAATAGATAGCATTGCACAAAGTTGGTCTGTAATTTCAAATGCAGGAGATAATGACAAAAAATTTATATCTATGGAAAGCTTGGAAAATCATCTAGTAGATAGAGAAAATGGGATAATTAAACTACTTGATCCACCTTTCGAAAATGGAAAATTAAAACCAGGTTATATTAAAGCATATTTGCCAGGAGTAAGAGAAAATGGCGGACAATACACACACGCTGCAATTTGGGCAATAATTGCAGAAGAAATGTTAGGATTTGGAGATAAAGGAACTGAATTATATAGAATGATAAATCCAATTGAACATTCAAGAACTCGAGAAGCTGCAAACAAATATAAAGTAGAACCATTTGTAATTCCTGCTGATGTATATGGTTCAGGAAACTTATCAGGACGAGGAGGTTGGACTTGGTACACTGGCTCAAGTAGTTGGTTCTATGTTGCAGGAATAGAATATATTTTAGGAATAAAAATAAAAGAAAATGTGATGTATTTTAATCCGTGTATCCCAAAAGAATGGAAAGGATTTACTTGTAGATACAAATATGGAGATAGTATTTATAATATAAAAGTTTTTAATCCAAATGGGAAAAATACAGGTGTAACAAAGCTCAAAGTTAACGGAGAAGAGGTTGAGAATGGCATTTTGCTAGATAGAAGCGGAATAATTTTTAATGTGGAGGTGGAAATGTAGTGTTTAAGCCACATGAAATTTATTATGAAAAATCAGTTGAAGATTATGAGTTAGGAAAAGAATTACTTGAAAAATATAAAGACGTACCAAAAAAGACAATTGAAAGTCACAACAATATTGAAGAAATGCGACAAAAAGAAAATAAAGAATTTTTAAAAATGAAAACAAATTTAATAATTGGAGTAAGAAAAACACACAAATATCAAGAAAATCATAAAGTCTCTGATTACCTTGTGCCATATACCTCTTCAGGTTGCACAGCTTCTTGTATGTATTGTTATTTGGTTTGTAATTACAATAAATGTGCGTATTTAAGGCTTTTTGTGAATAGAGAGCAAATGCTAGAAAAAATGATAAAAACTGCAGAAAAATCAGATAGAAATTTAACTTTCGAAATAGGAAGCAATAGCGATTTAGTGCTAGAAAATACAATAACAAATAACTTAGTATGGACAATAGAAAATTTTAAAAATACTTCAAAGGGAAAACTAACATTTCCTACAAAATTTGATATGGTAGAACCTTTGCTAGATTTAGACCATAAGGGCAAAGTAATTGCAAGAGTAAGTGTGAATTCTGAAGATATAATAAATAATGTAGAATTTGGAACTTCAAGACTTAAAGGAAGAATAGAAGCAATAAATAAATTAAAAGAAGCGGGCTATGAGGTAGGAATTTTGATTGCACCGGTAATATTTGTAAATGATTGGAAAGAAAAATACTTGGAATTAATTAAGCGATTACAACATGAATTAAGTGAAAAAGTAAAAAGAGATGTATTTTTTGAAATTATTTTTATGACTTATAGCTATGTGCATACAAAGATAAATGAAGAGGCTTTTCCTACTGGAGATAATTTGTATAATAAAGAACTTATGACAGGTAGAGGCAGGGGAAAGTATTGGTACAAAGAAAATTTGAGAAAAGAAGGAGAAATATTTTTTAGAGAAAATATGAAAAAGTATTTTCCGAATAATGAGATTTTGTATATTGTGTAGCTGTCAAAAATTGCACAATACAATAGAGTAGAAAAATAAAAGTATCTACTCTATTTTATATAATAGTAAAAGCTATAAATATTTTAAAAAATTTGTAAAGCAAAATCTCAACCAAACACGAGCTTTGATACAACTAAATAATAATATGAAATTTAACGCGAAATTCAAAAATAAAAGAACTTATTGAAGATGTTCAACTTCTAAGGTTAAAAATGTGATAAAAATAAGTTGTGGATAATCCTCAGCTTACCCCTAAAAAAAGGGGTGCGTAGAAATTTTTTTAAAAAAAATTTATTATAATTGTATAAAAAAGAAATAAATTTTATAGGATTTTTATAAAACGACAATTACTGGAGCTTAACGAAAATGCATTAACTACTAACAAATGACATAAAAAAATACGAATATATAATTTGAAGACGAATAAAATTAAAATGGTGAGATTATGGGAATAATAGAAACAATTTTTATCGGAGTTGGGCTTGCTATGGATGCATTTGCAGTATCTGTATGCAAAGGGCTTTGGATGAGTAGAATAGATTGGAAAAAGTCATTTATAATAGCTATGTATTTTGGCTTTTTTCAAATGATAATGCCACTTATAGGATTTTTGTTAGGTGCAGGATTTAGTGAATGGATAGAACAAATTGACCACTGGATTGCCTTTATTTTGTTATGTCTTATAGGTGGGAAAATGATAAAAGAGTCTTTTGGAAAAGCTGAAAATTTAAATGATAGTGTGGATTTAAAAACAATGATTGGGCTAGGAATTGCAACAAGTATAGATGCCTTGGCAGTTGGAATTACATATGCTTTTTTAGACACTAAAAATTGTATGTTTTCTTTTTTCTTAATTGGAGTTATTACTTTTGCAATTTCTTTGTGTGGTGTTAAAATTGGAAATAAATTTGGCAATTTATATGGGAGAAAGGCTGAATTAATTGGAGGGTTGATTTTGATTTTTATTGGAGTGAAAATTTTGGTAGAGCATGTGAGAATAGTTTAAACAAAAATAAAAAAAATGTTGAAAAATGTCTTTTTTTGTGATATATTATGATTAGAAGAAAGGGGGAAATAAAAATGTATGGTTCTTATTCAGGATATGGTAGCAATTCAGCTATGAATTCATTACTAAGATCAAGCAGTGCTTCTTCAGGAAATTCAGTTTGGATTATAATTTCAGCTGTAGTTGCTGTTATTGGAGGTATTGTATTATACTTTACATTTTTAGCAAAAAAGAATGAAGGGAAATATACAGGATTTTTAGGATGGATGTATGATTTCTTAACTTTCAAAAAAATGGTTATCGAAAACATCTTAAAAATAGTTTATCTAATAATTGCAATATTTATCACATTATCTTCATTTGCAATGATATCTTCAAGCTTTTTATATTTTATAATGTACTTAGTAATAGGAAACTTAATTGCAAGAATAATGTATGAATTATTCTTAGTTGTTCTTATTATTTGCAGAAATACTACAGATATAAGTAAAAAATTAGATAAAAAAGAAATAGTTGACAAAAAAGAAGAAAATAAATAATTTTTAAAAGAGTATCAGTTGTAACAAATTGGTGCTCTTTTTTGTTGAATAGGAAAATTTATTTTTCCTATTCAATCGTTCATTTCTCTTGTATAAAGTTTTTTATTTTAATAGTATATAAAATTACAAACAAGTGTTTACAAAATGGAAATTTTGTGTTATACTAAAATTGAAATAAAAAATGATATTATGTTAAAATAAAAAAGCAAGAAAAGTTAGCCAAAAATACAATTATCAAAAATATGGGAGGTGGATTATGCAAGATACAGATCAGCACACAGGGAAAAAGCTAAGTTGGCAAACAGAGCAAAAGGTAAGACAATACTTAGAACAAAAGCCAAGACAGCAGTCAGAGCAGCATATTTATATCGCAATAGATTTAAAAAGTTTTTATGCATCTGTGGAGTGTCAGGAGCGCGGACTTGATCCAATTACAACGAATTTAGTTGTAGCAGATAGTAGTAGAACAGAAAAAACAATTTGTCTTGCAGTAAGTCCATCTTTAAAAAAATATGGAATACAAGGAAGGGCAAGACTTTTTGAAGTTGTGCAAAAGGTTAGAGAAATTAATATTGAGAGAAAAAGAAGGGCTCCAAACAACACATTTACTGGAAGTTCGTATGATGATATTGCATTAAACAAAAATAGAGATTTGGAACTAACATATATTGTTGCTCCGCCACGTATGGCGTATTATATGAAATATAGCACAAGTATTTACAACATATATTTAAAATGGTTTTCAAGTGAAGATATTTATGTATATTCAATAGATGAAGTTTTTATTGATGTTACACATTATTTAAAAACATATAAAATGAAGGCACGCGAGCTTGCAACAAAAGTGATTCAAGATGTGTATAATACTACTGGTATTACTGCAACAGCAGGGATTGGTACAAATTTATATTTGTGCAAAGTTGCAATGGATATTGTTGCAAAACATGTAGAACCAAACGAGAATGGAGTTAGAATTGCAGGTCTTGATGAAATAACATATAGAAAATTATTGTGGGAACATAGACCATTAACAGATTTTTGGAGAGTTGGCAAAGGGTATGCTACAAGACTTGAAAGAAATAGAATTTACACAATGGGTGATGTTGCACGTATGTCTATTAAAAATGAAGAATTATTATATAAATTATTTGGAATAAATGCAGAGCTTTTAATAGATCATGCATGGGGATATGAGCCTGTGACGCTTAAAGATATAAAATCTTACAAACCAAAGGCAAATAGCATAAGTTCTGGTCAAGTATTGCATTGTCCATATAATTACGAAGATACAAAACTTATTGTAAAAGAAATGACAGAACTTCTTACTCTAGACTTAGTTGCAAAAAATTTAGTTACAAGCCAAATGGTTTTAACAATTGGCTATGATATAGAAAATTTAACAGATTATAATTTAAAAAATTTATATAATGGAGAAGTAACAACAGATAGATATGGCAGAAAAGTCCCAAAACATGCTCATGGCACAATAAATTTAGACCATAAAACATCCTCTACAAAAGCAATTACAAAAGCTGTGATGGAACTTTATGAAAGAATTATGAATAAAAATCTTTTAGCTAGAAGAATTTATGTTGTTGCAAACAATGTAATAGATGAGGAAACAGCAAGAAAAGAGAAGCTTTATGAACAAATAGATTTTTTTTCGGATTACAAGAAAAAAGATGAAGAAGATAGGCAGGAGCAGACGGAAAAGCAATTACAAAAAGCAATGATAGATATAAAAAACAAATATGGAAAAAATGCAATTTTAAAAGGTATGAATTTACAAGAAGCAGGAACTACAAGAGACAGGAATAATCAGATAGGAGGGCATAGGTCTTAAAAAAAGCAATAATAAGAATTTACTATTTAGTCATAAATTAAAGAGAAAATTAATAATGCGACTTCTTTCAAATAAGGCGAAAAAGAATTAATAATGGAATTTCTTTCAAATAAAACAAGAAAGGACAGATAAAATTGAACTATACTGGAAAATATGATGATATTATAAATATGCCACATCATTTGTCAAAAAATCACCCTCAAATGCCAATGGAGGAACGAGCGGCACAATTTGCTCCATTTGCAGCGCTTGTAGGGTATGAAGATGCAGTTGAAGAAACAGCAAGGCTTACAGATAAAAGAATTGAACTTGATGAAGAAGCAAAAAATATTTTAGATATGAAATTTCAAATGTTAAATGAGCAATTAAAAGTGCAAATTCATCCACAAGTCACAATTATGTATTTTGTACCTGATTTAAAAAAAGATGGAGGAAAATATATCAAAATTTCAGGAACAATAAAAAGAATAGATGAGTTTAAACAATTAATTGTTTTAGATGACAAAGCAGAAATACCTATAAGCGAGGTGATAAGCATTATGGGGGATAGTGTGAGTATAAATTAATTAGTAACGAACTTTTCAAAAATATTGAATTTTATATTGTCAAAAAAAATCAAATATGCTAAAATTATAATTACAGAAGTACTATAATGACATTTATATTTAGAAGGCAGAAAACAAAATTATTCGCTAAAAAAATAACAAATACAAATAAAAACAGAAAGAAAGCGGAAAATACAATTATTCGCTGAAAAATAACAAATACAAATAAAAACAGAGAAAAAAGGGATGAAATAAGTTTGAAAAATAATTGAAAAAGCAATTTTTTTAATCAAATTTTGTTCCTTAAAGGAAAGGAATATCAGTAAAAATGAAAAGAAGAGAAATACTAACAGATTTTTTAGTAGGTGGATGTATAGGAAAAACATTAATGGAAGTAAGTGGAATAGTTACAAATTTAGTTGTTGGAAATATTAGCAAAGATTTGATAGAACAATTAATAAGTCTAATTATAATATTTATTATTGGCGGAATTGGCTATATAGTAGCAAAAATGTCAGTAAGAAAAATTGATAAAAAAGATATGACATCTAAAGATAGGCAAAAATTACTAAAAAAACAAATGTTAATTACAGCAGGGTCAATTTTGTTTTTTAGTGTATTTATAGTAATATACACAATACAAAGAAATTATGTAGGAATTATTTTGGCACTTAGCTTTAGTACTGTATTTTCTTTTTGGGGATATGCATTTTTGTTATCATATATCAATTTAAAAAATAATATGGTTATGATAAATAAAAAAGTTTAAAAAATTGGCTTTATTATATTGCAGACTGAAGAAATTTTGCATAGAAAAAAGCGGAAAAACAAGGTTTATAGGTAAAACCTTTATTTTGAAAACCTAAATATACTATACAAGGAATGGGATATATGAAAAAACAAATATTAAGTGGTATTCAACCATCAGGAATACTTACACTTGGAAATTATTTAGGAGCATTACGCAATTGGGTGAAAATTCAAAACGACTATGACTGCAAATTTTTTGTAGCAGATTTACACTCAATTACTGTAGACCAAGATCCAGAACAATTAAGAAAAAATATAAAAAGTGTAATAATGCAATATTTAGCTTGTGGACTTGATCCAGAAAAAAACACTATTTTTATACAATCACATGTGCATGAACATGCTGAATTAGGATGGATTTTAAATTGTTCTACATATATGGGGGAACTAAGCAGAATGACTCAATTTAAGGATAAATCTAAAAAACAAGAAAATGTAAAAGTTGGATTATTTGATTATCCTGTTTTAATGGCTGCAGACATTCTTCTATATGATGCGGATTTTGTACCTGTTGGGCAAGACCAAAAGCAACACTTGGAAATAGCACGAGATATAGCAAAAAGGTTCAATTCAACATATAAAAAAGAGATTTTTAAATTGCCAGAAGGCTATATTACTGAAAATACTGCAAAAATTATGAGTCTACAAGAACCAACTAAAAAGATGTCTAAGTCAGATGAAAACAAAGAAGCTACTATATTTTTACTAGATGATAGGGCTACAGTTTTAAAGAAGGTAAAAAAAGCAGTTACAGATTCAGAAAATGTAATAAAATATTCTGAAGAAAAGCCAGGAATAAAGAATTTAATGAATATATATTCAGCTGTTACAGATAAGACATATAGCCAAATCGAAGAAGAATTTAAAGGAATAGGATATGGAAAATTTAAAGAAGATGTTGCAAGTGCAATATCAGATATATTAGATCCTATTCAAGAAAAATATAATCAAATGCTATTGCCTGAAAATGATGAATACATAAAAAATATTTGCAAAAAAGGTGCAGATGTTGCACAAAAAATTGCACAAGAAAAATTAAAAGAAGTGTATGAGGCTGTAGGATTTGTTACAAAATAAAAATTAAAAGAAATGTATGAGGCTGTAGAATTTGTTACGAAATAAAAATATTTAAAAGGATAAAAATTAAATGAGAAAGTATAAAATAAAGCAAAGACGCAAAGTCGTAAAAACAAAATATGTTTTTATAGCTCTTATAATTGGATTGATGTTTATTGCAACTGCTTATGCAAGATATTCTACTGAACTTAGAATAAATGGAACAGCTCATGGAGAGCAGGAGCAATTTGATGTTTTTTTCTAATCCAACATCATATCCTTCAACAATAGGTTATATGAGCACATATTCATATACATTTGCTGGAACTCCAGTTATAGAAAGTGTAATAATGTGAGAGAGAACATTAACTAAGAATACAGATTATACTTATACTGATGGAACACTTACAATTCCAGATGTTACAGGAAATCTTGTAATACAGTCACAACATTCACCTGATCAATTAATTGTAACATTTGATATTGATGGTTCAACTACAAATACTATTGTGAATTCTGGAGAGACTGTCCAAAAACCTATAGATCCACAAAAGAATAAATATCAATTCATAGGATGGTATGATTCAAATGATGTGGAATTTGATTTTTCAACACCTGTAACACAAGATATGACACTATATGCTAAATGGGAGCCGACAGAATATATACACAATGGTCCATATGTGTTTGATGGAACAAACTTCAAAGATACAGAAATGCATCTGTTTAGTGAAAGAAATATACATAAGAATTTTGAAATTTCGTTTGAAATATCAAATGTTGCAGCAAATCAAAAGAATCAAGCTACTATTGTAAACTCTATGGAAGAAGTATCTCCATACCCTGGATTTGTATTTAGAATTCAAACTAATGGAACACAGTTGGAATTTAATGCTCCTAAAATAGCAAATAAAACAGGCATTAATATAAATACTACAAATAAAATTATGATGAAAAGAATTAATGATATATATTATATACAAGTTAATGATGGCAATATGCAGAAGTTAGGAACTTATAGCTATGGAAGAACATTTGATGTACCTCTTGTTTTGGGGGCATCGCCAGATGCTGCTACGTCAAGATTTTTTGTTGGAACATTAAGTGATATTAATATAAGACTTTGGGAATCAGAAAAATATACTGTTATATTTGACGCAAATGGTGGAACAGGAACAATGGATAATCAAATAATTAGAGAAAATGAAACTATAAGTCTTTCTGCTAATACATTTGAAAATGAAGATAAGTTATTTGATGGATGGAATACAGAACCAGATGGAAGTGGAACAAACTATAGTGCTGGACAATCGGTTAAAAATTTAACAAAAACAGAAAATGGTATTGTAGATTTATATGCAATATGGTCTGCAAAAAGTTATACTAAAGATCAATATGTATTTGACGGAACAGACTATATTGACACAGGTGTATATTTATTTGAAGAAGGCACAATTGATAAAGATTTTGAAATATCATTCGAAATTGTAGATCAAACTGCTACGCAGAAGAGTCAAGCTACTTTCGTAAATGCAATGGACGAAACAGCTAGCCCATGGCCTGGAATAGTATATAGATATAATTCTGGAACAACTGATCACCAGATTGGAGCAAATGTTAACCAAAACATCAAAGTCGAAACCAATTTAGGAAAAAATATTAGAAAGGTTAATATAAAAAGAACAAATGGTGTTATTTATCTAAAACTTGATGATGGAGATTTTGAAACGGTATTAGATATGTCTGCATTAGATAAAACTTTCCACGTACCATTAACTTTTGGAGCAAGTTTAACAGGTAAAGGAACTCCACAAAGACAATTTAAAGGAACTTTAGCCAACCTAAAAGTTATAGTTTATGAATAAAATATAGATAAAGGAGCCAAAAAGCTCCTTTATTATATAGGAAACACAATAAAACTTCTAAGTTTCGCGCGCGAACTTCATCGTATTGAATTTGAAAAATTTGTAAAATTATGCTATAATAATAGTAGATATGTAAAAAGGCAAAGTAAGCGAAAGTTTATGACGCAAAGCCAATGGTCTAAAGGTTAAATATAATCTATGATAGCAGGTTGCACAAAGGAAAAGGAGTGATTTTTATGAGTAAGAAAAAGATAATAGCAATAGTTTTAATTATTGTCTTAATAATTGCTTGTATTTTTTTAATTAACTTAGGAAGAAAGGTATATATATTATCTAAATATTCAAACAAGTGTAATGAATATTCGAAGATTACAAATTTTTATAAAAAGACAAATCCAGAGCAAGATGTAAAAACAGAGTTTTGGAGAAAAGATAATTTAGGATTCTTAAAGAGAACATCAAAAGATGATGTTAAAATAATATATTATGGAGATGATTATAACTGGATTATTGTTGATAATAAGGATGGAAAAACGGCAGTAAAAATGATTAAAGAGGGTGCTGGAATAGAAACTCAAACTCTTCCAACGGAAACACTTTCTATGAGAAATTTTTGGGACAAAATAAGAATGGCATTTATATCAAAGATAACAACAGAAAAGATAAATAATATTGAATGCTATAAGATAAGTGTTAATAAAGAATGGCAAGTATTTATAAATAAAACGGACTTATTAGTTATGAGAGAAATAAATGGTTCAACAGATACAGGAATAATTGAATATAGGATAAATGAAGTAAGAGATGAAGATGTATTAATGCCTAATTTAGCAGGATATACAATAAATGATACAACACAACAATCAAACTAATTTGAACATTAAAAAATTGTAAAGTGTTTTAAAATAGCAAGTCTTAAAAGTCTTGCTATTTCTCTTTAAAAGATGTGTTTTTTTGGTCGAGGCGATATGGTTCATTTTTTTCTTTTTCCTCTAAATTTAAGCATTTACATAGTTTTTATTATAATTCCAGAAAGAAATTCCAGAGAGTTTTAAGAAAATAATTCTAATAAATTCTAAAGAATTCCTTTCTGTTTTTGCCTATATTTAAGCATTTTGATAAAATTAATAATCGCTTACAAAAATATCTTTATTCATTAAATAAGTTTCAACATTTTTTCCTTCAGATAATTCAAATTCTTTATCAATATCAACATAGTATTTCATTGTAATATTAATACTTTTATGTCCAAGTATTTTCATAAGAACAGCAGGGGCAATTTTAGCTTCAGCGCATCTTGTTGCAAAAGTTCCTCTTAACATGTGAGTATGAACATCTGTCTTTTTCTTAATATTTCCATTTTTGTCTTTATCTTCATATATACCAAGATTAAGATTTAGAGCTAATCTTTTTAGAAAGCTATTAATAGTATTTGGAGCATATATAGTCTTTTCATCTGTACAAAATAATAGATGATTACTATTTGGAAGTTTAGTTTCATCTGCTTTCTTTAATATTTGTTTTCCAATATCATTAAGATGTAGAACTCTTATTCCTGTTAAAGTTTTAGGAATATCTCCAACAATAAAATCTCCTTCTTTGTTTTTAGTAAGAGTTCTTTTTATACTTATAATTCCATTATATGTATCAATATCATTTGTATAATCTAAGGCTAATGCTTCACCAATTCTCATTCCTGTACTTAATAAAAGAAGTAATAAATATTTGTGCTTACATTTTTCAAATGAAGTATTTGTAAGATAATTTACTAGAGTTTTCTGTTCATCAAGGGTAAGTGATGATCTTTTATTTTTCATTAAATTACTCTTAGGTTTTTCTACTCTATTATATCCTTCCATAAAATTATCAGTTATTATGTTTTGATATTTAGCCTGTCCAAATGCCATACATAACTCCTCATAAACTTGTTTTATTGTACTTGTAGAATAAGACCTTAACTCTTCTAAATATTTTATTATATCTTCTCTTGTGACTTTAATTATAGGTTTTAGTGCAAATTTTTCTTGTGATATTTTTTTCATTGTATCAGTTTTTCTTTTGTAGGTAGCACTTTTAATTTTTCCAAGTCTAAAACTTTCATCTATACATTCTGAAATTAAATCAATAATATTTTTATTACTTTTTGTAATTATTCTAACTCCGCCATTTTCATTTAATTCCATTTTAGCTTTAAGTGCGTTATTAATTGCTTCTTCCATCGTTTTTCCAGAAAAACTCATTTTTGTTTCTCGTCCTGTTGTTTTATCTCTTGCAGATACTATTGTTGCTTTCTTAGTTGCTGAAAAGTATAAATATGGGCACTCAATATTATTTTCAAAATATTTATCCTTTTCAAATTTTTTAATCTTTCCATATTTACAAATCTTGTAATTTTCACATTGTTTGCATATTTTAGATGCAGTTAGATTGCGAAATTGTTTCTTTTTATCGGGTTTAACTTTTTTGTTTAAATACATACCATAGTATATACCTTTTAAATTATTCATAATTTTGTGTTTCCTTTCTATAAAAAAATAAAAGAAAACACTTGTTATTTTTTAATATAAGTAGTAAAATACTTATATACAAACAAGGTTTTCTTTGTGTGTAAAAAAATAGTATTGAAGATTTAAATGGGCATATTTAAATCTTTTTTCTTTTTTCATTGGTTTTCGTTAAATACTCTTCTTGTACTAACATACTCATTAAATGCTTTGATAGAAATAAGAAAAGATTTACCTGGTTTAATACAAGGAAAATCTTCACGATGAAATAAATCTAAACATTTTTTGTTTCCAATGCCAAGAATTTTTTTAACATCTTCTGTAGTATAAAATTTAACTTCTTGTTGATCCATATCGAGTACCTCCTTTCTTAAAATTTTTTTCATAAATTATATATGATGTCCTTGAGATAGAAGGGATAACCTTAAAGCTGCAATTTTTCTAGGTACATCATATGTAACTTTTGATTTCATGCTGTCAATCAATATTTTATTTCCTTTTTTATCAAATTTATAAATACTGCTATTAGTTTGAGAAAATGCATAATCATCCATAGTTTTATGAGATGATAACAATAATGAATCATTATCTAATTTAGCTTGTAAAATATAGTAATCCTCTGTGTCAGTGGATTTTCTTCTACAATAGCTTCTTAAATAATTTTGATTATAAGCTTTTTTCTTTTGAAGAGATATATTGTGTTTATAATTCTTTTCAGTCGATAAATTAGAATCTTTATTTAGCTTTTTACTAATAGCTTGTTTTGATATATTAAACATTCTAGCTATTTCTGCTTGAGTTAGATGTTCTTCAAAATATAATCTTTTGATTTCTTCTATATTGGTTGACTTTTTTACTTGTTTATTTTTTGACATATTTATTCTATTGCCTCCTTTCCTTATATACTTGCCAAAATTTTAAAAAAGTTATATAATATTAGTATAATGTTAGTATACTAATTTACTATGCAATAATCAAAGTTATTACATTAGTTAACTGAACTATTAACATTATACTTTGAGAGTATAAAATTGTCAAGTGATTTTAAAAAATTTTTAGAAATTTTTTGAGGTGTATTATGATAAAAGAAAATAACTTTAATTTTAAGGGAGTTTGGGCTAAATATAGTGACTATGAAATAATCAAAAGTAATGATGAATTTTATGTAAGAGCTACTAAAAAATCAAAAATTACAACTTTTGATATCTATAATGTAAATAAAAAATTGTTAGTCGATTTTCTTCTAATAGGAAGAGAAACTCTAAAATATACTAACGAGAGAGATATTGAATGTAATCTAATGAGTACAGAAGAAAAATATCAAAAAATGGTATTAGATTTTGTAAAAAAATATGGATTATTAGGTGATTTATCATATCCATTGCTAAATTCAAATATTATTTCTTCTGGAGAGGTTTATTTACAAGGATATTCAGAAGTAAATAAAATATCTGCTAATAACTATATTAAGCCATTCTTTATAGAAGATGAGAATATTAAGAATATAGATTTTAATAATGGAATTAATGAAAATATTTTAAAATATGTATATAGCACGGATTTGCCTATTGAACTATCAAATAAACCTGAAGAAATGAATTTGATATTTTCAAAAGCTTATACAGAAAAAATTTCTAGAATATTATTTTATTCAAAACAGTTATATAAAATTTTTGAATATACTGAAAATTCTATTACTGAAAAAAATGAAGATAAGAAAGCAATTTATAAAAAGTTTGCAAGTGAATTTGTGCCTAATAATATTGCATTTATGTTTGATTTAAATGATGATAAAGTAGCTTTAAATTGGCAATTTTCATCACTAAAACAAGCTATGGAAGTACTATTAGGATTTAATGAATCAAATGATAGAAAAGAATTAAAAATGTGTAAACATTGTGGAAAGCCTTTTATTGCTAAAAACTTAAAAGCTGAATATGACACTATTAGTTGTAGAAATATTGCAAATGTTTACAAAAATAGAGAAAAGAATAAATAGCTTTAAGGATTGAATGAATAGCATTGCATAAATGAGAACGCATCAAAATCACAAATAAAAGTTTGTAACGACTTTATTCAATTGTATTGGATTTGTGCTATTTTGACAAAAATGTCAAAATATGGTATAATTATAAGTGAATTAGCCCAAGTGGTAATTCAGTAAAACAAAATGCCCAATAATAGAAAGGAAAAACAACATGAAACAGATTGACGCCATTATTATTGAAAGAAGCGAAGAAGGAAAAGTGGCTCATTTCTATGGAGCTCACTACTTTGGAGAAAAGGACCCCGTGGAAGCCTATCGCCAGACGCAGGATGATGCTGAAGCTATTGCACACATTCTTAAAGGAATCTACTCTGTCGAAGAGTTTCTGGAAAGGCTGAACAGCAAGAAGTCGGAACATGTCAACTACGCATGGAGATTTAATGGTGATATCATGGGACAGAAGATCTCCAATTCCAGTTATTATTTCGCTTAAAGGCAATGGGGAGATGGAAAATCTGAAGTTTAGATTTCCCTCTCCCCTAAATTATATATATTGATATATATTGAATAATAATAAAATTACTTTTGATTGTTAATTATTTAGAATGACGATTTTAATAATATCTCATCTTATTCTATCCTTTTTCTTACTAATTTCAGGTTCTTTTTGTTGTTCCTCAAGTTGTCTATGCAATTCAATTTCCTTATATTCTTCTAACCTTTCTTTAATATTTTTCAAAGTTTTTATATCTAATAAAATAGGATTAATTTTCTTAGAAATTTCTTTAATTTGTTCTTCAATTGTAGATTTATTTTCAGAATTTTTTGGTCTTTTAATTTTTTTCCATAAATTATCTCTTTCAGATTGAAGTGGAGCAAGTTTATTGTTTAATTCATTTTCTATTCTTTTTATATCATCTTCAACTTTTAATTTATATTTTGTAATAACTTCAGCCTGTATTGAATATTCATCTAATTGTTTTAAATCTTTAATTAATTCTGGTGTTAATTTTGGCATTTGAACTGTATTATTTGTATAAACATATAAGTTACTATTCTTATATAAAAAAACTCTTAAAATCAATTCTAAAAGAGAATACTTTTCTTTTCTAATATAATAACCTTGAAATTTATCAATATATTTTAGATAAGTATATTTAGAGTAAAAACTATCATTTTGAGTTTCTAGTATTCTTTTATAAATATTATCTTTAGAATAGTCTTCTCCAAATTGATTTTCAATTCTTAAATTTCTTTTATAAGGTGCTTTTTTCAATGATATAAAATTACCATCATCATTCACATCATAATCTAACTCTTTTAACATATTTATAAATTCATCATAATTATTTGAATTTTCTATTGCATAATCAATAGAATCTTTCATAAGAGTTTTGTATAACTCACTTGCAACATATTTTTCATATTTAGGTTGATGAGGCAAAACATTTAATCCATATTCTTTACAAAGATTATCTGATTCAATTCTCATTTTTCCATAGTCAGATTTTGTGTTATTAAATCTTTTTCCATCTACAAATGAAACAGAATTAATTACAAAATGGTTATGAATATTATCAGTATTAGAATGTGTTGCTACAATTACTTGAAATCTATCTCCCCATAGTTTTTGTGCAAGTTGTAATCCAATAGCATGAGCTTCTTCAGGAGAAACTTCGCCTTCAACAAAAGATTGATAACCATGAAAACATTCAATTCCACCTTCTTTAAAATATTGTTTTTTAGCATAAAGCATTTCTTTATATGCAAGTGGGGCATAGCAATTTATACCTGTAACAAATTCTTTATCATTTGTTTTAGCTGGATCTGAAACATAATTTATAAGTCGATTTAATTTACTTTTGAATTTCCATATCTTTGTTGTTGCCACTGCCAACTCCTTTCTGTTTTGGATTTAAATATACATCTTGCAAACTATCTACAAAATTTTCTACTTTATCTAAAGCTCTAGCATATTTATCTTCATCAACATAACCATAAGCTCTATTATGAATTCTTGCCATTTGATTTATATTAGCTGCAATACCTCTTAACTGAACTAAAAATTCATAAAACCTTTCATCAGGTTTTTCCTTTAGTTTGTATCCTAAAATAATTTTTCTAAAAAATTCTGAATGATTTAACCCAGATTGTTTTACTTTATTATCATAAATTTCTTTTTCAAATTCATTTAAATAAATATTGATTTTTATATTTCTATTTCTCATATTTTTTCCTCGTTTCTTTTAAAATAGGGTTTGGGGCGAAGCCTCGTCATTTTGTATTTGGCGTGAGTACAAATACGTTGCTTGCATTATACAGAAAAATCAATGAAGTACTCACAAAAATGATACTTTATAGGCAAATAAAAAGTACCTTTTTTTGATAAATAAAGGCACTTTTTAAGAGCAAAATATTGAGCAATTATTAGTTAAAAATGATTTCATTTAAGACAATTTCTTCAGCTCTATTTTTTATATTATCCATTTGTTTAACCCATTCTAATTGATCATTTTGTTTTAAATTTTCATCAACTTTTTCTTCTTTAGCAAGTTGATTTATAATTAAATTTAGTCTATTAATTGCATCATTATTTGTATTAAATAAATACTCATTTAATGTTCCATTAATCATAAGTTCGGTATATAAACCTTTCTTATTTTCTTTAATATATTTCAATTTTAATCTTCCATATTTTCCAATATCTCTTGAAGATTGTTCTTCAATAATTAAATCAGGGATTAAAAAATCTCCTTCTTGATGATAAGTTATTTTATTTTTCATTCTCAATTCCTCCTAATTTTCATATAAAGAATCTAAATTACTTGGACAATTTTTAATTAAATAATCAAGTTCACCTTTTACATATTCTCTTTGTTCAAAATTCGCCTTTTTCCTTTTAGTTTCTTTATTATATTTATTATCATTATAGTTAGTGTGTAAATTATTCATCTCTTGAGATGTACTTTTTACGTTTCCTGAGGTGTAAATTTTACGCATCATATTTGGTATAGAATTATCATGTTGTATTTTTCCAACATAAATATAATTTGGTTTTGTACAACCTCTTTTAATTTCATTTATTAATTTACATTCTTTAAGTTCCTTAAAAGCTTTACTTGTAGTTTTATTTGAGATACTTAATAGTTTTCCAGCAGTATCTCTTGTTAAAATAACATAAACATTATTATTTTCATCCCTCCAATTATTCTTAATAGATAAGGTTAAATGATTTAATAAAAGTCCATATAATACTTTAGCCTCTAAGGATAATTGTGTTTTATAATATTTATTTACAAATAGTTCAATTGGTAGTTGGTAAAAAGTATATTCCAATATTTCATTTGTTTTGTAGGGGATAAAGTTCATTTTTAACATCCTTTCATATTTAGTTTTATAAAAGGCTTAAAATAAAGGAAAAATGATTTTACAGAAATTCCAGAAAATTTCCAAAATAATTTCCAGAAAACTTTTTCAGAAAAAAATGAGGAAATTTTTAAACATTTTTTAGGACTCAAAAAAATTTATAAATAAAAAAACTTAAACAAATAAATCTATCAAATGCAGTATTTAATAGCTTTTAAATGTTTTTGAGTTCTGAAAAATTTCGACAAAAAAATAAGCAGTAATTTTTGATTACTGCTTTAAATTGGTCGAGGCGACAGGGATCGAACCTGCGACCTCATGGTCCCAAACCACGCGCGCTACCAACTGCGCTACGCCTCGATTTATTTAATATTTATTTACGTACTTAATTATAATACCATAAAATTTGAAGAAATTCAAGCTTTTTTTGAAAAAAAATAAAAGTTTTTTAAAAAGACTTGAAAAATTGCTAAAAACAAAGTATAATATTATTTGTATTTGAATGTGCACCAGTAGCTTAGTTGGATAGAGTGTTCGGCTACGAACCGGAAGGTCGGGGGTTCGAATCCCTCCTGGTGCACCACTAAAATCTACATTACTTAAAAACAAGTGATGTAGATTTTTTTATTTTTCGACAAAATACTAACAAAAGATTAACATAAAACATACTATACAATATAGGGAGGAAAATAAAGTGAATGACATATTGTATAGTATAGCAGGAATTATGATACCGTTTATAGGAACAAGTTTAGGCAGTAGTCTAGTGTTCTTCCTAAAAAAGACGATGAATGAAAAAGTACAAAAGATGATTGTAGGATTTGCGGCAGGAGTAATGATTGCTGCAAGTGTTTGGTCACTTATACTTCCAGCAGTAGAAATGGCAGAAAGTCAAGGAATAATTGCATGGGTTCCAGCAACTATTGGATTCATAACAGGTGTAGTTTTTTTACTAATTACAAATCATATTGCGGAAGATATAGAAAAAAAGCAAAATGGTAAAAAACTTAATATGTTGTTATTTTCAGTAACACTACATAACATTCCTGAAGGAATGGCTGTAGGAGTATGCTTTGCTGGATTTTTAGCAGGCAATGCAGGAATAGGTTTGTTTGAGGCAATGCTTTTAGCAATAGGAATTGCAATACAAAATATTCCTGAAGGAGCGATTATTTCAATGCCTTTAAAGATTGAAGGACAAAACAAAAAAAATGCCTTTATGTACGGAGTTTTATCAGGTATAGTTGAGCCAATAAGTGCTTTTATAACAATACTTTTACTAAATATTATTATGCCTCTTTTACCTTATCTTTTATCTTTTGCTGCAGGTGCGATGATATATGTTGTAATTGAAGAGCTAGTGCCAGAAATTCACACAGGAAATAAATCTAAATTAGGAGTAATAGGTGTAACAATTGGTTTTATTATAATGATGGTTTTAGACATTGCTTTAGGATAATAAAAAAAATATACTTGAAATTATTTTTAAAAATGTTATAATAAAAAATAAGATTTGACAAAATGAAATATAAAACTAAAACAAAAAAATTAGGAGAAATAAATGGAAACATTATTTGAAAATAAAACAACATATTCACAGGAAGAATATAATGCATTTTTAGAATCATATAGAAAAGAATATGAAAAGTCTGATACAGCATGGCTATTTTTTAACTTTATTTTTTTTGGAATATGTATGATTATTGCATTCATAGAAAAAGAATTAATCTTGGCATTTGTTCTTTTAATATATCTTTTAGTATATTTTTGGCTTAAAATTATAAAACCTACCAAAGAAGTGGAAAGAGACAAGAAGAGCAACAAAGTATCAGGAAATTTTGTAAATAGCTATATGTTTTATAAAAATATTTTCAAAGTGAAAAATTCGGATGGAAAAGCACAAATTCTCTATTTCAAGCTATATAGAGTAGTTGAAACAAAAACTAACTTTTACATCTATATTTCAAGGCAATATGCTTTTATTGTTTCAAAATCCGGCTTTACAAAAGGTACGTCAGAAGAATTTAAACAATTTATGAAGAAAAAATTATTTACAAAATATAAAAATAGAATATATGAAAAATAGCTCTAGTTTTAGAGCTATTTTTAAAAAAGTTTTATTAGAATTTAATACATTACCTTGCACTTTCAGAATCTTTAACAAAGTTTAATAGAGTGGCAAGATTACTTTCACAATTTACTGCTCTAGGAATTTTGTCAGTTTTTTCACCTTTAACACTAAAAGCTATATTTCGTAATCTATGCATAATACTTCCTACTAAACTAATTGAAAAATCAAATATTTTATTAATATCAACTGGTAATACAACAATTTGACCATATTGTTGTAGCTGTTGCTCTATTTCTTTTGATAGCACTGTTCCTTTAAAAATACATAGTCTAACTTCGTCATTAGATTTATTTGATGCATTTAAATAATCTCTAGTTATTTTTAATTGATGAATTACTTTTTCTCCAGTTTGTAATGCGGAATCATGTGATGAATTAGTACACTTTGAAAGCATAAAGTTTTCTTTGGATAAAAATGTTCCTACTTTTAATGAATCGCTGTTTGGCATTATCTTAACTTTTTCTGTAGGATATTCAGATATACTATTGATAATAGCTTTAACAGTTTTTACTTCTACACAAATTTTATGTCCATCAGGAGAAGTTAATACTATATCAGAATCTGTTACTTTTTTTCCTTTGAAATTAAATATAGGAACTTCATTTTCAACCTTATAACCTTTTTTAGAAAAATATGTATTAGCACAAACGGTGCCGACTATACCGACTATGTCAGATATAAGGCTTTCTCTATAAACCATCGTATTATCAGTTGAATATATTAATCTTAAAAATAATTGTCTTAAGTCTATATGCATTTTTGTGGCTTGTTCGATAATCTCATCTGGAATCATATCTACAACTTCGTTTCCCATGCTTTCTTGACCTAAAGCTATAAGAAATTGTCTAGGTAAAGGCGAAATGTTACTATGTTTTGTAATAGATATAATCTGTTTTGGGGTTAATTCGCAACCAAATTCTTTATGTTTCATTTATATTTTTACCTCTTATTTAATCTTAGAATAATAGTTTAACATATATTATTATAGCATATATAATTTGCAAAGACAACAAAAATGATAAAATTTTTAATTCTTTTTGCTTTATTTATTAATTTATGAAAATATAGTTTGATAATTCTAATAAAAAAATTAAAGAGTATCAAAGAATGAGCAATAATTCATTAATATATGAAGTATATAGTCAATTATACTTTTCCTAGTAATCTCATTTTTATTAAAAATGTCTATAGAATAGTATTTTTTTTCATTTACATATAAATGCAAATTTCCAATCTTAGTTTTTTCACATATAGGTGCTTCAAAAGAAAAGTTAAAGTCTATCTCAATATCTATGGAATCCTTTTCAGAATTTTTTAAAGCAATGTTTTCAAAAGGAAAATCAGATTCATCTAAATAAAGATTTAAATTTTGAGACTTACCTTTATTTATAAAAAATGAATTATTATGTGACTCATTCCATTCATCAAATCTGCTTGTAGCAATTTTTTTAAAATCGACAACAGAAAAATTTTTAAAGGAATAATCCAAAAGTTTAATCGAATCTCGAGTCCTATCTTTCTTTGTGTCACATCCTAAAACTATACAAATATAGTCTAAATTATCTCTTTTACAAGAGGTGACTAAGCATCGATTAGCACCATTTGTAAAACCAGTTTTTACTCCATATATTCCTTCAAAATTCCCTAACAATTCATTGGTATTAGAAATGCTTTTAGGTTGATTATTAATTAAAATAGTATAAGTTTTTGTTTTTACTATTTTTGCAAATGTTTCATTATTTAAGGCATAATCTGTTAGACGAGCTAAATCTAAAGCGGTTGTGAAATGTTCATCACTATCTAAACCATGAGGCGTAACATAATGTGTATCTGATAAATTTAATTCATAAGATTTTTTATTCATCATGGAGGCAAAATTTTCTATGCTTCCTCCTGCATGTTCTGCAAGTGCTACGGCTGCATCTCCCTCTGTGTGGTAATGACAGGAAAATAGAAAAAATAAGTATTCACTTTGGTAAAATTTTGGAGATGAATTTTAAAAATTTAATTGGAGTTGATAAAATGCTACAATTTTTTATTGGATTTATTTTAGGGGCTATAATAAGCCTCTTTTTGTATGCCTGTATTATAGCAGGAGCAGAATATGATAAAAAATTATATGGAGAGGAGGCTAGACGTGAATGAAGATGAAGAAATTAAAAATAACTATTATGCAGTTATTCCAGCAACGGTAAGATATAACAAGGAATTAAAACCGGCAGAAAAATTATTATATGGTGAAGTAACAGCACTTGCAAATAAAATGGGATATTGTTATGCACAAAATAAATACTTTGCAGAGTTATACAATGTTACAAATACAACTGTTAGCAAATGGTTATCTCATTTAAATAAATTAGGATATATAAATATTGAAATTATAAGAAACGAAAAAAAAGAAATAGTTACAAGACATATTTACATTAATGACAACCCCTATTGTCAAAAAAGACAATACCCCTATTGTCAAAAAGAACAATACCCTATTGTCCAAAATGACAAAGAGAATAATATAAATATTAATAAAGATGATTTATATTTATTTATTATAAATAACAGTTCTGAAATTCCAATTGAGTTTTACATTATCGTAAATACTTTAGACTTTGTATATCCAGAGGAAACATTAAGTAAAATGCAGGAGGATAAAGTAGCTATGATTAAAGACATTGTATATGTACTTTATGATTTATATAATAGCGAATTTAAAAATATAGTTTTAGTTATAGGTCGAGAAACTTTAATAAAACTTTATATTTTGTCAAAAGAGAAAGAACCATATAATTTCATTAGTTATTTCAGAAAATCGATTATTAACCAATTTATGACTTAATGGAGGGCATATATGACGGAAGAATATATAACCAATTTTGAAAATACGATATCTAACATACTATTTATAAGTTTTAAGTGTATTGTAATATTTCTCACGATATTACTTATTTTTTCACTTATAATGCTTGGAATAGGATGCTTGATAAAATCGCAAAAGATAAAATCAAAGTTTTTAATAGTAGTACCTAGTTTGATTTGTGGAACAGCATTTTTTCTTTCAATACCATATATATTTGTACGAATTAAAAACTTGATGTAAGAAATAAAATAGTAAACTCCTTTAGATTAACCCTTCAAATTTATCGAGAAGGAGTTGATAAACATGAATTTATCAAATAAAAAAAGAAAGATAATAACAAAGTTATCTTCAATGGGAACATTTATTACCTTACTTACAATTAAGAGTAATATGTGTTTTGCAGCAAATAGTGGAATAGGAACGGCAGAGGTGAAAACAGCAACAGATAACATCAAAAGAGTTATCACAAGTATAGCAATGCCACTTGGAGGAGTTTTAATTTTTGCAAGTATTGTAGTTGCAGCAATTAAGATGATTGCTAATGCAAACAACCCTCAAAAAAGAGCAGAATCTATTGGATCACTTGCTTGGATATGTGGTGGAGGTGTAATACTTGGTGCTTCTCTTATTATCGCTGGTATAATTATAAATGTTGCAACCAATAACACAGGTAATTTACTAGGTGGATAGGAGGCGAAATAGATGAAAGTATATAAAGTACCTTTTGATATAAAAAGGGAGGAAAAAATATTTGGAGGATATTTAAGTTTAAGACAAGTTACGTACTTAATGTTTACTGCAGCAAGTTTAGGAATTTTTGCTTTTCATATTCCAACAGCAATAAAGATAATTATTGTAATGCTTTTTGCATCGTTTTTCTTGTTATGTGCTTTTCTTAGAATTGGTGAACAGAACTTTGACAGGTTCTTTTTTTATGCTCTTAAATATCTGTTTCGTAAAAAAGACTATGTTTATAGGAGGTGCAATATATGATTATAATGGCAATATTTTTAATATTAAGTGTAGTGTTTGTGATTTTGACAGTATGGTATTTAAATGACAAAAAGAAAAATGTAAATAAGAATATTAAGCAAAATACAAAGAGTGAAAAAAGTATTAAGTCTAGTAAAAAGACTCAAAAGGAATTAACTGATATTTTACAATTTAAGATAAAAGATAATATCATTTGTCTTGGAAATAGGTATTCATGTGTTATTAGACTAGGCAATATTGATTATAATATGCTATCTGTTCACGAACAGGATTCAATAGAGAATATATTGGTACAAACTGCACTTGCAGTAGATTATCCTATACAATTTTTTTCTACGACAGAGTATATTGATACAAGCAAAGTCGTAACACTTATAAAGCAAAATCATACTAGAAATAAAAATGTACAAGATTATAAAAATTTCCTAATAGAATATTTAGAAAACTTAATGGAAAATAGATCTATTTCAGTTGTGAAAAATTATGCAATTATTTCTTATGATGGACTTTATGAAGATGCAGTAGAAGAATTAAATAGAAAAGCAACATCATTTAAGGGAAACCTACTTCGAGCAAAAATCGTTTGCGAGACTTTATCAGAAGATGAGTTATATGACTTAATATATAGAGAATTAAATAAAAACTCTGCTATGAAAATAAGTCCTCTGAAGGAAGGAGGGAAAAATCTATATGTTGGAAAAGTACAAAAAACAAAACAAAGAAATTGATATTTTTAGCAATATTCCTACTATGGCAGATTTAATCCTACCTGATGAATTGCAAGAAAGAAAAGACTATTTAAGTCTTGGATATAATAAGTTTTCTAGGATATTTACAATGACAGTTTATCCAGAACAAACTTGGATTAGTTGGCTTGATGACTTGTTTTATATAGGAAATATAAATATTTCTGTTAAAATAGAGCCTGCACAAAATGGAACAGTTATAAATCAATTAACAAAGAAATTAGTGCAAAGTCAATCAGAATATGCAACATATTCAAGACAAGGTAACATTTTGCATCTTCCAGAACTTGAAAAACAAATAGGAGACTTGGAAGAATTAAGAATGTTAATACAAACTAATCAAGATAAATTGTTTTTTGCAACTATTTTTATAACTTTAAATGCTGAAAGTCTAGAGGAATTAAACGAAAAAACTAAAATTCTTGAAAGTGAACTTAATAAAAAGACAGCAATGATAAGAACTTTGACATTTAGACAGTTAGAAGGATTAAAAACAATGCTTCCAATAGGCGAAGTACCAATTCCAAATTATGAAAGAAATATGGTTGCAGGTGGAATTGGAACTTTAATACCAATATCTAATCCGAACTTATCACATGACAGAGGAATTTTTATAGGAAGAAATATGTACACGAATGCCCCAATATATGTTGATACATTTATTGGACCTCCAGCACTTCCTAATCCTCATATTTTTATATGTGGAACATCCGGAGGAGGAAAATCAGTTGCTTTAAAAACCTTAGCAGCGAGAAATATAGCAACCACAGGATGCGGTGCTTTCTTTATAGATGTTGAAGGAGAATACACTAATCTTACTAAAATGCTAGGTGGTAAAGTAATAAAAATAGTACAAGGAGAATCTACAGGTATTAATCCTTTTGAAATCGAACCTGATATAAAAGGAAATAAACAATTCTTAAATATACTTGATAAAGTTGCAGAAATAAGGGCTTTACTTGCAACAATATGTAGAAACTATCAAGGAAGAACATTAAATGGAGTGGAAATAACTGAAACGGAAATTGTTGTAAATCAGTTATATGCAGAAAGAGGAATTACTTCTGATGTGAATTCATTATTTGAAAGAAAAGGTGGAAAATTAGATTCTGGGAAATATGCAGTTGGAAAGATAAAAAAGAAAATGCCTACTCTTTCTGATTTTCAAAAGAAGTTAAAAGAAAGAGGAAAATGCGAAGAACTTGCAGAATTGTTAGTACCATTTTTAAAAGGTAATTCACTAGGTATATTTGATTGTGAAAGCAGGATAACATCTGATGAAGAAATTTTATCTTTTGATATGTCAGAAATAAAAGATGAATTTACTAAGTTATATGCATCGTTTGTTATTCTTACTTGGGTATGGCAAAAATTTGCACTTAAAAATAGAGATAAAAGAAAACTAATTGTATGTGATGAGGCATGGCTATTTTTAAAGTATGAGGAATCTGCAGAATTTTTAGTAAATGTTGCTCGTAGAGGTCGTAAATATAATCTTCCACTACTAATTGGAAGTCAATTTATAGACGAATTTTTATCATCAGAATCTCGGTAAAACAATAATTAATATATGTTCTACAAGATATTTATTTAAGCAAAGTCCTGGATCTGTTGATGAAGTAGTAGAATTTTTTAACCTTTCTGAAGGTACAAAAAATTTTCTTACAACTGCAAATCCAGGTGAATGTGTTGTTTCACTAAATAACAGTGTAACAGCAATAAAATTTGTAATTACAGACTACGAAAAAAGGTATGTATTTACTTAAAAGGAGGCGATAAGTTATGAAAAAAATATTTAAAAGTTTATTTATAATACTTTGTATTTTCGTATTACTTACACCAACTTGTTTTGCTGATGATAAAGTTAAATTTAAAGACCAAATAAAAAAGGAAGATGGCTCTCTATTTGAAAAAATAATTGCTGAATGTATTGGAGGAATTGCACAAACAGTTTTTGATTTTACAACATCTGAAGATAAAAATGTAGGATTTAAAGATTATGATGATCTTATCTTTAATAATAATGCTGATAATGATAGTTTATCCCCATTTACTAATGAATTGTGGACGAGGACTATGCAATGGTATAGAATTTTTGGTGTTATATCTGGAAGTTTGATTTTAATTGCAGTATTTATTTTAGCATATAAAATAATAATGGCAGGTATGAATACAGCAAGAAAAAATGAGGCTAAAGATAGTTTGATAAGGCTTTTATTTGGAGGAGTATTTATAGCACTTGCTCCAATATTTATTAGATTTTTATTATTTATGAATAATAGTCTCGTGCATTTGTTAGTTACTGCAGCACATGGCTCGTTAGATGGATTACTTGGAAATAGTATGCTAACATCTATAAAAACAGGAAATGCAATTACAACAGCACTTGTTATTGCAATGTTCATATATTTGTTTGTAAAGATAAATATTAAGTTTATAGTAAGACAATTTACTATAATCATATTTACAATATTTACACCAGTTGCTTGTGGACTTTGGATAATAAATAAAAATGTAACTGCTGCAAGTATATGGGCAGGACAAATAATAATGAATATATTTATGCAGTTTATATACTGCTTTTTATTTTTAATTTATCTTGCATTTCTTCCTGATGGTGGAGGATGGGCTATATCTTTGATATGGGCTATGATGATATTACCACTTGCTGATGCACTTCAAAATACACTTCAAAACCTAACAAGTAGAATAGCAGGAGTTGATAATGAGCAAATGACAAATAGAGTAATTGGAATGGGTGCAATGCTAGGATTTGGAGTAGGAGCAATAAAAGAACAATTTAATTCACCACAAGCAAAATCACAAAATGGAGAAAACACAAGTGGAGGATTTAAAGGTTTTGTTGATAGAGCAAAACAAGTGATAAATCCAACTATAAACTTAAGTAGTGAGAAGGATTACAACGGAAATGTAAATCCTATAAGAACTGTTGTAAATAGAGAAAAAACAAGTACAAATAATGTAGCAACTTCTACACAAAAAGTGAATACAAATAATCAGCAAAATAATACAGGATTTACTCCTAAAACAACAGTCGGCAAAGTAGCAAATGCAGGGTTTAAAGGTGCAAAAGCATATTTGGGAATGGGTGCAAAACTTGCTGAAGGAGATTTTAGTAAATCAACATATAGTTATAACCAAAAAACACATAATAGAAGAAATAAATTTCAAAGCACAGAGTATGTAAATAATATGACAAAAGCAAATGAGATTAAGAAATCAGGTGATGGTAATGAATATAAAAAATAAAGCAAAAAAATCATTATCGAAGAAAGCAAAAAGAATAGCAGTTAAAGCATTAAAGCCATTTCTTCCATTTATAATTTTGTTTTTAGGACTATTATTTGCATTTTGTTCAATAATAGATGCAATATTTGTACAAGATGTTCAGGCAGATACAAAATCATTACCATTAGAAACAAAGCAAATAAAGGAACAATGTATAGCAAAAGCAGAATACTTAAATACCTGTCATAACTATATAGGACTGCAACCTACTAAAAATTTATTAGATATGGATGATAGGGAAAGAGACAAGGAAATACAATGGTCGCATTTATATTCTATTATGGCATTTCATAATATGACTAATAATACAGCGATTAATTTTCTTTTGTTAAATCAAGTTGCAAAAGAGTTTGAAAGTACATTTAGATATGAAGAATATACAATTAAAGAAGAACAAATTATTAAAGGGAATTCTGCAGCAAATTCACTTGTAAAAGATGAAAAAGAAAATAGTGTAAATGAACTTACAGGTAAAACTCAAAAAGTATATTTACTTGTTGAATCAGATACCATAATGGGACATTACAAATATAATTATGAAGAAAGAACAGTAGAAGAAAATGGAGTAAAAACAACAAAGAAAGTATTTATAGGTGAGGAACTAATTGGAGAAAAGTACGAAAGATTAAAAAAATACTTAAAGACACATTTATTTGTAAGAGATAGTGATATCGAAACAGATGTAGAAATTGTAATTCAAGCAGCAAATGGATATTATGATGGAGAAGAAAGTACAGAATGGTTACAAGGAAAATCCTCATCTGATACGATAATAACAAATGGAAAAGGGTTAGTTCCAACAGGTATGTTTACTTGGCCAATACCAGGATATACAACAGTAACATCAAAATTTGGTATGAGAACACATCCAATAACACATGTATATAAATTACATTCTGGAACTGATATAAGTGCTCCAATAGGTGCGAATTTTGTAGCAATGGCAGATGGAAAAGTAATAAAAGCATCATACAATTCAGCTTACGGAAATATGGTAATGATAGACCACGGAGACGGAATTGTAACACTTTATGCACATGGATCTGAAATATTGGTTACAACTAATCAGCAAGTTACAAAAGGACAGGCTGTATTAAAAGTAGGTTCAACAGGTTATTCAACAGGACCTCATGCACATTTTGAAGTTAGAATAAATGGAAACTTTACAAATCCAATGGACTATTTTGAGGGAGGTGAGTAATAGATGGTACTAATTTTTACGGATAATGAGCAATTAGATAGAGATTTAAATAAGAAAATTGAAGATAGCAGAATAGTTTATTATCCAGATTATATATTACAAGAAAATGAAGCAACAACATTAATTGCAACACTTCAACCTAACAAGTATGAATTTAAAGATTTTATGCTTAAAGTAAGAGAGAAAAATATACAAGTTATCTTAATTTTAGAAAATGACCAAGTAAAAGAATTAAAAGATGCTTTAATGCTTGGCATTTATGATATTGTATTTGATCCGTTTGATTTAAAAGATATAACAGATAAGATAACTAATCCAAGTATGTTTTCTAGTATTTCAAAATATATAAAAGAATATTTAGAATTAGAATAAATCTAGTTCTTTTTATTTTACAAGAAAGTAGGTGATTAACATACAAAAAAGAAAGTTTTTAATAATATTCTTGATAATATTTTTCTTTTTCATATTTATTCTATCAATGATAAAAATTTTAAATGAATACTGCGAATATCAAGAAGTAAACGAAGATATTGAACTATTAAAGAGAGATGCAGATGTAGAAGATGAGAAAAAGCCAACAATTAATTGGGAGAATTTAAAAAAGAAAAATCCTGATATTGTTGGATGGATAAAAATAGATGGCACAAAAATTGATTATCCTATTTTAAAAGATGAAAATACTTTTTACTTAAATCATTCATATAACAAAACATATAATGCAAACGGATCTATATTTATACTTGATAATAATTTATGTGAAAGTAATGAAACAGTAATATATGGACATAACAGATTAAATGGAATAATGTTCTCAGAACTATCCAAATATCTTGAAAAAGATTTTTTTGACAAACATTTAGAATTTTTTATTTATACACCAGAAAAAACATACAAGGCAAGAGTTTTTAGTGCATATTCAACAAATGTATTTAGCGAAAAGGAAAATTTGAATTTATTAAATTTTAATGCACAAATAGACTATTATAAATCAAAAAGTAAATTTAAAGTAGAAACAGAAAATGTAGAAAAAATAGTAAAATTATCAACTTGTTCATACTTAAATAATAGAAAAAGAGTAACAGAAGAAAGATATTATATTATAGCAAGTATTGAATAGGCAAAAGTAGTTTGTAATTATTTCTTTAATAATAGCAATAATTTTTTTAAATATTTTTTTACTTCACCATTGTAAAATTGAAAAAAAGGTGATATATTCCTTTAAAAATTTTTTAGGAGGTTGATTGCTATGAAAAAGAAATTAATTATATCAATTTTAATTCTATTTTTAATTGCTGTAACAGTAATTACAGAATTATTTATAAGGGAAAAAAAGAAAGATACAGAAACACGAAATACAGTTGCAGAAATTATAGTAGAAGATACGAAAGATGAAATACCAAAAACAAATGAAGAAGAAAACATTGTACCAGAGGAAAAGAAAGAAAAAAACACCAAAGAAGAATCTACTGAAATAAAAAAAGAAACCAAAGAAGAAACTAAAAATGATACACAAAAAGAAACTAAAAAAGAAACTAAAGAAATTAGTAAAAGTACAAAAGAAGAAAACAAAACTTCTAGCAGTAAAACAAATACAAAATCTAGTGCAAAAACATCAACAAAAAATTCTACAGTAAAAAAGAATGCAACAAGTTCAAATACATCTAATAAAAAAACAACTAAAAAAGAAACTACAACAAGCAAGAAATCAAATGAAAGTAAAAATACATCGACTTCTAAAAGTACTAATAAAAGTACAAATGAAAAATCAACTAAAGAAGAAAATAAAACAGAAACTAAAAAACCTTATTGGTGCATAGACGGTGGAACTCATCATATGGATGGAGACGGAAAAAATGAGTATGGTTATTATAATACTTGGGATGAGGCTTGGGAAGCATGCAAAAAGATGATGAAAGAAAAAGATTATGAAACAGTTAGATATGGAGTATATCAATGTTTTTGCAATCAATATTATTATATGCTAGAAGAAAAAAAGTGATTTATATAGAACTCGAAAGAGTTCTTTTTTTAAGGAAGGAGAGATTTTAAAATGGTAAAAAAGAAAATTTTTACAAAACTATTAGCAGTTTTAATGCTAATTGTTACAATACTTGGAATGATGCCAATATCTGTATTTGCTAAATACATAACAGAAATTGATGATGATGCAAAGTTTGGAGTTGTTTCAGGTAGTTTAAGTGACTATGGACATGAACTACATTATGCAAAATATGATTCAAAAACATATTTAGTATTTTGTGCACAATATGGAGAAACTTCTCCAGGTGGAGGAACTTATGAATATGATGATGAATTTAAAGTTGAATTAAAAGAAGATAGGAAATCATACAAGAAAATATGCGAGATGATTTATTTTGGATATGTTATGAAATATGGTACTGATCTTCCTGATTCTACTGCTGCAAAGAAAGCAGCATGTGCAACACAACAGTATGTATGGGAGTATATAAAAAACAATATAAACTCAGATTATGGAGCACCTTCAAGAGGTAGTTGGAAATCAACATATATGTCATCATCTATATATTCTGATTGGTTAGAGAAAACACAAGAAAATTATGATAAATATCATGGAAAAGGAATTTCTTTTGATGGTAAAACTAAACAAATAGAACTCGGAGAAACAAAAACATATACTGATAAAAACAGTGTTTTAGAAACATATCCTGCATTTTCTCAAAGAGTGAGTGGAGTTACATTTGCTCACGAAAAGGGAAGTAATGATTTAGTAGTTACAGTTTCAGAAAATACAGATGCAACAACAGTTAAATTTAAATCATATAAATATGACATATATCAGTTATTACCTAATGGAGATAAATTTGACTCTACTAAAATGTCTACATATTTATATTTTCACTTTTCTAAAGGTTCAATACAAAATCTATTATTCTCAAACTATGTTGATCCTGAATCTTTTACTTTTAATATAGGAATTGAAAGTGGAGAATTATTATTAAAGAAAACAGATTCAAATGATATGCCACTTGCAGGATGTCAATTTAGAATATTTGAAGATGAGGCATGTACAGAAAAAATTGCAACTGCAACAACTGACGAAAAAGGAGAAATCTTATTTGATGGACTTTCTACAGGAGATATATACATAAAGGAAATCAAGGCTGCACCTGGATATTTATTAGATAACACAGTAAAAAAAGTAACAATAACAAATGGAGAAACTTCAACTGTTTCATTTAAAAATAATGAGCCTACTGGAAAACTTTTAATATATAAGGTTGATTCTAATGGAGCAAAAATAGGTGGGGCTCAATTTAAGGTAAAAGCAGCAGAAGATATAAAAAGTGCATCAGGCAAAACAAAATATTATAGTGCAGGAGATATAGTTGCAACAATTACATCTAATGAAACAACAGGAATTGCAACACTAGATAATATGCATCTTGGAAAGTACCTAGTATATGAAAGTGTTGCACCAAATCGGATTTTTATTAAATAACACAACATATACAGCAAATTTAGAATATAAAAATCAAAATACACCTGTGGTTGTTTTAGAAATAAAAGATGTTGTAAATAAAGAGCCAACTGGAGAAATTTCAATTGTAAAAGAAGATGTCGATACTGGAAATAGTGCAAGATTTGATGGAGAGTATCATCATGGAGATGCAACTATAGAAGGAACAGTATACACTTTATATGCTAATGAAGATATTTACAATGTAAACAGGACTATAAAGTATTTTTCAAAAGATGATGAACTTGGAACTTATACATTTGATAAAAAGGGAATTGCTACTGCAAAAGTAACAAATACATCAACAAAGGCTAATCTTGTTGCAAGTGGTAGTAAAATTTCACAAATTCCTATAGGTATGTATTATTCGAAAGAGACAAAAGCAGGAACAGGTTATGTTCTTGATACTGAAAAGCACATTTATAATTTACAATACAAAGACAGTGCTACAGATGTTGTAACATTTAATGCAAAAGAAAATGATAGAGTTCAAAAGGCAAAATTCGAGGTTATTAAAATCTCATCTATAAAAAATAATACAGCAAAAGTAATAGAAGGTGCAGAGTTTACTGCAATACTTGAAAGATATGTAAAAAAATATGGTTCATTTAAAGAAGCACAAAAACATCTTTCAGAATTTGCTGAAGATGAATATTCAGTATTTAAGACAGGAAGTAATGGCCATGGAGTTTCTAGTTTACTTGCATATGGAAAATATGTAGTAAATGAGACATTTACTCCTAGTCCAGAAATAAATACTGTAGAAGAGTTTAAGGTTACAATAGATGAAGATTCAGATACTCCAATAAAAGAATTTGTGGAAAATGACACACCTTTTGAAAGTTATTTAAAAATTATAAAAATAGATAGTGAAACAGGAAAAACAATAACATTTTCAAATGCAACATTTTCACTATATAAACAAAATGATAATAATGAATGGGAAAAAGTAAAATGCAAAGTAGGAAATAAATATGTAGATAATTGGACTACAGATGAAAATGGAGTAGCATCTACTGAAACAAAACTTGCAGCTGGAAAATATAAAATAGATGAAATCAAAGTTCCAGACAAATATATAAAACTTGAAAAAGATGTTATATTTGAATTAAATAATGATGTAAAAGACATTGAGTATGATGATGACTATGATGCACATATAACTGTTACAGTAGGAAATGAAGAGGCAAAAGGAAATTTAAATATAACAAAAACAGTTAAATTAAGACAAAATGTTGATACAACACTAATTAAAGATATTGATTATACTAAAATTTCATTTGGACTTTATGCAAGAGATGATATTTTAGATCCTGCAGATGGAGAAATAATATATCAAAAAGGAACAAAAATTGGAGAATATAACCTAGATAAAGATGGAAAATTATCTATTGAAAACCTACATCTTGGTACTTATTTCTTAAAAGAATTAAAAACAATAGATGGAGCAGCATTAGATACAAAAGAATATGATGTTATATTTACACAAGAGGATAACACTACAAAAAATATAAATGTAAATCTTAATATTGAAAATCAAACTACAATAACAGAGTTTTCTAAAACAACAATAACAGGAGATGGAGAACTTGAGGGGGCTAAACTTCAAGTCTATGATAGCGAAGGTACTTTGATTGATGAATGGGTATCTCAAAAAGATAAAACTCATTTAATAGAAGGCTTAAAACCTGGTAAATTCATATTAAGAGAAGAAATTGCACCTGATAATTTTGTAAAAGCAACAGATGTCGAATTTGAAGTTTTAGATACCTATGAAATACAAAAAGTAACTATGGTAGATAAAGTAGTTATAATATCTAAAACAGATATTACAACAGGTGAAGAACTTCCGGGAGCAAATTTAAAAATCGTTGATGAAGATGGCAATATAGTTGAGGAATGGGTAAGTACAGACACTCCACATTATACAAGTAACTTAGAAGAAAATCATACCTATACATTAATTGAAACTACATGCCCATACCGGATACGAAGTAGCAGAATCAATTACATTTACGGTTTCTAATGATAAACAAGACCAAAAAATAGAAATGAAAGATAAACCTATTTTAACAGATATAACACTTGTAAAAATAGATAAAGATACTAAAGAAATAATAAAATCTAAATTTACATTTGGATTATATGAAGATAAGGAATGTACAAAATTAATTCAAATGGTAGATTCAAACAAAAGAGAAGGTACAGTAACATTTGAAGATTTAAGATATGGAACATTCTATGCAAAAGAAATCTCTAGTCCTAAAAATTACAAATTATCTGATAAAGTTGTTAAGATAAAAATTAATGATAAAGGAGTATTTGTAAATAATAAAGAAATAACAGCAGATGAAGATTTTGCATATAAATTTGAATTTGAAAATGAAAAAATTCCTGATGTACATACTGGAATAACATTTAGTATGGTTGCATTAATTGCAATAGCAATTATATCAGTTATCTTAATGACTGCGGGAATAATTTATTTAAAGAGAAAAAAATAGTCCTATAAATAGAAAATCCCTTCAAAAAATTTAATTTATAGGAGGATGTAATTATGGATATTACAGATATTAAAATTTTTAAGGCTTATAATAGAGGGCCAGTTGTTGCTTATGCAAATATTGTTTTAAATGGAGTATTTATTATTAGAGGTATTGCACTAGTAGAAAGAGAAAATGGTCATAGATTTTTGTCTATGCCAGCGAGAAAATTAAGGTCAGAAGAAAAGACATATAGAGATATATGTCATCCCCTAAATTCAGAGGTTAGAACAGAACTAACAGAGAAGATATTTGGAGCATATGAAGAATTTATAAATGGAGCAAAATAGTAAGTGCTTTCTTTATAGTATTTCCCTTCAAAAAATATTCTAAAGAAAGGATTTATTACAATGATTATAAATAATAGATTAAAGAAAAATTTTTTAGAGTTAAAAGAAAGTGTTGATTCAATAGTATCAAATGTAAGTATAACAGATTTTCAAATAGAGAGTTTTTTGAAAAAATTTGAAAAAACAAGATATAATATTTTATCAGAAATTAAGACATATAATAAAAATGCTGAATTTGATTACGAAAAAATAAAAACAATTGATAATTATTATTCAGCATATTTTGATGATGGGGTATTACAAATATACATACCTGATGTTTTACCAACATATAAAAATTTAAAAACACAAACACAAAAAAGAATACTTTTAAATGTGGCAGAGGTAACTAAACCTTATGCTTTTTCTTTTGGAGATGAAGTTTTTATTTATATCAAGGTGTGTGATAACATATCAGGTTGGGATATTGACAACAAATATATAAAGCCAATATCTGATGCATTGATAATGTCAGAAGTAATAAAAGATGATAACATATCTAAAATGTTTTATGCAGCTAAGGGAGAATATTCGGATATTCCACATACAGAAGTTTATGTTTTTAATAGCAAAGAAATAGAAAAATTCTTATCAAAATTTGTATCCAATAGTAGAGAAAAAATAAATTAGAAAATTTTAAAAAATTCGACAGTGTTGAAAATTGAAAGTATTGAAATATATGAATTTTTTAAATGTCCGTGCTCCAAAATCCATCATAGGTAGGAAGGCGGCTGTGAAACTGTCGCATTTCTGCCACAATCTATTTAAGAAAAATTTAAAATGTTTTAGGGGGTGATTGTTTGAATTATTTTCCAAAAAATGCAGAGGAAATATCTTTGTTGAAATTTATTGCAATATATCAGTATATATCAGTAAATGATGCAAAGTATTTTTTCAGTACAAATAAATATTATAGAAAAAGAATTACAAGGTTAGTTGAAAGTGGATATTTAAAAAGAAATAGATTAACACTTATGCTAGGTGAAATGGGAATAAGTTTTATTAAAACATATGGATACGAATATAATCCAATAAATAGAAATACAAAATATATACCAAGGCTTTTGTGTATAAGCAATGTAGGGTCATATTACAATAAAAGTGAAAATGTAAAATTTACTCCATCTATTTCTATAAAAGACAAAGAAACAATAACAGTAAAATCTAGAAAATTTATTGGTATGCTAGACATAAATGGAATAGAATACTTAACATACTATATATCAAAAAATCGTGATAATAGATATATAATGTCAGTTGTATATGATATACAAAAAGAGCAATTTAGTGATAATATCATAGTTTTAGTAGAAGAAGGTGTCAAACTAAACAAAAATAATTTTACTTTTGGTAAAAATCAAGTATTAATTATAAAAGATACTGAAGAAAATAGAAAAAGAATGCAGTACATAAATAGCATAAGATGGAGTGATGTTATAAGAAATACATATTGGACTAAACTCGAACTTGCTGAATACAGATTTTGTGATTATACAGATCATAAACATAAATTTGTTTCTTACTTTAATTGGTTTTATGACACAGAAAAAGTAAGTAGATTAAAACAATTTTTAGAAGTAAATAAGAATAGAAATGCAGATGTTATATGCCCAATTGAACTAAAAGATGAAATAAAAAAAGAACTTCCAAAAGCAAATTATAGCATAATCGATGTGGATAAATATGTGGATTTAAAGAGGATTTTGTATGGCTAAAAAAATTAAACTATATATTTTTATTATTTTTATATTTGCTGTAAATATAGTTATAGATTTTAACATAGGTAACTATTTTTATGTACTTGAAAAATGTTTTAATAAAAACAATCTATTAAATTCAAAAATATATACCATTATTTGCTTCATAATTGCCCTTATTTCGTTTTTTATTATAGGAGATATATTACTTGTTATCAAATACAGAAAAATTGAAAATAAAGGCATTAAATTTAAAACTGAAGATGGAACACATGGAACAGCAAGTTGGATGACTAAAAATGAAATGGAAAGTGTTTTATCATTTGAAAAACCAGGCATCATACTTGGAAAATATGATAATAAAACATTAAAACTCCCATTTGAGAGTTTTTTCAATAAAAATATATGTGTATTCGGAAGTTCCGGAAGTATGAAAACAATAGGATTTGTTCTTACTAATTTACTAGAATTATCATTATATAAAAAATCAATTATTTGTACAGATCCAAAAGGTGAGATTTATAGAAAGACATCAAGTTACTTTAAAAATTTAGGTTACACGGTAAAGGTGCTTAATCTAAAAGATATGAAACATTCAGATAGATGGAATCCATTGGGGGAAAATGAAACAATAACAGATGTTCAAACATCGAGTGATGTAATAATATCAAACACACAAAGGCATGACAAAGGTGGAGATGAGTTTTGGCCACGTGCTGAAGAAAATTTACTAAAGGCATTTGAATTTTATTTTTTACAAGGTATTTCTGATAAAAATAATTTAACTGAAGTATATAAATATGTTGCAGGAGGAGATATAGGGGAAATAAGTGAAAAGTTTGGAAGACTTGAATCTGATAGCCCTGCAAGAATGAGTTATAACATATTTGCATCAGGTAGTGATACAATTAAGGCATCAGTAATAACAGGACTTGGAACTAGACTTCAAATGTTTCAAAATGAGGACCTTCAAAGACTAACATCAGAGACAGATATCGACCTTTGCTTACCTGGAAAAGAGCCATGTATATATTATATAATAACATCTGATATGGATTCTTCGTTTGATTTTATTGCATCTTTATTTTATACTTTTTTATTTATAAAACTTGTAAGATATGCAGATTCAAGACCAGATGGAAAATGCGAAAATGAAGTGTATTTTTTTCTAGACGAGTTTGCAAATTTAGGACAAATACCAGATTTCAATAAAAAAATAAGTACAGTTAGAAGTAGGGGAATAGGACTAATTCCAATACTACAAAATAAACCACAATTAGATTCGAGATATCCAAATGGTATTTCTGATGAAATAGTGGGAAATTGTGATACGAGAATAAGCATGGGAATTACAGATGTTCCTACAGCAGAATTTTTTTGCGATTTAATAGGAGTTGCAACAGTTGAAACAACATCTATAAGAAAAGAAAATTCTCTAGAAGGTGATATAGGAGATTTAGGTCAAAAAAATGTCTCAACAATAGAAAGAAATTTAATAAACAAAGATGAAATTTTAAGACTTCCAGTAAATAAACTTATTGTAAATTTAAGAGGAAATAAACCTGTACTTTTGGATAAGGTTATATATACAGATCATCCTGCTTGTAAGAAATTAAAGGATAGTCCAATTAATGAATATAATCCTGAATGGGCGAAAAATGTACCACAAAATACAGCAAAAGAAGAAATAATTGAACCTGATTTACCTGAACCTAAAAAGAATTTTTATAATTATTAAAAACATTTTTTGATGTTGATATTTGTAAAAATCTGTGATATGATTGATAAAACAAAATTTATCAAATGAAAAGAAATAGCATTTTGCTATAGGAATGGATGTGATAATAATGGTATTAACAATAAACTATGGAGATTTACAAAATATAAAGAAAAATTGGATAAATGAAAAAACATCAGACAAGAAAAAAATATATAACCATATAAGTGATTGTAAAGATACATTAACTTATATGTACAAGCATGATTCTGTAAAAGGAAAATCAAGAGAAGATTATGAAATTGAACTTATGGAATTTGCAAAAAGTATGATTTCGAATAATGATATTCCTGCAAAAGAATTAGAAAGTAAATTTAGTGGTAGGCCACTTATAATAAATAATGAGCCAATAAAACTATGGCTAAACTAACAAAAAGCATTTACGTTTTGTAGTGCTTTTTTTGTTTGGGGGTGATAATTTGAACGAACTTGCAATGAAGGAACTAATGAGAAGTAGAGAGGAAAAGAGAATACTTACAGGAAAAATAACAGGAATCGAAGATGAATACTATAAATTAAAAAATGAAAACATTTCTTGTGCAATTCTTTGGTATGAAGATATAAAAATACTTATTCCAAGTAGTCATCTGGGTATTACAAAAACAAATAAATCGGTTATTCGTGGAATGCTTGGAGCAGAGATAGATTTTTTAGTTATGGAAATAGATGAAATATCTAATCTTGCAATAGGAAGTAGAGTAGATGCAATGGAATTAAGAGCAAAGATAGAACTTCCAAAACTAAAGCAAAATGATACTGTAAAAGTTAGAATTATTGCTGTTGGGGTAAAACATATTATTGTTGAACTATATGGAAAAGAGGTTAAAATAAATGCAGAAAACTTGCAGCATACATATATTTTAAATTGTAAAGATTATTATATTCCAGGTGATTTCGTAAAGGTTAGAATTAAGAGAATAGATATAGAAAACAACATTTATGAGTTAGATGCAAAATGTTTTTTAGAAAATCCATTTAAAAATATTAGAAAATATATAACTGAAAATGGAGAATATACTGGAAAAGTTATTGCATTTCCAAAGAAAAATAGTGGAATAATTGTGCAATTAGATATAACAAATGTAACATGCTTAATAAGAGTTCCAGCAAGATTTAATCTTTATCCACATTATCTCGATAAAGTGCTTATAAAGGTATCTGAAATTAAAGAAGATAGAAAACAAATTTATGGATTTTTAATGAGAGTTATTAAATAAAAATGGGGGTGGTGAATATGGTAAGTGACCAAGAAATATTAAATTTCTTGCAGGACTTTGGATGTGCAAGAGCAAAACATTTACAAATTCTATTTGAATTTAAAAATGATAATTTTAAAAGACTACTTTCTACAAATATGGTAAGTAGAAAAGATGGAATATATGTACACAATACAAGAAGGATAGATGAAAGAATGCTTATTGCTTTGGACTTGCTATGTGAATATAAATTTAAAATGGATAAATTCTGTGTAGGATATGATCCAGTTAAAATAACATTTTTCTCTACAATTGGAGAGATGTATCATATTATAGTTGCAGATGAAGATAATAGAAAAAGTGTTGTAAAAATAGTAAACAATTCACTTTCTGTACTTCCTAAAGCAGATAAATTAATACTACTATTTCCGGATAGTGAAGACTTGAAAAATTTATCTAAAGATATTTCGTTTATGTATGTAAAATATCCTGAACTGCAAATTTTAAATTAAAAAATGGCCTATATAAAAATAGGTCATTTATTTTTTTGCTTCTTTTCGTTTATATCTTCTAAATATGGATACATAGCAACAATTACATCTTTAATTGCTTCTAATTCTTTTTCATCACATCTATCAATAATTGATTTCAAAATTTCTTTATTTTTATAATTTTTATCTTCCATTTTTTTACCATAAAGAAGAGTATCAACTGGAACTTTAAGTGTTTTGCTTAAACGATGTACAGTACGTAAACTGCATCCTTTGTCACCTTTTTCAATACTGATTAAAAAGTTTACTGTTATATCAGTCATTTCTGCAAGTTTTTCAAGTGTTAATCCTATGCTTTTTCTATTACTTTTTACCCTTGAGCCAAAGCCTACCCAATCATTAAAATCACTTACTACCATATAATCCTCCATTACTACCAATAATTTTATTTGTTTCTGGCAGTATTATCTCATGAATAGACAAAAATTATTATAAACTCTATGTAATTTATTTAATGAGGCAAAATCACGAATAAAGGTAAATAAAAACACGATTAACATCGCTTAAATTTGTTCTTTATCCAATTAAATAATTTTATTAAGATATCTACTTCTTCAATATCTTCAACATAATCTTTTTCAACATATTTACCATCACCATAGTTATCAATATAACTATCTATCATATCTGAAACTGAATATGGATGACCTTCATATTTATCAAGATAGAATTTAAAATCTTTTGAAATTTCTATTATACCTTTTTCAAATTTATCAACTAGCAATATGAAAATTGGTTTGTTATAGTCTATAAACTTAAGCCTTATATGTTGAATAATTTCAAGTCCAGTAAAATCTTCTATATTCATATTTACAAAGACGATATCAGGAAACCATGACTTTATATTTTTTATAGTGTCTATACCTGTTGTTTCAAGTTTTACCTTTTTTACATTTTTATTCCCTGCAATAATGGATTGAAGTGATATTCCTTTTTCTTTATCTTGACAAGCAACAAGAACTCTTAATTTATCATTCATAGTCAAAATCCTTTCCTTGTGCTTTAATTAAAATAGTACTGTTAGTCATAAAAAATATTTTTACTTCATCTCCAATGTTAAATCCTAAATCTTCTCTGATAATTTTAGGAAGTACAATTCTTCCAAGTTCATCAATAGATCTAGTAATTTTCTGTTCATTTGAAATTTCCTCGTTATTAATCCTTTTTAGTATGATTTCTTTGTCTTCTGTACATATTTCAAATTTATCTTTAATAGCAATTCCGTTTTCTTTTCTTTTATCTCTTGGTATTACAATTCTACCTAAATCGTCTATTTTTCTAATAATAAAGTTTGATTCTTCCATAATATTTCCTTCCTTTCCTCATTTTTTATTATGTTTTGAAAATTATTATGGCTTGTAATATCATTTTATTTTTATGAATAAAGTATATATATTTCTATTTAAGCCATAAGTCGATACTACTATATGTTCCTCCTTCTTTAATATTTGTCATATAATAAATCAAATTTCGACAGTTTTGTATATATTTTTTAAATATGACATTGTTATCATTATAAATTGTAATTGTTATCAAGTCAATACAAGAATTTTTGTTTTATGTCTTAGACTTACAGTTACAAGAAAAGAAAATTTATCGACAAAAAATGACAAAAAGCCTTAAAATAGTGTATTTGAAAGCAATATATTCAAATGAATATTTTATATTATTATATATATATAAACATAGTTACCGTGTCATATTATCATTAATATAGGGGTAAAATTGTAATAGTTATAAGGGGGAATTAATATGTCAATGAGAAAATTTAATAACTGTTACAACGTAATATGTGAAAATTTGGCAAAATATAGAAAAGAAAAGTATATGTCGCAAGCAGATTTGGTAAAAGAATTAAATTTACTAGGAATAAATATGCATAAGAATGATATATATCTAATTGAAGCCAATAAAAGAACAGTTAGAGATTATGAATTGTGGGGTATGATGAAGATACTAGGCGTATCATTTGAAGACTTAATAAAGGGTATAGAAAAAAAGATAGAAAAATAAAAAAGTATTTATAAATAGAAAGCCATTATTATTGACTTTCTATTTTAATATCTATATATAATTTTCATTTATACAACAAGTTGAATTACATCTCTAAATTCTTCCATTTCTTGAGGAATGTTTTTCTTACTCATACTAAATATATGGCTCATTATATTGTTATAAACTTCCTTTGTTTCTTCTTTAGAATAATCTTTTCCTTTAATCACGATAACATTTGCATCCTTTAATTTTTCTCTTTGATGTTCATCTGTTAAATCATATAAAATCATTTTTATCAGCCTCCGTTTTTTATTATATCAAAAATAATTATTTTTGTCTTAAGTTTTAAAAATTTTTTTAAGAAAAATAATTTTGCTCCACAAATAATACTAAAAAACATTGAAATATCAAAGAAAAATATTTTTTTTTGTACATATTGAAAATTCAAAAAATAGAATATATAATATAAGTGTGTATAAAGATTATGTTATAGAAATAAATCTATAACTATCTGCAAGTAATAATACTTGTGGCATAACTACTATAAATATTAAGGTAGTAGTGGTATTTCTACATTTTTTAAATGTAGCATAAATTAGGGATTTGAAGCCTAGTCAAAAATATAGATTTTTTGCTATGCTTTTTTTATTGAAGAAAAGTATTTAAAGTTTATAAGCCCCCTTTATAAACAAAATGCTTTTCTTTTTTTGTCCCAAAATAAAGAGAAAGGAGGATTAAATCAAAAAAATCTTTTACACAGAATTTATGGAAGGAGAAAAGATTATGAGAAGTGGTTTTAGATTCGAATTATATGATATGGTTTTCAATAACTGTTTTATACATAGTTCAAATTACAAAAATGGGAATTTACAACTAAGCCTATTTGGAACTGATCCGAAAACAAACGAAACAGCACATTTTGCTGACATTACACTAGATCAAAATAGTAAAGTCTTAAAAGATGATGAAGTTGTTGTTGATTTTATGTACAAACCAAACTTTATTGAACAATTAGAAAAAATAGGAATCTTAAAAGAAAAAGTTGGAGCATGTCCTTTTAAATCAGCACTTTATCCAATTTACAAAATTGATTTAAAGAGAAGAAAAGCAGTAGAATATCAAATAACAGAACTTATTGCTGCTTAAAGGAAGGAGAATTAAAAATGGAACAAACACAAACAAGACTTATAAATTTACCAGTTATAGGGAGAGTACAACATGGAGAAAAGTTAAAAAATAAAGTAACTGAATATGGCTACTTTATAGCAAAATCTGATGATGCATATATGAAAAAGTTTCTTGATAAATTTGATGAAGAGTATAAAGGAAAACAAAATATAGAAATTGAATTTTTTGATGAGGAACCGTTATCAATTAAATATGCAAGATATAATCAAGGAGGAGAGGCATGTAGATGTTCACGAGAATCTAACCAAGCAACTTTAAAAGTGAAAAATGGTTGGAAGCAAATTGAATGTGATAAATTTGGATGTGAATATAGACAGAAAGATGCAAATGGCAAAAGAGCATGTAATAGAATTGGTTGGCTTAAATTCTTTATACCAAGTATAAGTACAGATAGAATATTTTTAATGAAGATAACAGGTCAGCAATCTATAAGTAAATTAGATGATTATATTAAACTTCAGAAATTGCAAGGAAAATCAGTTAAAGGAAAATATACAATATTTCTTAAAAAGTCAGAAAAACCAAATTCTTTAGGACAAACATATACAAATTATGTTTTAGATCTATTCAAAAACGAAGATTTTTATTCAGAAAATACAACTTTAGAAAATGCAAGCAATATTTCACAAGAACAATTATCCACAAAACCTATACAAAATGTGAAAAACGAAGATGAAACTGCAGGAAATAATGAAATTACATCGACTAATATTAAAAATAGTGAGAGCAAAACAGAGAAGAAAGAGAGTGATGAAAAACAAGTTAAAGCAAAGACAACTAAAGCATCAAAGACAGTTAAACAAGAAAAAGTAACATCTAAAAAAGAAAGCAGTTCGAAGGAAAGTAAAGAAGAAAAAAATCCTAAAATAGAAACAACAAATAAAACTAAAAACAATAAAACTGAAGGTAAATTTAGTTGGGATAATATTTATTTACTTTTTGAGACATTCAGAGAAAAAGTAAAAACAAAAAATGGAGAAAAGGATTATCTTATTGCAAGATTTTATGATGTAAATGACAAAAAATATGATGTCATAATAAATCCAAATGATGAAGAAAGAATAAAAAAATGCAACTTGGGTGCAGCTGTAAAGTTGGAACTTAAAAATTTTGGGGAACGACTTTGTGCTATGAGAATGGAAATATTTGATGAGCAACAAAAAATAGCAGCATAAAGTAAGTTGGTGCTTAAACTTGCTACTATTTTAGTTCGTTTATGTAATTATTTATTTCTTAAAGTATGGCAGAAAAATTTAAGAATGTCAAGAGTTAAAACAAAAAAATAACAAAAAGGAGAATATACAATGTTTAATAAATTCAAAAATGGCGAGAGAGTTATTGTATATGGTCCTGGTGAAGAGAATGGTAAATTCTATAATTTTACCTATGCAACAGTAATAGAGCGAGATCCATATTATAAAGACTATCATTTGAAATTTGATGATGGTTCTGAGGATTGGATGTTACCAAAATATATACATAAACTCGCTAAATAAAAAGGAAGGAAGAAAAAATATGAAAGTAAATTATGTAAAAACTGTAGGTTTTAGAAAATTTGAAAAAGAATTTGAAACAAAACTTTTTGACACAACAGTAATTACTGGAAAAAATAAATCCGGAAAAAGTAATATTTTGTATGCGATAGTAAATACATTGCTTGGAACAAATTTATCTGGAGATGAAAAATCTTCTCTTATAAACAAAAACTCCGATTCTTCATATGGGGAACTACATTTTACTGATAATAGAGGAGAAAATCATGTTTTAATCAGAGGAAAGAATAAGTATTCTAGCAAAGGAAACTTTATTTCAATAGATGGAAAGCCAACAACTCAAAACGAACTTACTTCTTTTTACAAAGATAAAAGATTATTTCTTTCAGTTATAAATCCTATGTATTTTTTAAACAAAAAACCTGCAGAGCAAAAAGAATTGGTGGATAAATATTTATCAGATGTAAAGCCAAAGGTTATATTTGATATGCAAGAAAAACAAATGCAAGATAGACTTTTAGAAAAATATTATAAAAATAATAAAGGATTTAATGAACTAACTGATACTGAAAAAGAAAAGTTTATAAATGATAAAATGTTTTCTATTTCAATGGATATAGCATATAACAAATTAGATAAAGATGAAAGAGATTTATTGGAAGGAGTACCTGTAAATATTCCAGCATATATATCAGAATTAAATAATAGCATTAAAAAAGCAGAAAGTAAGATATCATCATATGAGGGAAAAATAGAATATGCAGAGGAAATTGCAAATCAAGAACTTCCTGAAGTAAAGACATTTGAAAAAGATGAGGAATTATCTATTGCAAGACAGGAACTTGCATTTTTAAATAATGACACAAATTTAACAGATAAAAATAAGCAAAAGAAGGTCGTGGAAGAACTAGAAAAGAATCTTTTATCAAAGGAAACTGAATGCTCGGAAGTAGAAAACAGCATGAAGGCAGGTAAGAAAAAGTATTTAAGTATAAAAAATGGAGAAATTACAAAATGTCCTACATGCAATCAAGAAATACATAATGAAAGTAAGGATAGAACGGTAGAAAATATGAGAAATGAGTTATTTGCTCTATATGACAAGAAAAATATACTAGATACAGAAATAAAGGATATTAAACTTAAACTTACAATGGAAAGATGCAAATTTCATTCAATTAGTGGAAATCCTGATGTAGAAAAAGAAAAGAGAATTAAAACAGTACAAGAAAATATAACAAAATTAGAATATGAAAAAGCAGAAATAGATAGATTCAACAATTCAATTTCTATAAAAGGAAATGATATAGAAAGTGCTTTACAAGATATTAAGTATTTCAATTTAGAAAAAAATACACAATTAAAATTAATTGATAATTTAAATCAAACAAAAAAGATAGCACAAAAACTATACATTCTTTATATTGAAGAAAAAATGAAACTTGCAAGAGAATACTTAAAAGATGTTGATATAAAATTTTATTCAGTCCTTAAAACTACTGGAGAAATTAAAGAAGATTTTATAATAACATATAAGGATAAAACCTTATCTGATTTATCTAGATCAGAAACAATTGCAACTGCTTTGGAATTTGCAAATATGTTCAATAAAATAAGCAGATTAAATGGTCCAATTTTTATTGATGACTATGAAAGTTGTGTAGATTATGACTTTATAAAAGACTATTCAGAAAATACCCAACTAATTATAGCGAAAGTAGAAAAAGGACAAGATTTACAAATTCAAAATTATTTTGACGAAAATGCAGAGTTAAAGCAAGTAGCATAAATAAAAAGGCAGATTATTCTGTCTTTTTGATATTTTAAATTAAATGAAGGAAGGAAAAAAACATATGAAGATTAAAGTTTTATTAGTAATACCTGGAAAAGAGGTACAAGTTATAAAAATATCACCAAATATAAAGCATATTAAGGCTTTTTTAGGAGAGGATTTATACAAAGTTAAATTAAATGAGGATAATTTATTAATTGCAAGTAAAAATGCAAGACATGATGACTTTAATAGAATATACGGAGGAAATATACTACTTGGAACATTCCTAATAGTCTCAATTAAGAAAAATCACAGAACATCAATGAAGAAAAGAGACATAAGAAGATTTACAAAAATGTTTAGATTAGATAGACATCAAAGAAAAATAGACATATATAGGGAAGAGTATTTAGAAAAATATTATTTAAAAATTAGTGAAAACAAAAAAATAAATGCTATAAATACCAAGAAATTTATACTTGATATGGCAGCATAAAGGAAGGAAGGAATATAAAATGAATAAATATGAAACAGTTATAATACTAGGTAAAAACTTAAATGAAAAGGAGATTGATGAAGTAAACAACAAATTAGTAGATGTTATAAAGCAGGATGGAAAAGTTGAACAAATAGAAAAGTTAGGATTAAAAAAACTTGCTTATGAGATTAGAAAACAAAAGGAAGCATATTATGTAGTATTAACATACAAAACAATACCAGATACAATTAGAGAATTAGAAAGAGTAATGCGAATAACTGATGAAATACTTAAATTTATAACAGTTAGAAGAGATGATTAAAAAGGAAGGAAGGTAAAAGATATGAACAAAGTTATATTATTAGGAAGATTAACAAAAAATCCAGAGATTAGATTTTCACAAACAAACAATACAAAGGTTGCATTATTTACACTTGCTGTAGATAGAAACTATGTAAAACCAGGCGAGGAGAGACAAACAGACTTTATAAGTCTAGTTGCATATTCAAAACTTGCAGATTTCGTAGAAAAATATTTAAAACAAGGTACTCAAATATGTATGTGCGGAAGAATGCAGGTTAGAAACTGGACGGATGATGAAGGTAAAAGAAGATATGCAACAGATGTCATTGCTGAAGAAATAAAATTTGCAGAAAGTGCAAGAAAGCAAGAGGAATCAAATACTGATGTTAGCACTTCGGAAAATTCCATAGAAAATATAGATGAACAAACTTTAACAAGTGATGATGACTTACCATTTTAAATAAATGGTAAGCATCATTCTTAAGAAGGGAGAATTGTAATGGAAGAAATAGTTTATGAAACATATACAAAAAATGAAATGCTAGAGATTATAAAAAAAGGATTTGTATTTGTAGAAACAAGTTTAAATAATGATTATATAATTTCAATTAAAGACATACCAGATTTTATAATGCTTGAATCTGAAAGAACCGGTCATATTGCAGATATGGAAATGTACTTTCCAGGAGTTGATGAGCCTATACTTACAACAATGGGGTGTTATTTAGATAAAATTCAAAAGAAATTAAGAAATAAAATAATCAAAAGACTTATAAAGCTTCAAACAACAAATACTAAACCAAAAAATGTAAAAGTTTTTGATAATTATATGTTTAATAGAATGTCACTTAAAGACAAAGGAATTGAAAATAGAGAAGTCAAAAATTTTGATAAGTTATACAAAAAATATATGGATTAGAAAGGTAAGGTGTTTTGATGTGAGAACCAATATAGTAAGTGTTAAATATGAAGATGAATATACTCTAAAAACATTTAATGGAAGGACATATAGTTATTATACAAATATAAATTTAAATGTTGGAGATATAGTCGTAGCACCAACAAAAAATGGTGACAAAATTGCAAGAGTATCAGAAATAAATATTCCTGAATATAAAGTTGAAATGATTAAATTCTACCTAAAAACAATTGAGAAAAAACTTGATAAGAATAAATACTTATATCAAAATGAAGTATTACAAGAGGTTGCATAATATGAAGGCGAAGGGAATAGTTAAAATTCTAGTACCAAAATTAATTGAAAATAATTTTATTGTACATTACTATCAATCAAAAACTACATCTTCAAAATATTTAAAACTAGATTTTCGGTGTATGTTGTGGAATAAGAATTGCGGATCATCCAGGCAAGAAAAAATATTCTTATAGATTTAATGTGATAAAAGATTATAAAGGAGATAGGGCTACCCAAAAGGATGGCCTTATTTCTTATTTCTTTGACTTTACAGAAATAGATGATGTGATAAATGCAGTTATAAGTGAAAGAGAAAAAAAGATAAATGACTATGGACTAGAAAATTATAAAAAGTATATTGACCGAAACTCTAAAAATCAGTTGTTTAAAAGGTTTGAAAGAATGAAAGGAGAAACAAAAAATGGTAAATATAATAAAAATGTCAAAAGTGTTAGCGAATAAGAGAACAGAAAATCAAGATGAGGAGGCAAGAAGAGCAATTTTACAAGCACAAAAAATAATAAAAATGTTTGAAGAAAAAGATAGACAAATGAAAGAATCTGCTTAAAGAAAAAATAGGAGGGTAAAATGGAAGGAATTGAGAAATTAGAAAAAGAAATAATAGAACTTAATAATCCAAGCATAACAAAAATATTTGACTATTTAAAAACAAGAACAGATTTATATGATAGATTTAATAATGATGAAAAAAGTCTTAAACAAATGTATGAATTTATATATGAAAAGGCACGAAAACATGAAGAAGACCATGTTGCTATGATAGAGGATCAAGTCGTCTATATGTGGGCTATTACATATTTCATGAGAAGTAATGAAGAATTAAATTTAAATGAAAAGAAATCTACACCACCTAATGCAGAGGAAACAATAAAAAAGATTGACAAAAAACATGCAGAGGATGAGGAAAAAAAGAAAAAAGAGGAAGAAGAAAAAGGACAACAACTTGACTTGTTTCAGGAGGTGAATAAGTAATGGGATATGTAAAAAAAGCATATAGGAAAATATTTGATGAAATAGATAATAGAACAGAATTACCAAAAGGATGGGATAAGTTTGTTAAAGAAAAGGCCAAAACACAAAATCTTATTATAAAACATGGTAAGAATAAATGTACATGTACTTGTTGTAATAATACTTTTCTATGTAAAAAGAAAATAGGACAGGAAGCAAAATGTCCGAATTGTCATGGAAAGTATGAAATTAAAAGAAGTAATTTAAGATACCATGATTTTAAAGATTATTTATCTATTTTAGAATACATTGATGATACATTTATTATTAGATATTTTGAACTTAAAACTATAATAGATAGAAATCATAAGCCTCATACATCTGCAGTTGAATTTGCAAGAGAGATAGTAACAGATGATTATTATAGAAAAGTGTATATTAATGATAGAGTTGCAAAATGTCAATGTCATATATACATCTATCATCATGATAGTTGGAATATAGATGTAAGAAATTGGAGACTTTACACTAGGAATTACTCTTTAATTGATAATGCTATGGTATTTCCAAATAATATAAAAGGTATATTAAAAAATACAGAATATAAATATTCATATATTTGGGAATTAGTAAAACATTTAGGATATGTTCATTTACCGGAAATAGTAAAAAATACAGACCTTTTTGGAAGAATCGAAATATTAACGAAAATGGGACTATACAATTTGGCATTAAAGGCTAAAGAATTTTATGGTGAAAACAATTTTTTACAATTATTTGGAGTAAGTAAAGAATTTTATCCATTTATGAAAAAATACAATATAACAAATAGACAATTAAAAATCTTAAGGCTGTTGCAAGAAAAGGACATAAATAAGATTAGATATTTAGAAAAATTTTGCTCTTATTGGGATGGCACACAAAATATCGAAGGCGTAGCGAAATATGTGAATCTTAATAAGTTTATAAAATATGCAAAAAAACATAGGGGAAAAATTGATATTTCAATATATAAGGACTATTTAAAATTTGCTTTTGCACTTGGATTAGATTTAAAAAATAATAAATATGCTTTTCCTGAGAATTTGAAGGTAGAACATGATAAGTTGGAAAAACAATATGAAATTCATGAAAATGAATTGATAAACAAGGCAATAGAAAATAGAAGTAAACTACTTTCAATAAATAACTACAAAGATAATAAATTTATTATATTTCCTGCAAAAAATATGGAAGCACTGCAAGATGAGAGTAAGCAACAAAAAAATTGTGTTAGAACATATGCGGAAGACTATGCTAATGGAGAAAGTGATATTTATTTTATGAGAAAAGTAGATAATCCAGAAAAATCGCTTGTAACAGTTGAAGTTAAAAAAAATAGAGTTGTACAAAGTAGAACAAAGCATAACAAAAAACCAAATAAAATACAGATTAAATTCCTAGATAAATGGGAAAAAGAAGTATTAGGAAAGGTGGCATAAGATATGAAAAATTATAATAAGAAAGATACAAAAAATAAGACAAAGGAAATATTTGATAAGGTCATAAGAAACTTGCAAGATATAGTAAGTAAAGGAGAATATCAAGAATTTTTGAAATTTCAAAATAAATTCAAGAAAAAATATAGTTTTGCGAATCTGATACTAATCTATTCACAATGTCCTAATGCATCAAATGTAGCAGGAGCAAAAACATGGGAAAGACTAGGAAGAAAAATAACAGACAGAAGTAAAAAGATATTTATTGCAGCACCTATTCCGTGCTCTTATGAGATAAAAACAAGAGTAATTGAAAATGGAGAAGAAATAGAAAAGACTGAAACTATAAAATACAATAGATATAGATGGGTATATGTTTATGATATTGAAAATACTGATGGTGAACAGATTCCAATGCAATCAAAATATCTTAATTCCGAAAGCACTGAAGATTTATACGAAAAATTAAAAGCATTTAGTCAAGTTCCAGTTAAAGAAGAAGAAATTTTAACAGGAGCAAAAGGGTATTATAGTAAGCAAAGGAACATGATTGCAATTAAAAATTCGCTTTCTATAGATGATAAAACAGCAGTATTGTTACATGAAATAACACATAGTCTATATGATGATTTTGACTATAAAAAAGATAGGGACTTATCAGAAGTATTTGTTGAATCAGTTGCTTTTATCGTAGCAGATCATTTTGGACTTGATACATCTTCATGTAGTTTCAGATATATTCTAGGATGGGCTAATGGAGAAACTAAAACTGTATTAGAACTTGGCTCAAAGATACAAGATTCTGCAAATGATTTTATTGGAAAATTAGAAGATTTTAATGTGCAAGAGCAAGAACTTGAACTTGCAGCATAGAAAGGATTGGAAATATGAATGTTTTAGATTATGAAGCAGTAAAAGAACATATAAACATTTTGAATGTTGCATATCATATAAATCTTGAGATTATAAAGCAAAATGGAGCAGAGGCAAAAGTAATTTGTCCCTTTTGTGGGTATAAGAAATTAAGTAAACAGCCCACTATGTCATTAAATATAAGATCTAATAAGTATCATTGTTTTAGTTGTGGCAAAGGTGGATATGCTCTTGGACTATATGCAAAGTTTATGAATATAAGTAACGATAGAGCATTAAAAGAATTATTGGAAAAAGAATGTTATTCGCTTGATAAATCAAAGTTTGAGATAACACCTGTAAATCAACTTGAAGAAACTGAAATGCGAGATAGAGTATATAGAGCATTTTTAAATATGCTAAAACTTGAACCTAGTCATAAAAAAGAACTTAAAGACCTAGGCTTTTTGGATAGTTCCATAACAGAAGGATTATACAAAAGTGTTCCAAAAAATTATATTAAAAGAAGATTAATAGGTAGTGCATTATCTAGAAAATTTAATCTTTGTGGAATACCAGGCTTTTTTCAAGAAGAAGATTTTAAATGGACTTTTTCAAGATGTGATGGGTTCTTTGTACCAGTATTAAATGAACATGGACTAATTGAAGGACTTTCTATTCATTTAGATAAAGAATTTAATGGAAACAAAGATATATGGTTTTCAAGTAATAATAAAGTAAATGGAACTGGAGCAAGAAGTTGGATTATGAAAAATAATATTACTGAAGATTCTGAAACAGTTGTTGTAACAGATAATTTTTTACTTGGTAATTTAATTAAAGAAACTATAAATTCGCCAATGATTGCTTTTCAAAACTTTACTAATTCTTATACGATTTTAAGTAAAATTGAAAATACCAATATAAGAAATATATTGTTTGTTATAAGACTTCCAAATGCTAATCAAAATTTGGACTATATTATAAATTGTATATTTAGTGATTTAATTCCACTTAAATATAATCTTGATATAAAATATATAAGTAATTATAAAGATTTTTTTGATGATAAATTTAATGAAACATATTCATTAAAGAAAGTTGCTTAATTTAAGGTCTATTCTTCTTTTTAGAGGGATAGGCTTTTTTTTGTTATTTTATTGAAAAAATTATACATTTATGATAAAATTGGAGTATCAAATAAAGAGAGGAGAACTATGACTATGAAAAAAATAATTATATTATTTATTATAATATTCATAATGTTATTTACTAATATTTGTTATGCAGATTACGGACTACCAGGAATAATAGAATATAATGCAAAAATTATTAATGAAGCAGGTGCAAAAGCAGAAAGTGGAACAGAACTAATTCCATACGGCACAACAGTTCATGTAATATATGAAACAAATGGATATGCGACCATAAAATATAACAACACCAGTGTAAATATAAAATTAGCTGATATTAAACCTATATCTGAAGAAGTAGATTTTAGTAAAGCGAAAAATGAACAAAAAGATATGTTTGTTTATAGAGAAGGAGCTTATTTATATAAAGGTCCATCTATTACATATGGTAAAGTAGATGGAAATATTGAAATACCAGTTGGAACTCGTGTAAAAATAGAATCATATACTGATATGTGGGGATATGTGGAATATAATGGAATTAAAGGATGGGTTTATATTTATACATCAGATGGAGAAAGTCCATACCATATGGTTTGCAGTTTGACTGAAATTGCGGATAAAGTAAATTCACAATATTATACATTAACTGATATTTCTGTAAGTAGTACAGTTGATGGAAAAAATGTTATTGGAACTATACCGAAGGGTATTATCGTAGATTCTTATTTTTATTCTGCATATCCTAATCCACATGGCAAATCAATATATTTAAAATATGGAGATATTGAAGGATGGCATACAGAAAATGCAGAAGAATTTTATGCAGACTATTCTCAACAAGATATAGGAGTATATGTATATAAAGATTTAGATATATATTCAGATATCTCGAACATTTTGGATGAAGGAAATGCAAAATTTAAAAATAAGATTAAAACTATTCCTGCAAAAACAGAATGTAAGCTTATTTATAAAACATTAAATACATATGTAAATTATATTAAAGTTGAATATAATGGAGTTCAAGGTTGGATAAAAGATGATGTAGGATATAGTATAGATGGATATAAAACAAATGTTAAATATCCTATGCCAATAAAACTTACAACACGTACTCCAATAATAGATAAGGCAACATTTAAGCCTACAGGTGAATACATTAATAATGGGAGAATTTTAAGTGTAAAATATAATGTAAATATGTATCCAAACATTTATTTTTGTGTAGTTAGTGATGACAAAGAAATTTGGATAAAAGCAGATAAATATGAAAATGTAGTTAATGCCAAAACAGACTATAATGTTTTAAAAGATGCATATGTTGATATAACACCATTTGAAAAGACAAATGAGAATTTAAGCAATACTTCAAGTAGCAATGATGACAATTCTAATGAACTTAAAAGAAGTGTAGATAATACTTTAGAATCAAATTTGATTTATTGCGTGATAGGTGGAATTTTGGTAGCAATTATTGCAATAATAGTTATAATCATTATAAATAAAAATAAAAAATAGGGAATAAGTAAGATATGTTTTTTTTAGTAAAAAATATGATTATTTGCTTAGTAGCTACAATATTAATTGAGTGTATTGTAGCTATTTTATTAAGAATAAGAAATAAAAAAGATATTATAAATATAATCTTAGCAAATATTTTAACTAATCCATTAGTTGTTTCAATTCCAGTATATTTTAATATATTATATGGTATTTATTTTAGAAATATTGCTTATATTATACTTGAAATATATGCTGTTATTGCTGAAGCAATTATATATAAAAAATTTTTAAAGTTTGATCAAATTAATCCTTTTGTCATTTCAATTATCTTAAATGCTGCTTCATTTGGAATTGGAGAATTAACTAATTTTTACATATAAAATAGTAAATGGTAAAACATATTATTCTGGCTGGAGTAAAGCAAAAAATGTAACAACTAAAAAATAAATTAAAAAAGGATAATTCTCTGTACTTGAGAATTATCCTTTTTTATTTTAGAACTACGGAACAAAGAGTTATTTGCGATTTGAGTATTGTAAAATTTTGTGATTTATGATAAAATATTGTAAGAAAAATTTAAGGAGGAGAAACATGAAAAAAGTAAGAAAAGTTCTGATTTTATTTGTTATAATAATTGGAATGATTTTTATTAGAGCAAATATTGCTAATGCGGCAGATTCAGTTGTAGCATCAGGAGACTGTGGAGAAAGTATTACATGGTCATTAAATAATACAGGTATTTTAACTATATCAGGAAGTGGAAGTATGACAAATGGAAAAGAGAGTCCATGGTCTGAATATCAAGATAAAGTTAAAAGTGTAGTTTTTGATGGAACAATAACAACTATTGGAAACTATTCATTTAAGGATAATCAAAATATTAAAGAAATAGAGATTCCAACAACAATTCAAACAATTGGAAGTTATGCATTTTATAATTGTACAAATTTAAAAGAAATAAATATTCCTTCAAGCCTGTATAGAATAAATAACTATGCTTTTTATGGTTGTGCAAGTCTTGAAAATATAGATTTAGGAAGCAATATAATGTACATAAACGAAGGTGCATTTGCAAATTGTTCATCATTAAAAACAATTAAAATTACATCTGATCATTATATTATAAACGAAGCTGACACAACAATTAGTAATTCAGCTACAATATATGGATATAATTACTCAAATGCATTTTATTATGCTCGTTATAATGGAAGAAAATTTCATGATATAGCAACAGGGAAAGAAACAACAGAAACAATTACTATGAAATCGTATCTAGATGCTTTACCAACTACAAATGTAAAAGCACTTGGAACAACTGCACATCATGGAAGAAGTTATTCAGGACATACTTTTAATGGATACACCTCAGAACTATGTAACGAAAAAGATATAACAAATGAAACTTATATCAAGATAAAGAAAAAAGTAGATGAAATCACCGCTGAATGTACTACAAATGAGGAAAAAGCAAAAGCAATAACAAGATGGGTTTATTTGAATGTAACTTATGTATCTTCTACTTATGGCTCAGCAAGAATAGGTACAGTATATTATTATTTTAATAGTTTAAAAGGAAATTGCGAAATATATACACTACTTACAAATTACATGCTGTATTTATGTGACATTCCGACTGCAACTGCAACAAGTTCAACACATATGTGGTCTATTGCATTTATAGATGGTAAATGGGTATATATTGATGCAACAGGAGGAATGTATGGTGTGGCATCTAAAAGAACAAATCAAATAACATTTGCATATGATGGATTAGTTTATGCAATTGATGATCCTACAGTTGGAGCTTATGTTACAGGGATAGCAAAAAATGATGATGACTTAAAAAAACTAACAAGTTTTACGATACCTGCAAATTCATATATGAAAGGTATTTACCCAAGTTCTTTTAAAGGAGATTATGAATTGAAGGCAACAAAAGGAACAATGGGTGAAGAGTATATTAGAAAAAATAGAACTTGTATAAAAGAAACTTCAAATCAAATAATTGGAAATAACGATCATAAGGAATATGAAACAATTACAGAGATTATTACTGCTCCTACATATTATTCACAAGGAAAATGTTACGAAATAAAAAGATGTAAAGCATGTGGATACGAATATAGTAGAACAATAAAAATGATGGATAGATTAGTGGGAAATACTAATGGAAATACAAATAATAGTGGTGTGAATAATTCAGAAAATAATAACAATACAAATGTAACTATAACTTATACAAACAATACTGATAGCAACACAAATGGAACAAATAATATAATAAAAGTTAATAAAGTAAGTGGAGTAACGAACAAAACTCAAGATCAAAAATCAATAACCATAAAATGGGACAAAATATCAGATGTAACAGGATACGAATTGGAAAAATATGATACATCAAAAAATAAATATATTAAAGTAAAAGAACTAACGGGAACATCATGTAAAGTAACAGGGTTAAAAGTTGCAACAACATATAAATTTAGAGTAAGAGCATATAAGATAATAGATGGAAGAAAATACTACGGGAATTATTCAGATGTTATAAAATTAACAACAAAAACTAAAACACCAACTATATCAAAATTAAAGGCGGGAAAGAAAAAAGCTACTGTAAAATATAAAAAAGTCTCAGGAGCCTATGGATACCAAATACAATATTCAACAAACAAAAAATTTAAAAAAGGAAACAAGAGTTCAAATACTACAAAATTATCTAAAACAGTAAAAAAACTAAAATCTAAAAAGAAATATTATGTAAGAATTAGAACTTATAGAACAGTAAATGGTAAAAAGATATACAGTAACTGGAGTAAGGTTAAAAATATAAAAGTAAAATAGGAGGATAAAAATGAAATTATTAAAGAAAGTATTAGCAGTTAATTTCATAGTATTAACATTACTTGCAATGCCAATAGTAATTACAAACTTAAATATTACATCTACAGTACAAGCAGCAAGTAGTATAAAAATAAATAAGAAAAAGAAAACATTAAATGTAGGAAAAAAATATACACTAAAAATAACAGGAACATCTAAAAAAGTAAAATGGTCATCAAGTAATAAAAAAGTAGCAACTGTAAATTCAAAAGGAAAAGTAACAGCAAAGAAAAAAGGAACAGCTACAATTACAGCTAAGGTTGGTGGTAAGAAATATAAATGCAAAATTACTGTAAAGAATTTACATATAAATAAATCAAATAAAACTTTAAATATTGGAGATGCATATTCATTAAAAATAGTTGGAACTTCAAAAAAAGTAAAATGGAAATCAAGTAATAGTAATGTAGCAACTGTTAATTCATATGGTCGAGTTATTGCAAAAAATGCAGGAACAGCTGTAATTACTGGTAAAGTAGGTAATAAAAAATATAAATGCAATGTTGTTGTGAAAAATATTGTTTTTAGTAATGTAGAGGTAAAAACTACCATACTCGGAGAATACTTACTTGCAGAATTAAAAAACAACAATAATTATGCCGTTGATATAAGAATAGATGGAACTTTTTATGATAAAAAAGGTAAAAAAATATGTGACAGTAACATATATAATTTTGCGTTAGAAGCAGGAGCAACGTCTATTGGAAGATTCCTTTGTAGAAAAGATGGATTGCCATCAACATATTCATCATATCATTTAAAACTTGGGGAAAATAATAATGCAAATAATAGACGTGAAGTTACTAAAGTTGATGATAAAGATAAAAGACATGCTGCAAATATGGTTTTGGTAGAAAGTGTAACTAAAGGTAGTAATCAATATATAGTTAAAGTTAAAAATAAATCATATTGGCGTTTAGACTTTGTTAATGTTGGAATTGTTTTTTATGATAATAATGGAAAAATAATTGGAGCGGAAACAAAGACACTACAATATTACAGATTTTATGTAGGAGCTATAAATGAGCTAAAATTTGACTTTCCAAAAGATAGTAACGGAAAAACTTTAAATCCTACAAGTTATAAGGTATATGTAAATCATGCTTATTCTTATTTAAAATAATATATCTACAAGAAAAAATATAATATAACAAAATGAACCTACAAATTGATATTATAAAACTGGAATAACATATTTTATTTTAAAAATTTTGAGATATAATGTAATAAAAATTTGAAAGAGGTAGTAAAATGAAAAAGAAAATTTTAGCAATAGGGGTTATTGCAATATTAATTGCTATTTTAGTTATTTTAACTGGATGCGGAAACAAAGAAAACAATGGTCAAGGACAAGATAATACTAAAATATCTAAAAATAATTCAGCATCTCAAATTAAAGTTGGGGACTATGTAAATTATGTCCCAGATAATTCAGAAGACTATGAGGTTCTTGAAAAATATAGTGGTCATAATTATGATCAGATAATGAAACAAGATAATAGCTTAAAATGGAGAGTATTAAAAATTTCAAATGGTGAGGTAGAATTGATTTCCGATAAATCAGTAAATGAATTGGCGCTAAGTGGAAGTCTTGGCTATAACAATGGAGTTTTTTTACTAAATGATATTGCAAAAAAATTGTATAGTAATTCAAAATTAAAATCATCTGCAAGAAGTATTAATATAGAGGACATTGAAGATTTATTTACAGATAGAGCAGAAGAATTAAGGAATAGAGATAGTAATTATGGTAAGATATATAAAATTACCAGTAGACATTATCCATATATATTCAAATATGAAAAAAATCATGGTGAAAATGGGAAAATTAATAGTAATGGAATAGGTGGAAGTGAAACATATAATAATGAATTAACAACAAAAGATAATGAGTTGACAATAAGTGTAAGTAAAAATAATAATAATACATTGCAACCAATACGGAGTTGATGGAACAAAGGTAGAAGGAACTTATGAAGAAAATGCACAAATTACATTTTATAAGATGAACGAAGAAGCTTGGAAATTAGCAATAAAAGAAGAAACGTACAATTTGATTTTTACTAATTCGTATTGGGTAGCTACGAGATGTACTGAGGGTGACGGTAGTTTGTCTGGCGTAAAGTTTGGAATGTGGAGTGTTCGTACATTAGGAACTAATTATTTAGGATTTGCACCTTTGTTTACATCTGCTAATAAAGGAGAATTGAGACCTATTGTTACTATTGAAAGTAAATATTTTACTAACCAAGATTCTAATGGTATATGGCAATTAGACGTATAAAAATGAAATAAAAAAACACTTACAGATTATAGGAGAGATAGTTACTTGATAATTATCTCTCTTTATGATACAATGCATCAAAATAACAATTTAATGAGGTTTTATGAATATAGTAAATTTTGAAGGTTTGGGGATATATTTAAAATTGAATAAAGTAGCAATTAGTTTATTTGGCATCGATATATATTGGTATGCTATATTTATAGTTATAGCTTTTATTTTAGCCATTTTACTTTGCAAAAAAAATGAGGGGAAATACAATATAAAATTTGATGATGTTTTAGAATTATTGCTTTTCGTAATTCCTATTTCAATAATATCGGCAAGACTATATTTTATATTATTTAAATTAGATTATTATATACAAAATCCTAATGAAATACTAGATATTAGAAATGGTGGCTTAGCAATATATGGTGGGATAATTGGTGCAATTTTAACAATTGTTTTATTTTGCAAAAAGAAAAATATAAATATTTTAGATATGTGTGATTATATTGCACCCTATTTACCACTAGGACAAGCAATAGGAAGATGGGGAAATTTCTTTAATAGTGAAGCTCATGGAATAGAAACAAATAGCTTATTTAGAATGGGAATAATGGAAAAAGGAAACTACATTCAGGTCCATCCGACTTTTCTTTATGAATCCATCTGTACTTTTATAATATTTGTTATTCTATTTGCAAAAAAGGATAAAAGAAAATATGCAGGACAATTAACATATATATATTTCTTTTTATATGGAATTATAAGAGCTTTTATTGAAGGATTAAGAACAGATAGTTTAATGCTTGGAAATTTTAAAATATCACAAATATTATCAATCATTTTAAGTATTGTTTGTGGAAGCATTTTAATATATAAAAGGATTAAGAATAAAAATGAATAAAAGAAACTATGTAATAGCTTTAATTATAATAATATTAGATCAATTAACAAAACTTCTTGTAATAAATAGAAATATTGAGATTATACCAAATTTTTTTAACATTACATATACGCAAAATACTGGAGCAGCTTTTGGTATAGGTACTTTAAATATAATTACAACAATAAGTATTTTGCTCCTAATTTCTATAATTGTATTTATAATTAAAGAAAATAAAAGAATAACGCACTTCACACCATTTGTTCTAATAATATCTGGAACAATAGGAAATTTAATTGATAGAATATTTAGGGGATATGTTATAGATTTTATAGATATAAATTTATTTAATTTCCCTAACTTTAATATTGCAGATATATGCATAACAACAGGAATTTTTACTATTACATTTATGCTAGTAAAACAAAAGATTTAGAAATAAAATATCTGCAAAAATATTTAATTTTTTTAGCTTTTATGATATAATGTAACATATTATAATATAATAAAAATTGAAAGGAAGGAAAAATGATAAAAAAAATATTAAAATTTTTAGGAATTGGAACATTAGGTTCTGTTATTGTTATTTCGATATTTAGTGAAAACATTTTAAAATTTTTTGAGACCAATGAATATCTTAATAATGTTGTATATTTGAAATTTGGCAAAGGGCCATCAATAATCATAGGTTTAATATTACTTTTTACTTTGTCATACATTGCTTTAGCATTGCTTATTAAAATAATTAAATTAATATATAAATTAAATGAGAAGCACCACTTCGTTGTTGGTTATAGATGGTATGATTTTCTTGCTTCATTTGGAATATTTGCAATGTTCGGAATGCTATATGAAATAATATCTTCATTTGCAGCAAATGAAATTTTACCTACAATAGGGATGACGATTTTAGGTATTTGGGGAATAATTAATTACAAGAATAGAATTGCTTTAATAAAGCAATATGGATATACTGGATTTGGCGTTTTCTTTAGGTTAATTACTACATTCTTATTTGGGTTAGCATCTTTTTTATTCTTTATTTTTGGCTTAATATTCCATACAGCTAAGGCAACTCCAGATATACTTGATGTGGCTACTTCGCTAGGAGGAGATGGCGAAATGGAATATGGCTATATGTCAGATGGAAATGGAAATATAACCCCATATTCTAATTATAAACAAAAGGATGCTAACGGAAATGTATATAGAGAAAACATACATTTTAAGGATGATGATGGTAAAGATCATGACATTTATATTAACAAAGTTTAATGTAAAGAATTATTATTAATAATTGTGAAAGGAATGATTTTTAAATGAAAAAAAGTAAAAAAACACTAATCATATCAATTATTGTGGGTGTTATAATAGCGATTGCAGTGGTGATGTTTATTTTAGGTGGAAATTCAATAGTGGGGATTAATGGCAACAATTCTAAAATAAGTGCAGAAGAACAAGAAAGACAAGAAAAAATACAAAGTCATGAAAGTTTTAATAAAAATTTTACTCAATATGAGGGTGATAGTGTTAGTGGTAAAGATGTAAATGAACTGATTAAAACTGTTAGAAGTAGCAGACTAGCATTTACATTCGGAAAAACAAAACAAATTGTTTCTATAAAAGGCTTAAAATCCAATGATAATGTAGATGATAATAAAACTTTTAGAGTATGGTGTAGTTATGATGATGATGGATATGTAAAAGAAATTTATGTCTATGAACAATATTAAAAAATAATATTAATAATTTTTGTGGGAGAAATAAAAGGATAATATGAAAAATAAAAAAAGATTAATAATAATTTCAATATGTATTGTTTTACTTTTAATTATATTAGGTATTATAGGATTTATAATTAAAAATAAACAAGAAAAAAGTCAGCCAACAGGTACTGAATGGGGCGATTTGTATTTTAATAAATTAAAAGATGCTATATCAAAAGGAAATTTACAAGTTGCAAAGAAAAATAACTTAGAAACTACGATTTCATTTATTCAAAAAGAAGATAATGAAACTCCTATAATGATAACTCAATATCAATCAGAATCACCAATTCCTGATAGTGATAATACGGTTACAATGAATAATAGCAATGTTTATTATATAGATGAAAATAATGAAGTAAAACAAGTCTATTGGGGAACAAGTATAAAAACTGATATTGAATATTTATATAATATAAAAGAGGATAAATATTTATGGTATGTAAAAGAAGATATAACAGACAGCAGTCCTACTTATAATTATTTATCACTTACTCAGTATATGAATTATCAAAAAGAATTAAATAGTAAGAAAGATGAAGAAGAAAGAAATAATCTTTATAAAGAATTTTCAAAGGAAAAAATAGCTATTAATAAGAATGAAACAACTAGTACAACTTCAAGTAATGCTTATAATTATGATGATATTTTTGTAAAAGTCGATGATGTGCAAAATTATAGCAGTAAAACATATTTAAGTACACCTTTAAAAGAACTTAATGAACTTGTAAAAAAAATGATTACTGAAAAATACAAAAATAATAATGATATTTTAACGGATGAAATTAAGCAAAATGTAGCCAATAAACTTCAAGAAATAGAAAACAAAAAAGAAGAAGCAAAAAAAGTAGCCAAAGAAGAAGAACGTGAAAAAATAGCAGAAGAGTCAGCTAAAGGATTTAAAGTTGGAAAATACACATTGAAATATGGAACATATAAAGGAAAAGGAAAACTACTTAATGCTGATAAAGAATATAGTGCAACATTTGTACTAAATTCAAACGGGACTTACACTTATACAAGAATAATAGAAGGTGGAAATGGAAACATTAAGGTCTCTGGAACGTTTTATGCAACTAAAGACACTTTATATGGTATTGAAGTTACTGGACCAGAAGGAGCATTTGATGGAATTGGAACAAAGTCAACTAACGGAGACTATGGTTTTTTTTCAGTAGGAGAAGGAAACACCATTTGGGACATGGAAATTAAAATGACATATACAGGAAATTAGAAAAATTTATGAAGTGTGTTTTGTATTTAGGATAAAAGTATATTGTAATAAAAAGAAAGGGGTAGTAAAATGAAAAAGAAAGTTTTAGTAATAGCAATTATTGTAATGTTAATTATAATGTTAGTAGTTTTAACAGGATGTGGAAATGAAATAAAGAATGAGCCTGTTTCAAGTAGTAATCAAATATCGAGTAATGAAAATCAAACAAAAGTGCAAGAACAAACGCAAGAGCTTTCAAATGAAGATATTATACATAAATATGAAGAATATAGAAAAGAAATGAATATTGAAAAAATATCTAATTTGATAGATACTGATGCTTCTTATAATTATATGAAATATAAATATTTAGAAACAGAAACTTTTAAAAATGAAGAATTATGGTTAAAAATCAAAGATAAAAAGGCGGATTTAAGAAAATATATTAATGATTCAATTGAATATATATTTGATGATAATCATATTAACACTATTAGAGATTATAAAATATATAATATAGAGAAAATAGAAACAATAGACGAATTGAAAAATGAATTAAAGAAAAATAATTATTCAGGTTCAATGGGTGTATCAACTAATGGGGATGAAAAATATATAGAAGGATTAAATACAAAATATGAATATTATTTAGCGGTTGTTACAGAAGATGGAAAAGATAATCAAATAAATACTTTTATATTTAGCAAAGAGGGAAATTTAGTTGATATCGGAATAGGATATCAAGGTGTTTATATATTGTCAAATGTAGCAAATAAAATGGCATTAGAAAAAAAATAAAATATATACATTTTTATTCAGAGTTAAATCTAAAATAAATTTATATAAAAAACATTTATAATATGAAGTGAACCCAAATTATTAGACAAATTTTTTAAATAAGGAGGGTTCATTTTATGTCTAAATATTCAATTATACAAGTATCTAAATACGATGGCAAGTTTAAAGTTGTAGGGTAGATTTTTATTTGACAAATATATGTAGATATATTCACTAATTTTAAATATTGTGATATAATGTACTAAAAATTGAAAGGGGTAGTAAAATGAAAAAGAAAATTTTAGCAATAGGGATTATTGCAATGTTAATCACAATGTTAGTAGTTTTGACAGGATGTGGAAATAAAAATGGAGAAATAAATTCCTCAAATAATGGTTCTAATTCTAAGGCCGAGAAAAAATTAGAAGAATTTTGGCAAAATTACGAAACGAATGGAGATGCTGAAAAACTATTAAAATGCATTGACTGGGCTGGATTTAAAATAATGGAAAGCGGTGAAACTCGAAAATCAGATTTAGAAGAATTTGATAGAGTTTATAATGAAGAACTAGAAGGTTTAGAATCTACATTAAAATATTATGCAGAAAAAGAAGAAAATGAAGATAATATTGAAAGATTGCAAAAATACATTGATGGAAATGCAACAAGTTTGAAAGAAATAAAAAGTACTGAGAAAATAGGAAATAATTTATATAAGATTGATATTATAATGGAGAGAGAAACCAGAAACTATGGAGAACCTGAAAAAACAAATCAAACTTTTTATGTAATGGAAAAAGGTGGAGAATATTATGTAATTTATGATGATGGTCAAATCATCCACTACATAGAAGATAGAGTTCATTAAAATATAAGAATTTAAAGGGGGTAGTAAAATGAAGAAAAAAATTTTAACAATTGGAATAATTGCAATGTTAATCACAATGTTAGTAGTTTTGACAGGATGTAGAAAAACAGAAAATGAAAATATTAATGAAACTGTTGAAAGTAGAAATCAAATATCAAACAGTGAGAACAATGAAAATCAAATAAGTAAAACATTTAACAACGATGAAGAAATATTAGAGGAATATATAAAAGCTCTTAACAACCGAAATGTTAATGATATTATGAATATGTATGATATTGATGGAATGAATGAATATGCTAAAGAATTTGCAGAATCAGATAAAACAGAATCAGAAAGCGATTTAAGAAATCGATTTAATAAGTATATAGACATAATGGAGGAATTTGAAATTAATTACAAATTAAGCAAATTCTACATTGTACATAATAAATCTGATATGGAAGAAATGTATAAAAGTGAAAATAAAGATTTATCTGCTTTACCTGCTGAAACTGGTGATTATTGGGACAAATTAAATGATATGTTAAAAAAATATACAATATGTTATGCTTCATTTACAATATCAAGTAATTATTCAAATGAAGGAAAAGAAACAGGGGGAACTATAATTTGGAATAATAATAATGGAAAAATTATCTATGATTCTTCAATTTCAAGTATAGGAAGGTATTATGAAAGTGTAAAAGAAACACAAAAAGAAAAAAATTCTGGTTCAGGACTTGTTCCAGCTATAGAATAATAAATATACTATTTATATGTTAAGAAATTCTAAAATAGATTGAAAGTGCATGTTACAACAATATTTAGAAATAAAAACACTTACAAATTGTAGGTGTTTTATTTTTTGAAAAAAACATTAAATACATCTGAAAATGTAATTATTTTTTTATCTGCAAATATATTTAATTTTTTAAAATTTTGTGATATAATGTAACAGATTATAACGTAATAAAAATTGAAAGGGGTAGTAAAATGAAGAAAAAAATTTTAACAATTGGAATAATTGCAATGTTAATCACAATGTTAGTAGTTTTGACAGGATGTGGAAAAACAGAAAATGAAAATATTAATGAAACTGTTACTGATAATAATGAAATAAGAGTAGATAAAGGCAAAACAAGTGATTATTCAGATGTGATTAAAGCTTTTATTAGTGGTATAGATAATAAAGATAGTGAAAAAATTAAAAATAATATAAATCCATTAGGGTTTGTTTATTTAATGTCTAGTGGTCTTGGAACAGTAGGAGTAAATGGAACAACATTCTCTACAAGTTCTTTTGATACAGATTATAAAGAAATAAAGAGCAAGGCAAATTTAACAGATGAACAAATTATTAATTATGAAATTTCTGATGAGAATTTAAAAGAAATAAATGATTATATTAATAACAATGTATTAGATGAAAATACAAATTGGCAAATAGATACTATAAGCGAAATTCAAAAAGTAGAAAATTCTGAACTATTATTTGTAGTAACAGGAAAAATGAAAACAAGTAACGAATTTACATTTTATCTTATGAATATCAATAATCAGTATAAAATTGTGGCCTATGATATAAAGAAAACTGATGAAGAATTTCAAAAGATGCAAGATAATAACCAAAAAGTAATAGTAGATGCATATAATAAAACATTTGATGTATATTGTGGAGAAAATCAAAATGGTAACAATGTAAAAAATTTGATTCAGACAATAATTACAAGAAACATTGAAAATACTGGAAAAAATTTAAGTATAGCTGTTGTAATAGATAATACTAAATATGAGACACAAGAAGAAATAAAAAATTGTAATCAATTAATAAAAAATTCAAGTACATATAAAGTAGAAGCTAAATATAATGATGTTGGATATATTTCTGAAATAGATATTACAACATTAAATTAGGAGGATAATAGAAATGAGTAATGAAAGTAGTATATTAAGTCAAAAAAAGACAATAGCAAATATTATCACATTAATAATTTTAATTGTTGGAATAGTTTTTATAGTTATCGGAATAAAAAACAATAATGAGGCAAAATCACTTATTAATTTTGCAGATGGTTATATTAATACATTAGATACTCAATCAAAAAATCGTATTGAAGAATGTCAAAAAACTGCCAAAATTACTATTCCATTAGGTTGTTTAGTCTGTGTAGGTGGTGTTATATATAAATTACATTCTAAATCTAGCCTTTTAGCAAATGAAGGCAATAAAAATAGTGGAAAATAAAATTGAAAGGGGTAATTAAAAGTGAAAAGAAAAATTTTAGCAATTGGAATAATTGCAATGTTAATCACAATGTTAGTAATTTTGACAGGATGTGGAAATGAAAATAATAATGAAACTGTTGAAAGTGGAAATCAAATATCAAGCGGTGAGAACAATGAAAATCAAATAAGTAATACATCTAACAATGATGAAGAAATATCAAAAGAAGATATGAAAGAAAAAATAGAAGAATATATAAAAAATATTAACAATAGAAATATTGATGATATTATGAATATGTATGATATTGATGGAATAAATGAATACAAGAAAGAAATTTCTAATTCAGATAAAAGAATATCAGAAAGTGATTTAAAAAATCTAGTAAATAAACAACTAGATAGATGGGAGAGATATGAAGAAATAAATTACAAGCTAATTAAATTCGATATTGTACATGATATATCTGATATTGAAGAAATGCATAAAAAAATGGGAAGTGAGAATCCAAACATTTCTGATGAGTATAGGAATGGAGTAAATGAAATGTTGAAAAACTATACAATGTGTTACACTTATTATAACGTAACATTTATTCATGAACCAGGTAAAAAAGTTGAAGAAGAAATGCAGGGGCAAATTATATGGAATAAGGAAAATGGAAAAATTGTTATGGATTCTATTATTGTATTATAAAAAATGATAAAAAACACTTACAAATTAATGCAGGTGTTTTTTGATGAAATAGATGAAAAAACTTGATTATATATATATCTAAAGACAACGAAAAATTACAAGTTATCGAAATAAGCTTAATATTTTGATATTGTAAATAAAATGAAATATAACTTGAGTTAAAGAAGATAAGAAATTATCTTCTTTTTATTGCATAAATTAGTTCTATATGGTATTATATTTGAAGATGTAATTTTGGAGGTCAAAATGTATAACGGAGGATATTTAATTAGTCAAATACATAAATTAACTGGAAGAAAAATAAATGAATTATTAAAAGAAGCGAGTGTTACAGAGTTTAATGGTTCACAAGGAATTATTCTATCTTCATTATGGGCTAAAGGAGAGCAAACAATAAAGGAAATAGGAAAAACAACAGGACTTGCTAAAACATCACTTTCTAGTATGTTAGACAGAATGGAAAAACAAAATTTAATACAAAAAATTGAAAACAAAGAAGATGGTAGAAGTACAATTATAAAATTGACTGAAAAATCAAAATCACTAGAAAAAATATATCAAGATATAACTGACGAAATGGTAATACAATATTATAATGGCTTTAGTGAAGAAGAAATAAGAACTTTTGAATCTACACTTGAAAGAGTAGTAAAGAATTTGGAGGAAAATAATAATGGATAATCAAAAAATACAAATAAAAGAAATAAATGTAAAAGGTGTATTAACAAAATCTAATTTGCCTGTAAGTGATTACTCTGTTAATCCTTATGTTGGGTGTTTGCATGGCTGTAAATATTGTTATGCTTCGTTTATGAAAAGATTTACAGGACATTTAGAGCCTTGGGGAAAATTTGTAGATATTAAATATTGGGAACCTATAAAAAATCCTGAAAAATATAAAGGAAAAGAATTATTTATTGGCTCAGTAACAGATCCATATCAACCCTTAGAGAAAAAGTATGAAAGAACTAAAATTTTGCTTGAAGAATTAAAAGGAAGTGGTGCAAGATTAAGCATTGCAACGAGGTCAGATTTAGTATTAAGAGATTTAGAATTGATAAAATCATTTCCAAATGCAAGAGTATCTTGGTCTATTAACACTTTAGATGACGAATTTCAAAAAGATATGGATAATGCTGTAAGTATAGAAAAAAGGCTAGAGGCAATGAGATTATTCCACGAAAATGGAGTTCGTACTACTTGTTTTATTTCTCCAATATTTCCTGGAATAACTGATGTAAAAGCAATAATAAATAAAGCAAAAAAATATTGTAATTTGGTATGGCTAGAAAGCCTTAATTTAAGAGGAGATTATAAAGCAACAATAATGAACTACATAAAAGAAAAACATTCTGATTTAGTACCATTATATGAAAGTATTTACAATAAAAAAGATAGAACATACTGGGAAAATTTAGACAAAGAAATGAAAGAATTTTGTAAAGAAGAAAATTTGCCATATGTAAGAGATGATGATAGTATGCAAAGACCACTTAACGAACCTCCTATTGTTGTTAGTTATTTTTATCACGAAGAAATTACTAAATCAGCTAAAAAGAAGAAAGAAATAGAGGAAAATAAGTAAAATGAGTATTGAAAGTGAAGTATTTAAGAAGTATATTCCGAACAATAATAAGTTAATAAAATATGGTTTTAAAAAATATAACAATGAATATAAGTTTTCTAAAATTTTTATGGATAATACATTTAGAGCAGATATTGTCATAGATGATAAAGGACAAATTATAGGTAAAGTAATAGAATTAGAATTAGATGAAGAATATACAAATTTTCGTATTGAAGGAAATATCGGAGAATTTGTAGGTAGTGTTAGAGAAGAATATAAAAGTATATTACAAGATATTGCTAATAAATGCTTTGAAAAAGAATACTTTATTTATGAACAAACAAATAGAATTACAAAATTGATAAATGAAAAATACAATGTATCTCCAGAATTTTTATGGGATTTTGTTCCAGACTATGGAGTATTTAGAAATGAAAGAAGCAATAAATGGTTTGGAATAGTAATGAACCTTGATAAAAGTAAAATTCTTCAAACAGAAACTGGAGAAGTTGAAGTTTTAAATCTAAAATTAGATGACAATGTATCAAAGGCATTAAAATTAAATGGAGTATATTCTCCATATCATTCAAGTAAAAAGAATTGGGTAAGCATTATTTTAGATAATACTTTATCAGATGAGAAAATAATGGAATTAGTTGACTTAAGTTATGATATTTCAAATATAAAGGGAGAATGGATAATACCAGCTAATCCTAAATATTATGACATAGTAAATGCTTTTAATGAAACAGATACAATTATTTGGAAACAATCTAATAATATATGGGCTGGTGATATTGTTTATTTATATGTAGCAGCTCCGATATCTGCAATTCTTTATAAATGTGAAGTATTAGAAGTTGATATTCCTTATAAATATAGTGATAAAAATGTATCTATGAAAAAAGTAATGAAAATTAAATTACTAAAAAGATATGAAAAAGAAAAATTTACTTTTGAAAAATTAAATGAATATGGAATAAAAGCGATTAGAGGACCTAGAGGTCTTACAGATGAATTGAGTAAAGACTTAAATTATTAGAAGTAAGGGAATGAGTATAAAATGAATGATATATGGAATCCTTGGCATGGATGTAAAAAATACAGTGAAGGTTGTGAAAATTGCTATATGTATTATTTGGATAGCCAAAGGGATAAAGATGGAAGTGAGATTTATAAAGTAAAAACTAACTTTAATTTACCACTAAAAAAAAGTAGAGATGGCAATTATAAAATACCAAGTGGAGCAACTTTAAGAGTTTGTATGACAAGTGATTTCTTTTTAGAAGAAGCAGATGAGTGGCGAAAAGAAGTATGGGAAATGATTAGAACTCGATCTGATATAACTTTTTGGCTACAAACAAAAAGAGCTGAAAGAGTATTAAATAATCTTCCTGAATGGTGGGGAGATGGATTAGAAAATGTAATAATGGTATTTACAACAGAAAATCAAAAAAGAGTAGATGAGAGATTACCAATTCTATTAGATTTACCTTTCAAACATAAAGGAATAATGTGTGCTCCAATGATTTCTGAAATAACATTAGGCAAATATTTAAGTACAGGAAAATTTGAAATCATATTAGTCGATGGCGAAAACTACGAAGGAAATAGACCTTTATATTTTGAGTGGGTAAAGAAAATATATGATGAATGTGTAAAGTATAATATAAAATTTGACTTTTGTGGTACTGGAAATGTTTTTATAAAAGATGGAAAGACTTATAATATTCCAAAAGCTTACCAAAGAGTTATGGCTTTAAAATCAGAACTGCAAAATCCTTTAATCTATAAAGAAAAAGATATAAAAATTCAGCCAAGATGTAAAACTTGCAAAAGAAGATTTAGTTGTAATGGTTGCAAGTGGTGTGGAAAATGTAATTGAAAGTAGGAAAAATTATGAATTTTGAAATTGATAAAAAACAAATTGAAATATTTTATAACGAAACAGAAAATAAAAAAATCCCTGTAATAATACTTAATACTTTTAGTGGAGAGGGTAATAAGGTTTGGGATGAATGTAAAAAATTAAATGCAAAAGATTTTATTTTAGTAGCTATCTCAAAGATGAGTTGGAGCAATGATTTGACTCCTTGGGAATGTCCTCCTTTATATAAAGGAGATAGTTATTGCAAAGGATATGCAGATGACTATTTAGAATTAATAGAAAACGAGATAATTCCAAAAGCAGAAGATTTTATTACAAATGAACTTCATAAAGAAATAGAATATTTCGGAGTTGCAGGGTATTCTTTAGGTGGTTTATTTGCTCTATATTCAGGTTATAAAACGGATATATTTAAAAGAATTGCATCAGCTTCAGGATCAATGTGGTATCCGAATTTTGCAGAATATGTAAAGAAAAATGAAATAAGTAAAAAGATAGATAAAATATATTTTTCACTTGGAAATAAAGAAAAAAATTCTAAAATAGAAATATTGAAAACAGTAGAAGATAAAACAAAAGAAATATACGATTATTTAAGTAACAATATAAATACAACTTATGAAGAAAATCAGGGGAATCACTTTCAAGAGGGAATCTTAAGAATGGCAAAAGGGATTAAATGGATATTGGAATAATTGAGGTTTTAATATGGTAAGAAAAAGAATTTATAAAGGTCATAGTTTGGTAAAAGATATAGATAATTATACGGTAGTAGATATAGAAACAACAAGTTTAGATTCCTATAAGGGAGAGATACTTGAAATAAGTGCAATAAAGGTAAGAAATAAAAAAGAAGTAGGCTATTTTTCAGAACTAATTAAAATAAATAACGAAGTAGGATATTTTACAACAAGATTAACAGGAATTACAAATAAGATGGTAGAACAAGAAGGAAAAGATTTAATATATGTATTACAAGAATTTCAAAAATTTTTAGGTAAAGACATTATTATTGGTCATAATGTTAATTTTGATATTGATTTTATTTATGATAGTATGGAAGATAATTTGAATGAATATTTGAGCAATGATTACATAGATACATTAAGAATATCAAGAAGAGTGCTACCACAATTAAAACATCATAAATTGGATAATTTAATTGATTATTTCAATTTAGTAAAAAGAAATGAACATAGAGCTTTAAATGATTGCATTTTAACTAATCAAGTTTATATAAATTTGGCTAATTACTTAAAATAATTGTATAATTAGAATGTTTAGAATATTTTTATATTCAGAACAAGTAAAATTTTTCAACTTGTTTACAAGGTTTTGGTGTTGTTAACAAGTATTAGAAAGATAAATTACAATTTATAGAGATGAGCAGAATACTTCGATATTACGTACATGTAATATATATAAATTTCTTATATAAACATTGTTGAATTTGTTTGAAAATAATATATAATAAATAATTAAGACTAGGATGTTGCAATATGCAATACTCTAGTTTTTTTAGTATGCTTGAAAAAATTTAAATTTTTTTTTACTTCAACGTTCCATTTTTTAAAAAGACCTTATAAAATAAAGAAAATGAAGGGAGGAGTGGAAGATGCAGGAAAGAAATCTAATTGAGCAATTATTTGAAAAAAGAGATATGGATGAGTATTTTGACTTTAATAATGAAGAACTAAAAAAATTATCAAAAATAATGGAAGCAACAGAAAATAAAATTTCAAATTTGCTAAAAAGAGTACATCCTAAAACAAGAAGAAAAATTGGATATCAATTTGATAAATACCAACAAAAATCTTTTAGATACTACGAAAAGGAAAGAGGACTTGTATATGAAAGTGGATTTATTGATGGAATTAATTTGATGCTTCTTGTAATGGGAAAAAAGTAATCTACAGTTTGTGCTCTATACTAAATATATAGGGCATAAAAAAGCAACTAAAAAAATGTAACATAACTACACTTATGATACATTTTTACGGTAATTTTTATAAAATATGGTAAAAAAATGTAACATAAATGAGCAGAAACATATCAAAAAAATGTAACATAAATGAAAGGGTGGTTAGAATGGAAGAAAAATTTGATCTGTATATGCAAGACAAAGGTCTATCAGATAATACACGTTCATCATATATAAATGATATAAAATTATTTATAAAATATTATAATGATTCTTATGGTGAAGATTTAGAACAATTGATACATACTGATGTGATTATGTATGTTGGATATTTAAAAAGGAATAATTATAAAGCATCAGCAATAAATAGAAAAATTGCTGCATTAAAACAATATAATTCTTTTTTAGTAGATAATAATATTCAAGATGCAAATGTAATTATAAAAAAAGATTTTATTAAGATTGGATCTTCACTTGGAAAAGCAAAAGTTTTAACAGAACAAGAGGTGGATAAAATATTGCACTTTGCTGGAAAAGATGAAAAAAATGGAATTAGAGATTATTGTATGATTATTTTACTGGGGAAAGGTGGATTAAGAGAAAGTGAACTTGTTTCTTTAAGGATGATTGATGTAAGATTAGAAGATAGGTTTTTAAACATTATTGGAAAAGGTAATAAATTTAGAGAAGTTGTAATAAATGATATGATGTATTCTGCATTAGTGGATTATTTAAAGGAAAGAAAAGAAATAAAAACTGATAATCCATATCTATTTGTAACTCAAAAGAATAAAAGCACTAAAAAGCCTTTAAATAGAAATTTTTGTAATAGATTACTTGATAAATATGGGGAAATTTGCAATATTCAAAATTTGACACCTCACAAATTAAGAGCATTTTTCTGCACTCATGCTTACTATGTTGCAGGATACTCTATGTTACAAGTTGCAGCACAAGCAGGTCATTATAGTTTGAATACAACAAGGGGATATATAGAGAATAAAGTTGAAGATTTGCATTCACTATCAAATAGGTTGTAAATTTAAATTAGTTGAAAAAAATGCCATATTATGGTATAATAGAAGTAGGTTAAAAAGCAAAGTAAATGAAAGTTTATGACGCAAAGTCAAAGGTCTAAAGATTTTTTTAAAATCCATGATTGCTTGACTGCACAGAAGAGGAGGAGCGTATGAAAAAAGTATTAAAAATAATTGGAATTATATTATTAATTCTCATTTTAATAGTGTTAATACATACAGTAAGAAATTACATTATATTATCAAAATTATCTAATAATATTTCTACATACAAAGGTAGTAATAATTATAATGCTAAACTTGTAACTACTTATGAAAACGGAAATACCGTAACGATGGATTATTATAAAAAAGATAATAAACAAGCAATGTTTTTAGAAAGAAATTTTGATGGGGAAATCATAAAACTTTCTTTTTATGACAATGGAGAAAGAGTCAATATGTACACTGAAACTGATTCTACAAAAACTGTTGTGCAAAATACTGAAAGCTTGATGTCAATTCAGATTTTCAATGGATTAGAATTTGACAAAGATAATAATGGCTTTACAAACTTTTTAATAAGTTCAATAGCATTTATCAGAAGTGAAAAGTGCAATAATCAAGATTGTTATAGATTTACAAATATATTTGCAATGTTTAACAATGATAATTCAGATACTTGGATTATAAATAAAGAAACAGGATTACCAGTAAAAAGTTTGAACAAAGAATCAACTGTCAATAGGGAATATAAATTCGATTGTGTAGAAGATTCTATTTTTACAGAGCCAGATATTAATGAATATAAAGTAAATAATGATAATAATATTCAAAACTCTGAAATTTCAATAAATGTATTAGTAAAAGAAATTAAAAATGAGTACATATTAGGTACAAATGATAAAAATGAAGAAATTATTATACATATTGATAAAAATACACAGGTTGTTGGATTAGGTCCATATGCAGGTGATTACATTAAAGTATATACTTCTGATAAAACCATTGCAACAACTCATCCGTTACAAGTATTTAATGTTACAAAAATAATAATTGATGAGTAAAATTATAAATTTTAAGACAGATAATTAGTTGAATTTATCTGTCTTTTATGTTAATCTTTAAAAAGATAGTAATTATCTACTATTAGTAGATAGTAAAAATTGAGAATCTACTAATTGAATGTTTATTTTTATGCTTATTTTTGCTATATTGTGTATGTGAAAGGAGGTAAAAAATGAATCAAGAGAAAATAGGGTATTTTATTGCTCAATGTAGAAAAGAGAAAAAACTTACACAAACACAATTAGCTGAAAAACTAAATATATCAAATAAGGCTATATCAAAATGGGAAACAGGAAGAGGAATGCCGGATTCTTCAATAATGCTTGAATTAAGTAAATATCTAGGAATTACAGTAAATGAGTTATTAAGTGGTGAACATTTGCAAAAAGATGATTATGAGACAAAAGCAAGTGAAAATATTATATCTATGGCTAAAGAAAATGAAAAAAATAAAAAAAGAACAAAAATAATGATTACAATATTTGTAAGTATTTTCATATGTTTTATATTATTTATAGTTGCAAAAAGTATATATAATTCAGTCGAAATAGCACTAGAATACGATAACAGACTAATAGAGTGTAAAATAATTGATGAAGAAATTGTATGCAATTTTAAAGGAAGTAGTTTGATAGGCTTTTCACATAAAGAAATAAATACTGATTCAGAAACTATAGTATTCTTTACAGGTAAAATGTTATTACAGAATAAGATACACAGTCACTTTGAAACATGGGATAGTATGGCACAGCTTTCTAATAATGAAGATGTAAATTTTAGTTCATCAGTAAGATTATATTTAAAAGAAGATATTAAGGATTATAAATCAAAAATAAAAGTATATTATACAACAATATCGTTTGACAAAATAAATAACATTAATTTGAATGAAGTAATAGAACATTCAGAGTTAATGTGTGAGAATTAAAAAAATATAAATCAGATTAGCATAAATGCTAGTCTGATTTTTAAAATATTAAGAAAAAATGCAACCATATTTAAAAAAATGCTAATATATAAATAATAGATAGTTTATTATAACTAGACGAAAAATAAAATTTGTGTTATTATATAGAAAAATAGTATATTTGGAGGAACATTAAATGAAGAAAATAATTATAATAATAAGTGTAATAGTTTGTTTATCTATATTAGCAGTAGGTGGCTTTTTGATATATAGTAGTAAAACAACAAAGCCTGAAAATATCTTAAATGAATATATATCAAAAATAAATGAAGCAAAATATAATGAGATGTATGAGATGATTAGTGATAGAAGTAAAGGACAAATAACAGAAGAAGATTTTGTCAAAAGAAATAAGAACATCTATGAAGGTATAGATATGTCGAATTTAAAGATAGATATAAAAAATATTGAAAAAGAATCTTCAAAGAAATATGCTATAACATATATTACTAGTATGAATGTATCTGGACAAAATATATCATTTGAAAATAGATCAAATATCATTAAAGAAGATAATAAGTTAAAAATAGACTGGTCTTCAAATATGATTTTTCCAAATCTAAATGTTACAGATAAAGTTAAAGTTTCTACATCAAAGGCAATAAGAGGTAAGATACTTGATAGAAATGGAAAAGAACTTGCGACAAATGGTAAAATATCTTCAGTAGGTATTGTACCTGGAAAACTGGGTGAAAATAAAACTGAAAGTATAAATAAAATAGCAGAGTTATTAAATTTATCTTCAGAAACAATCGAGAATAAGTTAAAAGCATCATGGGTTAAAGATGAAAGCTTTGTACCTATAAAAAATGTATCAATGGACGAAAACGACTTAAAAGAGAAATTATTACAAATAAAAGGAGTTATGATTTCTTCAACTAATGGAAGAATATATCCTCTTGGAGAAGCAGCTGCACACTTAACTGGATATATTCAATCTATAACAAAAGAAGAATTAGAAAAGAATCCTGAATATTCATCTACAAGTTTAATAGGGAAAACAGGTCTGGAAAAAAGATATGAAAAAGAACTAAAGGGCAAAGATGGAATAGAAATCTATATTGCGGATAGTGAAGGTAACAAGAAAGATACAATTATAAAAAAAGAAAAAGTTGATGGAGAGAATATAAAAATAACTATAGATTCAATAATTCAAAACAATTTATATAAAGAATTGAAAAATGATGAAGGCTTATTTGTAGTTATGAATCATAAAACAGGTGAAATAATTGCGTTAGTCAGCACTCCTAGTTATAATGTAAATAAAATGGCATTAGGAGTATCTAGTGAGGAGTGGAAAGAACTACAAGAAAATGAAAAGACACCATTAATTGCAAGATATACGCAAAAGTATTGTCCAGGTTCAACTTTTAAACCAATAACAGGTGCAATTGGACTTTCAACAAATTCTTTGAAAAATACAGATACATTTAGTTATTCGGGAAAAAGTTGGCAAAAAGATAAATCATGGGGAGATTATAATATAACAACATTAACAGCATACAGCGGAGAAAAGAATTTGAAAAATGCTTTAATACATTCAGATAACATTTATTTTGCTCAAGCAACATTACAAAGCGGCAAAGATAATTTCATAGATGGATTAAAAAAATTAAAATTTGGAGAAGATATAGATTTTGAACTTAATCTTTCAAAATCACAATTCTCAAACTCTGATACTATAAAATCAGAAACTTTACTAGCAGATAGTGGATATGGACAAGGACAAATTTTAGTTAATCCAATACATATGGCATCTATATATTCAAGTTTTGCAAATAACGGAAATATGGTAAAACCTTATTTGAAGTACAAAGAGAATAAGGAAACTGAATACTTAGCTAAAGAAGTATTTACGAAAGATGCAGTACAAGAAATAAAAAATGACTTAATTCAAGTTGTCGAAAACCCTGAAGGTACAGCAAAAGATATGAAAATAAATGGTGTAACAATTGCAGGAAAAACAGGTACAGCTGAATTAAAGGTTTCAAAAGATTCTGAAGGAGATACAATTGGATGGTTTGATTGTTTTACAGTTGATGATAGCAATATGCCATATGTTATTGTCGGAATGGTAGAAAAAGCAAATAAAAATGGTGGAAGCCACTATGTAATTCCAATGATAAGAAGATTGTTTATTAAATAAAAACATTGTAAATATAATAATTAAGTGATATAAAATTAGGTTAGCAGTTGCTAATCTAATTTTTTTAAAAAAATTCTATAAAAAATGCAACCAAATAAAATAATGTGCTAATATACAAGTAAAAGATATCTTATATAAAAGGAGTTTAGATCTAAATTGAAAGTAGAAGATAATAAAATATACCATTATATTGAAAATGGAAATCTGCAAATTGAAAAAATAATAGCTGATTATAGTAATTATATAAATACAATAATAAGAAATTCATACATAAATTTATCAAGTGAAGATACAGAAGAAGTTGTTTTAGATGTGTTTTTGACAATATGGAAGAACCAAGAAAAACTAGATATTAATAAAAGTATGTCAGCATATATAAGTGGAATAACAAAAAATTTGGTTAAGTACAAATATAGACAATATAAAGAAAATCAGAATATTGAAGAATATGATGAAAAAATAGTAGATACTTCAAATATAGAAATAGTAATATCTCAAAACGAAAGGCAAAATGTAATATCAAGTGAACTTGATAAAATGAAAGCTGAGGATAGAGAAGTTTTTATAGAATATTATTATGATGAGAAAAGTATTAAAGATATTTCAAAAATATTCAATATGTCTGAATCGAAAGTAAAATCAAAACTATTTAGAACAAGAAAAAGACTAGGCAAAGCTTTAAAGAAAAGGGGGTATGGTGCTAATGAACAATAATGAATTATTTAATAAATTTAAAAGAGAAGTAGCTATATATAATTTTGACCAAGAATACAATAATAGCTCAAAAGCAAGAATATATCCTCTAAAAAAAGATGTAAAAGAATGGAGGAAATATTTTATGAAGAAAAGAATATTGCAAACATTTGCAACTTTAATAGTAATCTTTACTTGTGGGATTACAGTATATGCAGGAATAAAAGGAAGTTCAAATTTTAAAGACATGGGACTACTTAAAGTAAGTGAAAATTTTGAAGAAAAAAAGATTGAAGTTAATAAAACAATTGAAAATGAATATGTAAAAATTGAAATAACAGATGTAGCAAGAGATAGTGCATATTTAATAGTTGAATACGATATTTTCCCAAAAGAAAAAGCAATAGAGAAAATGGGGAAAATCGAATATGATTCAACTTTAGGTTATATGTTAGGAATATCTGCAAGGAGTTGGATAAATGAAAAGACACCCGAAAGGGAAGAAGCATCTATAGAAAAGATATCAGAGGAAAAATACAGATGCTCTTATGTAATAAATGTTATGAATTTTGATGATGAAACATTACATTTAAGGCTATGGTTTAATAATTTTTATATAGGTTCATACACACATAAAGAAGGTGTTAAAATAAATAAAATGTTTGAGATAGAAGTTAAATCTAATAATCAGACTAATGAAAATACAATCTATCAAGAACAAGAGCTAGATAAAAATACAGCTGTAGTGTTAGAAAAAATCGAAAATTCAAGTTTTGAAACATATATTAGATTAAAAAGAATATCAAAGAACACAACATGGAAAAAGTACGAAGATAATATTGAATATTATAGATTCAAAGTGGCAAGTGATGAAAATGATACTATTTCAAGTATTTGTTATGATTTAGGTAAAAAAGTATATAAAAATAATAAATTAATCGAAAACTATTCAGAGTTAAAAGATAATGACATCGTTAAAGTTGAAGAAAGTTATGCAATAGTTATGGGAGCACAAACCAATCTTGGAAAACTCAAAATCATGCAAACAAAAAGCACATTTTTTAGCGATAGGACTAATGAAGAAAAAGAAGCATATTATAAAGCAAAATGGTATCCTTTAAAAGAGGGAGATAAAAAATATACTGCAACAAATAAAAATGGAGGAGTATTTGAAATAAATAAAATAACAATAGATGATGAAAAAATAAATTTCTATTTTAATAAAAAAGGAATTTTTGGCGAGACTTCATATATTGACCTAAGAGTAAATGATGGAACAATGAATTATATTTGTCCTATAAAAGACGAAGTTAAAGGCTTAACAAGTGATGAAAACAAAATTGTATTTAATAGAGATGGTTCTTATAGTGCAGGTTTAGGTATAAAAGATGGAATGTTAGATGATTTAAGCAAAGTCGAATTTACTATGTTATTTGGAGATGTTGATGAAATAATAGGTGAACCTTTAATTGTAAATGTTCCAGAACAATCAAATGAAAAAATAAAAATTGGCAATGTAAAGATTAGCGATACACTTGCAGAAAAATATGAATATAATAAGACTTGGATTGAAGTTGATTCTTACAACGGCGAAATTTTAAATTATTTTAGAAATCAACGTCTTCCGGTACTAGTAAAAAACAATCATTATATAAAAGCAAATAATTTAAAACAATTTAAAGAAGAAATAGAAAATGTTTTAAAAGAACAAAATATTGATTATAAAATTGTTGAACTAAAAAGTGGTGAATATGTAAATTTGAGGTAAATGTAGATTAATGTTATACTATATAGGGATTATTAATAAAAATAATCTCTATATTTTTTTAAAAATATGTTAAAATAAATTGTAGAATTTTGAAACTTTTTTAAATTTCACTGGTATATATAAGTGAAGGCAGGGTAAGATATGGAAAATGATTTAGATATAAAGTTATATAATGAATATTTAAATGGCGAAAAAGAAGCGTTTGAACTGTTATACAACAAGTATAAGGATAAAATTACATATTTTATTTATAACATAGTAAAAGACTATCAAAAATCCGAAGATATAGCACAGGATGTTTTTATATATGTATTACAAAATAAACTAAAAGAGGGATATTCTTTTAAACATTATATTTATATGGTAGCGAAAAGTCGAGCAATAAATTATATAAATATAGAGAATAGAAGAAATGAAATTAGTTCTGAATATCTTTTAAAAGAAGAACAGCAAACTTATCAAGATGTAAGCGATATTATAACTAAAAACGAAACAAGAAAAGAACTTATGGAAGCAATAAATATGCTAGATATAAAATATAGAAATGCAATATATCTTAATAAGGTTGAAAATCTTTCATATAAGGAAATTGCTGATATACTTGAAGAGACAGTTACAAATGTTAAAAATCTTATCCATAGAGGCAAAAATCAGTTGCGACTAATTTTATTAAAGAAAGGATTTGATGAAATGAATAAAGTTTCAAAAGTAGTAATAATGGTACTTTGCATTGGTGTTTTACTTGCAGGAGGAGTTTATGCAGCAACAAGAATTATTAAAGCAAGTACAGGAAAAGCGACAATGACACCTACATATACAAGTAAATTATCAACGATGGATAGTAATAAAGTATGGGTTGGTACATTTAATTTAGTTTGGAATGACTTTATGAATGATGTTATAAAAGGTCCAATAGAATTTAACGATGGTCCATCAGAACTTGCAGATGAGTTAAATAAACAAACATTCACAATATCGCAATTATCAGAAAATTCAATATTTAAGATACATGATGAAACAAGTTTAGAATTAAAGAACAAAATAGAAAAAGGAATAAAGCAAAAATTTAATGAAAACAGTAAAATAATAGATAAAATAAATTGGAATGATCCAACTGGATATGTGCTATACGCAATGCTAAAAAAAGAATTTAAATTTTTAGAGCCTTTTTCAACAGCAATGGGAAGTATGGAATTTAATGGAGCAAAAGAAAGAGTTAAGTGTTTTGGAGTAGATGGCAGTACAAAACCTGAAGCAGGAAAAAATGTAGAAATATTATTTTATAATTCTGAAAAAGATTTTGCAATAAGGTTAAAAACAAAAGAAGGAGAAGATGTAATACTATATAAAACAACAGGTGAAGGAAAATCATTTGAAGAAAACTACAAAGAGTTAAAGGAACAACAAAAAAAATATAAAGGAAAAACAAGTTTTGAAGAAACAGACTTTTTGAGAATACCATTTATAAAAGTAAATGATGAAATAAATTATGATGAACTTTGTGGAAGAGGAATAAAAGGTACAGGTTGGTTTATAAGACAAGCATTACAAACAATAGATTTTGAACTTAATAATGTGGGGGGAAGTGTAAAAAGTGAAGCAGTAATTGAAGCAACAAAGAGTGCGATTGATTACAATAAGAAAATGATATTTGATAGTGATTTTATACTGTACTTAAAAGAAGAAAGTAAAGAACAACCTTATTTTGCATTAAAAGTAGATGATGTGAGTGTATTAGTAAAAGATGATACTGCCATTTCACCAGAAGAAGATGAAGATGATGAAAATGAAATAGTAGAAAACAGCACAACATCAAATGCTACAACAGAGAATACCATAAATAACAATACGGAAAGAAGAAATACAGTAAATAATACTGCTTCAAACAATTCTACTAGAAGAAACAATACAAATAATGCAAATGTGAATAATAATAATAATAATGATACTGAACAACAAATAAACACAGAAACGAGTTCAAAATTAAATACAGAAGAAAATAGTAACGAATTGGTAACATTTGAGGGAACAATAAAAAACATAATGAACGAAAAGTGTGTAAGTATAGTTCCAAACAAAGAAAATCCAAGAATTACAAGTAAAGCGGTTTTAATAAAATATCAAAAAAATAAAGGATATGAAATAGGAAAAAAGGTTAAAGTTACTTTCAGGGGAGAAACAACAAAATCTTATCCACAAAATATTGATTTAGTTAGTATCGAAATATTGGAATAAAGTATAAAATAAGTGGTTACTTGTGACCACTTATTTTTTTGCTCTAAAACAAGACAAATAAATATTTTTATGATATAATCCTTATAGAAGTTTACAGTAATTGTTAAATATTAAATAAAAAAGGTGAATTTATGGATAATAATGAGGAATTAAAAATACTTGAAGAAGAGATGAAAATAAAAGATAGCGAATTAATTAATAAATATGGAACAAATATAACAAAATTACGGAAAAGAATATACTGTTGAAGAAGCAAGAAAAATACGAGAAAAAAGAGAAAAGAGAGATGACAGATGGTTTAAATTTTTTATTGTGATGCAGATGGTATTTATTATTATTTTAATTGTTGCTGTCATACTAATTTTTGCATACATAGGATGGAAATTTGGTAAGAAATAAATTTAAAGACAGGTATCAATAATTATGAAAGAAGAAAACAAGAAAATATATAAAGAACCAATAAAAACAGAAATGGAAACTAATATAAATGTGATATATTCTGAAAATATATTTGAGATATATACAAATAATGTATCTTTACAGAAACAATTAAATAAATTACTTGGAGAACCAATAGAAGAATATAAAATAAAGAGAAGCATTGCGGGAAGTAAATGGAAAATATCATTAGATGATCAAAGTAAAATAAATAAGATAGTTTTAAGAGCAAAAATATTTGAGGAAAAATAAAGAAAACAAGGATTAAATTAGGAGATGATTAAAAATTATGAAAAAATATAAATGGATAGTTATTATACTTATAATTGCAATTGTTATAGGAGGAATCTTTTATTTATCTAATAACTCCGATAATAAAAATAGATCTAATAATAACATTGCGAAATCAAATGATTTAGATAAATTAAAACAATACTTTGAAGAATATTCAGGAATACAAATTTTCTTAAAAAGCAATATAACAATTGAACAAGCCAATGAATTGGCTGATAAGTTAAAAGATTTAAAATATTTAAAAGATGTTAATGTTCTATCAAAAGAAGATTCATATAATGAATTGAAAAATAGAATTGGTAATACAGTTGGAAGCATTGAACAATTTACAGTACCAAATAAAATTAGAGCAAAATGCTATTATTTAGATGATATAAGTTTATTAGATGAAAACGGATATTTTGAAAAAGTTAAAAGTGCTATAACAGAAGTGGATGCTAATAATATTATTGATAATATTGTGACAGCAGGAATTATAGAAATCTATAATAAAGAAGGTATGGAAGGTGTAGAAGAATATATTGAAAAGAGCAATTATATAGAAGATAAAGAAAAAAATAATGCAAATAGTTCAGAGGATGTAACTCAAAAAATAAATAATAAACAAGTTATACATTCAGGAATAATTAATAATATAGACGATAAACATATTTATTATACAGATAGTGATTCACATAAACTTTATTTTGAAAAAAAATTATTTCCTTATTTAAATGGAAGAACTTTTAAAGATTTAAATGTGTCCGATTTAAAAGTTGGTGATTATATTGATGTAAATAATAAGCAGATTTTTGTATTCAGAAATCTTACTGGAGAGGAATTAAAACAAGAATTGTTATACAATTTTACTCTTACAAATGAAGAGAGAATTATGTATGTAAACTCAATTGAAATAGAGGATATAAATATTATAGATAGTAATAAAGCAATAGTAAAAATAAAATATGGAGATATTATTGGAGAAAATTTAACAAATGAAAAATTTAGTACATTAGTAGAATTTAACGAAAATACAAAATATTATAGTAAAGGGAATAACATCCACAATGTAAATGAATTGGAAATTGCAAAAGGAAATATAAATAGTATTATTCTAAAGAAAGATTCAATAAATAAAAAAAATCCAGCTATTGTTATTTCATTTGAATGTGATGATACTTAAAAATAGTAATTTCATGTTACGATTGGAGGAATAAAAATGGCAGATATTAGTGTGTTTGGAGATTCAGTTTTAAAAGGTGTAATATACGAAAATAATGCTTATAAGGTATCCAAAAACAGATTCTCAAATATATGTGAAGATATATTAGGAATATCAATAGAAAATAAAGCGAAATTTGGTAGTACAATAAATATTGGAAAGAATATAATAGCTAAAAATATTGACTTAATTAAAGAAACAAAAAGTAAATATGTTGTAATGGAATTTGGAGGTAATGATTGTAATTATAATTGGGTGGAAATATCAAAAAATCCTAATAAGCAACATTTACCTAAAAACACAATAAAAGAATTTATTGAAACATATTCAAATCTAATAGAAAAATTAAAACAATTAGGAAAACAGCCTGTATTATTGTCATTACCACCAATAGATTCGATTAAATACTTTAACTATATAAGCAGAAATTTAAATGCAAATAATATATTAGAGTGGATGGAAGGAAATAAGCAATTTCTTACTAATTGGCACGAAAGATACAATATAGAAGTATTTAAGTTAGCAATAAATAATGATATTCCAATAATAGATATAACATCAAAATTTTTAGAAATAAAAAATTATTCAAGTCTATTATGCGATGATGGAATACACCCAAATGAAGAAGGACATATAATCATTGCAGAAGCCATAAAAGAGCATATAGAAAAAAGAAAAATAGAATTAGTAGGTTAGCGATAACTTACAATTTATCAAAATGAGCAGAATATTTTGATATTACGAACACGACAAATTATAGAGATAATATTTAACATATTTATATATAAAAATTTATTTAAAAATCTTGATTTTTTAAAAATTATATGGTATAAAATTATTATAGAGTTAAAAAAAACCCCTTTAAAAGGTCTTTTGTTTTAACTCTATTTTTGTTTTTATAAGACTGTACTATAGGGACGAAGAAAGGTGGCGCATAATATGCATACGAAGTATATTTTTATTACAGGCGGGGTTGTTTCAGGACTTGGAAAAGGAATAACTGCTGCATCACTTGGAAGATTATTAAAAAATAGAGGTTATAAGGTAACAGCCCAAAAATTCGATCCATATATTAATGTAGATCCAGGTACTATGAATCCTCATGAACATGGAGAAGTTTTTGTGACAGATGATGGAGCAGAAACGGATTTAGACTTGGGACATTACGAAAGATTTATTGATGAGAATTTAACTGTAAATTCAAGTATTACAACAGGAAAGATTTATTTAGACGTAATTGAAAAAGAAAGAAAAGGAGATTATCTAGGAAAGACTGTTCAAGTAATTCCGCATATTACAAATCAAATAAAAGAAAAAGTGTATAATTATGATAAAACAGATGTTGATATAGTTATTACAGAAATAGGTGGAACTGTAGGAGACATAGAAAGTTTGCCATTTTTAGAAGCTATAAGACAAGTAGGAATAGAGCAAAGGGAAGAAAATGCTGTATATATTCATGTTACATTATTACCATTTATATCAGGTTCAAACGAACTAAAGTCAAAACCTACACAGCATTCAGTTAAAGAACTGCAAAGTTTAGGAATAAAACCTGATATCCTTGTTTGCCGTTCTGATACAGAAATTCCTGATGGAATGAAAGATAAAATTGCACTTTTTTGTAATGTTAAAAAAGAAAATGTAATTGAAAATAAAACTGTTGGAAATTTATATGAAGTACCGCTTATGCTTGAACATGAGGGACTTGCTGATGCAGTTTGTAAAAAATTACATCTAAAAAATAAAACTCCTAATAATGAAAACTGGGAGAAAATGATTAATAGAATTAAAAATCTAAAAAATAAAGATGTTAATATTGCTATTGTTGGAAAATATGTAGATTTGGAAGATTCGTATTTGTCTGTTATAGAAAGCATAAAGCATGGGGGTTTTGAAAACAACACAAAAGTAAATATCGAATTGGTAGACTGTGAAAAAATTACTAGTACCAATGCAAAAAGAGTTTTAGAAAAGTATAATGGAATAATAGTACCAGGAGGATTTGGTAACAGAGGAATCGAAGGCAAAATAGAAACAATAAAATATGCTAGAGAAAATGATATTCCTTTTTTAGGCATTTGTCTTGGAATGCAAATGGTTGTTGTAGAATTTGCAAGAAATGTTTTAGGACTAAAAGATGCAAATTCTGAGGAATTTAGTAAAGAAACAAAAAATAAAGTTATACATATAATGGAAACACAAAAAAACATAACTAAAAAAGGTGGAACTATGAGACTTGGAACATATCCATGTAAAATAAGGAAAAACACTCTGGCACATAAAGTTTATGGAAAAGAATTAATTTATGAAAGACATAGACATAGGTATGAATTTAATAATGACTACAAAGAATTATTAGAAAAAAGTGGACTAATATGTTCAGGTACTTCTCCTGATGGAAGTTTAGTTGAAATTGTTGAAATCCCTAAAAATAAATTTTTTATTGCGGGACAATTTCACCCAGAGTTTAAGTCAAGACCAGATAGACCTGCACCGTTGTTTAGTAATTTTATTAAATATACTTTAAAATAATTATATAATAAAAATGTAAAGAGGAGGAATTGCAAATGATAGAATTTATTAAAATGCATGGATTAGGAAATGATTATGTGTATATGGATGCAATAAACCAAAATATAGAAAATAGAAACGAACTAGCAAAAAAAGTGAGTGATAGACATTTTGGAATAGGTTCTGATGGATTGATTCTAATTTGTAAAAGCAATATTGCAGATTTTAGAATGCAAATGTTTAATAGTGATGGAACAGAAGCTGAAATGTGTGGAAATGGAATAAGATGCGTTGGAAAATTTGTATATGATAATGGACTTACCAATAAAAAAAATTTAAGGATTGAAACATTAGCAGGAATAAAAGAATTAGAGCTAATAACTAAAAACGAAAAAGTAGAAGAGGTAAAAGTGGATATGGGAGAGCCAATTTTGGAGCCTGAAAGAATTCCTGTAGTATCAGAAGAAAGCCCTGTTAAGAACTTAAAGCTAAATTTATTAGATAAAAATTTAAAATTTACTTGTGTTTCAATGGGAAATCCTCATGCTATAACAATTATAGACGAGGATGTTGATAAATTTGATGTAGAAAAATATGGTAAAGTAGCTGAAATAAATGAGGTCTTTCCTAAAAGAACTAATGTTGAATTTATTAATATAATAGATAAAAATAAGATAAAAATGAGAGTTTGGGAAAGAGGAGCAGGAGAAACATTAGCATGTGGAACAGGTGCATGTGCATCAACTGTTGCATCATTTTTAAACGGATATACAGATAGAAATATTACAGTAGAATTGCTAGGAGGAAGTTTAAAAATAGAATGGAATAAAGACAATAATCATATATATATGACAGGACCAGCAACTAGTGTTTTTAAAGGCTTCTATGATGAGAAAGTTTGAAAAACAATTAGAATTATTTATGAAAGAAAGGAATAATAGTATAATGAATATTAATGAAAATTTTTTAAAATTAGAAGATAGTTATTTATTTTCTACTATAGCTAAAAAAGTAGCTAAATATCAAAAAGATAATCCAAATAAAAGAATTATAAAATTAGGAATTGGAGATGTAACAAGACCCATAGTTCCTGCAGTTATAGAAGCAATGCATAAAGCTGTAAATGAAATGGGGACTAGTGAAGGATTTAAAGGGTATGGACCAGAACAGGGATATGAATTTTTAAGAAATATAATTGTTAAAAATGATTATAGGAATTTAAATATTGAAACTGATGAAATATTTATATCAGATGGAGCAAAATGTGATTGTGGAAATATTGTAGATATAATAGGAAACGATAATAAAATAGCAATAACAGATCCAGTTTATCCAGTATATGTAGATACAAACATAATGGCAGGAAGAAAAGAGAATATTGTATATTTACCTGCTTTAGAGGAAAATAATTTTGTGCCATCTCTTCCAAAACAAAGAGTGGATATAATTTATTTATGTTTTCCAAATAATCCAACAGGTGTAGGAATTTCAAAAGAAGAATTAAAAAAATTTGTAGATTATGCAAAAGAAAATAATGCAATTATTCTTTATGATGCTGCATACGAAGCATTTATAACTGAAGAAAATATTCCTCATAGTATATACGAAATTGAAGGTGCAAAAGATGTAGCAATCGAATTTAAAAGTTTTTCTAAATCAGCAGGATTTACAGGTTTAAGATGTGCATATGTTGTAGTTCCTAAAAATGTTTTAGGATATACAAAGCAAGGCGAAAAGATTTCACTTAACAAATTATGGAATAGGAGAACTACTACAAAATTTAATGGCGTTTCATATGTTGTTCAAAAAGCTGCAGAAGCAGTATATTCAAAAGAAGGAAAGGAACAATTAAAAGACAACATAAAGTATTATTTGGAAAATGCAAATATTATAAGAGAAGGATTGACTAAAGCCGGATTCAAAGTTTATGGTGGGGTAAATTCACCATATATTTGGCTTAAGACTCCAAACAATATGAAATCTTGGGATTTTTTTGATTTATTACTTGAAAAGGCTAATGTTGTTGGAACACCTGGTGTTGGGTTTGGTTTTTATGGAGAATACTTTTTTAGATTAACAGCATTTGGAACAAAAGAAAACTCAATTGAGGCAATAGATAAAATTATAAATGCAAATATTATTATAAATTCATAAAAATTTGGAGGACCTTTTGGAGCATGTGTTGTTATCCTTGCCCTATGTGTTTATCTGCAATAATATGGTCAAATATTAAAAAGGTTTATTATGGAAATACAAAAGAGGATGCTTCAAATATTGGATTTAGAGATGATTATATTTATAATTTTATAAAAAATATAACAGATATTTCTAATAATAGTAGTATTTTAAAATTAGAAAGTATGGATAGAGAAGAAACAATAAAGTCTTTTAAGAAATTTATGGAAAAAAGTGACAAAACAATATATTAGGATAGTGATAAATTACAACTTATAGAGAAGTGCAGAATATTGTAATATTACGAACAAGTCGAATAAAGAAAAGTAAGATAGGGGGATTTAAAATGAACGAATATATCAATTTAACAATAGATAATATTGATGAAGAGCATATTTGTTGTGCAATAGGAGATCCAAAACATCAAGAAGGTGTTGATTGCAAAAAGAAATGGATTAAGAATAAATTAAAAGATGGACATGTTTTTAGAAAATTAAATGCAAGAGGCAAGATTTTTATTGAATATGAACCACTAGAAACTTCATGGGTTCCTATCAGTGGTAAAAACTATGAATACATATATTGCTTATGGGTTGCAGGTAGTTTTAAAGATAAGGGAATTGGAAAAGAATTATTAGAATATGCAATAAGAGATGCTAAAGAGAATGGAAAAAGTGGTATTTGTACTTTGACTTCTAAAAAGAAGAAACCATTTTTAGGAGAAAAGAAATTCTTTGAGCATTTTGGATTTAAAGTGGTTGATAGTATAGGAGATTATGAACTATTAGCATTACAATTTGAAGATACTGAAACACCTAAATTTAATAACAATGCAAGAAGTATGAAAATAGATAATAAAGATTTTACTATTTATTACAGTAATGAATGTCCTTATGTAGAATATGAGATAAAAGAATTGTCAGACTATGCGAAAGAAAAGAATATAAAATTAAACTTTATAAAAATAGATTCATTGGAAAAAGCAAAAAATGCTCCTTGTATATTTAATAATTGGGCTAACTTTTATAAAGGAGAATTTATATCTAATACAATATTAAATGCAAATGCTTTACAAAAACTGTTAAAATAAAAATATGGAGACATAAATTATGAATATAAAATTATTTATACAAGCAATAATAAAATATGTATTCGGAGTATTAATTGTAGGAGGTTTATTGTTTATTCCTGCAAATTCCTTTGAATACTGGAATGGATGGCTATTTATGGGATTACTATTTATTCCTATGTTTATAGCAGGAGTTATTTTAATGATTAAGAATCCAGAATTATTAAGAAAACGATTAAATGCTAAAGAACAAGAAAATGAACAAAAATGGGTTTTACTATTTAGTGGTTTAATGTTTATAGCAGGTTTTATTGTTGCAGGATTGAATTATAAATATAAATGGATAGAAATGCCTAATGTCATCACAATCATATCTTCAATTACATTTATAATTGCATACATATTATATGCAGAAGTATTGAGAGAAAACACTTATCTTTCTCGTACTATTGAAGTACAAGATAATCAAAAAGTAATTGATACAGGGTTATATGGATTTGTAAGACATCCAATGTATGCAATAACTATTTTGTTGTTTTTAACAATGCCACTAATATTAGGTTCTATTTTTTCTTTTATAGTATTTTTGGTATATCCTGTCATTATTGCTAAAAGAATAAAAAACGAAGAAGAAATATTAGAAAAAAATTTGAAAGGATATATAGAATATAGAAAAAAAGTAAAATACAGAATAGTTCCTTTTATATGGTAGAAGTAAGGACGTGATTCTTTTGAGAGAGTTTTTAAATAATATAAGATGTGCAGAAGATGATATAAAATTAAATCGTAAAATCATTTAAGAGCAAGTTTAAATGTTTTCTTGTTTTTTATTGGAATGACAGTTAGTTATCATTTATATACTATTATATTTAGTGGATTTAATCCGGAAAATTATATGATGATATGGTATGGAATTACTTTAATTTCTCCGATACTAGCATATATATGTTGGTATACAAAAAGTGAAAATATAATATCTATGATAATAAGTAGTATAATTCTTTTTATTATGTTTTCATTTTGTTTCAGTATAGGTCAATGGTATTTTGATTTTAAAAGCATACTTGATTTAATTATATTTGTTGGAACTTGTATAGTCTTATATGTAAAGCCGAAAAATATGATTATTAGCATTATAATTGGATTGATATTATCATTTTTTATCATAATACCATTTTTTAATTAATGACATCAAAATAGTAAGTTATCGCTGAGGCTAAGTTATATATCAAATGTTAATATGCGTTGCTTGTAGCAACGGAAGGTTTATCATATAATCCTTTGTAAAGGAGGTAACTATTATGTTAAAAGATAATATAAAGACTATTAGAAAATCAAAAGGTCTTTCACAAGAAGAATTGGCTATAAAATTGAATGTAGTTAGACAAACAATTTCAAAATGGGAACAAGGGTTATCTGTTCCTGATTCTGAATTATTAGTTTCCTTATCTGAAGCTTTAGACACACCAGTTAGTACATTACTTGGAGAAAAAATTACAGAGCAAAAGGAAGATTCACTAAAAGAAATAGCTGAAAAGTTAGAAATAATAAATTTACAACTATCACAGAAAAAAGAAACTAAGAGAAAAATTTGGCATTGGCTATTTATATCTATATGTATAATTTTAATACTTATTTTCATTAGTCTAACAACATTAGGAAATACTTATATGGAATGGGATTACAATGATACTGAATTAGCAGTATTAGGAGTTGGAGTTCATAGTTTTGTATGGCTATTTGTAAGAATAGCACCATTAGTTTTTATAGGTTCAGTAGTTGGGATTTGCTTAACAAGAAAGAAACAATAACTTACAATTTTAATTACAATTATTATTTGCATCTAAAGTTGCAAGTGTTGCTAATGTATCTCCGTAATTGAACAAAGATTGCAGATAAGGTTGCTAATTCTTCAGGAGATTTATCTTTAGCAATACTACATGCTAAAATAGAAATAAATGTTACAAATTCACAATTTGGCATATTCTAAACCTCCTTGTGATATTTTATGTGGCATTTATTTTTTTGTTAATAATATATAAAATCTTATAATTTTGAATATTAAAATTATAAAAGCAAAAAATATAAATAAAAACTAAGGTGGAGAATTTATGGAGATATTAAAAATTAGTGGTTTATCATTAGGCTCAATAATAGTTTTATTTATATTAACAAAAATGGTTGGTCAAAGAGAAATGTCAGGATTGAGTATTTTTGATTTTACAATTGCAATAACTATTGGATCTATTGCAGCTGAAATGGCTACATCATTAGAAGATAACTTTATGCAGCCACTAATTGCGATGGTTATTTATGCAATAGTTACTTTACTTATATCTTTTATTAATATGAAATCTGTAAAATTAAGACCAATATTTTCAGGGAAAACTTTAATCTTATATGATAATGGAACATTATTTAAAGAAAATTTTAAAAAAGCAAAAATTGATTTAAACGAATTTCTATCACAAAGTAGAACAAATGGATACTTTAATTTAAGTGATATAAAAACTGCATTGCTAGAGGAAAATGGAAAAATAAGTTTTCTACCTTATAGTGATAAAAGACCAGCAAATGCAAGTGATTTTAATATAAAGCCTAACGAAGATAGTATTAATACCAATTTAATATTAGACGGAAAAGTAATGGAAGAAAATTTAAAAGAGCTTAAACTAGATAAATTATGGCTAAATGAAGCTTTGCAAAAACAAGGAATTACTAAAATAGATAATATTTTTTTAGCAACATATGATACTAATGGGAATTTGTCAGTATATCTTACTAATAATGTTAAAGATAACTAATATCAATTAATGTTAAATATGCATATTATAATCAAAAGGAGGAATTGAAAATGTTTCCAGATTATAATATGAATCCATATTATGGAATTTACAACTACAGAGGTGACTATGATTACAGAAATGTAAGTCAGACTAATATGTATAGTGATGAAATAATAACATTAAATCAAGCAATAGAGCTAATTAGACAATCTGTAGGAGATGAAAGAGAGGATGAATTGTTTTATGATAATTTAATAAAACAAGCACCAACAGAAAAAGATAAAGAAATTATTAGAAGTATAAGGAATGATGAAAGAAAACACAATCAAATATTAAGAAAGTTATATTATGATTTTACAGGTCAAATAATAACTCAAGACATATCTACACCAAGCTTAGACGCAAATTTAAGTTATGAAGAAAATTTGGAAAAAGCTTTGTTTGGTGAATTAAATGCAGTTACAAAATATAGAAAGATAATGGGAACAATGCCAAGTGGAGAAAGTTATACATTACTTATGTCTATTATGACAGATGAATTAAGACATGCAAGTAAATATAATTTTTTAATACACAATGCAAAATAAATCTTAAAGATAACTTACAATTAATGAGTAAGAAAAAGTTGTAAATAATCGTTGCATTCCTGAATGTTAATATGCGTTGCTTGTAGCAACGGAATATATAGTATATAATCCTTTGTAAAGGAGGTAACTATTATGTTAAAAGATAATATTAAGGC